>NZ_RFFG01000029.1 GCF_003696215.1 Actinomadura harenae | reverse complement strand
GGCGGCCCGCCGTCGCCTTCGTCCGCGGCCGACAGCACGCGGATCACCCGGTTGACGAGCCCGCGTCCGCCCTCGCCCGCCGCGGCGGCGTCGGACAGCGCGGCGAGCAGCGCGTCGACGAGGGCCGCGGGCACGGACGGGCCCGGACGCGCGCAGGCCAGCGACAGCTCGCCCTCCCGCGCGACCAGGCCGTCCCCGGGAAGCGGCCGGACGACCGGCGCGGGCGGGAGGTTCTCCCGGGACGGCGCCATCACAGCAGCCGTCCGCCGCGGAGCCGCCACTGCACGAACGGAACGCGCATCGGCCCGTTGGAGAACAGCCAGACGCCGATCCACACGAAGACGAACATCGTCACGAACGTGGACGCGGCGACCTTGCCGCCGACCCCGGGGACGACCCCGGCGCGCAGCAGCAGGAACATCACCAGGCCCTCGGGCAGGATCGTGACCAGGCCGAACAGCGTCGGCCAGTCCTTGTCCCAGCGGAACTGCATGAGCAGGTGGTACAGCAGTTCCCAGAGGACGCCGACGACCGCGACCGCGACCAGCATGACGAACGCGCTCTTGTAGGTCGCGGCGAGACCGCCGTGCGTGCCGGGGAGCACCGGGACGATCAGCGCGGTCAGCACCACGCCCACGGTGCCGAGCATGAACAGCCGGGTCTGGATCCGGCCGGCGAGAGTGGGGGTCACCTTCGCACTACTTTCTCTAGATCGAGCGGTTCAGGGCCCACTTCAGCCATTGGTTCGTCGACCGCACGGGCCCGAGCCGCCGGACGAACCCGCGCTTGGCGAGGTCGGCGGCGATGTCGAGGGCGGCGGTCTGCATGCCCATGAAGCTGTCCACGGCGAGGAAGTGGTTCCCGCCGGTGGCGGCGCCGGACGCGTAGAGGGCGCCGTCGCCGCTCGCCGCTCCGAGCACCTCGAAGTTGGGGCCGACGGCGAGCCGCCCGGCGCCGTTGCGCCGCGCGCCGCCGTTCCGCAGCAGGTCGTCCAGGACGCGGTGCTCGGCCATGTCGGCCTCGAGCCCGGTGCAGTCGATGACGAAGTCGGACACCAGGCGGTTGCGGTTGCCGTCGTCGCCGCGGGTGTGGCTCAGCAGCCGCCCGTCCATCGTGGGCTCGACCTTCTCGACGACGGCCTGCATCGGGTGGTACCAGTTGCCCTGGCGTCCCCGCCGGAGCTGTCCCTGCCAGCGGCGCAGCGGCGGGGTGGTGGTGCCGCCGACGGCCTTGCTGAGCTGCTTGCGCTTGTCGGCGTCCGCGTTCCGGTACTGCGCCTTGAGCTGGCCGCCGAACGCCGACTTGGGGAAGGTGAACGCCTGGTAGGCCCAGCCGTCGCCGCCCTTGCGCCGCATCCACACGCCCGGCCCGTGCGACCCCTGCACGTACGTGCGGAAGATGTGCACGATCTGGGTCTGGAGCCCGAGCCGTTCCCGGTCGTCGATGAGCCGCTGGAGGACGCGCGAGGCGACGATGCCCGCGCCGCGCACGACGACCACGCCGGGCCGCGTCTTGAGGAACTCGTACACGTGCTCGTGCGGTTCGTAGGCGTTGACGACGCGGTGGTAGTCGTTGTAGGTCTCGCGGAACTCCTGCAGGTCGGGCAGGTACTTGAGGCCGGGGTAGCCGACCGCGAGGTGGACGTACCGGGACCGGATCGCGATCCGCTTGGTCGGCGTCGTCCCGGCGGGCGGGGTGACGAGGGTGAAGTAGCCGCCGCCCGCGCGGCGGCGCACCATGCGCACCTGGCCCTGGGCGAGCATGTTCCAGTACGAGATGCGCTCGGCCTCCTTGCGCACCGTCGCGAAGACCGTTCCGGCGCGCGGGGCGAAGAAGTCGGCGAACAGCGGCTCGACGAGCACCTGCCAGGCGAGCGCGATCGACTTGTCCTGCCACGCCTCGGTCATCGCGTACGAGGGGAAGCCCCACAGGTTGTCCGGACGCGCGCCCGCGTCGGACCGGATCCGCTCCCGCACGGGGAGCTGCGACACGCGGGTCAGGTACTCCCAGCTCTGCCACGGCGTCTCGCTCGTCGAGACGACACGGATCGCCGACGCGGGCGCGCCCTGGATGCGCAGCACGTCGGTCAGAATGAACGAGCCGAGCCCGCCGCCCACCGACACGAACGGCGCGTCATAGATCGGTATGCCCGCCGCGGCCACCGCCTGGTCGTACCAGACCGGTGTTCCGATCAGCTGCGGCGTCAGATCGCCGTGGGCATGAGTGGTCGGCACGTGCTGGTCCCCCGGCAATCGGTCACCCCTGAATGATCGCGACATTTTATACAGAACTTATGTCGGCTAAGTGTTGATCCGGAGCCTTGGCGCGGCCCCGGTCGCCGATCCCGGTCCCGTTCGTCCCGAGGGGCTCCCGGCGTCCTCGCGCCCGGCCATCTGGTTGGACGAACCGAACCCGCCGCCCGTTCAGGACAGAGCCGACCTTTGACCGGGAAGGCCGCCGGTCTCCGCGCCCGCAAAACGACGGGCAGGACGACCGCCGCCGGTCGTCCTGCCCGCCATCGAGCCATCGAGGGTGTCAGCGCCGTCCCGCGCCGTTTCGTCACCCCTCGTTCGTTGTTCCCCGTTCGGGAGCGGCGTCGGCGTTCCGGGTCAGCGGCCCGGGGGATCGGGCGGAGGCAGACGCAGGACGGCCAGGTCCGGCGGCACGGGTTCGTCCGGGGGACGCATGACGGGCGCCAGGGTTCCGTCGACGGCCGTGGCGGGCGCGTCCGCGAGGTGGAACCGGCCGCGCAGCCGTCCGTAGAAGTCGGTCGGTTCCAGGCGGATCAGGCGCACCCGCTCCGGGGCCCGGAAGACCCCGATCCAGTCGCCGGGATCGAGGACGGCGCGGAGCCGCCCGTCGATGCTGACCGCCGCGCGCCCGGAATGCGGCAGGATCCGCAGCACCACCGCCTCGTCGGGAGCCGCGACCACGGACCTGTTGAACGCCATGTGCGGCGCGATCGGCGTGAAGACCACGGCGTCCATGTGCGGGGAGAGCACGGGGCCGCCGGCCGCGAAGCTGTAGGCCGTGGACCCCGTGGGCGTGGCGACCGCGAGGGCGTCGGCCGAGTACGACGCGAGCAGCCGTCCGGCGAGGTACACGCCCGCGCTGACCTGGTGGTCCCGGGCGAGCTTCTCCACGACGACGTCGTTGAGCGCGTTGACGTCGAGGGCGACGCCCCAGTTCTCGGCCTTCGCACCGGCCGGGCGGACCCGCGGGGGCGGCAGCGCGGGGCCGCGGCCGTAACACAGCAGGGCCTCCATGTCCGACGGCAGCTGCGGCGGACGCGAGGCGCGCAGGGTCAGCGTCATGCGCTCCTCCACCAGGGCCCGGCCCTCATGGACGGCGTCCAGGGCCGCGCCGGTGCCGGACACGGGCACCTCGGTGAGGAACCCGACCCGTCCCGCGTCGACGCCGAGCACCCCGGCCCCGATCTTCACCGCGATCCGGGCGCCGCGCAGGAACGTGCCGTCCCCGCCCAGCGTGACCACGAGGTCCGGGTCCCCGGCCGCGTGCGCCTCCGCGCGTCCCGACCGCCGCTCGTGCTCCCCGGGCCAGACGTCGATCTCGGTGCAGCCGACCCCGTGGGCCTCGCACCAGGCGTGCACCGAGGTGGCGGCGTCCAGGGCCGCGGCGCGGCCCCGGTGGACGACCAGCCCGATCCGGCGGATGGGCATGCGCGCACCTGATCCTCTCCCGCGCGCCCTCCCCGTCGGCGCCGCGGCGGTCCCAGCCGATCTCCCCGCTGGGTCCCGGGCCGAACGCGCCGCCGCCGAATCTTGGCGATCCCTTGGCCGGCCCGGCCCTCGGTCAGGCGGGGGCGAGGCCGAGCCCGCGGCGTCCGGTGGCGTTGAGGTCGGCCTCCCGGAAACGGTCGGGCCACGCGCGCTCGTAGTGCTCGTCCGGGAAGTCCGACGGGCTGGAGCCGGTGGCGAACGCGTCGCGGACGGCCTCGGCGTAGCGCTCGTTGCGCGGGCACCACGGCGCGGCGGGGATGTACATGACGTTGCCCCAGCCCTTCTGCCCGGTGACGGGCGCGACGCTGTGGACCATGTCGCAGTGCCACCAGACCGAGTCGCCCGCGCGGACGTCCGGGATGCCGGTGAGGGCCTCCATGAGCGGCGGGTGCCACCGCTCGCTCACGGGGAAGACCTGGTTGACGGTGACGCCGCACATGTCGTCGTCCGGGACGTCCGGCAGCAGCGGCCGCAGCATCAGGTAGGCCATCGCGCCCGGGATCGGGACGGTGTGCAGGACGCCCTGGTCGCGGTCCATGTCCGACAGGGCCGTCCAGCCCTGGAAGGTGCGGAAGGCCGAGCACATGGTGGTGCCCGGGTACTGCGGGCCGTCGGTGCGGTGGGCGGCGTCCCAGGGGTCGTACCGCTCGACCGTGCCGTCGAACAGGTGGCGGAAGGCCCGCTGGTAGGACGCGGTCATCCACAGGTCGAGCGTGCCCGGGTCCAGGTGGGCGCCGAGTCCGCCCGAGTCGGTGCCCGGCGGACGGCGGCGGATCCGGTCGGGATAGAGCGAGTCGCGGCCCGGATCGAACCACCGGACGCCTTCGGACTCGTGCTTCCACCGCGCGTTGAGGAACTCCTGGACGCGCGCCGTCCGGTCGCTCTGGCGCGCCCGCATCTGCGCGGGGGACCAGTAGATCGGGTAGATCTCCGGCCGGGACCCGACGCTGCCGAAGAAGTCGTCGCCCGGCCCGCGGTACGCCTCGAGGAAGCCGTTGCGCTCGGTGTAGCCGACGATGTCCCGGTCCCAGGCGAGGGCCTGCTCGCGCGGGAAGTGCCCCCGGACGACCAGGCATCCCCGCCGCCGCAGCGCCCGGACCGTCGCGTCCGGCACGGTCCCGGCCTCGATGTCGGCGTGGTCGACGACGGGCCAGACCTCCTCGCCCCGCCCGCGCGCCGCGGCGATGTCGGCGACCTCCGCCTCGACGGCCCGCTCGACGACCGCGAAGACCTCCTCGACGGACCGTCCGGACGCGGCGATCCGCTCCCGCAGAGCCCGCTTGACCTGCCTGATCGCGCCGGGCAGGTCGTCCGGGGCGTCCTCCCAGTGCGGCAGGTCGGGCAGCGGTGTCCTCGCTTCTTCGCCAGGGCTGGTCACGGCGGGGTCTCCTTCAAGGTAGGGCTCCTTACTTGGAAACGGACGGTACGCCCCGAACCTCTTCCAGGCAAGACCGCTTACTAGAATCCCGGCCATGACCGCCGCGAAGCCCACGCCGGACCTCGTCCGGAACGCGACCGACGAGCGGGTCCTGCGCGCGCTCGTCCGGCACCGGCGCATGACCCGGGCCGAACTCGCCGTCGAGACCGGCGTCTCCCGGCCGACGGCGGGCGAGAGCGTCCGGCGCCTCGTCGAGGCGGGCCTGGTCGCCGACTCGGGCGAGCGCACCCCCGGCGGACGCGGACGCGGCCGGGTCGGCTCCTACTACGTCCTCGCCGGCCCCGCCCGGACGGCCTGGGCCATCAGCGTCGCGCCCGAGGGCGTCCTCGCGGAGGCCGTCGACGTCCACGGCGACACCGTCGGCCGCGCGACGGAGAACGCCGGGCCGTCCGCCGAACCCGAGGACGTCGCCGCCGCCCTGCGCGCCGTCGCGGGCCGTCTCGCCGCCGGGTCCGGCGCCCCCGCGCTCGCCGTGGTCAGCGCCGCCGACCCCGTCGACCGCGCCACCGGACGCCTCGTCCACCTGCCCGACGCGCACTTCCTCATCGGCGAACTCGACCCGCCCGCCCTCCTCGCCGGGCACGTCGCGGGCCCGGTGACCGTCGACAACGACGTCAACTGGGCGGCGCGCGCGGAACTCGCCGCGAGCCCCGCCGGCGACACCTTCGCCTACCTGTACCTGGGCGAGGGCCTGGGCTGCGCGATCGTGAGCGACGGCCGCGTCCTGCGCGGCCACCGCGGCCTCGCGGGCGAGATCTCCCACCTCGTCACCACCGGCCCGGGCGGACGCGCCGTCACGCTCATCGAGGTCTTCGGCCTCCTCGGCCTGCGGCACCCCGGCTCCACCGCCATCGACCCCGCCCGCCTCCTGGCCGCAGCGACCGGCCGGGGCCACGAGGCCGCCACGACCCGCGCCATGCTCGCCGAGGCGGTCGGCGGCGTCCTCACCGCCCTCGCCTCGCTCACCGACCCCGGCCACATCGTCGTCGGCGGCCCCTGGGGCCAGGACCCGGACATCTTCGCCGCCCTCCAGGACGCCACGTCCCGCAACCCCCGCGTCCCCGTCCTACGCCCCGCCTCCGTCCCGGCGGCCGCCCTCACCGCCGTCCGCGCCGAAGCCCTCACCCGCCTCCGCGAGACCCTCCTCACCGCCGCCAGGTGACCGGCACGGCGACGGGACCGCCGAGGATGGGCAGGTGGTCCTGCGTGTCGACGTCCTCACGCGGAACGGCCAGCCGCAGACCGGGCAGCTCCCGGAGCAGACTCGTGATCGCGATCTGCCCCTCCAAGGCTGCGAGGGGAGCTCCCGGGCAGTGGTGGACGCCCCTGCCGAACGCGAGGTGCGGGCCTTCGTCGCGGCGCAGGTCGAGTCGTTCCGGGTCGGTGAAGCGCAGCGGATCGCGGTTGGCGTCCCGGAGCATGACACACACCTTGTCGCCTGGCTGGAGGGTCACACCGCACACGTCCAGGGGCATGGTGGGGTAGCGCGGGGACGCCTGCCGGTTCGGAGTGATGAAGCGGATCAGCTCGTCGGTCGCCGTGTGAACCAGGCCCGGATCGGCCCGCAGGTCGGCGAGCTGTTCGGGATGGTCGAGCAGGACGAGGAACGCCTGCGCGAGGAACCGGGCGACGGACTCCATGCCGGCGATCACCAGTTGCCCGAGCGCCGAGGTCAGCTCGTCATGGCTCAGGCCGTCGGGCCTGCCTTCGGCCTCGACCAGACCGGTGACCAGATCAGCGGTCGGACGGCGGCGCTTCTCCTCGATGACGTCCTCGAGCAGCGCGACCAGTTCGCGATGGTTGGCGGCGTTGACGTCGCGTTCCGGCGAGCCGACCGGAACCGAGGTGATCCCCGCGGTGAACAGCCGACGGCGCCGGTACGCGCGCTCGAAGTCCTCCGGGAACCCGGCCATCCTGCACAGGACGGCGATGGAGAAGGGGTAGGCGAAGTCCTCTACCAGGTCTGTGGTGCCGCCCGCGCAGCCGAGGGTGTGCAGCAGCCGGTCGGCCTCCTCCTGGACGAGGGCGTGCACGGCCTGGGTGCGGCGTGCGGTGAACGCCGGTGCGATCAGGCGTCGCAGCCGGGCGTGGTCGGGATCATCGGTGAAGAGCATCAACCTGCCCAGCTTGGGACGCACGTCCATGGCGAGCCAGGACGCCCGCAGCTGCTCGGGGCGCGCCCACCGGTCCATGTCGTTGTGCAGCCGCTCATCGGTGAGCAGTTCCTCGCCCCAGTCGTACCTCGTCACGAGCCACTGCGGCGTTCCGTGGATGTCGTGGCCTCGTTGTATTCCGTGGGGCTCGTGCATCATCCGACCTCCTGTCCGGCCAAGGACGTGCGGTCGGCCGGTGTGTCACCCGCGACGTCGCCGATCCTGACGTGGGCGCGGAGCAGGTGCCGCTCGGTGCCCGGCGGATACGGTTCCCGCGTGTGCAGAAGGGCCCGGTTGTCGGCCAGGACGATGTCGCCGACGCGCCACCGGTGCGCGTACATGTACCGGGGGTCGTAGAGGGCGTCCCGGATCTGCTGGATGGCCTCCGCGCTGTCGCAACCGGACGGCGCCCGCTCCAGCGTGAGGTTCGGCGGGTTCAGGATGTGGACGCCGTCGGGCACGGGCTCGGTGAAGCGCAGCGTGGGCTCACCGGTGTGCGGGTGTTCGACGACCAGTGGGCATGAGCGGCTGAGCATCTCGCCGCCCAGTGGACGCTCGTACCGGAAGGTGAGCGCCCGCCACAGGTCCAGCGTCCCGGGAGCGGCGCCGGCGATGACCCTGGTGGTGTCGCTGAACAGCGTCGCGCCGCCGGAAGCGGCGGTGCCCACGGCCTTCAGGCACTGGAACATCTGGATGTCAGGGGTGTCCGGCTTGTACACGCCGTCCCAGTGGAGGGGCATGAAGCCGGTGTCGTGGACGTGGTCGTCCGGCTCGGCCTTCGCCACCACCGACGCGATCGGCGCGTCCCCCCACACCACCAGCGGCCCCAGCCTTCGGGCGAAGGCCTCGAACTTGTCCACGGTCGATCCTCCGGTGAACCCGCGTAGCAGGAGGAGGTGCTCGCGCAGGAGCAGGCTCTTCAGCCGTTCCGGGGGGAGCTCGTCCAGGTCGGCCTGCCCGGCAGGGGAGAGCCGCACTCCGAACGGTGTCAGCCTGTGCTGTCGCCAACGCTGCCGGGAAACGGGGCCGGTCTTGGAGCGCCCGGACGGCGCGTCCTTCCTGGCAGGCGACCGGCCGGCCGCGCTGTTCGCCACATGAGGAAGATCTCGGACGGCGCGCAGGAGGACCGGCAGTGTCTCCACGACGGGCGCCCGGTCCCACAACCGGTGCAGCGGACGCCATCGGGCGTCGTCCGGCGACTCGACGAGGTGGCGTGCCGCCACGCCGAGCAGGGCCTGGAGGTCCAGGTGCCAGGGGGCGGTGACGCCCTCGGCGGGCAGCAGCACGTCGATGAGCATCTGTATCCGGTCGCCGAGCGCCTCCCCGAGGGACGGCACGGCGACCGGCCGGGTCGGACGCCACGGCCGGGCGTCCAGCGGACCGGCGCCGCTGAGGTGCCCGGCGATGAGGCCGGCGACGTAGGGGGCCAGCAGGACGCCGTTGCGGTACGTGGCGGTCGCCGCCAGGACACGAGGGTCCTCGGTCGGACCGACCAGCGGCAGATGGTCGAGCGTGTACGGGCGATGTCCGACGGCGACGTCCGCGAGCTCGCGGTGGTAGACGCCGGTGTTGAGCTCGTCCCCGACGCTCTGGACCACCGTGAGGATCTCCTCGAGGGCCGGGGCGGTGGACGTCTCGCCCGGCGGCGTCAGCCGGTTCGTGGCCCCCAGGTAGGCGGCGCCGCCCGCGCGCGGCACCAGGTGCGCGCCGCAGGCGAAGCGGCGCATCGGCGTCCGCACCGTCGTGGGCAACGCGAACCCGGTGTCACGCACCAGGACGCTGACACCCTTGCCCGCCAGGACCAACGGCAAGCCCAAGGACAAGCCGGGCGAGGCGGCGGCGAGCGCGCCGGTGCCGCTGCCGACCGCCAGGACGACCCGCCCCGCCTCGTACCGTTCGCGGTCCGCGCACCGGACGACCAGCGGCCCGTCGGAACCTGCCGTTCCCGGTTCCAGCGCGACCGCGGAGGTGTCTGCCCAGCGCACGTTCTCCCGCACGGAGAGCAGGTGAGACAGGGCGTCCAGCAGCTCGACGATGTCGACCGACGCCTCGCCTGGAAGCCACAGGGCCGCATGCGCCGGGCAGGTCCGCGCGGGGGACAGGCCGGGCACCTCGGACGGCGGATGCGGCTCCGCCGAGGCACCCTGATCGCGCGCCGCCCGTGCGGCGAGCTCCAGGGCCTCCAGGTCGCCTTGGCCGTGCGCGGTGGCCACGAGCCAGATCCCGTCGGTCATCGAGACCACGCGGCCGCTCTCCGACCGCAGCCGGGCCAACCAGTCGCCGTAGCTCGCCCGCGCGGCCGCGCGATGCGTGATCTCGGCCGGGGAGGACAACGGATCGTCCCCGGCCGCCGTCTCGCTGAACGGTGCCAGCATCGCCCCGGCGGCGGCGGAGGCCTGGCCCGTGTGACTCCGCGGGCCGACCAGCAGGACGCGCATCCCGAGCCCGCTCACCGCCCACGCGGTGGACAGCCCGATGATCCCGGTGCCGATCACGGCGACGTCGGCGACGTCCCTCGCGCTCATGGCCGCTCCTCTGCGCGGTCACCTTCCGCCACGGAAGGCCGAGCCGCATATACCCGATAATCACGCAAAGTAAGTGATCGATTGCATAGTGTGTCCACAGGGTGAGTGGCGTCGGTCCGCGTGGCCCGGGCGGGTGGAGCGCGCTACGCTCCCGACGCGTGGACCCGATCTTCGAACCGCCCCCCGGTTCCCCGCTGGGCGCGGCGATGTCCGAGCAGTGGAGCCTGATCCCGCTGCGCGTCCCGCCCGGCTGGACGGTCGTCCACAACGCCCTGGAGGCCCGGCGCCTGCCGGACGGCCGGATCGAGGTCAACGACTCCGAGGACCTGTACTGGGCGCGCACCGCCCCACCCCCGTGGATCCCCGCGGAGGACCTCGCGGGGAGCGACGACCTGCGGGCCCGGGAGATCGGCGTCGACGTCGGGTGGTACCGCGCGCACGGCTTCCGCGTCGTCGTTCTCGACCCGGACTGGGACCACGTCCGCGCCTCCCACAGCACGTTCGACATCGAGGACCTCGTCGCCGTCCTGGAGCGATGGACGTGGACGATCAGCCAGGGGACACTGCCCGACCAGCATGGAGGAGAACGGTGAAGGCCCAGGAGAAGACGGACCAGGTCACGCCCGAGGTCCGGGAGCGCGTGCAGAGCAGCTTCGACCGGCAGGGGCTGATGACCCACCTCGGCGCGCGCCTGACGCGCATCGAGCCGGGGCGCGTGCACATCACCCTGCCGTCCCGTCCGGAGGTGACCCAGCAGAACGGGTACGTCCACGCGGGCGCGACCAGCGCCATCGCCGACAGTGCGGGCGGCTACGCGGCGTTCACCCTGTTCCCGGACGACACCTCGGTGCTCACCGTCGAGTACAAGATCAACCTGCTGGCCCCCGCCGAGGGCGACCACGTCGAGGCCGTGGGAACGGTCCTCAAGCCCGGGCGGACGCTGACGGTCTGCAACCTCGAGGTCTTCGCCGTCCGGGACGGCGAACGCAAGCTCGTCGCCACCGGCCAGCAGACCCTCATCTGCGTCCCCAAGCGCCCCGACCAGTGACCGTCCATCCCACTACCGCGTGGGGGTCTCCTGGTCGTCCTGCGCCTCTGCCGGGAGGCGGGCGGCCTTGATGCCTCGCCACAGCAGGGTCACCGCGACCGCCGCCAGGACGGCGGCCAGCGTGCCCAGGAGCCAGGCGTCCGGGAGGGCGTCGCCGATGCGCAGGACGCGTTCCTCCGCCGAGGCCTCGGCGTCCGGGCCGAGCAGACCGGGCAGGACGACCCCGCCGTCGTAGTACAGGAAGCTCACGCCGATGACGACGAACAGGACGCCGCCGACCAGCGAGGTCGAGTGCGTCCGCAGGCGCCCGAGGGTGACCGGACGTCCGCGCAGCCACCGCCGGTGGCCGAGGTCGAAACGGTCCCAGAGCAGCGCCAGGACGAACAGCGGGGCCGCCATCCCCAGCGCGTACACGGCCAGCAGCGTCGCCCCGCGCACGGGCGCGCCGCCCACCGCCGAGATGGTCAGGATCCCGCCGAGCAGCGGACCCGTGCAGAACCCCGACAGCCCGTAGACCGTGCCGAGCAGCCCCACCGACAGGACGGAACCGGCGTCCCCTCGCCGCCCCGCGAGCCGTCCCAGCCGCGCGAGACCGAACCCGAGCCCGAGGATCTGGGCGGCGCCGAGGGCGATGACCGTCCACCCGCCGATGCCGATCAGCAGGTCGCGGTGCCCGTAGAGCAGCCGTCCGGCGGCCGCGCCCGCCGCGCCGAGCGGCACCAGCGTCAGGCAGAGCCCGAGGTAGAACACGGCGGTGCGTCCGACGAGCCGCGTGCGGTCGGTGAAGGAGTAGGCGAAGAACGCCGGGAGCAGCAGGGCGCTGCACGGGCTGAGCAGTGTGAGCAGCCCCCCGAGGAACGCGGCGGCGTAGCCGACGCCGTTCACCGTCCGCCCTTCGCCTTGGCGATGGCGTCGGCGAACACCTTGTACGGCTGCGCGCCGAGCAGCGGCCTTCCGTTGATCAGGAAGGTCGGCGTGCTGATGGCGTTCACCTCGTACCCCTCGTCCCAGTTGTCCTGGACGGCCTCCTTGGTCTCCTCACTGTTCATGTCCCGGCGGAACCGCTCCATGTCCGGGACGCCCGCCTCCCGCGCCCACGCCAGGAGCCTGCCGTCGGCGAGGTCGCCCGCGTTGCGCCGGTGCGGCTTGGCGTACACCAGGTCGTGGAACCCCCAGAACCGTCCCTGGAGTGCCGCGGCGTACCCCGCCCGCGCCGCGTTCCGGGACTCCGGGCCGAAGATGGGGAAGTTGCGCCACTCGATCCGCAGGACGCCCGTGTCGACGTAGTCCCGGATCAGCCGCGGCTTGGTCTCGCGGGCGAACCGCCCGCAGAACGGGCACTGGAAGTCGGAGTACTCGACCATCACCACGGGGGCGTCGACCCGTCCCAGCGCGTACGGATCCCCGTTCACCCGGTGCGGCTGCCCCGGCTTCCCGGACGTCGGCGGAGCGACCATCGGCGAGGCGGACGCCGCTGCCTTCGCCGGGGGAGCGGCCGCCTTGGGCGGCGCGTCACCCCCGCTCCGCGCGAAGGCCAGCGCCGCGATGAGCACGGCCGCGACGAGCAGCGCCGCGCCCGCGATGATGAGACGGCGAGGCGCCGCCTTTCCTGCAGAAGACATTCGTTGAACACCTCATCGGAAGAGGGAGCGGAGAGTATGACGGCGCGCGGCGGCCACAGGATCGGTCGATCGCCCGGCGAGGACGCCCGCCGGCCCTTCGGCAGGGCGCGTTCGCCGGGCGTGGTCGGCGAGCCCGGTCGCCGACGTCCTTCTAAACCCGGAGGACGCAGAGCCGTCCCACATCGGGAGGCGCCAAAGGACCACACCGATTCCGCTGCCCCACCGCTCCCGGCGAACCGCCGGTCTCCTCCGGGGACAACGCCGACGCCACCCGCGTGCTCGCGGCGGCGGGCCCGATGGAGGAGTTCTCCGGCAGCGCCTGCTTGGCGCAGTGCCCCGGCCCGTCCGCCCCGTCCGGCCTCCGCTGGACGACGTCCCCGACGCGGACGGTCCCGGAATGGCAGACGTGCGCGGCCACCGGACCCCCGGCCGCGTTGAGAGAGGCGACGCTCTTCCCGGCCTGCGTCAGGCAGCCGATGGCGAGGAAGCAGACCAGCGCGAGCAGCGCGAGACGCAGCAAGGACCATGCGGAACTCAGCATGCGCCCGCACCCCCTCCGCCCCCGGCCGGTGTCCCAGCTCACTGTATCGGCCGCTGATCAACAACGTCCGAGCCGGACGGCCGTCCGGCACGGCCCGTCCGATGGGCCGAGGTGGGACGGTTGACAGTTCACCGTCCCCTGCCACTAACCTCCACATGTGAGCAAGCGTGCAGATATCGCGGCCGCGACGCCCCTGGACGGGTGCGACGTCCGCATGGTCGACCCCGAGCGCGTGGTGGCCGTCCGTGCCGTGATGCCCGACGCCGAGGCCGTGAACGACCTCGCCGAGGTCTTCTCGGTGCTGGCCGACCCGGGCCGCGTCCGGATCATCACGGCTCTCCTGGAGGGCGGCGAGATGTGCGTGTGCGACCTCGCCGCCGTCTGCGCGAGCAGCGAGTCGTCGGTCTCCCACGCCCTGCGCCTGCTGCGCGCCGGACGGGTCGTCACGGTCCGCAGGTCCGGCCGGATGGCCTACTACAGGCTCGCGGACTCCCACGTCCGCCTGCTGCTCGACCTCGCGCTGACCCATTTCGGGCACGAAACCTCCGCGAACCGCGAGACACTGCCCGGTCCCGACGCCCGTTAGACCGGGCCGACCCCCTGGAGCCACGCATGGAGAACCCGCCCGGCACCACACGGGAAGCGACCGACGAAGCCCACGAAGATCACGACCACGACCACGACCACGACGACCATGACCACGACCAGCACGAGCACGAGAGCGGCGGCGGGCACGGACACGGGCACGGCCACGGACATGGTCACGGACACGGCGTCTCCGCCGACGCCGACCGCCGCTACCTGACCGGCGCGCTGGCCCTGATCGCGGGCTTCATGGTCGGCGAGGTCGTCGTCGGCCTCCTGGCGCAGTCACTGGCGCTGGTCTCCGACGCCGCCCACATGCTGACCGACGCCGCGTCGATCGTGCTGGCGCTGGTGGCGATGCGGCTGTCGGCGCGCCCCCCGCAGGGCGGATTCACCTACGGCCTGAAGCGGGCCGAGATCATGTCCGCGCTGATCAACGGCATCACCCTCCTGCTCCTGTCCGCGTTCTTCGTGTACGAGGGCGTCAGCCGCCTGATCGAGCCGCCGAAGGTCGAGGGCGGCCTGGTCCTGGTGACGGGCCTGGTCGGGATCGTGGTCAACATCCTGGCGACCTGGCTGATCAGCAAGGCCAACCGGTCGAGCCTGAACGTCGAGGGCGCCTACCAGCACATCCTCAACGACCTGTTCGCGTTCATCGCGACCACCATCGCCGGCGCGGTCGTCCTGTTCACCGGCTTCGCGCGGGCGGACGCGATCGCCGCGCTCATCGTGGCCGCGCTGATGCTCAAGGCCGGCTACGACCTGGTCCGGGGCGCGGGCCGCGTGTTCCTGGAGGCCGCCCCCGACGGCCTGAACCCGGCCGAGGTCGGCGCCTCCATGGCGGCGTCCCCGAACGTGGTCGAGGTCCACGACCTGCACATCTGGGAGGTCACCTCCGGCTACCCGGCCCTGTCGGCGCACATCCTGGTCGACGTCGGCGGCGACTGCCACGCCGTCCGCCGCGCCATCGAGGCGATGCTGAAGGCCGACTACGCCATCGACCACACCACCCTCCAGGTCGACCACGCGCCCTCCGAGGTCCTCCCGGCCGGCGCGGCGGCCCCCGTGGACGATCACTGCGCCGACCCCCACGGCCCCGTCCACCGCTCCCCGAACCACTGACCCTGGGGCATTGCCGCCCGCCGCCCTCGTCCCCACCGGACGAGGGCGGCGGGCTTTTCACGGGACGGCCCGGTAGGGCAGGAGGAGGGTCGCCGCCGGGCGCCGGGCGGTGGCGACGGCGTGGTCGAGGGGAAGACAGGGCGAACGGTCCCGCCGGACGGGTGATCGTCACCATTGAGCCATCGTGATCCGCGCGATACGGTCAAGCCGCGGTAAAGGCCAGACCATTCGGCACGGCGGGGAGGGGGCGCGATGGGCTTTGCGGGGCCGCGCAAGATGGTGGTCATCGTCGGGGCGGGCCTGGGCGGCACTGCCACCGCCATTCGCCTGCTGCAGTTCGCCAGGGAGCCGTTGCAGGTCGTCGTGGTCGAACGGCGACCCGACTACCGGAGCGCCGGTATCGCCTACCACCGGTCGGGCAACCACTGGCACCACGTGTTCAACATCCAGGCCGGCCGCATGTCGATGTTCCGCGAGGACGTCGACGACTTCCTGGTCTGGGCCAACCACGAGGCCGACCGGACGGGCTGGCCCGAGGAGTGGCGCGACGCCACCTTCGTCGAGTCCGGCCCGGCGCCCCGCCGGATCTACGCCGACTACCTCGCCGTCCGCCTCGCCGAGGCCGTGCGCGAGGCGTCGATCGGGGTGACGTTGCGCGAGGTCGACGGCGAGGTCGTCGACCTCGTGGCCTCCGGCGACCACGTGGACGTCGTCCTGGCGGAACGTTCCTCGCGGATCTCCGGCGCCGAGGAGGCGAGGACGCTCCGGGCCGACCACGTCGTCCTGGCGACGGGGCTGGAGGAACGGGACCTCCCGTTCGCGGCCGACGTGGGCGACCACCCGGCGTTCGTCCGGCACCCCTACTCCGAGGCGGGCATCGAACGGATCCTGGGCGTCCGGAAGGACGCCGAGGTCGCCATCGTCGGCACGCTGCTCAGCGCCTACGACTCGGCCTCGCTGCTGCTGCGCGGCGGCCACACCGGGAAGATCCACATGATCTCGCGGTCCGGCCTGACGCTGCGCACCTATCCCACGGGCCACCGCCACCGCGTCCTCCGCCTGCCGGAGCCCGAGCTGCTGGCCGACGACTACGAGGGCCGCGACCGCCTGGTCAGGCGCCTCATGGACGAATGGCAGCGGCTGTGCGCGATGGTCGCCCGGGAGTATCCCGGCGTCGACCCCGCGGTGGTGACCGAGCACGTCGCCAAGTCCTGGGAGACCGCCCTGCCCGCGGCCCTGGCCCGGGTTCCGTCGTCCGACCTGCGCGCCCTGCTCGACGAGCACGGCAGCCTGCTGGCGACGCTGCGGGTGGGCGCCGTTCCGTACATCACCGCGTTCGTCGCGCCCGCGCTGGCCGAGGGCGGACAGGTCGTCCTCGCCACCGGGAGGGTCGAGGAGATCGCCGACACCGGGGACGGGACGCTGCGCCTGTCGCTGGCCGGGCGAGACCGGACGCAGGTGATCGAAGCGGACCTGGTGATCTCGAACTTCGGCCGCGAGACGGACTACGAGCGCGTCGGCTCACCCCTCTGGACGAGCCTGCTGCGCAAGCGGATCGCGATGCCGCACCGGCGCACCGGCCGGGGCGTCGAGGTGGACGAGCTCGGCGTCCTGCTGGATGCGGACGGCGCCCGCTCCGGCCCGATCTCCGTGGTCGGCTGCCCCCGCGAGGGCGACGAGATCGTGCGCCACGGCCGCCTGGGCGCGTTCGCGTTCAACCTCGCCGCCATCAAGAACCACTCGGTGGGCGTCGCCGCGACGGTGCTGCACCGCCTCGAAGCCCGCTTCGAACCCGGCTTCGAACCCGGCTTCGCACCCCGCGCTGACGGTCCGGCCGACATCGATCCTGAGACGTGGGATCCGAAGGCGCGCGACGAGTTCGAGAACGCCGTCCGGCTCGACGTCCACCGGATGGCCACGCGGCGGCGGCGCGACCGCGACGTCCTGGCGGTGCGGCTCGAGGAGCGCCTCGAATCCCTTCACCGAATTCTCGCGGCCGACGGCGACGACGCCATATCGGATCGTGCGCTGCGCTACACCGTCAACAAGGTCGCCATGACAAGGCTCAGCAACCTCTCGGTGACGCCCCGGGACCTGCGCGCCCTGCTCGGACTCGACGAACCGCCGGAATCGCGCTGACCGCGAATCCCGTCCAGCAATCGAGAAGGTGCGCCGCCTTCCCGGATCCTGCCAGCCTCTGACCATGTTCCGATCCGCCGATGCGGAGCCATGGCCGCGACGTCCAGCCGCGGCCGGCCCGGACCGTCCGGCCCGGGAACTGGAGAGAGGACACCCTTGAACCCTCGGGAAATACCAGGGGTCATGCTCGTCGGTTCGCACGAAAGCGCCGTCCGCGGTCGATGCAACCGCCTCGGGAAACCGGGCGGCGGCACGATCCTGGTGGTCGAGACGCTCACCCCGGAATGCTACGAGGCCATCCTTTCCAGCTCCGCGGTGATCTGCGCCAGAGGGGGCCGGACCGGCCACATGCAGTCCCTCTGCCGGTCCCGCGGGATCCCCGTCCTCCGGATCGACCCGCCCGACCTGGACGCGCTCGCCGGCGAGGTCACCCTCCTGCCGGGCCGTGAGGCGGTCGTGCTGGGCGACGTCGAACAGGCCACGGGCCCGGCGGGCCCCCGGGCCGCGTCCTTCGGCGACATCGAGTCGATCTGCGTGGTCATCGCCGACGCCACCGACATCCGCTCGACGAACGCGCTCACCCCACCCGTCCACCGCGCGAACTCGTGGTTCATCCGCGAGGAGTTCCTCTGCTTCTCCGCCGGGCTGAGCCCGATCGACTCGCTCCGGGCGGGGACGCGCGAGGCCGGACGCTACGGAGCCCGGGTGGCCGAGGAGCTGTGCTCGATGGCGGCTGAGCTCCTACCCGGCCAGCGGCTCATCATGCGGCTGCTCGACCTGCGCTCCGACGACGCCGCCAAGATCACCACGCGGGTCCCCGTGGACGCCGAGCCCAACCCCGAACTCGGGCGCCACGGCGCGCGCTGGCTGCTCCGCGAACGCCACTACCCGCACGCCTTCCGGACGCTCCGCGCCCACCTCCGCGACCGCCTGGGCGCGGACGCCGACCGGGTGGGCTTCGCCGTCCCGTTCATCAACGACCCCGACGAGTACGCGGGACTGCGACGGCACCTCGGCCTGGACCACGACACGTCCCTCGGGGTCTTCGTGGAGACCCCCGCCGCCGTTCACTCGGCCGCCGCGTTCTGCGCCGCCGGGGCGAGCGAGCTGTTCGTCGGCACCAAGGACCTGGTCCAGTTCTACCTGGCCGCCGACCGGGGCAACCACCTGGTCTCGTCCGTCTACCAGACCCGCCACCCGGCCGTCCTGGCGGCGCTGCGCCAGACCGTCGAGTCCGGACGCGCCGCCGGGGTCCCGGTCCACGTCTTCGCCCTGAGCGCCGACCTGGACCACTACCTGCACCACCTGCCGACCCGCACCCTCATGATGTGCACCGCCGAACTGCGGCACCTCGCCACCGGACAGGCCGCCTGAGGGTCGGCCGGGGTCTACCAGCCGCGTTCCCACCAGGTGGGGATGCTGGGGCGTTCGCGGCCGAGGGTCGTGTCCTTGCCGTGGCCGGGATAGATCCAGGTCTCGTCGGGGAGGCGGTCGAAGACGCGCTCGGTGACGTCGGTCATGAGCTGCTTGAACAGGGTCGGGTCGCCCCAGGTGTTGCCCACGCCGCCGGGGAAGAGGCTGTCGCCGGTGAACAGGTGCGGACGGTCCGGAGCGGTGTAGAGCAGGGCGATGGAACCCGGGGTGTGACCGCGGAGGTGGATGACCTCGAGGGTCGCCTCGCCCACCTGGAAGGTGTCGCCGTCCCGGACGGGCGCGGTGACCGGGACGGGGAGCGGCTCGGCGTCGAACGGGTGGGCGGTGACCGGGGCGCCGGTCGCGTCGACGACGTCCCTGAGGGCCTGCCAGTGGTCCTGGTGGCGGTGGGTGGTCACGATGCGGCTCAGCGGTGCGTCCCCCAGGATCTCCAGGAGGCGGGACGGCTCGCTGGCCGCGTCGATGAGCAGCTGGTCGCCGGTGGCGGCGCAGCGCAGCACGTAGGCGTTGTTGTCGTACGGGCCGACCGAGACCTTGGTGATGGTCAGTCCGGGCAGGTCACGGGTGTCGGGCGGTCCGCCGACCTCGACATTGCCGGTGTAGGCCATGGCTCCTCCGATCCTGGATTCCTCCACTGGGCATCTTCCCTCATCGCGCGTGCACGAGTGGAATGAGTCCACGGACTCACCGGGGTCGTGCCACAGGACGCGGAAGGCCCCGGGGGAGGGACGCACGATGGGGGCGGAGGTGGACTTGGGTGCGATCGAGGGACGTCCCGGAGGGTTCTGGAGCCTGCTGAGCCGCTCGGACCAGCAGGCGCTGTGGGCGATGGGACGGCGTGTCGAGGTGCCGCCCGGCGGCATGCTCTGCCATCAGGGCGTGGCCTCGCCGGCGGTGGTCGTGCTGTTCCCGGCCGGGTCGCGGACGGCGGGACGGATCCTGGCGAAGGAGTTCGTCGCCAACGGCGAGGGCGACGAGTCGGTCATCGAGCTGTTCGGCGCGGGGGACCTGGTGGCGGGGCTCGCGCCGTGGGGGCATCCGCAGCGCGGGACGGTCGCGGCGCTCGACCACCTGGCGGCGCTGCGCGTGGACCGGCGGCAGTTCGGCGGGCTGCTCGCGGCGAACCCGCAGGTCGCGGCCGCCGCGATGGACGCGTTCGCGCACCAGGAGACCTACAGCGGACGGCGGCACGCGGTGCGCGTCGCCGACCATCCGCAGCGGCTCGCGCATCACCTGCTGGAGCTGGGGCACCGGTTCGGCGAGCCGGAGGCGGGGCCCGGCGGGCAGGGCCGCGCGATCGCAGTGCCGTCGCGGCTGAGCCAGGCGGACCTGGCGAACTGGGCGGGCGTGTCGCGGGAGACGCTGGTGCGCTGGTACCGGCGATGGCGGACCAAGGAGATCCTGGTGCCGCGTCCGCTGACGCTGCTCGACCCGGAGGCGCTGCGCCGGGAGGCCGCGCCGTGGGGGGACGAGTGGCCCGCCGTCCCGCGGCACCGGGAGGACGTCCCGGAGCCCGAGCAGGGACGGCCCGCCGGCCTGGCGCGGCGCGCGCCCGTGCGGATCGGCGTGTCCGGCGCGCCGAGACGGCTGCCGCCGGACAAGCCGTTCTTCACCGGGCGGGCGATCAGCCTCGGCAAGCTCGACCTGCTGCTCGCGCAGTCGCGGTGGCCGCGCGCCGTGCTGATCCAGGGCATGGCCGGGGTGGGGAAGACGACGCTGGCGGTGCACTGGGCGCACCGCGTCGCCGAGCGGTTCCCCGACGGCGTGATCTTCACCGAGCTGCGGAACGGGACCCGCGCCCCCGCGACGCCGGACGAGGCGATGGGCCAGGTGCTGCGCGGCGTCGGGGTGCCGGGCGACCAGCTGCCGCGCACCGAGGCCGAGCTCGCCGCGCAGTGCCGGTCGCTGCTGGCGGACCGGCGGCTGCTGCTCGTCCTGGACAACGCGGAGAGCGCCGAGCAGGTCCGGCCGCTGCTGGACGCGGTGAACGCGGGCCTGGTCGTCCTGACGGCGCAGCGGCGCATGCCCGAGCTCGCGGGGGAGGACGGGCGTCCCGACGGCGACGTCCGCGTCCTGGAACTGCGGGAGATGAGTCCGGACGAGGCGGCCGACCTGGTCGCGGGCGTCCTCGGCCCCGGGGACCCGCGTCCGCGCGAGGAGCGGCGGGCGGTGGAGCGGCTGTCCCGGGAGTGCGGGTTCCTGCCGCTGGCGCTCGCGGTCGCGGCGGGCGCGCTCGCCGAGAACCCGGACGTGCCGATCGCCGAGACCGTCCGGACGCTGGCGGACCGGTCCGGGGCGTCCTATCCGGCGCCGATGCGGCCCACGTTCGACCTGGCCTACCGGGGGCTGCGGCGCGACCACCGGGCCGCGTTCCGGATGCTGGGCCTCGCCGTCGGCCCGGACGTGACGCCCGCCGCGCTCGCCGCCCTGCTGGACGTGACGACGGCCGCGGCGGCCGAGGCGCTGGAGGGCATGCGGCAGGCGTTCCTGGTGCACGAGACCGGGCCCGGCCGGTACCGGATCCACGACCTGCTGCGCGACTTCGCGCGCGAACGCGGCCTCGCCGAGGACGCCGACACCGACCGGTTCGCGGCGCGCCGCCGGTTCCTGGCGTCCTGCCTGGTCTCGGCACGTTCGGCCGCGCGGGCGCTGGACCGCCGGCGCCGCCCGTCGCTGGACGCGCGGAACGTCCCCGACCCGGCGCGGCCCGTCTCGGCGGACGCGCGGGCGCGGGCGCTCGCCTGGTTCGAGGCGGAGCGGCGGACGCTCGTCGCCGCCGTCCGGCTCGCGGCGCGGCTCGGCCTGCACCGGACGTGCTGGGAGCTGGCGGACGCCCTGTTCGGCTTCCAGGAGTTCCGCCGCTACAGCGAGGACAACATCGCCGTCCACCAGGCGGGCCTGGGCGCGGCGCGCGCCGAGGAGAACTGGGCGGCGGCAGCCGTGATGCTGCACAACCTCGCGGTCGCGCACTTCGACGTCGGGCAGTCCGTCCAGGCGATCGGGTACGCCGAGGACGCGCGCCGCGCGTTCCGCTCGGCCGACCCGCCGAACCGGTACGGGGAGGCCGTGGCGCTCGCGACGCTCGCCGACGTCCACGCCGCGCAGGGCCGCTACCTGACCGCGATCGAGAACGCGGAGCGGTCCCTGGCCGTCCACCACGAGGTGGACGACCGGGGCGGCGTCGCACGCGGGCACGAGACGCTCGCCCGCGCGCACCTCGCGCTCGCCGACTACGAGACGGCCCTCGGGCACGCCCGCCGCGCGCTGGAGATCCGGCAGGAGATCGGCGATCGGCGCGGCATCGCCGAGACGCTGCTGACCACGGCGCTCGTCCACCGCAGGCGCGGCGTGGTCGACGACGCGGTCGCGAACGCGCTGGAGGCGCTGTTCCTGCGCGAGGAGGACGGCGACCGGTACGGGTCGGCGCAGGCGCTGACCGAGCTGGCCCGCATGTACGCGACGCTCGGCCTGCGCGACCTGGCCCGCCGCGACGCCGAGCGCGCCCTGCGCATCTACCGGGAGCTGGGCGTCCGGCACGGGCAGGCGCGCGCGCTCACCACGCTCGGACGGCTCGCCTGCGACGCCGCCCGGTTCGCCGAGGCGTTCACGTTCTGCGGGCAGGCTCTCGCCATGCACCGCGCGACCGGCGACCGGCACGGCGAGGCCGAGACGCTCGCGCAGCTCGGCGTGGTGTGCTGGCGGCTCGGCCGGTACCGGGAGGCGCGCGAGCAGCTCGGCCGGTCGCTGGACATCCGCCGCGAGATCGGCGACCAGCACGGCGAGGCGAACGACCTGGAGAACCTGTCGGTCGTCATGCGCCGCCTGCACCGCTACCAGGAGGCGTTCGTCCACGGCCTGGAGGCGCTGGAGCTGTGGCACCGGCTCGGCGCGCGCGGCAACATGGCCGGGACGCTCGGCAGCCTCGCCCGCACCTACATCAAGCTCGGCCTCCTGGACGAGGCGGAGCGCGCGGCCCGCCAGGCCCTCGCGATCCGCCGCGGGATCGGCGACTCCTACGGGATGGGCATCGGCCTGGACACGTTCGCCGCGACGCTCCGCGCGGGCGGGCGGGCCGAGGAGGCGTTCGAGGTGCAGACCGAGGCGCTGCGCGTCCTCGGCGAGGTCGGCGACCGGCACAGCGAGGGCGCCGCGCTCGTCCACCTCGCCCGGATCCACCTCGAACTCGGCCACGCCGAGGACGCCCTGGCCACCGGCCGGCGCGGCCTGGACCTGGCGACCGAGCTCGGCGACATCCGCGAGCAGGCCCGCGTCCTGCACCACATGGGACACGCCTGCCAGCTGCTCGGACGGCACGCCGAGGCGTCCGGGCACCTGCACGCCGAGATCACGATCCGCCGCGACACGGGCGACAACCCCGGCCTGCGGCGCGCGCTGGTGCGGCACCGCGCCTCCCTGACGGCGCTCGGCGACCAGGCCGGCGCGGCCGACTGCGCCCGCCGGATCCGCGCCATCGACCAGTGGCTCGAGTCGGAGGGCCCGGAACCGGTGTGACGTCCGCGACCTCCCGCGCTGTGTGCCGAATTACCTGGTTTCCAGGTGCCTCCGCGCGCTCACTAACTAAGGCAGGGGGATCTGCGCGCGCGGCCGGCCCGGCAGGGCCGGGCCGCGTGGGAGAGGAGAGGGGAACGATGCCGGTCGCGTTCTGGGACGCGCTGCCGGGACCGGCGCGGGAGGCGCTCGAACGCGCCGGGACCGTCGCGCTGATCCGGCCGGGCGCCTTCCTCGCGCGCGAGCACACCCGCTCGGCCAACGTGTACGTGCTGCGCTCCGGCGCGGCGAAGGTCTGGGCCGACCGGGACGGCGAGACCGTCATCCTCGAGGTGCTCGGCCCCGGCGACGTCGCCGGGGAGATGGAGGTCGCCGACGGGGGCGAGCGGTACGCCAACGTGGAGGCGCTGACCCGCGTCGAGGCGCTCGTCCTGCCCGGCGACCGCTTCCGCGCCGTCCTGGACGGTCACCCGGCCGCGATCTGGGCGCTCACCGCCGTGCTGTCGGAGCGGCTGCGCGACGCCAACGACGTGCGCACCGCGCACTACCCGGACGCGCCGGGACGCCGTCTGGCGTCCCGGCTGCGCCGCCTCGCCGACCGCTTCGGCACCCCGGTCGCGACCGGGGGGCTGGTCGTCCGCCTGCCGCTCTGCCAGCGCGACCTCGGCCGGTGGGCGGGCATGAGCCGCCGGAAGGTCGCGCAGCTGCTCGCCCCCGAGCGCCTCGGCGACGGCATC
The DNA here is from genome assembly GCF_003696215.1 of Actinomadura harenae. Taxonomy (GTDB): domain Bacteria; phylum Actinomycetota; class Actinomycetes; order Streptosporangiales; family Streptosporangiaceae; genus Spirillospora; species Spirillospora harenae. Next base: position 71,246 of record NZ_RFFG01000029.1, on the reverse strand, counting down.
GTCGTCACCCGCGCCACGATCACGCTGCGCTCGCCCGAGGTTCTCGACCGCCTCGCGGGCGACGACCCCGACGCCTACCTCGCCGACACCGGCTGAGGGCCCGCCCGCCCTACGGGATGGACGGGTCGACCGGCCAGTTCGGCGGGGTCGGGAGAGCGCCGTCCGGGCGGGTGGTGAGACCCGGGCCGTCCGACCGCCCGGTGATCCACGCGAGCAGCGCCGCCGCCGAACCGGTCACCTCCGGGCCGTCGCCGAGGTCGGCGGACTGCCCCGTGTCGGTGGCGCGGAGCCGCAGCCCGGCCAGGCCGCCGCGTCCGTCCGGGGCGAGCTCGGTGAGGCCGCGCAGCGTGTGCTCCAGTTCGGCGCGAACGTAGTCCACGGGCCAGTCGGCGGGCCCGTACCCGGCGGCGAGGTCGACGTGGTGCACCTCGGTCTCGCGCCACCGCCGGTGCAGGACGAACCAGGCGGGCATCTCCGGCCCGATCAAGCCCCGCACGCGGAAGTCCCAGGCCTCGTCGGGCAGCGCCCGCGCCTGCGCGGCGAACCGCTCCGCCGACGTCCGCAGGTCGTCGGCCAGCTCGTCCGCGCCGCGTCCCGCGCCCGCGCGCAGGCCCTCCTCGCGCGCCTCGAAGCTCGCGTACTGCGGGACCTTCCGGCCCGTCCGCGCCCACTCCAGCAGGTTCCACAGGGAGTCGGCGTTGCGCGCCACGTGCGTGGCGACATGCCCGCGCGTCCAGCCCGGGAGGCCCGAGGCCGCCCGCAGCCGCGCGTCATCGAGCCCGGCCACGTTCTTCGCGAGCCGGTCCGCGCCCTCCTCGATCGCCGCCAGCATCGCCGCACGCTGCTGTCCGGATCCGCCCGTCGCGCCGCCCATCACGCCTCCTAGCGTCCTCAGGGGAGCTCATCCTGACATGCCCGACCCGGCTTCGAGCGCGAGAAGTCCCGCCTGGACACGGTTCACGCGATCGAGCTTCGTCGGGGTCAGTGAGTCCTACCCTCCTGACGGCCGCCTTATGAGGCGCGGTCGCGGGCGAGGACGTTCAGGACGAAGCCGGTCGTGCGCCGGTGCCACAGGCCGGGACGGCGCAGCATCGCGTGGCCCTCGCCCGGCACCGTCACGAAGTCGAGCGACGAGACCACCGGACGCATCCGGTCGGCGTACCGGACGGACGCCCGGTACGGGGTCGTGCCGTCCTCGGTCCCGTGCATGATCATGACGCGGCGCCCCGCGAGCTGCTCGACCGGCTCGTCCCTCGGCACCCACGGGGCGAGCGCGGCGACACCGGCCACCTGCGGGTCGTCGGCGACGCGCAGCGACGTGCGCGCCCCCATCGAGTGGCCGACCAGGACGACCGGGACGTCCGGATGGGCCTTGCGGATCATGTCCAGCGCCCACCGCGCGTCCGGGAGCGGGGACTCCTCGTCGCCGTTCCAGCCCCGGTAGCGGTAGCCGAGCGACCAGACGGCCAGGTCGTGCCGCCGTCCGGCGCTGAGCAGGTGCATCGCGAAGGGGACCATGCGCAGCGCGGGCGGCTGCCGCGCCGTGGCGGGCTCCCGGCCGAACTCCCGCCCCCCGTGCAGGACGAGCGCCACCGCGCCCGGACGGGCCGGGCCGCGCGACCGCAGCCGGGGGTGAAGATCCAGGGGGCCGGACTGGAGATCCATAAGGCCAGCTTGTCACGGTTGCGGAAAACGAGTGGAGCGGCCCGGCGGGGGCGGTGAGGATCGGCGCATGACCATCGAGCGCCCGTCCGAACCGCCTGAACCGCCCGAACCGCTCCCGGGCCGCCGTCCGCCGGAGCGGATCGTCCTGCCGGGGCTGACCCTGCGCCGTCCCGCCGAGGACGACGTCCCGGCCCTGCTGAAGGCCCTGACCGAGTCGTTCGAGCACCTTCACCCGTGGATGCCGTGGGCCGCCGAGCCCCCGACCCTCGAGGCCGAGCGCGCCTGGGCGGTCCAGGCCCGCCGGAACTGGGACGAGGGCACCGACTACGCCTACCTGCTGGAGAGCCCGGACGGCGCGATCGCGGGCACCGTCGGCCTGCACGACCGGATCGGTCCCGGCGTCCTGGAGATCGGCTACTGGGTGAACGTCGGCCACACCCGGCGCGGCTACGCGACCAGGGCGGCCGAGGCGGTCACGGAGATCGCGTTCCGCCTGCCGGGGATCGAGCGCGTCGAGATCCACTGTGACATCGCCAACAAGCGGAGCGCCGCCGTCCCGCCGAGGATCGGCTACTGGCTGCTGGGGATCGAGGACGACGTCCGCGAGGCCCCGGCCGAGGAGGGCCCCCGGATGCGGTGGGGCATGACCCGCGAGGCCTGGGCCCGCCGGGGCGCCTGACCGGAGCCCGGCGTCGCCGGATCCCCGGCCCGCGCGGGCGACCGGGCTCCCGTGCGCCCGTCCGGGCAGGTTGATCCCCGGCCTGACCAGGCATGATCGGAGGTGGCCGGGACCGGCCGGGGACGGCCCCGGCGCGTTCCTGTGGCGGGAGATCTTCGAACACGTGTACGGTTCGGGCGTGGCCGGGGTCCCGTGGGGGCGGGACGGCCGAGGTGAAATTCGGCGGGCCGTTTTTCTGTTGACCAGACGGGGGAGTCCGCGCGTACCCGTGTTCTGTCGGACCCCCTGACTACCGTGGGGACAACCCGTCCCATCGCCGCCGCGCCCCAGAAGAGGAACCGGAATAGACGCCGTGCATGACCGACTCATCGTGCGAGGAGCACGCGAGCACAATCTGAAGGACGTCTCGCTCGACCTGCCGCGGGACGCGATGATCGTGTTCACCGGGCTGTCCGGGTCCGGCAAGTCCAGCCTGGCCTTCGACACGATCTTCGCCGAGGGGCAGCGCCGCTACGTCGAGTCGCTGTCGGCCTACGCCCGCCAGTTCCTCGGGCAGATGGACAAGCCCGACGTGGACTTCATCGAGGGCCTGTCCCCGGCGGTCTCGATCGACCAGAAGTCGACCAGCAAGAACCCGCGGTCGACGGTCGGGACGATCACCGAGGTCTACGACTACCTGCGCCTGCTCTACGCGCGCATCGGGCACCCGCACTGCCCGGTCTGCGGCCGCCCGATCAGCCGCCAGGCCCCCCAGCAGATCGTCGACCGGGTCCTGGAGCTCGACGAGGGCACCCGCTTCCAGGTGCTCGCGCCGGTCATCCGCGGCCGCAAGGGCGAGTACCTCGAGCTGTTCCGCGAGCTCCAGTCCAAGGGCTACTCGCGCGCGCTCGTGGACGGCGAGATGATCCGCCTGGACGAGCCGCCCACGCTGAAGAAGCAGGAGAAGCACGACATCTCCGTGATCGTGGACCGGCTCGCGGTCAAGGACTCGGCGCGCCAGCGGCTCGCCGACTCCGTCGAGACGGCCCTCGGCCTCGCGGGCGGCACGATCGTCCTCGACTTCGTCGACCTCCCCGAGGACGACGAGAACCGCACCCGCATGTACTCCGAGCACCTCTACTGCCCCTACGACGACCTGTCGTTCGAGGAGCTGGAGCCCCGCTCGTTCTCCTTCAACTCGCCCTACGGCGCGTGCCCCGAGTGCACCGGCCTCGGCACCCGCATGGAGGTCGACCCCGAGCTCGTCGTCCCCGACGAGGACCTCGCGCTCGGCGAGGGCGCCATCCAGCCGTGGTCCGGCGGGCACGTCAGCGACTACTTCCTGCGCCTGCTGTCCGCGCTCGGCGACGCCATGGGCTTCGACCTGAACACGCCGTGGCGCAAGCTGCCGCTGAAGGCGCGCCGGGCGATCCTCAACGGGCACGAGACGCAGGTGCACGTCCGGTACAAGAACCGGTACGGCCGCACCCGCTCGTACTACACGGCCTACGAGGGCGTGATCCCCTACATCCACCGGCGGCACGCCGAGTCCGAGAGCGACTCCTCGCGCGAGAAGCTCGAGGGCTACATGCGGGAGATCCCGTGCCCGGCCTGCGACGGCGCCCGGCTCAAGCCGGTCGTGCTCGCGGTGACGATGGGCGACAAGTCGATCGCCGAGGTCTCGGCCATGCCGATCGGCGAGGCCGCCAAGTTCCTGCTCGCCATGGACCTGAACGACCGCGACCGGCACATCGCCGAGCGGGTGCTGAAGGAGATCAACGCCCGGCTCGGGTTCCTGCTCGACGTCGGCCTCGACTACCTCACCCTCGACCGCGCGTCCGCGACGCTGGCGGGCGGCGAGGCGCAGCGCATCCGGCTCGCCACCCAGATCGGGTCCGGGCTGGTCGGCGTCCTGTACGTCCTGGACGAGCCGTCCATCGGCCTGCACCAGCGCGACAACCAGCGGCTGCTCGAGACGCTGCTCCGGCTGCGTGACATGGGCAACACGCTGATCGTCGTCGAGCACGACGAGGACACGATCAACGCGGCCGACTGGGTCGTCGACATCGGCCCGCGCGCGGGCGAGCACGGCGGAAAGATCGTCGTGTCCGGCACCGTCGAGGACCTCCTCGCCTCCGACGACTCGCTGACCGGCCAGTACCTGTCCGGACGCCGCGAGATCGCGGTGCCCGAGATCCGCCGTCCGCGGACCAAGAGCCGCGAGATCACGGTCAAGGGCGCGCAGCAGAACAACCTGCGCGGCGTCGACGTCGCCTTCCCGCTGGGCGTGTTCACCGCCGTCACGGGCGTGTCCGGTTCGGGCAAGTCCACGCTGGTCAACGACATCCTCTACAACTCGCTGGCCAAGCAGTTGCACGGCGCGAAGACCGTCCCCGGCAAGCACAAGCGGGTCAACGGCGTCGACCAGCTCGACAAGGTCGTCCACGTCGACCAGTCGCCGATCGGCCGCACCCCGCGGTCGAACCCGGCGACCTACACCGGCGTGTTCGACCACATCCGCAAGCTGTTCGCCCAGACCACCGAGGCGAAGGTGCGCGGCTACCAGCCGGGCCGGTTCTCCTTCAACGTCAAGGGCGGCCGCTGCGAGAACTGCTCCGGCGACGGCACCATCAAGATCGAGATGAACTTCCTGCCGGACGTCTACGTCCCGTGCGAGGTCTGCCACGGCGCCCGGTACAACCGGGAGACCCTGGAGGTCCACTACAAGGGCAAGACGATCTCCGAGGTGCTGGACATGCCGATCGAGGAGGCCGCGGTCTTCTTCGAGCCGGTCACCGCCATCCACCGGCACCTGAAGACCCTGGTGGACGTCGGCCTCGGCTACGTCCGGCTGGGCCAGCCCGCGCCGACCCTGTCGGGCGGCGAGGCGCAGCGCGTCAAGCTCGCCTCCGAGCTCCAGCGCCGCTCCACCGGCCGCACCATCTACGTCCTGGACGAGCCGACCACCGGCCTGCACTTCGAGGACATCCGCAAGCTCCTCGGCGTCCTGAACGGCCTGGTCGACAAGGGCAACACGGTCATCGTCATCGAGCACAACCTGGACGTCATCAAGACCGCCGACTGGATCATCGACATGGGCCCCGAGGGCGGCTCCCGCGGCGGCTCCGTCGTCGCGCAGGGCACCCCCGAGGAGGTCGCGAAGGTCGAGGGCAGCCACACCGGCACCTTCCTCGCCAAGATCCTCGGCTGACCCGCTCGAACACCCCGGAGGCCGCCCCGGACCCGTCCGGGGCGGCCTGCGGAATGTCCGGCCCCCGATACAGAGGCCGCGTTGGGATGTCCGGTTCGGACGGGCGCGGGGGCCCGTTGTTCCCAGGCGGCTTGCGGCGGGGGTGCTGCGGGGTCCGGGGACGCGTCCGGAATGATGAGGGACCATGAACGACGAAGCGACGAGCGGGGGCCGGGAGAACCGGGTCGCCGGTGCTGTGGAGAGCCCGGACCGGGCGGTCGGGCGCCGGATGGTGCTGTGCGGGACGGGCGCGGTGGGGGCCGCCCTCGGGGCCGGGCTGCTGACCGGGTGCGGGCCGAAGTCGACCAAGGCCGCGTCCGTGAACGACCTCAAGGGCAAGGAGATCGCCAAGGTCGCGGACGTCCCGGTCGGCGGCGGCAAGGTCTACGCCGACACCAAGGTCGTGGTGACCCAGCCCAGCCAGGGCGTCTTCAAGGCGTTCAGCGCCATCTGCACCCACCAGGGCTGCCTGACGAACCGGGTGGCCGGCGGCGTGGTCAAGTGCCCGTGCCACGGCAGCGAGTTCAAGATCACGGACGGGTCGGTGGCGCAGGGACCGGCGAGCACGGCGCTCACCGAGTACCCCGTCCAGGTGAAGGGCGACGGCATCGTCGTCGTCTGACGAACCCGTCCCCGGGTCCCCGCCCGTGCGTCCGTGCGCCCTTTGGGGGATTGAACCGCTCGCGGGCGCGGAACCGTGCTCCTGGTGACGTCGGAGACGCCGCACGCGCACAGGAGGCTCGTATGTCCCAGGAGCACCAGCAGTCCGCGACCGGTTCGCCCCTGTCCGGGGATCTCGGCAGGCGGGGCCTGCTGCTCGGCGCCGGAATCGCGGGCGTGGCCGGGCTGGCCGCGGCGTGCGGCGGGGGAGGGGGCGGGGGCGGCTCGTCCTCCGGGGGCGGTTCCCCGCAGGGAGGCGGCGCGGGCGGCGGGACGTCGCTCGGCAACGCCTCCGACATCCCGGTCGGCGGCGGCAAGATCTTCACGGACGCCAAGGTCGTCGTGACGCAGCCCTCCCAGGGCGAGTTCAAGGCGTTCTCGGCGGTCTGCACGCACCAGGGCTGCACGGTCGGCTCGGTGTCCGGCGGACTGATCCACTGCCCCTGCCACGGCAGCGAGTACCGGATCACGGACGGCTCGGTCGCGCAGCCGCCCGCGCCCGCCCCGCTGCCGCCGAAGAAGATCACCGTCTCCGGGGGCGAGATCACCCTCGCCTGAGCCGGTTCCTCCCCGGACGGCGGGCCGAACCCCCGCCCGTCCGGGACGCCGGACGGGGTGGTCCGGGTCACCCGGGGAGGCTTCGCCGGGCGCTGATTGTCAGTGCCGCCGACTAGGCTTTCAATGTGGCAGATCCGGCGACCTATCGACCAGCACCGGGGACGATCCCCGACGAACCCGGCGTGTATCGCTTCCGCGACGAACACGGCCGGGTGATCTACGTGGGCAAGGCCAAGAACCTGCGTTCCAGGCTGAGCTCCTACTTCGCCGACTTCGCCACCCTGCACCCGCGCACCCAGACGATGGTGAGCACGGCCTCGCGGGTCGACTGGACGGTCGTGTCCACCGAGGTCGAGGCGCTCCAGCTCGAGTACAGCTGGATCAAGGAGTTCGACCCCCGGTTCAACGTCAAGTACCGGGACGACAAGTCCTACCCGTACCTCGCGGTCACCCTCAACGAGGAGTTCCCGCGCGTCCAGGTCATGCGCGGCGCCAAGCGCAAGGGCGTGCGCTACTTCGGGCCCTACTCGCACGCCTGGGCGATCCGCGAGACCGTCGACCAGCTCCTGCGCGTGTTCCCCGTCCGCACCTGCTCGGCCGGGGTGTTCAAGCGGCAGCACCAGCTCGACCGCCCGTGCCTGCTCGGCTACATCGACAAGTGCTCGGCGCCGTGCGTCGGCCGCGTCACCCCCGAGGAGCACCGCGACCTCGCCGCCGACTTCTGCGACTTCATGGCGGGCAACACCGGCCGCTACATCAAGCGCCTCGAGCGCGACATGCGCGAGGCCGCCACGTCCATGGAGTACGAGCGGGCCGCGCGGCTGCGCGACGACATCCGCGCCCTCGAACGGGCGCTGGAGAAGCAGACCGTGGTGCTCGCCGACGACACCGACCTCGACATGATCGCCTTCGCCGAGGACGAGCTGGAGGCGGCCGTCCAGGTGTTCTACATCCGCGGCGGGCGCATCCGGGGCCAGCGCGGCTGGGTGGTCGACAAGGTCGAGGCGGTCACCACCCCCGACCTGGTCGAGCAGTTCCTCATCCAGATCTACGGCGACAGCGACTCGGTGCCGCGCGAGGTGTACGTCCCGGCGCTGCCGCCGGACGACGAGGCCATGACCGAGCTGCTGGCCGAGCAGCGCGGCGGCCCGGTGCGGCTGCGCGTCCCGCAGCGCGGCGACAAGAAGGCGCTGCTGGAGACCGTCCAGCGCAACGCGCTCGAGGCGCTCAAGCAGCACAAGACGCGCCGCGCCAGCGACCTGACCACCCGCAGCGTCGCGCTCCGCGAGCTCCAGGAGGCGCTGGAGCTCGACGAGGCCCCGCTGCGCGTCGAGTGCTACGACGTGTCGAACCTTCAGGGCACCAACGTCGTGGCGTCCATGGTCGTGTTCGAGGACGGCCTGGCCCGCAAGAGCGAGTACCGCCGGTTCACGATCAAGGCCGTGGAGGGGCAGGACGACGTCCGGTCCATCCACGAGGTGATCTCCCGCCGGTTCCGCCGCTACCTGGCGGAGAGCGAGAAGACCGGCGAGCTCGACGTCCTCGGCGACGGCCACGACGACGACGGGGACGCGTCCGGCACGGGCGCCGAGCCCGCGGCGCACGGCCCGATCGACCCGGAGACCGGCAGGCCGCGCAGGTTCGCCTACCCGCCGAACCTGGTGCTCGTCGACGGCGGCCCTCCGCAGGTCGCGGCCGCGCAGCGGGCCCTGGACGAGCTCGGCGTCGACGACATCGCCGTGGTCGGCATCGCCAAGCGGCTCGAGGAGCTGTGGCTTCCCGGCGACGACGATCCGGTGATCCTGCCGCGCAACAGTGAGAGCATGTTCCTGGTCCAGCGGATCCGCGACGAGGCCCACCGGTTCGCCATCACCTTCCACCGCCAGAAGCGGTCGAAGTCGATGACCGTCAGCGAGCTCGACGGGGTCCCCGGGCTCGGCCCGGCCCGCCGTACGGCGCTGGTGAAGCACTTCGGCTCGGTCAAACGCCTGAAGGAGGCGACGCCCGAGCAGATCGCGGAGGTGCCCGGCATCGGGCTGCGCACCGCCGAGACGATCGCGGCCGCGCTGAACGGCCCGGGAGCGTCCGCCGCCGCACGGAAGGACGCACCGGGCAACGCGCCGACCGCCGCGCCGAACGACACCGCTCGGCCGGAGGACACGGCTCGGCCGGACGACGGAACGAGGACGACGCCGGACGCCGCGGGGGCCGCGGACGGCGGTACGGACAGCGGTACGGACAACAGGGGCGACGCCGACAACAGGGGGAAACGAACGTGACCACCGAGACGCACATCCCGGACATCGTGATCGTCACGGGCATGTCCGGCGCGGGCCGCAGCACGGCCGCCAAGTCCCTGGAGGACCTGGACTGGTTCGTGGTCGACAACCTGCCGCCCGCGCTGCTGGCGACCATGGCCGACCTCGGCGGCCGGGTGAAGGACGCGGTGCCGCGCATCGCCGTCGTCGTGGACGTCCGCAGCCGCGCGTTCACCGCCGACCTGCACTCCTCGATCGCCGAGCTGGAGGCCCGCGGCGTCCACCCGCGCGTGGTGTTCCTCGAGGCCAGCGACGAGGACCTCGTGCGCCGGTTCGAGAGCGTCCGCCGCCCGCACCCGCTGCAGGGCGACGGCCGCCTGGTCGACGGCATCGCGCGCGAGCGGCAGCTGGTCCGCGAGGTCCGCGCCGAGGCCGACCTGGTCCTCGACACCAGCGGGCTGAACGTGCACGAGCTGCGCAACAAGATCATCGGCTTCTTCGGCGACGGCAGCACCGACTCGCGGCTGCGCGCCACGGTCGTGTCGTTCGGCTACAAGTACGGCCTGCCGGTGGACGCCGACCTGGTCGTCGACTGCCGCTTCCTGCCGAACCCGCACTGGGTGCCGGAGCTGCGCCCGAAGACCGGCCGCGACGCCGACGTGCGCGACTACGTCCTCGCGCAGCCGGGCGCCAAGCAGTTCCTGGACGCCTACACCGAGGTGTTGCGCCTGCTCACGACCGGGTACGAGCGCGAGGGCAAGCACTACGTGACGCTGGCCGTGGGATGTACCGGTGGCAAACACCGTAGTGTGGCCATGGCCGAGCAGATCGCCGCCCGGCTGCGGGACGAGGGCGTCGAGGTGCAGGTCGCCCATCGCGACCTCGGCCGCGAGTGAGCCGTGCGGGTGAGCGCCCGCGCGGGAGGACCGAGGAGACTGACGAACCCGTGAAGCCCCGTGGGCCCAAGGTCGTCGCGCTCGGCGGGGGGCACGGTCTGTACGCCTCGCTGTCCGCGCTGCGCCGCGTCACCGACGCCCTCACGGCCGTGGTCACGGTCGCCGACGACGGCGGCTCCAGCGGGCGGCTCCGCCGTGAGCTGGGCGTCATGCCGCCGGGCGACCTGCGGATGGCGCTCGCCGCGCTGTGCGGCGACGACGAGTGGGGCCAGACCTGGCGCGACGTGGTGCAGCACCGCTTCCGCAGCGAGGGCGCCCTGCACGACCACGCCGTCGGCAACCTGCTCATCGTCGCCCTCTGGGAGCTCTTCGGCCAGTCCGCCCCCGGGGCGGCGGGCGAGGGGCCGGGCGTGGTGGCCGGGCTCGACTGGGTGGGGCGGCTGCTGGGGGCGCACGGGCGCGTGCTGCCGATGGCGTCGGTGCCGCTCGACATCGTCGCGGACGTGCGCGGCGCCGATCCGTCCCGTCCGGGCGAGGTCGTGCAGGTGCGCGGGCAGGTCGCGTGCGCGAAGACGCCGGGGACGGTCGAGGGCATCTCGCTGATCCCGTCCGACCCGCCCGCCTGCCCGGAGGCGCTCGCCGCGATCGACGAGGCCGACTGGGTGGTCTTCGGCCCGGGGTCGTGGTTCACCAGCGTCCTGCCGCACCTGAAGGTGCCGGAGCTGGTCCGCGCGCTGCGCCGGACGCCGGCGCGCCGCGTGGTGGCGCTGAACCTCGCGCCGCAGCCCGGCGAGACCGACGACTTCTCGCCGCAGAACCATCTGGAGGTGCTCCAGGCGCACGCGCCGGACCTGCGGGTCGACGTGGTGCTGGCCGACCGGGGCGTGGTCGACGAGCCGGACGCCCTGGAGAAGGCCGTCGGCGATCTCGGCGGCCGCCTGGTGCTCGCCGACGTGGCCGCCGCGGACGGCTCGCCGCGTCATGATCCCGCCCTGCTGGCCCAAGCCTTCGTACAGATATTCGCTGACTGACGTCCGGCCGGGCCGCGATCGGCCACACTGCTGGAAGTTCGATAGGGGGAGGGGTTCATCTATGGCGATGACCGGCGTGGTGAAGGACGAGCTGAGCCGGCTCCAAGTGCTCAAGCCGTGCTGCCGCAAGGCGGAGGTCTCGACGCTGCTGCGCTTCGCGGGCGGCCTGCACCTGGTGAGCGGGCGCATCGTGATCGAGGCCGAGATCGACACCGGGTCGGCCGCGCGCCGCCTGCGCCGGGACATCGCCGAGGTGTTCGGGCACACCTCCGACGTGGTGGTGCTCGCCCCGTCCGGGCTGCGCAAGGGCAACCGGTACGTGGTCCGGGTGTTCCGGGACGGCGAGTCGCTGGCCCGGCAGACCGGGCTGATCGACAACAACGGGCGACCCGTGCGCGGGCTGCCCCGGCACGTGGTCGCGGGCGCGGCCTGCGACGCCGAGTCGGCCTGGCGCGGGGCGTTCCTGGCGCACGGCTCGCTGACCGAGCCGGGCCGGTCGATGTCGCTGGAGGTGACCTGCCCGGGGCCGGAGGCGGCGCTGGCGCTGGTCGGCGCGGCCCGCCGGTTGAAGATCCACGCCAAGGCCCGCGAGGTCCGCGGCGTGGACCGGGTGGTCGTCCGGGACGGCGACGCGATCAGCGCCCTGCTCACCCGGCTCGGCGCGCACGACTCCGTCCTCGCCTGGGAGGAGCGGCGGATGCGCCGCGAGGTCCGGGCCACCGCCAACCGCCTCGCGAACTTCGACGACGCGAACCTGCGGCGCAGCGCCCGCGCGGCCGTCGCCGCGGGCGCCCGGGTCGGGCGCGCCCTGGAGATCCTCGGCGACGACGCCCCCGAGCACCTGGTCAGCGCCGGGCGGCTGCGGCTGGAGCACAAGCAGGCGTCCCTGGAGGAGCTCGGCCAGCTCGCCGACCCGCCGCTGACCAAGGACGCCATCGCCGGCCGTATAAGGCGTCTGCTCGCCATGGCCGACAAGCGCGCCGGCGACCAGGGCATCCCCGGCACCGAGGCGAACCTGACCGCGGAGATGCTCGCCCCCTGACCTTCGGTCAGAGCCCGGCACACGACCCGGCACGCGCCCCCGGAGCCGCCGCGCCCCGGCACCGCCGCCTCGGTCCACCGCCCCGGTTTTTGCCGCCGCCCGATCCAGCCGCCACGCGCTCCCCGCCGTCACGTGATCCGACGCCGTCCGATACCCCCCATCGGACCGGCCCGCGAACCGTGGACGGCGCCCGGGAGCCCCGGCCGGTTCTGGATCTCGGCCTGTGAACGGGCCTGAGCCGACGCCGCCGCCGGGGATTTCGATGGATTTCAGGGCGTTGGTCACCCGGCTCGTGGCCCGGTCACCCGGCGGGCCGTTGGCGTGCCGGGCCCGGAACCGGCGGGAATGAACCCGCCGGTTTCAGGGGACATGTCTGATTGGTCTAGACGGTGTGGTCTAGACCTCTGCCTGTCCTGGTTCCGGATCCCGGGCCGGGCAAAGGCGCGTCACCTGGCGAAATCCTCCCCGCCGGTGCGGGGAGGCGGCGCCGTGTTCGGTAAGGTCGAGTTCGGGGGAGACCCCGGGGTCCAGGTAGGAAGTCGCCCGGAATTCACCCGTGCCGGGCGTGTCGACGTACGAGGAGAGCGGTTCCGTGACCATCCGAGTAGGCATCAACGGTTTCGGCCGGATCGGACGCAACTTCTTCCGCGCGGTCAAGGCCAGCGGAGCCGACATCGAGGTCGTGGCGGTCAACGACCTGACCGACACCGCGACGCTCGCGCACCTGCTCAAGTACGACAGCATCCTGGGCCGCTTCCCCGAAGAGGTGAAGGCGGCCGGTGACGAGATCCTGGTCGGCGGCAAGGCGATCAAGGTCCTGGCCGACCGCGACCCGGCCAACCTGAAGTGGAGCGACTTCGACGTGGACGTCGTCGTCGAGTCCACCGGCTTCTTCACCGACGCCACCAAGGCCAAGGTGCACGCCGACAACGGCGCCAAGAAGGTCATCATCTCGGCGCCGGCCAAGAACGAGGACATCACCATCGTCATGGGCGTCAACGACGACCAGTACGACCCGGCGAAGCACACGGTGATCTCCAACGCGTCCTGCACCACCAACTGCCTGGCCCCGATGGCGAAGGTGATCCGTGACACCTTCGGCATCGAGAAGGGCCTGATGACCACCATCCACGCCTACACGCAGGACCAGAACCTCCAGGACGCCCCGCACAAGGACCTGCGCCGCGCCCGCGCCGCCGCGATCAACATCGTGCCGACCTCCACCGGCGCGGCCAAGGCCATCTCGCTGGTGCTGCCCGACCTGAAGGGCAAGCTGGACGGCTACGCCCTGCGGGTGCCGATCCCCACCGGCTCGGCCACCGACCTGACCGTCGAGGTCGGCCGCGAGACGACCGCCGACGAGGTCAACGCGGCGATCAAGGCGGCGGCCGACGGCCCGCTGCGCGGCGTCCTCCACTACACCGAGGACCCGATCGTCTCGTCCGACATCGTCACCGACCCGGCGTCCTGCATCTTCGACGCCGGCCTCACCAAGGTCATCGGCAACCAGGTGAAGGTCGTCGGCTGGTACGACAACGAGTGGGGCTACTCCAACCGCCTCGTCGACCTGGTCAAGCTGGTCGGCTCGTCGCTCTGAGCCGCGCCGCCCGCCGTGGCCACGAAGGAGTTCCGTGGCCACGGCGGGCGCACGTCTGCGGGCGGCCCCGCACCCGGGCGGCCCGCGGCACACCCGCACGCGACTCACCCGTATGCGACTCACGGAAGGACACCGCGTTCCGATGCGCACCCTCGACGACCTGGATGTGGCCGGCCGCACGGTGCTGGTCCGCACCGACCTGAACGTGCCGCTCCAGGACGGCAAGATCACCGACGACGGCCGGATCCGGGCCGGCGTGCCCACGATCGGGGCCCTGGCAGAGCGCGGCGCGAAGGTGGTCGTCTGCGCCCACCTGGGCCGTCCGAAGGGCGAGGTCAAGCCCGAGTTCTCGCTGGCGCCGGTCGCCGCGCGGCTCGGTGAGCTCCTCGGCCAGGACGTGACGTTCGCCACCGACGTGGTGGGCGACTCCGCCCGCGCCGCCGTCGCGGGCCTCGTCGGCGGCCAGGTCGCGCTCCTGGAGAACCTGCGCTTCGAGCCCGGCGAGACCAGCAAGGACGACGCCGAGCGCGGCGCGTTCGCCGACCGGCTGGCCGCCCTGGCCGAGATCTACGTCGGGGACGGCTTCGGCGCCGTCCACCGGAGGCACGCCAGCGTCTACGACGTCCCGCAGCGGCTGCCGCACGCCGCCGGGTACCTGATCGCGGCCGAGCTGGACGTGCTGAGGAAGCTCACCGAGGACGTGGCCCGCCCCTACGCGGTCGTCCTCGGCGGTTCCAAGGTCTCCGACAAGCTCGGCGTGATCGACAGCCTGCTCGGCAAGGCCGACCGGATCCTGGTCGGCGGCGGCATGGTCTTCACCTTCCTCGCGGCCCAGGGCCACGAGGTCGGCACGTCCCTGCTGGAGAAGGACCAGCTCGACACCGTCCGCGGGTACCTGGCGCGGGCGGAGGAGAGCGGCGTCGAGTTCGTCCTGCCGACCGACATCGTCGCGGCGGCCGCGTTCGCCGCCGACGCCGAGCACGAGGTGGTCGCGGCCGACGCGATCCCCGCCGACCGGATGGGGCTGGACATCGGCCCCGAGTCCGGCAAGCTGTTCGCCGCCCGCCTCGCCGACGCCCGGACGGTGTTCTGGAACGGCCCGATGGGCGTGTTCGAGATGGAGCCGTACTCCCACGGCACCCGCGCCGTCGCGCAGGGGCTGATCGACTCCGGCGCGTTCACCGTGGTCGGCGGCGGGGACTCCGCCGCGGCCGTCCGGCAGCTCGGCTTCGACGAGCACCGGTTCTCGCACATCTCCACCGGCGGCGGCGCCAGCCTGGAGTATCTGGAAGGCAAGACCCTGCCCGGCCTGATTGCTCTGGAGGACTGACCGAGATGGCCCCTTCCGCGAACGCCCCCGCGCGCAAGCCGCTCATGGCGGGCAACTGGAAGATGAACAACAACCACTTCGAGGCGATCGCGCTCGTCCAGAAGCTCGCGTTCGGGCTGAAGGACGCCGACTTCGCCGCGGTGGACGTCGCCGTCCTGCCCCCGTTCACCGACATCCGCTCGGTGCAGACGCTGGTGGACGCCGACAAGCTGCAGATCACCTACGGCTCGCAGGACATCTCGCGGCACGCGTCCGGCGCCTACACCGGGGAGATCTCCGGCGCGATGCTGGCCAAGCTCGGGTGCTCCTACGCGACCGTCGGGCACTCCGAGCGCCGCCAGTACCACCACGAGGACGACGCGCTGGTCAACGCCAAGGCCAGGGCCGCGATCGCGAACAAGATCACTCCGATCGTGTGCGTCGGCGAGGGCCTGGAGGTGCGCAAGGCGGGCGAGCACGTCGGCCACTGCCTGAGCCAGGTCGAGGGCGCGCTGGAGAAGATCACCGCCGAGCAGGTCGCCGAGCTGGTGATCGCCTACGAGCCGGTCTGGGCGATCGGCACGGGCGAGGTCGCCACCCCGCAGGACGCGCAGGAGGTCATCGGCGCGATCCGGGCCCGGGTCGGCGAACTGCACGACGGCGAGACCGCCTCGAAGGTGCGGATCCTGTACGGTGGCTCGGTCAAGGGGAACAACATCGCCGGGATCATGGCGCAGCCCGATGTGGACGGCGCTTTGGTCGGAGGTGCCAGTCTGGACGCGGGTGAGTTCGTCAAGATCTGCCGGTACCGGGACCTCCCGGCCTGATTCCGGCGGAGCGGGACCGGTGACTTGAGATCAATTCGGTCTCGACCCGCCGGTTCTTGCCGAACCAGCGAAGAGTTCGTCGTACCCTGCGGGGGTGACGGGTAAACGGCCCGGCTAGATCCTCCGTCCAACATCAGACAGGCCCCGCCTCGGCGGGGCAGGCCAGAGAAGGCGCGCAACTGTGATCATCGCTTCGTCCATCGTGCTTATCATCACGAGCTTGCTGATGGTGGTTCTCGTCCTGATGCACAAGGGCAAGGGCGGGGGACTGTCCGACATGTTCGGTGGCGGCATCTCGTCGTCGCTGGGCGGATCGTCGGTGGTCGAGCGTAACCTGGACCGGCTGACCATCGGTGTCGGCGTCGTCTGGTTCGCCTCGATCATCGTGCTCGGCCTGCTGTTCAAGCACAGCTGAGCCGCGTTCACCGGGTCTGGTCCCGTAGCACCTGAGCCGAAGAGAAGAACACCAACACCGCCGAGCCGCCGCCCGGCTCCCCAGAGCGACCTCGAAGCGGGCGGCGGCATATCGACCGAGGAGTATGTCCGTGGGTAGTGGCAACGCGATTCGGGGAAGCCGTGTCGGCGCCGGTCCGATGGGTGAGGCCGAGCGTGGGGACGCGGCGCCTCGCGTCTGGGTGACCTTCTACTGCGCCAACCGGCACGAGACCCGTCCGAGCTTCGCGACCGACGTCGCGGTTCCCGACACGTGGGACTGCCCGCGCTGCGGGTTCCCGGCCGGGCAGAACAAGGACGCCCCGCCGGCGCCGCCGAAGACCGAGCCCTACAAGACGCACCTCGCGTATGTGAAGGAGCGGCGCAGCGACGCCGACGGTGAGGCCATCCTCGAGGAGGCCCTCAACAAGCTCCGCGAGAAGCGTGCCGCCGTGAAGCGCGCCATGGAGGCCGCGCGCTCCTGACGCGCGTTCTCCGGCCCGGTACCCGACACCAGGGGCCCGGGCCGTTCCGTTTCCGGCGTCGCCGGCACGAAGGCCCGGCCCCTCCGCGTCCCCTGCGGAGGGGCCGGGCTTTTCCGCGTCCGCTCTCGTCGCGTTCGTCAGGAGGCCGCCGATGCGCGGGACGGCTCGGCGGCGGGCGCCGGGGCCGGGTCGGGGTCGAAGCGGCGGGCGAGGACCCGGCCGAGGCGCTGGCCGGGCTTCTCGATCCAGCGGTGGGACGCCCAGCTCGCGGCCAGCAGGAGCGCCAGGAACGGGACGAAGAGCAGCGGCTGGTCGCCCTTGGGTCGTCCGATGGTCATGTCCAGGAGCATGAGCAGCAGCTCGTGCAGCAGGTAGGCGGAGTAGCTGACGACGCCGGACCAGGCCAGCCAGCGCGGGACATGCCGGTGCCGCAGCGCGTACCCGATCCCGAACAGGGCGAACGCGCCGATGACGGCGAGCGCCCAGGCGCGCTTCTCGCCGAGGTCGGTGTCCCAGGTGGTGTAGTGCCGGACGCGCCAGATCCCGGTGCCCGCCGCGCTGACCATGACCAGCAGGCAGACGGCGAGGGCGGTCCGGGGGCGGATCTGGCCGCGTTCGGCGCGGTGGACGACCGTCCCGGTGAACATGACGGCGAGGATCGCCAGGCCCTGCCAGGGGTCGACGCGTCCGTTCACCAGGACGAGGGTGAGCGCGAGGGCGCCGCCGGCGAGGGCCCCGGCCCGCGCGACGGCGGTCCGGCGCGCGCAGGCGAGCGTGATCGAGGCGGCCATCAGCACGAACGCGGCGAGGGAGACCCGGCCCTCCCCGAACCGGGTGGACAGCGCCGTGGCGGGCAGGACGAGGGCGAGCGCGGGCGCCGCGACCGCCAGCGTGGACGCCGTGGCGACCGACCGGCGGTGCCATCCGACGGAGAAGAGCGCGACGACCAGCAGGTAGAAGGCCATCTCGTAGGAGAGCGTCCAGAGCACGTTGATCGCGCTCGGGATGCCGAGGAGGTCCTGCATCATCGTCAGGTGGGACAGGGCGACCGCGACCGGGTGGTAGGCGGTGGCGAGCCCGTCCCGCAGCTCGTACCGGCCCGTCACGTGCAGGACGACGACGAACGCGATGGCGGCGAGCAGCAGCGGGTAGATGCGGAAGAGCCGGCCGGTCCAGAACCGCCGCATGGATCCGCGCCGTTCCAGGGACGCGGGGACGATGTAGCCGCTGACCAGGAAGAACACCAGCACTCCGAACGACCCCGGGTCGATCCATTCGAGGAGTGTCCGGCGGAAGTCCGGCAGGTAGTGGTAGGACGCGTGGTGCAGGGCCACGGTGATCGCGGCGACACCGCGCAGGGCGTCCAGCCAGCCCAGACGGACGGTCGCGTCCGGCCTGCGAAGGGGGAGTTCGGAACGCATCCCTGGCACCTTAGCGGGTCAAAGGTGGCGAAGGCGTGGAAAAGGATCATTAGGCACTTTCACCAGGGCCGCTATGATGACCCGCAAGCGACTGGCGCAGTCAAGGTGGAGCCGACCACCGGGGAGCGAACCGCCGTCCGCACACCGCGCGCCTGGGTGTACGGGACACCTCATCATGCCGGGGTGCCCGACACTGAGCCTCCGGCCCGACTTCGCGGAGGCAGCCATGCACGAGCCGTCGATCCCCCATCTCGCCGCCGAGGACCCCGAGATCGCCGGGCTGGTGGAGGCCGAGGCGCGCCGCCAGTTCGAGAAGATCCGGCTGATCGCCTCGGAGAACTACGTCTCGCCCGCCGTCCTGGAGGCGACCGGCAGCGTCCTGACCAACAAGTACTCGGAGGGCTACGCGGGCCGCCGGTACTACGAGGGACAGCAGAACATCGATCCGGTCGAGCTCGCCGCGATCGAGCGGGCCAAGGCCGTGTTCGGCGTCGACCACGCCAACGTCCAGCCGTATTCGGGCTCGCCCGCCAACCTCGCCGTCTACATGGCGTTCCTGAACCCGGGCGACACCGTCCTCGGGCTGTCGCTGCCGATGGGCGGGCACCTCACCCACGGCTGGTCGGTGTCGGCGACCGGCAAGTGGTTCAACCCCGTCCGGTACGGGGTGCGCGCCGACACCGGCCGCGTCGACATGGACGAGGTCCGCGACCTGGCGCTGCGGGAGCGGCCGAAGCTGATCTGGTGCGGCGGGACGGCCATTCCGCGCACCATCGACTTCCCCGCGTTCGCCGAGATCGCGCGGGAGACCGGCGCGGTCCTGGCCGCCGACATCGCGCACATCGCGGGCCTGATCGCGGGCGGCGCGCACCCGTCCCCCGCCGGCCACGCGGACGTGATCACCACGACGACGCACAAGACGCTGCGCGGCCCGCGCGGCGCGATGGTGATGTCGACCGAGGAGCACGCCAAGGCCGTCGACAAGGCGGTCTTCCCCGGTCTCCAGGGCGGCCCGCACAACCACACGACCGCGGCCATCGCGGTGGCGCTGCGCGAGGCGGCGCAGCCGGACTTCCCCGTCTACGCCCGCCAGGTCGTCGCGAACGCCCGCGCGCTCGCGGCGGCGCTGCTCGCGCGCGGCTACGACCTGATCTCCGGTGGCACCGACAACCACCTGATCCTCATCGACCTGACGAACAAGGGCGTCGCGGGCAAGCCCGCCGCGCAGGCGCTCGACCGGGCGGGGATCGAGCTGAACTACAACGCCGTCCCGTTCGACCCGCGCAAGCCGTTCGACCCGTCCGGGCTGCGCATCGGCACGGCGGCCGTGACGACGCGCGGGCTCACCGAGCGGCACATGGAGCCGCTCGCCGCGTGGATCGACGAGGTCGTCCAGGCCGCCGCGAAGGGCGACGAGGCCGTGGTGGGGCGGGTCGCCGCCGAGATCCGCGACCTGATGGCCGCGCACCCGATGCCGGGCTGGTCCGCGACGCCGTGAGCGGGCGTCCGGCCGGAGGACGGTCGTCCGGATTTCCGAGGGGGTGAAAGAACCGGGCGTGCTCCGGACATGTGCAGGTGATCGTTCACCAAGGGGTCACATGTTCAGGAGGTCGGATGTTGAGGAACCCGGATGGGTGAGGACGAGTTCGCGGACGTCTACGCCGCCACCTACAAGCCCCTGCTCGGGTACGCCCTGCGCCGGTGCGACTCGCCCGAGGACGCGGCCGACGTGGTGGCGGAGACGTTCGCGATCGCCTGGCGGCGCGCGGCGGAGATGCCGTCCGGGGACGAGGCCCGGTTGTGGCTGTACGGTGTCGCGCGCCGTGTCCTGGGCAACCAGCGGCGCGGGGCGCGGCGCCGCGGTCTGAAGACGGCGGCGCTGATCGCCGAGTTGTCCGTCGCCGCGCCGTCGCGGGACGGCTCCTCGGTGGTCGCCGACGTCTTCGGCCGGCTGCCGGATCGCGATCGTGAGCTTCTCGCGCTCGTGGCCTGGGAAGGGCTGTCCACCACCGAGATCGCGACGGTGCTCGGTTGTTCGTCCAACGCCGTGAGCATTCGCCTGCACCGGGCCCGCAAGCGCTTCGCGCGCGCCCTGCGGTCCGCGGGCGTCGACCGTCCGCCCGCAGCAGTACGGGCCAGGCCCGTTCTTCAGGAGAGTGATCTGACATGACGTCCCGTATCGACGATCTCGTGGCGGGCCTGGCGACGGTGCGCGACGGCGACATCACGAGCGAGCCGGACGGCGCCGGAGGGCGTTCGCTGCTCGCGGCCATCACCGCCGAGGACGCGCCGGCGCCTCGACGCCGCCGTCCCCGGCGCCTTCCCGGCCTGGTGGGCGCCGCGGTGGTCGTCTCGGCCGCCGCTGCCGCGGTGGCCGTCCTCCTACCGCACGGCGGGCGTCCGGTGCCGCTGCGCAGCTACGCCAACGCGGCCATGTCGATCCAGGTCAAGGGCACCGAGTACGAGGTCGAGGTCAAGGACGCCTACGCCGACCAGCGCGAGTTCGGCAAGGCGTTCGCCAAGGTCGGCCTGGACGCCAGGCTGCGCATCGTTCCGGTCACGCCGGAGCATGAACGCGAGATCGTTCAGAGCGGCTCGCTGCACGCGCCCAAGGGCGGCGAGTCCACGGTGGGAATGCTGGGGATGTCCGACATCGTGATGAAGTGCCCGCCGGGCCAGAGCGCCTGTCCACTGAGGGTCCGGCTGAGCGGCTCGGTGTACCGCCTGACGGGAGCCGACATCGTCATCGGCCGGAAGGCCGGGCCCGGTGAGGTCTTCTTCGACGCGAGGCCGGTCCGTGGCGATCGGGCCCAGGGCCTGCGCCTGGCCGGCCGGACCGTCGCCGAAGCCCTCGCCGAGCTGCGCCGTCGCGGCCTGACCTCGGCGTTCACGCTCGGTGATGTCAATGCCGACGGGTCGGGTTCCTCCTGGGCCTCGCCGCTGACGTGGCGTCCCTCGGGCGAGCGCCGCATCACCGGAGCGTGGATGCGGAGCTCCGACTCGGTCGGGCTGATGGTCGTCCCGCAGCAGGGCGACCCCCGGCCCCGCCCGGTCGACTGACCGGCACGCCCTCGACGTGGCGGTTCGCGGCCTTCGGCGCGCGGACCGCCACCGGCGTGCCCTCAGGCGCGGCGGAGGACGGTGATCATGCGCCAGGCCCCCGCGTCGGTGAGGGCCACGTCGCCGAAGTCGCCGTACTGGGCGACGGTCTCCAGTGCGCCGGACAGGCGGACGGCGGCGGTGAGCTCGGTCGCGGTCCAGAAGCGGTAGGGGACGACGTCGTTGATGACCCGGACCGGGGCGTCCGGTTCGGTGATGGTCATGGTGACGTGGTCGTCGGCGATCTGCGTGACGGGGTCGAGCCGGTCGGACGGCTCGCCCCAGCGGACGGTGGCGGACACATCGCCGCGGTCGACCGTCCAGCCGGTGGAGACCGAGGGGTCGTCGGTGAGCCGGTCGCGGGGGTGCGACATCTCCAGGACGTAGAGGCCGTCGGGGCCGAGGTGGTCGGCGGTGCGGTCCAGGTGCGCGACGAACGCGTCCAGGGTCATGAGGTGGGACGTGGAGTCCAGCATCGTCACGACCAGGTCGAACCGGCGGCCGAGCGCGAACGAGGTCATGTCCTCCTGGACGACGTCCAGCTCGAGGCCCGCGTCCTCGGCCTGCCGGTCGGCGTAGGCGCACATCGCCGGGTGCAGGTCGAGGGCGGTGGCGGTGAGGCCGCGCCGGGCGAACTCGCGGGCGTGCTCGGCGGGGCCCGCGGCCAGCTCCAGGACGGTCCGGGCCGCCGCGCCGGACGAGCGGTGCCGGACGGTCCACTCCAGCAGGGTGTCCACCTCGGCGGACACGTCGCGGAACGAGCATGCCAGCTCGTAGGCCCAGGGGTCGTCGTAGATGCCGGTCACGACGCCCATCCTGCCAGGCGCGGCGGGGGCGGCCCGACGTCAGCCCCGCTCCGCCCGCTCCGGCGCGGGCGCGGACGGGGTGGGCGCGGGACGGCCGTCCAGGCGGAGCCGGACCTCGACGACGCCGGGTTCGCCGGTGCGGCGCGTCCGGCCGCCGAGGGAGACCAGCAGCCGCCGCATCCGGGTGTTCTCGGCGAGCGCGGTGGCGCGGAGTTCGACCAGGCCGCGCTCGCGGCCGAGCACGGCCAGCAGCTCGGCGAGCGCCCGGCCGAGGCCGCGGCCCTGCCAGGCGTCCTCGACGAGGAACGCGACCTCCGCGACGCCGGGGTCGAGCACGTGGATGAGGTGCGCGAGGGCGAGGACGGAGCCGTCCGGGCCCTCGGCGACGAGCGTCAGCCCGTGCCACGGCTCGCAGAACCGCTCGACGGCCGCGCGCGGCGGGAACGGCTTGGGGCTGAAGTACCGCATGCGCCGGCTGTCCAGGGAGCAGCGCTCGTGCATGGCGCGGACGGCGTCCGCGTCGTCGCGTTCGATGGGCCGGACGGTCACGCGCGTTCCGTCGGTCAGGGGCACCGGCTGGGATGCGGCGGACGGCGGCCCCGCGGGCAGGGCCGCGCGCACGAGGGCGTCCGCGCGGGCGGCCTCGGTCGCGGTGAACGGCAGCCCGGGGCGGCTCATCCGCACCGCGCGCCGCCCGGCCCGGACGGTCAGGATGTCGCCCTCGTCGTCGCCGACCGCCGGTGCGGTCGTCCAGGCGGCCTCGTGCGCGCGCAGGAGTTCGGCCAGGATCTCGGGCAGCGCGTGGGGTTCGACGCGGGCGCGGGAGGCGAGGGCGAGCGCGCGGGTCGGCTCGTCCACCAGCTCGCGCGGGCGCGCGGGGACGACGGCCGTGCGGACGCCTCCCGCCGACGCCGCGGCGCGGGTGAGCTCGTCCGGGCCCGCGCCGCCGGACGGCACGTCCACGACGAACTCGTCCACGACGCCCTCGGTTCCGACCTGGACGGTCAGCCCGAGGATGTTCGCGCCGCGCGCGGCCAGCGCCGCGGTCAGGGCGGCGAGGCGGCCGGGGCGGTCCTCGATCTCGGTGCGGATGCGCAACAGCGGCATGACCTGGTCCTTCCGGGGGCGGTGGGTTCTGCTCCGGCCACTGTCGCCCGCCGGTGTTACGGAAGCGCTACACCGGCGTGAGGTGAGAGTTTCACCTTCGCCACCGGCCTTGAGCGCGCCCGCGGGAGCGCTTAGCGTCACGTGGGTGATCTGCGTTCCGACCGTCCGCGGCGGAGGTTTCCGCCGTGCGGGGCGGTGAGCGAAGAGGTGCGCACCGGGCGGCTGGCGCTGCGCCCGGTGAGCATGAGCGACCACACGGCGCTGCTGGCCCACTGGACGGGGCCGCTCGTCCGCAGGCACCTGTTCGGCGACCGCCGGGTCTCGCCCGAGCAGGTCACCGAGATCATCGCGGCCAGCCAGCGGGACTTCGCCACCGAGGGCTACGGGCTGTGGGCGCTGCGCCCGGCCTTCCGCCGGTTCGGCGAGCCGGCGGTGACCGGCCGCGCGCTGCTCGGGGTGGCCGGGCTGTGCGGCACGGACGCGGCGGGCGACGTCGAGATGGTCTACAGCCTCGAACCCGACCGCTGGGGGCAGGGCCTGGCCGCCGAGGCGGGCCTGGCGGTCCTCCGGCACGCGTTCACCGACGCCGGGCTGCGCCGGGTCGTCGCCGAGATCGACATGGCGAACGCGTCGTCGCTCGGCGTCGCGCAGCAGCTGGGGATGCGGCACCGGGGGATGGGTCCCGGAGGCACCGCGATCTACGCGATCGACCGCACGCAGTGGATCGGAACACGTCACACTCTGGCGCGCAGACAACAGAATCCGTCGCCAGAGATGCTTTAAGCAGTCGAATACAGCAGTATTGGCATATGTCTACTGCGTCCGACGCTGCCCCCGCCCCCCGTTCCGCCGCGTTCGGCGACGGCGCGGTGTCCCACTGGTACCGCGAGCCCGGCCTGCCCGCGCCCGGCGACCGCCTGCCCGGCCCCCGCACCGCCGACGTCTGCCTGGTCGGCGCGGGCTACACCGGCCTGTGGACGGCCTACTACCTCAAGAAGGCGCGGCCCGACCTGCGGATCGTCGTCCTGGAGAAGGAGTTCGCCGGGTTCGGCGCGTCCGGGCGGAACGGCGGCTGGGTCGTGGGGGAGCTCGCCGGGTCGCGGGAGCGGTACGCGCGCCGCCACGGGCGCGAGGCGGCGGCCGAGCTCCAGCGGGCGATGTTCGCGACCGTGGACGAGATCCTGCGCGTGGCGGAGGACGAGGGCATCGACGCCGACCTCGTGAAGGGCGGCGTCCTCAACACCGCGCGGAATGCCGCCCAGGCGGCGCGGGTGCGGGCGCTGGTCGAGGAGAACCGCGCGTGGGGCTGGACGCCGGACGACATGGTCCTGCTGTCCGGGCGCGAGGCGGACGCGCGGATCGGCATCGCGGGCCAGCGGGCCGCCACGTTCTCGCCGCACTGCGCCCGCGTCCAGCCCGCCAAGCTCGCGCGCGGGCTCGCGGCGACCGTCCGGGCGCTCGGCGTGGAGATTTTCGAGGACACGCCGGTGCTGCGCCTCGTCCCGCGCCGGGACGGGCGCCCGGCCGCCGCCGTCACCCCGTACGGGACGGTCACCGCCGAGTACGTGCTTCGCGCGACCGAGGGGTTCACCGCGCGGATGGCCGGGCACCGGCGCGACTGGCTGCCGATGAACAGCTCCATGATCGTCACGACGCCGCTGCCGGACGCGGTGTGGGACGCGATCGGCTGGCGGAACGGCGAGGTGCTGGGCGACATGGCGCACTACTACATGTACGCGCAGCGCACGGCGGACGGCCGCATCGCGTTCGGTGGACGCGGCAGGCCCTACCGTTACGGCTCTGGTGTGGACGACGCGGGCGCCACCGCGCCGGGCACCGTCGACCAGCTCTGGCGGATGCTGACCGGGATGTTCCCCGGCGTCGCGGGCGAGGCGAGCGTGGACCACGCGTGGTCGGGCGTCCTCGGCGTCCCGCGCGACTGGTGCTCCACGGCCGTCGTGGACCACCACACCGGGCTCGGCCACGCGGGCGGGTATACCGGGCACGGCGTCGCGACCACCAACCTCGCCGGACGCACCCTGCGCGACCTGGTGCTCCGCCGCGACAGCGAGCTGACCGCGCTGCCGTGGGTGAACTGGCGGGTGCGGCGCTGGGAGCCCGAGCCGCTGCGGTGGCTCGGCGTCCAGGCGATGTACGCGCTGTACCAGGTCGCGGACGGCCGGGAGGCGGCCTCGGACGCGCCCCGCACCTCGGTGGTCGCCCGTGTCGCGGACGCGATCACCGGCCACTGACCTGGTAATTTCGGTGAGATGATCACAAAGGGGACGCAGGGGTACGGCGCCGAGGCGGACCGGCTCGCCCACGAGTACGAGTCGCTGCCCAGCGAGGACGTCTTCAGGGACGTGCTCCACCTGATCCCGGGCAAGCCGGGACGCGTTCTCGACATCGGCGCCGGGACGGGCCGGGACGCCGCGGCCTTCGCGGTCCGCGGCCACGCGGTGACGGCGGTCGAGCCGACGCCCGAGCTGCTCGCGCACGCCCGCCGCCTGCACGCGGGCGCGGGGATCGCGTGGCTGGACGACACGCTTCCCGACCTCGCCGCCGTCCAGGGGACGTTCGACCTGGTCACGCTCGTCGCCGTCTTCATGCACCTGGACGCCGGCGAGCGTCCGCGGGCGATGCGGCGCCTCGCGGGGCTCCTGGAGCCCGCGGGGGTCGCCCTGCTGACGCTGCGGCACGGCCCGACCCCGCAGGGACGGCACATGTTCGACATCCCGGACGAGGAGACGGTCGCGCACGCCGCCGGGGCGGGGCTGAGCGTCGTCCACCGGAGCACGTGGAACGATCTCCTCGGCCGCCCCGGCGTCAGCTGGACGACCCTCGCCCTCACCCCGGCCGAGGCCCCTTAAACGCGCCCCTTGACCGAGCCCCTCAACCGCGGGACGCGGTGAGCATCGCGCGGGCGAAGCCGGCGTCGGGGAGCCCCTCGGTGTCGCCGGGGGACGCCACGACCGACGCGGCCAGCGCCGTCCCCAGCCGGGCCGCCCCGGCCGGGGACGCGCCGGAGAGGCGTCCGGCCAGGTAGCCGCCCAGCATCGCGTCGCCCGCGCCGACCGGGTCGACGACCGTGACGGCCGCGCTCGGAAGGTGCCGCGGACCCTCGGCCGACGCGTGCCAGACGCCGTCCGGACCCGCCTTCAGCAGGACCTCCCCGACGCCCGCCTCGCGCGCGGCGGCGAACACCGCCTCGGGGTCGTCCGTGCCGAACAGGGCGTCCGCCTCGTCCGTCCCGAGCGCGAGCAGCCCGACACGGGGCAGCAGCGAACGCAGGACCTCCGCCACCGGCTCGACGGGCCCGAGCGCCGGACGCAGGTTCGGGTCGAGCACGACGAGCCCGTCCGCCTGCTCCGCGAGCCGCCGCACGAGCGCGGCGGGTCCGGGCCCCAACGCGACGGTGATCCCGGACAGGACCACCGCGCGCGCACGAGCCGCGAGTACGCGGTCGGCGTCGGACTCGTCCATCGCCGAAGCCGCCGACCCGCGCCTGTAGTAGTGCACGCGGCGCCGGCCGTCCGGCCGGACGTCCTTGAAGAACACCCCGGTCGGACGGTCCGCGTCCACGCGCACGAGACCGTCGTCCACGCCGAGCGCGCCGACGTGCCGCAGGACGCGCGCGCCGAGCGGGTCATCACCGACGCGCGAGGCGAACGCGGCGCGCAGCCCGAGCCGGGCCACGGCCGCGCACGCGTTCAGCTCGGCCCCGGCCACGTGCGCCTCCAGGGCGGGCGCGTCGGCGAGGTCGTCCCCGGCGGGCGGCTGGAGCAGCACCATGGCCTCCCCGACGCCCACCACGTCCGGTCCGGTCACAGGAACCGTTCCCGCAGGTCAGGACGGAGGAACGCGGCCGGGGAGGCGATGCTGAGCCCACCGTCCACCGGCAGCACGACGCCCGTGACGAACCCGGCCTCCGGCGAGGCGAGGAACGCGACCGCGGCCGCGACGTCCTCCGGACGGCCCGTCCGGCCGACGGGATAGCCCTCCGTGGCACGTTCCAGATGCCCGCCGCCGATCAGTCCGGGTGCGACCGCGTTCACCCGCACGCCCGACGGCCCGCACTCCAGCGCGAGCTGCCGGACGAGCGCGTCCAGGCCGCCCTTCGCGGTGGCGTACGCGGCCAGCCACGGCGCGGCGAGGAACGCGTTCACCGAGCTCACCGCGACGATCGCCGACCCGCGTCCCAGGTGGGGGAGCGCGGCGCGGGTCAGGAAGAACGCGGTGTCGAGCACCGAGCCGAGGGCCGTCCGCCACTGCTCGTCCGTGGTGTCCCGGACGGACGCCACCGGCATCACGGCCGCCGCCGGGACGAGCACGTCCAGCCGTCCGAGCGTCGCGGCGGCCGACGCCACGACCTCGCCCGCCACGGACGATTCGGTGCAGTCGGCCACGAGGAAGTCCGCGTACACCGGGTCGTTGCACGCCTCGAGCCCGACGCCGACCACACGGTCGCCGCGCGCCGCGAAGCCCGCGGCGATCGCCCGCCCGATCGGCGAGTTCCCACCGGACAGCAACACGCCTCGCGAGCGGTCTGCCGAGGTCACGGCGTCTGCGGGGGGCACGGCGTCCGCGGGGGTCACGGTGTCGCCGGGAGGTCGAGGACGGCGAGGATCTCGTCCAGGCCCGCGAGGGCGCCCGCGTCCAGCGGACGGGCCGGGGCGCGCACCGCCGCCGACGCGATCAGCCCGCGCCGGACCAGCACCTCCTTGTGCACCGCCCACGCCAGGCCCGCCTGCATCCCGAACCGGATGAGGGGCAGCAGCCGCGCGAACGCCGCGTGCGCGTCGGCGCGGCGTCCCGCCGACCAGTCCGCGAGGATCGGCGCGATCACGTCGGTGAACTCGCACGCGGGCATGGTGCCGACCGCGCCGCCCGCGTACTCCTCCAGGACGAACAGGGCGTTCTGCCCGCCGAACACCGCGAAGTCCGGGGCGACGCCGCGCACCACCGCGGCGACCTTCGGCGCGGTCGGCGGGGCCTCGACCTTGACCGACCCGACGCCGGGCAGCCCGCTCAGCTCGACGATCAGGCCCTCCGGCATGGCGACGCCGGTCGCGCCCGGCGCGTCCTGCACCATCACCTCCGGCCCGACCTCGCCGACCGCGCCGTAGAAGTCGACCAGCTGCCCCGGCGTCGGCTTCACCATGAACGGCGGCAGCACCATGAGCGCGTCCGCGCCGCCCTCGGCGGCGGCGCGGGCCTGCTCCAGCGCGGTCAGCGTGCCGGTCGCGGCGACGCCCGCGACGATCGGCACCGCCCCCGCGACGGTCTCGCGGACGGCCGCCAGCACCCGCGCGCGGTCGTCCGCGGTGAGCGCGAACCCCTCGCTGGCCATGCCGAACAACGCGACTCCGGTCGCGCCGGACGCGACCTGGAACGCGGTGAGGCGGCGCAGACCGGGCAGGTCCAGCGAGCCGTCGGGGGCGAAGGGGGTGGCGAGAACGGGGACGAGCCCGGACAGGCTCACTCAGACCTCCAGAGGGGTTGACGAAAGTTCGGCGACGGCGTCGAGGTCGACCTCGACGCCGAGACCGGGACCGGACGGCACGGCGAAGCCGGTCGCGCCGCCGGTGATCGGGGTGGTCAGGACGCGTCCGCCGACCTCGTGGGACGTCGGCTGGTACTCGAAGAACGCCAGCTCCGGCAGTGCGGCGCTGACGTGCAGCCCGGCCGCGAGGACGACGCCGAGGCCGGTGGAGTGGTGCGGCGCGACGGGCAGGTGCCGCGCGGCGGCCAGCTCGCCCATCGCCATCAGCTCGGTGATGCCGGTGCGGCCCACGTCGGGCTGGACGAGCCCGGTCGCGCGCCGGTCGAGCCAGTGCGTCAGCTCGTACCGGTTGCGTAGGGTCTCGCCGATCGCGATCGGCAGGTCCACGCGGCGGGCGAGGTCGCGGTGGCCCTCGACGTCCTCGGGCGCGAGCGGCGCCTCGAGGAACAGCGCGCCGCGCTCCGCGAGCGCCTTCCCGAGCCGGACGGCCTCGGGCAGGGAGTAGGCCCAGTGGGCGTCGACCGCTACGTGCAAGCCGGTTGCGGCGACGACGTCGAAGGTGGCGAGGTCCTCGTCGACGCCGTGCCCGAGGTGCAGCTTCACGCGGGTCGCGCCGCGCTCCACCCATTCCACCGCGAGGGCCGCGCGCTCCTCGTTCGTCGGTCGCGGAAGCCCGCTCACGTACACCGGGACCTCGTCGCGGAAAGCGCCTCCCAGCAGGGCGGACACCGGCCGGTCGGTGAGCCGCCCGGCCAGGTCCCACAGCGCGATGTCGACGGCGGCGAGCGCGTCGGCCTGGTGCCCGACCAGGTGGCCGCGCTCGCGCATGAGGTCGCGCAGCTTGTGCCAGAGCGGGCGGACGGCCGTGGGGTCCTCGCCGATCAGGACGGGCCCGAGCAGCCGGTCGACGATCGCGGCGGTCACCTCGGGCGCGACGGGGGACAGCGCCTCACCCCAGCCGGTCGTGCCGTCCGCGCAGGTGACGCGCACGAGGAGGGTCTCGAACCGGGACGAGTAGAGGCTGCGCCAGGGCGGGCGGAGGAAGTACCCGTCGCCCGCCGTGTCCGGCGGGGCGCCGAGGTAGGCGTCGGGATTTCGGATCTTCAGGGGGAACGCGTCGACCCGTGTCACTGGGGGTTGACTTCCGTGCAACATGTGGGCAACCTTCCCACATCTTGCAAATCGAATTCAATGGAGACAGGGTGGCTTCCGATCAGAGCAACAACCAGAGCGTGGAACGGGCCGCGTCGGTCCTGAACGCGTTCCTGACCGGGCGGCCGGAGCTGCGCGTGTCGGACGTCGCCAAGGCCACCGGCCTCGGCACCTCCACCGCGTCCCGGCTGCTGGCCACGCTGGAGTCGCTGGAGTTCGTGGAGCGCGACCCGGTCAGCGGCCTGTACCGGCTCGGCACCGCCCCGATCACCCTCGGCGGCGTCGCGCTCAACCAGCACCCGGTGCACCGCGAGGCCCGGCAGATCGCGCAGGACCTCGCCGCGTCCCTCGGGCTCGGCGTCAACGTCGCGGTGCGCCGCGGCGACTCCATGTTCTACCTGCTGAACTTCGAGGGACGGCTCGCCCCGCGCGGCTTCGTCCTCACCGGGCAGCGCAAGCCGCTGCACGCCACCGGCATCGGCAAGTGCCTGCTGCTCGGGCTGGACGGCGCCGGGCGCCGCGCGCTGCTGCCCGCCCTGCCCGGCTACACGGCGCTCACCATCACCGACCACGACCGCCTGGACGCCGAGCTCGACGCCGTCGCGCGCCGCGGCCACGCCACCGAGACCGAGGAGCTCGCGCTCAGCCGCGCCTGCGTCGCCGCCCCCATCCGGGACGGCTCCGGCGCGATCGCCGCGGCCATCTCGATCTCCGGCCCGCTCTCGGCGATCGACCTGCCCGCCCGCCAGGACGAGCTGGCCCGCACCGTCATCGAGGCGGCCGACTCCATCAGCGTCGGCCTCGGCTACGTCGGCCCGACCCAACCGGGCTACGCCCCGGGTGCGTCCCCGGCCCGGAGCCCCCGATGAGCACGGTCGACACCCCCGGCCCCCGTCCGCGCGGCGTCACCGCCGCCGGGCGGCTGTCGGACCGCACGTTCGCGTGGCTGCTCGTCCTGCCGGGCCTGGCGATGTTCGCCGTCATCATCGTGTACCCGCTGGTCGCGTCCCTGGCCACGGGCTTCTTCGAGCAGAGCCTGGTCAAGCCCGGCCGCCGCTTCACCGGCCTGTCCAACTTCGCGGACGCGCTGAAGGGCGACTTCTGGCCCGTCCTGTGGCGGACGGTCGAGTTCACCGTCGGCGCGACCGCGCTGCCGTTCGTCCTCGGCCTCGCGCTCGCCCTCGCGCTGAACTCCGGGATCAAGGGCGGCGGCCTGCTGCGCGGCCTGTTCCTGTTCCCCTGGGTCATCCCCGGCGTCGTCGTCTCGTTCCTCTGGCTCTGGATCTTCAACGCCAACTACGGGGTGCTGAACGGCGTGCTCATGCGCAGCGGCCTGATGGACACCGGCATCAGCTGGCTCGGCCGCACCGACACCGCGATGCTCGCGGTGATCGTCACCAAGTCGTGGGCGAGCTTCCCCTGGATGATGGTCATGCTGCTCGCCGGGCTCCAGACCGTCCCGAAGGAGCTGCACGAGGCCGCCGCCGTGGACGGCGCGGGCGCGATCCGCCGCTTCCGCAACGTCACGTGGCCGCAGATCAGGGGCATCGCCGGGATCGTGGTGCTGCTGGAGTTCATCTGGAACTTCCAGCACTTCGACACCATCTACGTCCTCACCGGCGGCGGCCCGGCGGGCGCGACCCGCACCTTCGCCGTCGCCGTCTACGACACCGCCTTCAAGGGCTTCGACCTGGGCCACGCCACCGCGCTCGGCGCGCTCTGGATGGTGCTGCTGCTCGGCGCCGTCGCCGTCTACCTCCGCGCCGAGGGGAAGGGGGCCCGATGAGCCTCAACGTCGCCGGAACCGGTACCGCGAAGCCGCGCGTCGCGCGCGCCGCCACCCGCGACCGCGCCGGACGCGTCGGGCGCCGCCGCATGCGGCCCGAGCAGCGGCGCTCCCGGATCGTCGCCTGGATCGCCGTCGTCGTCATCGGCGCGTTCGGCTTCCTGCCGGTGTACTGGCTGGTCGCGACCGCGCTGACGTCTGACACCCAGGCCTTCAAGATCAAGCCCGACCTGTTCCCGCGCGAGATCACGTTCTCGCACTTCACCAAGCTCGCGCGGAACGAGGACCTGTTCCACTACATGGTGAACAGCGTGCTCGTCTCGGTCCTCACGGCCGTGCTGAGCGTGTTCGTGTCGGCTTACATGGCCTACTCGTTCAGCAAGTTCCGGTACCGGGGCCGCAAGTCCCTGATGAACCTGGTGCTGGCATCCCAGATGTTCCCGCAGGCGCTGCTGCTGGTCACCCTGTACGCGGTGTTCAGCTCGCTCGGCCTGCTCAACACCTACCTCGCGCTCGTCCTGTCGTTCACGACCTTCACCCTCCCGCTGTGCGTCTGGATGATGAAGGGCATCTTCGACACCATCCCGGACGCCCTGATCGAGGCCGCCGCGATCGACGGCGCGTCCCGCTGGCGGACGCTGCACACCGTCGTCCTGCCGCTCGCCGCGCCCGGCCTGGTCGCCTCCGGCCTGTTCGCGTTCGTCCGCAGCTGGAACGACTTCGTCTTCGCGCTCACCCTGACCGGCTCGGACAAGCAGACCCTGCCGCCCGGACTCGTCCACACCTACCTCGGCGAGTTCCAGACCGCCTGGCCGGACCTCATGGCCGCGTCGTTCGTCGTGTCCATCCCGGTCGTCGCCGCGTTCATGATCCTGCAGCGCTACCTGGTGGGCGGCCTCGCCGCCGGCGCCGTCAAGGGCTGACCGGCCGCCCGTTCCCCGTCCACCGCTTCGCCCGCTTCACCCGCCTCGTCCAGAGGCACCCCCCGTATCACCGCCAAGGAGCACCACCGCCATGCGCAACTCCACCCCCGCCCCCGGCCCGTCCCGTCGCGACGCCCTCCGCCTCTTCGGCATCACCGGCCTCGGCCTCGCCGCGGCCGCGGCGTGCGCGCCGTCCACCAGCGGAAAGGCCGGCGGCGACCGCAACGCCAACGGCTTCACCTTCACCGCCTGGTCCCTGAACGAGGCCGCGCAGAAGGACGCCGTCCAGGGCATCGTCGACAAGTACGCCGCCGCTACCAAGGTCAAGATCCGCACCGGCTCCTATCCCTACAACGACTTCCTCAACCAGCTCGTGCTGAAGCTGCGCGGCGGCGACATCACCGGCGCGGTCCAGCTCGACCACTCCTGGCTCGGGTCCATCGCGTCCATGGGCAAGCTGGTCGACCTGTCGCCGCAGGCGGCCAAGGGCGGGTACACCGACGCGGCGCTCTCCGGCGGCACCTACCAGGGCAAGCAGTACGCCCTGCCCTGGACGACCGGTTCGATCGGCCTGGTCGCGAACATGGACCTGCTGGCCAAGGCCGGGGTGGAGAAGGCCCCCGAGACCGTCGAGGAGTTCGAGGCGGCGCTGCGCGCGGTCGCCAAGCTCGGCGGCGGGGTCGTACCCTACGCGGCGTCCACGAAGGTCGCGCAGCTCAAGGACATGATCCCCTGGATCCAGACGTTCGGCGGCAAGCTCGTCGACAACGGCGCGCCCGTCCTCGACGAGGACCCCGCCGTCGAGGCCCTCGCCTGGTACAAGCGGCTGTACGACGCCAAGCTCATCGCCCCCGACGTCGACCGCTTCGACGCGCGGGCGCTATTCGCGCAGGGCAAGGCCGCGTTCTACGACGACGCGCCGATCGCCAAGGGCATCATCGCCAAGTCCGCGCAGGACCCGAAGCTCGTCGACCACATGCAGCCGGTGACCCGCCCGGTGCTGAAGGCGGGCGACCGTCCGCACTCGCTGCTGTGGGGCCACCTCATGGTCGTCGTGGACGGCGAGGGCGCGAACAAGGCCGTCGAGTTCGCCTCGCACACCACCTCCGACACCGCCACCGCCGTGGACTTCTTCGGCAGGGTCGCGCTGCCGCCGAGCACCACCGCGGCCCTCGCCGACCCGAAGGTCAAGGGCGACGCGTTCAACGCCGCCTGGGCCGAGAAGATCACCAAGACCGCCGGGCCGAACCCGTTCTGGCAGTTCACCGGCGCCGCGCAGATCGACTCGGCGATGGCCCAGCAGGTGCAGGCGGCCCTCGTCGGCCAGGCCAAGCCGAAGGACGCCCTGCGCAAGGCCAACGAGACCGTCAAGCCGCTGATCAAGTGAGGAGGAACGCGATGATCCGCCCCCGTACCGCCGTCCTCCGCGGCGGCGCGGCCGTGGTCGCGGCGGCCGCGGCGCTGGCCGTGCTGCCCGCGACCGGCGCGTCCGCCGAACCCGTCGCGCCGACACAGGTCCCTTACGCGATGGACTCGGCCAACGCCGCCGGATGGTGGACGCCGCTCGCCACCTACAAGGGCGCGGGCGAGTACACCTACATGGCGTTCAACGAGCCCGGCGCGACCGAGGCCACCCACCGCGTCGCGATCGCACGGCGCGACCCGTCCGGCGCGTGGACGCGGCTGCCCCTCATGAACGGCTCGGCGCAGGCCGAGTACGCCGACGACATCGGGCACAACGCCCCGTCCATGGCGCGCGACGGCAGCGGACGCTTCCACGTTTTCGCGTCCATGCACAACGTGAAGTGGCAGTACTACCGCTCCGACACGGTCGGCGGCACGCCCACCAACCACTCGGCGGACCTGCCCGACCCGAACGGCCTGTTCACCTACCCGGTCGTGGCGACCGCCCCGAACGGCGACCTGTACCTCGCCGCCCGCATGGACGGCGGAACCTTCCGCTCCGGACGCCTCTACCGCTGGGACGACGCCGCGTCGACGTGGAGCACGGTCGGGACGTTCGCGTCGACCGACAACCGGTCGGTGTACCCGGACGACCTGCAGATCGACGCGTCCGGGAACGTCCACCTGCTGTTCGAGTGGGCGCTCGCGCCCGCGTCGGCCTACCGGCACCAGCCGTCCTACCTGAAGTACAGCCCGTCCACCGGAAAGTTCAGCGATCACACGGGCGCGGCGGTCACGACCCCGGTCGGCACCGCCACGGCGGACGTGATCCAGCCGCTCAGCGCGGGCGAGGACTACCGTCCCGACGCCACCGAGACCGGGCCGGTCGTCCAGAGCGCCAAACTCGCCCTCGACGGCACGACCCCGCGCGTCGCCTACCGCTACCGGACACCGACGAGCGGCGACCTCTACAACGTCCGGTACGCCGCCCCGAGCGGAGCCGACTGGACGCGCAGCACCATCTACTCGGCCACGCAGACGCGCGCGGCGCTCGGCATCACCGCACCGGCCACGATCTACTACGTGACCGAATCCGGGACGGACCGGGTGTTCGCGGCGACGCCGTCCAGTCCGGGGGTGTCCGTCGCGCCGGGCCTGCCGATCCAGCGGCTCGCGGTGACGCGGGACGCCGACGGCGAGGACGCGCTGTACCTCGCCGACCCCGCCGGCCTCAAGCTCTACTTCGCGCGCCGGTGACCGGCTACCGCTGGGCGTCGACCGCCCGCCTCGTCGCCGACCGCGTGATCGGCATCGTCCGCGGACCGGACGCGTCCACCGCCCTCGACCACGCCCGGCGGCTGACCGCCGCCGGGCTCGGGTCCGTCGAGATCTCGCTGACCACCCCGGGTGCGCTCCGGGCGATCGAGGAAGCCTCCAAGGTCGGCTTCGTCGGCGCGGGCACCGTCCTCGACGGCCACCAGGCCGCGATGACGATCTCCGCCGGGGCCCGCTTCCTGGTCTGCCCGACCCTGTCGGAGGACGTCATCCGCACCGCGCACCGCCACGGCGTCCCCGTCGTCGCGGGCGCGGCCACGCCCACCGAGATCGTCCAGGCGCTGGAGGCCGGGGCCGACCTGGTGAAGCTGTTCCCGGCGTCCCAGTTCGCCCCGGCCGACCTGAAGGCGATCGTCCAGGCCGTCCCGCACGCGCCGCTCGTCCCGACGGGCGGGGTGTCGCTCGCGTCCGCCGCGTCCTGGCTGGAGGCCGGGGCCGTCGCCGTCGGCATGGGCGGTGAGCTGGTGCGAACCCCCGAGGAGGAGGTGCGCGCCTTCCTCACCTCGCTGAGAACGCCCTAATCGGGGAGCCTGCGCAGAATCTCTTCGAGCAGCTCGTGCCGGCGGAGGGTGGCGCTCCAGAAGAAGGACGCCAGCCCGGAGAAGAACGCCGCCCCCGCCAGCACGGCCGCCACGAGCCCGCCCAGGAACCAGATGACATGGACGAGCCGCAGCGACGCCCCCATTCCCGGCGCTCCGAAGGGATCGCTGTCGAGCGCGGTGAACACCAGCCCCACCGACACGACGACCAGCGCCCCGGCGACGACCAGGAGGAATCGGCCCCAAGAGATCCAACTGTCAGGCGTCATGCCGCGATCGTGATCCTGTGACGTCTCAGGCCGACCCCACCGTCCGCATCCGGCCGCAACCCAAGGCGGCCCGGCGCCCGGCCCGCCTTCACCAAGGACGGCGCGTCCGTTCTCTGACACCTTGGCCAGCCTAGAGCCAGCGGGGCTGCTGCGGGAGGGCGGGACGATCTAGGCTTTCCGCATGAGCAAGGAGCAAATCGTCGGTGGCCTCTTCACCGTTCTGCTGGGAGTGCTCTCGTTGGGCGCCCTCATCGGGGCGTGGGTCGATCTGCGACTGAGCCTGCGGGGGCGTCGGGCCGACGGCGAGCTCGTCCGGATACGTGAGCAGACCTACTCCGATGGCGACTCCCGGTTCTACCCGGTCGTCGCCTTCACGCCCCGCGGCGGGGAACGGATCGAGGTCGAATCCGGAGTCGGAAAGGCCCACCCGCCGCAGTGGCCGGCGGCATCGCCCGGCAGCAAGGTGGGCGTCCTGTACGACCCGGCCAGGCCCCAGCGGGTCGAGGTCGACGGGTACGAGCGCGATGGCAGCGTCATGAACCTGCTGCTCAGCGCCGCGTTCGCCGGAGGCGCGGCGCTCGTGTTCCTCAGGATGGTCGCCTGACCTCCGGCCGCACTGACCAGACCCCTGTCACTCGCCCCCCGACCGGCACCAAGAGCACTCGGCGCACACGAACTACGGCCTGCCGATCTCCGGCGGGACACAGAGCGTGTGTGCTGTTCTTGCGCGTCCTGGTCGTGCCGCCGCCTCTGCGAGGCGATGGTGCCGATCAGGCTCTGCTCTGCAGGTCAGTGATCAACATGTCGCAGTGGGGAGAGTCCTTGTACGGCTGAGCCTTCCCGATTGTTCCGTCGGCCCCAGCGAGCGTAGGCGCGCTGAGGCGAGTCGTTGCCTTCGAGTACCAGCAGCGTCGCGCGCTCCTGCGGACGGCTCAGCAGGTCGTCGTGAGGCGCGTGAGCAACTCCTTGGCCCTGCCATGTGGGGGCGACCATCAGCTCGTTCAGTGCGAACGTCCGGCGGCATCGTCGGCTTTGCTCAGCTCTGCTGAAGGTTGGCGCGTCACCGGGATACCCGGGGTGGACCGGCGGGAATGCGGCCGGGTGTGAACGTTCGTCCGTCAGTTGTCGGGTCCTACCGGTGATGGCGCCTGTTCTCCGTCCAGCGGGGCCGGTGGACGATCGCCAGGGCCGCAGTCCCTTGCCGCTGCGCTCGACCGCCCCGGCCATCAGGCGGCGCACGGCGGGTGGTTCACGCGAACGGGTTCTTCTCTGGTGGGGCCTTCTTCTGGCATCGAGGCCCCCGGCCCCCCCCCACCCGCTCGCCTC
This sequence comes from Actinomadura harenae, assembly GCF_003696215.1. Classification (GTDB taxonomy): domain Bacteria; phylum Actinomycetota; class Actinomycetes; order Streptosporangiales; family Streptosporangiaceae; genus Spirillospora; species Spirillospora harenae. The sequence goes on along the minus strand of NZ_RFFG01000029.1, from coordinate 33,908 downwards.
GGCGCCGCTGCTCGTGACGCGGACGCAACCTGCAACGAAGGGAAACCGCGATGACCCACAAGAAGATCGACGTTGCCGCCGAGCCCGGCACCGAGTTCGACACCGAGCGCGGCCTCAACCAGGCGACCACTTGGGTCGACTTCACCGGGTCCGGAGACTTCCTCGTCAATGTCCAGGCAGGCTGGTTCACACCGTCCACCCTGGTGGTCGGCTCGATCACTGAGTTGAACACCAGCGGCAACCCGATGATCGGAAGGGCGCGGATGACGCTCCACAACGTGGCGCCCTACCAGGGCGGCGTCATATTCCGGGTCAACATCGAATGGGACAGTGACCTGCCTACACGGATCGTCATCTTCTACCAGTGACCTGCTTCTCGCCTGACCTGCTTCTCGCCTGGCCGGCTTCTCAGGATTGCGTCCCAGCGGCCACGGCGTTCGACGAACGGTGAGGTCGGGACGGGCGGACCCCTCTGGTGGCCGCGCAGTGAAACACGGCCGTGGCGTGCGCGGTGTTGTCGTCCGCCTCGCCACCGTCGCCGGGGTGTGGGGCGCCGGGGTCTGAGGGTGGGGCGGCGGCCAGGAAGGCCAGGTGGGCGTGGGCGACCATGGCCAAGGTGACGTGCCGGTACCAGGCGGTGTGCTTGCGGACCTGGTAATGCTCCAGGCCGACCTCGTTCTTGGTGGCCTGAAAGCATTCCTGTCTTCCTCGGTTCGTGAAGGACGGCGCGTACGACCTCTGATGCGGCGTCGACCCGGCTGCGGTGGACGTCGGAGCCCTGGCCAAGGCGCGGGAACTGGTCCATCCTGCTTTCCTGACAACCCAAGGGAGACATGTGAGGCGCGCGCTTTGGATCGGTGCTGGGGCGGTAGTGCTGTTCGGCGGTGCGGCTGGGACATGCACCGCCTGTGGGGCCGGGGGTGACACGGGTGACGGCAAGCTCAGCAAGCCCGTTCTGCTGACCGTTGGTGACGGCTGGACCCTGGAGGCCCGAACCGAGCAGCGTCACGCATCCGGCTTCAAGGCGCGGCTGTGCCTCAACGTCATGTCGCGCGGCGAGCAGATCGCCGGGGGTTGTGAGTTCGACGGCAGGCCGGGCGGCGGTTACTACACCATCGGTGCAGGTCCCCGGGGATCGTTTCTGATCCTTGGGCCGGTGCCGTCCTCGGTTGTACGCGTCCGGATGAGTTATCCGGGGAGGCGCGACCACTTTGTCGCCACCAAGCCGCTTCCCGGGCTTTCGGGTGTCAGGTCGGGCCGGTACTTCATCGACAAGGTCGACACCGACGGGGAGCCGACCAGTACTCCCGTACCGGGAACGACTCCGCAAGGGTTCGGCGTCGCCGGGAAAGCGTGGTCGGTGACGCTTCTGGCCGAGGACGGAACGGCCGTGCCTTTCGTGTCATATTAGGCAAGGTGGGCCCGCGTAGGCTGCGCGTCGACGAACTCGGCGAAGGGTGAAGGCATGTCCAGCACGAACATGTTCAGCGTCTACGGACGAATGACCGCCCTGCCCGGACGGCGCGACGATCTGATCGCGCTGCTCCATGAATGCGCCCGGGCCGGTGGAGATGACTGTGGCCTGCTGAACTACAGCGTCAACACGGCCCCCGAGGACCCGGACACGATCTGGATGACGCAGTTGTGGGTTGATCAGGCGGCACACGACGCCACCACTCGTTCCGAGCCGGTCGCGGCTGCCACACGCCGCCTTCTTCCGCTCCTGGTCAGGGAACCCGAAGGCTCCTACGGCCACGCTGTCTACGTTCACGACCGAAGGTCCGAATGACCAGTTGGTGAGCAGTACTCACATTTCGCCGGTCTCCATGTGTCGCTGCACGAACGGTCAGTGTGACGGTGGGGTTAGCCCTACCGGGGGCTCGGCTGCCAGCCGCATGGGCGAAGGGAGCGCTACGTTCTACCGTTTTGCTTGGTACAGCATTCGAAGCAAATCGGGGGATTCGTGAAGAAGCTTGTCGCCGTGGTCGCAGCGGGCGGTCTAGGCATTACCGGACTCGGTGTACTCGTGGCCACAGGTCCCTCCGCGGTCACGGGTCTGGTCGCGGCGGCCACGGACACGGCCGCGGTGACCGACGCGTCCGACGCCTTCCGTCCCGCGGGGTTGAAGTGGCATCGCTGCGCCACCCCCATCGTCAAGGGCGCGACGGCCTTCGACCGCGTCGGCCCGGTCACGGTGTCCAAGATCATCCAGTGTGCGGAGCTGAAGGTCCCGCTGGACCACGCCCGTCCGAACGGGCAGAAGATCACGCTCCAGCTGACCCGGCTTCCACACCGGGGCAAGGGCAAGGCCAAGGGGGACATCGTGGTCAACCCAGGTGGCCCGGGGGCCAGCGGCGCTTTGTTCGCCCCCGCCTTCTACGCGCTGAACTCCCCGTCGATGCAGGCGGCCTACAACGTCATCGGGTTCGATCCGCGCGGCATCGGTTTCAGCAAGCCCGCGCTCACATGCGATGCCGACTACGGCAACGCACCCCGTCCGGCCTACGGCCACGGGGACGCCACGTCCATCGCGGTCTGGCTGAAGCGGTCGAAGGCGTACGCGGACGCCTGCGCCCGTAAGTACGGCAAGGGTTCCCCGGTGAATCTGCTCGACCACTCCAAGACCACCGACTCGGCTCGCGACCTGAACACGATCCGAGCCGCCCTCGGCCACAAGAAGCTGAATTACTACGGCGGCTCCTACGGCACCTACCTCGGCTCGGTCTACGCGACGATGTTCCCCAAGCGCGTCGGCAAGATGGTCCTCGACGGCAACGTCGACCCGGCCAATGTCTGGTACGGCGCGCAGAAGCCCCAGAACATCGCGTTCAACGAGAACATGGAGTACTACTTCGGCTGGCTGGCCCGATACGACGACCGCTACCACCTGGGCAAGACCAAGGCGGCCGTCCGGGCCTTCTACTACTCCCTGGAGGCCAGGCTCGCCAAGGCGCCCGTCGTCAAGAACGGCACCGCGGTCGGCGCGCCCGAACTCCTGGACACCCTTCAGAACGCCGCGTACAAGCGCAGCCAGGGGGTGTGGCACAGCCTCGCCGTCGGCCTCTCCGCCTACAAGACCGGCGACCTGAACACCTTCCTCGAAACCTTCGGTTCCAACACCATCGGCGGCAGCGACGACAATGAGTTCGCCGCCTACCACGCCATTCAGTGCTCCGACGTGCAATGGCCCAAGAACTGGCGGAAGTGGCAGGCGGACGCGACCCGCATGGACCGGATCGCGCCGTTCTCGACCTGGTACAACACCTGGTACAACGCCCCGTGCATGTTCTGGGGCGCCAAGCCGGGAACGCCGGTCAAGGTCGGCCAGACGCGGAACCTGCCGAAGAACATCCTTCTGTTCCAGGCCACCAACGACGCGGCCACCCCGTACGCCGACGCGCTGAAGTTGCAGAAGCTTCTGAAGGGCTCGCACCTGGTCGTCCAGGACGGCGACCGCACGCACGTCATCGTCCACCGAGGTGACCGCCGTCCGGGCGGCGTCGATGCCATCTTCGACGCCTACTGGCTGAAGGACAGGCTGCCTGCCAAGCCCATCGTGCACGTCTCGCAACTCGGCGACCCCACGCCGCCGCCCACCCCGTCCAAGACCGGCGCCCCCGCCGGGAAGTAGCGAACTCCGAACGGACCCCCGGGCACCCGGGGGTCCCCTCCCATGCGCCCACAGCACGCGCCGCCGTCCGGGCGAGCTTGCTAGCTTGCTTGACGAACGGCGTTTCCGATCTTTGAGGAGGGCTCGTGACTGACTCGAAGGGCACCACCGCCGGACCGCGCGACGTGCTGGCGCGCTACCAGCAGGCCTCGATCGACAAGGAACTGGACGTCATGGTCGACCTCTACGCCGAGGACGCCGTGCACGAGTTCCCCTTCAGCCGTCCGGACATCCCGTCCGAGCTGCGCGGACGCGAGGCGATCCGCGCCTTCCTCGAGGCGAACTGGAAGGACGGCCCGCTCCGCTACGACGCCTACCGCGACGTCGTGGTGCGCGACACCACCGACCCCGGGGTCATCGTCGTCGAGCGGGTCGCCGTCGGGTTCTCCAATGCGACCGGACGCGACTTCGCGCTTCCCAACATCGTCGTCATGACGGTCCGCGAAGGACGGATCGTCCACTTCCGGGACTATGTGAACATCCTGGCCGCCAGCGAGGCCCTGGGACTGGCGCCGCCCTCCTGACCCCGACCCGATCGACCGCATGGACGGCGGTCAGGGGATGGGGGTGGGGTCAGCGGTGGATGAGGCCTAGGGCGGAGGCGGCCGCGACGGCGGCGGTGCGGGAGTCGACGTCGAGTTTCGCGTAGACGCGGGCCAGGTGGGACTTCACGGTTCCCTCGGTGAGGTGGAGCCTGCGGCCGATGGCCTGGTTGGACAGGCCCTCGGCGACCAGGGCGAGCACCTCGGTCTCGCGGCGGGTCAGCGAGGTGGCGGGTGTGCGCAGCCGGTTCATCAGCCGGTCCGCGACGGTGGGGGCCAGCGCGGTGCGCCCGGCGGCGGCGCTCCGCACGGCGGCGGTGAGATCCTCGGGCGGGGCGTCCTTGAGGACGTAGCCCGTCGCGCCCGCCTCGATGGCGGGCAGGGTGTCCGCGTCGGAGTCGTAGGTGGTGACGATCAGGACGCGCGGCGCGTCCGGTCTGCGGGTGATCGCCGCGGTCGCCTCGGCTCCGCCCATCCCCTTGCCGAAGCGCAGGTCCATCAGCACCACGTCGATGTCGCCGCCCGCGGCGCGCGAAACGGCCTCTTCGGCCGTGGCGGCCTCGGCCACGACCTCCAGGCCGGGCTCGGTCTCCAGCAGGGCGCGCAGCCCGGCCCGAAGGACGGGATGGTCGTCGGCCAGCAGCAGCCGGATGGGAACGTCAGTCACGGGTGCGCCCCCATCCGGGGTCGGTGTCCGGGTCGTCCTGCGAGCCCTCTGAAGGCCGGCCGGTCTCCCGGGGAGCGGGTTGTGATTCCGGGGCCTGGGGGAGGGGGAGCTGTACCGCCAGCGCGGCGCCGAGGCCGGGGCTCGATTCCACGGTGAGCGTGCCGCCCAGGGCCCGCGCCCGTGCCCGCATGGCCGCCAGCCCGAAACCGCTCCCACCGATGGGGGTGGTAGAGGACGCGGACGGCGGACGAGACGGGCCACTGACGGCGGTGGCCGTGGGCAGGGCGGGGTCGAAGCCGATGCCGTCGTCGACGATGTCGAGGGCGACGTGGTCTCCCAGGAAGCTGAGGGTCACGTCCACACTGCCCGCCTCGGCGTGCTGGACGGTGTTGGCCAGCGCCGACTGCGCGACGCGCAACAACGCGACCTCGTAGGCCGTCGGCAGCGGGAGCGGCGAGCCGGTGAGGTGGAACCGCGCGGTGAGCGGATGCCGTGCCGAGGTGGCGGCGCACAGGCGTTCCAGCGCGCCCGCCAGCGACACGTCGTCCAGCGACGGCGGCATCAGGGCGGCGACGAAGCGGCGTGCTTCGGCGAGGTTGTCCATGGCGGTCTGCCGGGCCTGGTCGACGTACCGCGCGACCTTGTCGAGCGAGTCGTCGGCGGACGATCCGTAGGACGTGCCCGCCGAAGTGTCGCCCGGCGCGGTGGCGGAGCGGCTCGCGGGACGGGGGAGGGAGCGTTCGGCGGCTCGGAGGAGAAGCTGGATGCTGGACAGGCCCTGGGCGAGGGTGTCGTGGATCTCCTGGGCCAGGCGTTGCCGCTCCTCCAGGACACCGGCGGTGTGCTGGACGGCGGCCAGGTCCGCGCGCGTGGCGGTGAGCTCCTCGATGAGCCTGCGCCGCTGCTCGCTCTCCCGGTACAGGGCCTGATAGCCCCACACCACCGCCACCGCGACGGCCGCGCCCAGCGTCGGGCCGATCGCCACCGCCGGGGTGAACTGGTGGTTGTGGGCGGCGACGGCCGTGATCGCGGCGGCGGCGGTCGCCGCGGTCGCCGCGAGCCCGACGCGGCGGGGCAGCAGGTGCAGGTGGAGGAAGTAGAGCGGGAACGCGACCCACACGCCATCGGCCGTCAGGACCAGCAGGACCAGCCATGCCGCGCTCAGGGCCGCGAGCCACACGGCCGCGGCCCGCCGCGACCGGCGTACCCGGGGCGTCAGCGGGCCCGCCGCGTACACGGCCGCGCAGATCACGGCCACCACGAAGATCAGGGAGGCGTGCGGCTCGCCGTTGCTCAGCGCCCGCACCGGGGCCAACGCCAGGAGCGCGACGGCTAGCAGGTGCAGGCACCACTCCAGGGCGCGCGGGGTCGGGGTGTGGGCGGCAGGGTTCACAGCCCCTTCAGCCTAGCCACGGCGGGGTCAAGCGACCTCCATCGAAAGTTACAACCGCAGTGCCTGCTTTCGGCCCCTCAGGTCCTGTCCCCGGCCAGATCCGGTGGACGGCCGCGACGGCCAGGGTGGAGGCATAACGTCCACTCGATCCGAAGGAAGGCCACAGCGTGTTCGTCGCCTGGAGAGATCTCCGGTTCGCCAAGGGCCGGTTCGCGTTGATCGGCTCCGTCATCGTCCTCATCACGCTCCTGGTGGGCCTGCTGTCGGGCCTGACCGCGGGGCTCGGCGACCAGAACATCTCGGCGATCACCGGCCTGCCCGCCGACAAGATCGCCTTCAGCGCGCCCGGCGGGGGCGAGAGCCTGTCCTACACCAACTCCACCGTCACCGAGGCGCAGTGGCGCCGGTGGGCCGGCACCCCGGGTGTCACCAGCGCCGAACCGCTGGGCATCACCACGACCAAGGCGACCGCCGGCGGCAAGAGCGCCGCGGTGTCGGCCTTCGGCGTCACCCCCGGATCGGCGCTCGCCCCCGGCGGCGGCACGATCGACGACCACTCGGTGGTGGTGTCGACCCGCGCCGCCGACGAGCTGGCCGTCCAGCCCGGGCAGACCGTCACCCTGGCCGGGCAGCGCCTGAAGGTCGCGGCCGTCCGCGGGGACGCCTCGTTCAGCCACACCCCCGTCATCTGGACCAGCCTGCCGGTCTGGCAGAAGACCGCGCCGCCCGCCGGGGCCGGGCAGGGCCCGACCGCGACGGTCATCGCCCTGAAGACCACCGGCGACGTCGACGTGGCCGCCGCCGACCGCGCCGCGGGCACCAAGACGCTCTCGCGCGACGGCTCGGTCTCGGCGATCGGCTCCTACACCTCGGAGAACGGTTCGCTGCAGCTGATGCGCGGATTCCTGTTCGCCATCTCCGCGCTGGTGATCGGCGCCTTCTTCACCGTCTGGACCATCCAGCGCAGCGGCGACATCGCGGTGCTGAAGGCCCTGGGCGCCTCCACGGGCGGCCTCCTGCGCGACGCCCTGGGGCAGGCCGCCATCCTGCTGGTGGGCGGAACCCTGCTGGGCACCGGCATCGCCGCCGCCCTCGGGGCGCTGGTCGCGGGCGGCTCCGTGCCGTTCCTGCTCAGCCCCGTCACCCTCCTCTTCCCCGCGGGCGTGATGATCCTGCTCGGCATGCTCGGCGCCGCGCTGTCCATCCGCCGCATCACCTCCGTCGACCCGCTGACCGCACTGGGGAGCGCCCGATGAGCCTCAACCTGACCGACGTCACCCTCACCTACCCTGACGGACGCTCCCGCCTGACCGCCCTCGACGACGTGTCGCTGGACGTGCCCAAGGGCACCCTCACCGCGGTGGTCGGACCGTCCGGATCGGGCAAGTCCAGCCTCCTGGCGGTCGCGGCCACGCTCATCACCCCCGACGCCGGAACCGTCACCGTCGAAGGGACCGACACCACCGGCATGAGCCGCGGCGACCTCGCCCGGCTGCGCCGCCACAAGATCGGCATCGTGTTCCAGCAGCCCAACCTGCTGGCCTCGCTCACCGCCGTCGAGCAACTGCAGGTCATGGCGCAGATCGACGGCCGCCGCCCGGTCCGCGTCCGTGACCGGGCCCGGGAGCTGCTGGACGCCGTCGGCCTGGCGGGCGAGGCCGACCGGCGTCCCCACCAGCTGTCCGGCGGGCAGCGCCAGCGCGTCAACATCGCCCGCGCCCTGATGAACGATCCCACCGTGCTGCTGATCGACGAACCCACCAGCGCGCTCGACCACGAGCGCGGCGCGGCGATCATCGACCTGGTCACCGCCCTCACCCACCAGAAGGCCACCGCCACCGTCCTGGTCACGCACGACCGGACGCACCTCACCGCCGTCGACCAGATCGTCGAAGTCCAGGACGGCCGCCTGCGCCCGACCACGCCCGCTCCCCGACGCACGGACGCCACCTCCGCAGCCTGACAGCCCGCCGCCGCCACGCCCTGACCTGCGGGCATCCGCCCCGGCGACCAGTGACCGGCACACGTCGCCGGCGGCGGACGCCGCCCGCGGTCAGAGGTCGAAGCCGAGAGTGAAGACCCGCTCGATCCAGGCTTGGGTCGCCTCGTGGTCGTCGCGGGGTGGTGGGAGGTCACCGGGTCGCGGGTCGGCGCGGCGCCGCGCGGCGTCCTCCGAGCGGTCGCGTGCGGTGGTCAGGCGGCCGTCCTCGAAGGCCAGCTCCCACACCTCCTCGAACTTCCACGCGCTCGGATATCCCATGGGGACGTACAGCCCGAAGTCGAATTCGTCGCCGAGCAGCAGCCGTCCGGTGAAGGGCACCGGTGCGTGAAGGCCCTCGTAGCGGGGGCCGTGGATCCCCTCGAAGGGTTCGACTCCGAACAGCGCCGGTGCCTCGCTCTTCGTGCCCATTTCCAAGCCGGTCAGGACGAGCGCGCCGTCCGCCACCGCGTACTCGCAGAGGAAGCCGCGGTAGCAGCCGGTCGACATCCAGGCGGGCTTCAGGCCGTGGGCGGGCGGGTCGAACAGCCCGCCGCCCTCTTTCCCCGTCAGGGAGTACGCCCGGTCGCGGTAGTGAACCGTGTCGGGGAGCTGCACCGTCATGCCCGCCCACCGTAGTCGGCGAAGGGTCAGGCAGCGGGAACCGCGGCGGACGGATCATGTCCGGCAAAGGCCATTCCGATGATGAATCCGGCGACCTCCTCCGACTGCCGGGCCCGGTCCAGCCCGCCGAGGACGACCGGCTCCCCGCCCAGGTCCCGGGCGAGGTCACCGACCGTCTCGAGCGCGCCCGGGTCGTCCCCGCACATCAGGACGATTGGCGCACGGCCTTCGGACGGCTGCGTCCACCGCATGAACGGGAACGTGTGGAACGCCTTCACGACGTGCGCGCCGGGCGCGGCCTGCGCGATCCGTCCCGCCATCGACTCGCCGGGCCCGATGACCAGCGTGCCGACCCCGTGCTCCACCGCATTGGTCGCGTCGATGAGGGCCGTCCCGTCCGGGACGTCCGCCAGGGCGACCATGTGCTCGGCCGCGTCCCACGGGACGACGACCAGCACCGCATCGCGTCCGACGGCGACCTCCTCCAGAGGCACCGCGCCCGCGCCCGACTCGTCCGCGAGCGCCTGCGCCTTGCCCGGCGACCGGCCCGCGATCGCCACGTCGTGTCCCGCCCGGACCCAGGCCGTCCCGAGCGCCTTCGCCATGTGGCCCGTCCCGATGATCCCGATGCGCATCTCTCAGCCTTCCCTCGCTGGTCGGAGGGGCCAACGTAGGCATTCCGAAACGCACCGTCCGGTACGTTTCGAATCGGGGACCATGGATCCGTGACGGATGACCTGATCGTCGACTGCCGGCTCCGCGCGGGCCTGGAACTCCTCGCGCACACCTGGGACCCGCTCATCATCGTCGCGCTGCGCGACGAGCCGCTGCGCCGCCGCGTCCTGAAGGACGCCATCGGCGGCGTCAGCGACAAGGTGCTGACCGAATCCCTCAACCGGCTGCTCGCGAACGGCCTGGTCACCCGGCGCTCGTTCGCCGAGGCCCCGCCCCGCGTCGACTACGGGCTCACCCCGCTCGGCCGCACCCTCCTGGACGGCCCGCTCCGCTCTCTCGGACACTGGCTCGACGGACACGCCGACGAACTCCTCGCAGCTCAGGAGGCCGCCGAGGCAGGATGAGGGGCGACCGCCGCTGAGCTCAGGCCCACCCGGTGGTCACTCCTGAACCGACGACGAGGGGGAAGACCATGCTGCCGGAGCCCGTCGAAGCGACCGACCTCAACATCTACGGTGACGCGAAACTGCCCTGGAACCGGGTCTCCGCGGCCCTCGACGCCGGCCTTCCGATGATGGAGACCCCGGTCTTCCTCGGAACCGTCGGCCCGTCCGGCCGTCCGCACTCGGCGGGCATCGGCGCCGCCGAGTCCGAAGGCCACCTCTACTTCACCAGCGGCCCCGAGTCCCGCAAGTCGCGGCGCCTCGCGGCCAACCCCGCCTGCACGATCTCCATGCGGCTGCCGGGCGTCGACCTCGTCCTCGAAGGCGACGCCGTCCGCACCACCGACCACGCCGAGATCGCCCGCGTCGCCGACATCTACGCCGCCGGCGGCTGGCCCGCCGAGCGGGACGGCGACGCCATCACCGCCCCCTACAGCGCCCAGAGCGCGGGCCCGGCCCCCTGGCACCTCTACCGCTTCACCACCCACGCCGCCGTAGGCGTGGCCCTGGCCACCCCCTTCGGCGCCACCCGCTGGCGCTTCGCGTAACAGCTCCGAGGTCCTCGTTGCCGCTCCGTCAGCCCATTCAGGTAGCGGGAAGGCATATGGCGTAAACGCTGTAGGAACCCGTGGTGCTAACCGGATTGACGAACGACACGGTCCACGTGTTCGCGGCTGACGGGAAGGACGCGTACTGCTGGATGGTGAGGTTGTTGCCTCCCAGGGGCGTCACCAGCCCACCACCCGTGATGAAGGTTCCCGGCGGGCAGGTCGCGGTTCCCGTGTTGAGCTGGGACACCAGTGTGTGGGTCTCCTGGAGGATCTCTGGCGGCAGCGTCGGTCCGGCCGGTCCTCTCGGCCCCTCTGGTCCTGTCGGCCCCTGTGGCCCCGTCGGCCCTTCTGGCCCTGTCGCTCCCTCCGGTCCTGTTGCTCCTGTTGGTCCTTCTGGCCCTGTCGGCCCTTCTGGCCCCGTCGGCCCTTCCGGTCCTGTCGCTCCCGTCGGTCCTTCCGGTCCCGTCGGTCCTTCCGGTCCCGTTGGTCCTTCCGGTCCTGTGGGGCCAGCCGGTCCTTCCGGTCCCGCGGCTCCAGGGGCCCCGGGAGGACCAGGAGGGCCGGGGGGCCCGGGACGACCGTGCTTTCTCGGCGGGCACTTGACCGGGCAGGGCCACTTTGCCTTGCCGTCACCGCTGTCGGCCGCCGCCTGGCCGGTCGCTGCAAGCCCGGTCAGCAGCACCGCTGCCAGCCCCGGCAGGGCGGCACGCCGCAGAAGGATTGTGCATTTCTCTCTCATTCTGTCTCCCTTGACTCATCGTGAAAGGGACTCACGGGCCGGCTAAGCCCATTGATGCCGGACCAGTGCGCGCGCCCCTACGTCTCGACTTGCTTGGACGGGGCACCCAGATAGGGATGGTGCAGGTCGAACGCGGGTCGCTCCGACCTGATCTGCGGGATCGAAAGGAAATTGTGGCGAGGGGGTGGGCATGAAGTGGCCCACTCCAGGGAGTTTCCCCAACCCCAGGGGTCGTCGACCTTGACCCGATCGCCCTTCCTCCACGTGATGTACACGTTGTAGAAGAACGGCAGCATGGACGCGCCGAGGATGAACGAGAAGATCGAGGACACCTCGTTCAGCCCGGTGAACTCGCTCGCGTAGTCGGCGTACCGGCGCGGCATGCCCGCCGCGCCCAGCCAGTGCTGGACAAGGAACGTGCCGTGGAAGCCGATGAACAGCAGCCAGAAGTGGATCTTGCCGAGCCGCTCGTTGAGCATCGTGCCGGTGAACTTCGGCCACCAGAAGTAGAAGCCGGCGAACATCGCGAACACGACGGTGCCGAAGACGGTGTAGTGGAAGTGCGCCACCACGAAGTAGGAGTCCGACAGCTGGAAGTCCATCGGCGGGGACGCCAGGATGACGCCGGTCAGGCCACCGAAGAGGAAGGTGACCAGGAAGCCGATCGACCAGAGCATCGGCGTCTCGAACGTGAGTTGCCCTCGCCAGATCGTTCCGATCCAGTTGAAGAACTTCACGCCTGTCGGGACGGCGATGAGGAACGTCATGAACGAGAAGAACGGCAGCAATACCTGGCCGGTCACGAACATGTGGTGCGCCCACACGGCCATCGACAGGCCCGCGATCGAGATGGTGGCGAAGATGAGGCCGATGTAGCCGAACAACGGCTTGCGGCTGAACACCGGCAGGATCTCGGTCACGATGCCGAAGAAGGGCAACGCGATGATGTACACCTCTGGGTGTCCGAAGAACCAGAAGAGGTGTTGCCACAACAACGCGCCGCCGGTCGCGGCGTCGTACACGTGCGCGCCGAACTTGCGGTCGGCCTCCAAAGCCAGCAGCGCCGCGGCGAGAATCGGGAACGCCAGCAGCACCAGGACCGAGGTCAGCAGGACGTTCCACACGAAGATCGGCATCCGGAACATGGTCATGCCCGGAGCGCGCATGCACAGGATCGTGGTGATGAAGTTGACCGCGCCCATGATCGTGCCGAAGCCCGACATGGCGAGGCCCATCACCCACATGTCGCCACCGACGTTCGGCGAGCGCACGGCGTCCGTGAGCGGGGAGTAGCCGGTCCAGCCGAACGGCGCCGCGCCGCCCGGGGTCAGGAAGGCCGCCACGACGATCAGGCTGCCGAACAGGTACAGCCAGTAGGCCAGCATGTTCACGCGCGGGAACGCGACGTCGGGCGCGCCTATCTGCAGCGGCATGATCACGTTCGTGAAGCCCGCGAAGAGCGGGGTCGCGAACATCAGCAGCATGATCGTGCCGTGGATCGTGAACGCCTGGTTGAACCGCTCGTTGCTGAAGATCTGGAGGCCGGGCCTGAGGAGTTCGGCCCGGATCAGCAAGGCCAGGACGCCGCCGAACAGGAAGAAGGCGAAGGAGGTGATCAGGTAGAGGTACCCGATCTTCTTGTGGTCGGTCGTGGACAGCCAGTCGGCGACCAGTCTTCCCTTGCTCGTTCGGTATACGGGAACGGCAGCCTGGGCGGGTTCCGCAGTCCTCATGTCCATCCGTCGGGTTCGGCGAAGTCGTCAACCGGCATCTGAGTGCGCCGGGCGGCCGTGCCCCGCACCTTCGCCGCCCGTCCCGCGCATCTCGTGAAGGATGTACCAGCGGCGGGAGAGAAACCAACGCCCCGAAGAGTAAATGATCACGCCGAATTCAGCATGAACAGGCATGGTGGCATGTCACGCGATTCGGTGCGGAATCCCGCCGACCGGACCGGCCCTCGGTCCGTCCCCGGCCCAGAGGGCCCCAACGCCCGTGATGTTGCGGTGGGATCAAGAGTGTTCTGTTCGGACGGCTGCCGGTGTCGTCGTTCTGGCTGGTGTGTTCCTCAGGGTCTGGACGGCGAGGTGGGTGAAGGGGAGGAGCAGGATGAGGTCGGCCATGTGGGCGATGGTGGCCTCGCGGGGGATTCTGCTCAGGGGGAAGATGATGCCGCCGGCCACGATGAGGGCGCCCGTGGGAAGTGGGACGTATTTGATACGGGTGAGGACGGCGCCGAGTGCGATCAGGCTCATGGGGAACAGAGGACCTCCCATCCACAGGGTGATGAACGCCGCGGCGGGGTGTTGCCCTATGAGGTCGACGGTGTGGTCGTGGCTTACTCCGAAGAGTTCCTCGTACATGCCCTGGAGGCCGAAGGAGGCGCCGCCGACACAGCCGTACACCGCCAGGGGGAAGGCGATCGCCGCATAGCGGGGGACGCGTTTCTCGATGTCGTGGAAGATGTACGCCAGGCCGACGATCCAGCAGGGGGTCGAGAGCACGATGAGCGTGCCGGTGCTGATTCCCTGGCGGTCCGCCTGCCAGAAGAACGTCGAAATGGCTTGGAGGACCGGGGCGAGAATCAGGCAGCTCCCGGCGATGAATCCCTTGTTCGCAACCATGTGCAGGACGGTACGGAAAGGCGCGCCGGATTCCGTCGGCCCCGGGGACGCTTCGTTCTGCGATGTTCGCGGTAGGGGCGCTACTCCGTGCGCGGTAGCCCGGCCAGGCCCGACCGGTAGGCGATGACGACGAGATGGGCCCGGTCGCGGGCGCCGAGTTTCGTCATCGCCCGGTTGACGTGGGTCTTCGCGGTCATCGGACGCATGGCCAGCCGGTCCGCGATGTCCTGGTTCGTCAGGCCCTCCGCGACGAGGGCCACGACCTCCCGCTCCCGGACGGTGAGTGTGCCGAGCCTCTCGGGCTCGACCGGCGTCCGGCCCGTCCGGCCCACGAACGCCGAGATCAGGCGTCTGGTCACGCGGGGGGACAGGAGCGCGTCGCCCGCCATCACCGTCCGGACGGCCTGTCGCAGCCCGTCCGGATCGATGTCCTTGAGGAGGAAGCCGCTCGCGCCCGCGTGCAGGGCGCCGAACACGTACTCGTCGTCGTCGAACGTAGTCAGGACCACGACCCTCGTCGCCGCGAGCCGCTCGTCCGCGAGGACGGCGCGGGTGGCGGCCAGGCCGTCGGTGCCGGGCATCCGGACGTCCATGAGGACGACGTCGGGCCGGTGCTCGCGGGCCAGCGCGATCGCCTCGTCCCCGTCCGCGGCCTCGCCGACGACCTCGATGTCGTCCGCGCGTTCGAGCAGCACCCGGAACCCGGCCCGCACCAGCGTCTGGTCGTCGGCCAGCAGCACCCGGATCATGTCGTTCCTCCGTGGGACGGCCACGCGCTCACCCGGATCATGGCATCTCTCCGACGGGCAGCCAGGCGCGTACCCGGAATCCCCCCTCGGGGGCCGCCGCGGCCTCGATGTGCCCGCCGAGCCCGGCGGCGCGTTCGGCCATGCCTCGCAGCCCGTGCCCGCCGGACGTGCCGTGCCCGCCGGACGTGTCGTGCCGGGCGCCGTGCCCGTCGTCCCGGACCTCGAGATCAAGACCGCCGCCACGGTACCGGACGACGACCTCGACCGTCCCGGGATCTCCATGCCGCAGGGCGTTGGCCAGCGCCTCCTGGACGATCCGGTACGCCGTCAGGCCGACGAGCCGCGGCACCGGCCGGGCCTCGCCCTCCGTCCGCACCTCGATGCGAGGCCCGGCGTCCCCGTAGGTGCGGACGAGGCGCCCCAGGTCGTCGATCCCAGGAGCGGGGGCCGTGTCGTCGGCGTCGTCGTCGCGCAGCACCCGGACGGCCACCCTGAGCTCTCCGAGGGCCTCGGCCGTCGCGCGCCGAACGGCCAGCAGCGCCTCCCGCGCGCGCGGGGGATCGTCGTCGAGCAGCTCCGCCGCGACACTCGACTGCACTCCGATCACCGCGATCGTGTGCGCGGACACGTCATGCAGTTCGCGGGCGATCCAGATGCGCTCCTGGGCGAGGCGTTGGGCGGTCTCCTGCTCACGGCGCTCCGCGAGTGCCGCGATGCGCCCCTCGAACTCCACCCGGCGCGCGCGCCTGCTCCGGACGGCGTCCCCGAGCAGCAGCATCGCCACGAACACCACGGTCGACCCGTCCAGGACGGAGTCGAACAGGCCCGCCGAGGTGTGGCGCATCCGTCCCGCCAGGTCCGACACGATGAGCTGCCCGGCCAGGACGAGCCCGATCCGGCGCCGCCGCGCGACCGCCACCGAGTACAGCGCCACCCACACCGCGACCGCGGGCGCCCCGCCCGGATAGTCGAGGACGTGGTACACCACCCACAGGGCCGACACGGACGCCAGGACGGGCGCGGGCCACCGGCGGCGTCCGGCCAGGCACGCGGCCATCACGCCCCCGATCGCGAACGCCCACCCGTCCGCGGGGCGGCCGCCCGCCTCCACCGTGCCCGTGGCGATCCGGTACAGGTTCCCCGACGCCGCGACCAGGCAGATCGCGGCGTCCACGGCCCAGGGCGCCCACCCGAGGTCGTCTCGTCGGCGGCGCACCAGACTGTGCCGAATCGCTCCGAATCGCCCGTCCATCCTGAGCAGAGTCGCACACGCCCGCCGAGGACGGCGCGAAACGCGGAGGGGCCGCCTTCGAGTGAGAAAGGCGGCCCCTCCGTGCTTCGTGCTACTTCACCTCGCGCCTCATGAGGCGGTAGGCGCCGATCACCAGCGGGACGACCATCCAGACGGCGACGGCCGTGCCCGCGCGCGCCCACTCGACCCCGGAGGCCGGGGTGTCGCCGGTGAGCGGCTCGAAGGCGCGGTTCGTGTCCAGCCACGCGGACGCGCTGCGCAGGGCCTTCACCATCGAGCCGACCGTCGTCCAGACCGTCGGGAGGACGAAGTACAGGACGATCGCGACCGGCGTGTTCATCAGCAGCGCGCCGAAGGCGACGCCGATCAGCACCGTCGCGATCTCCACCAGCAGCATCGAGGCGACCGCGCGGACCGGCAGGTCCCAGTCGCCCGACGACACCCCGAGGACGCCGCCGAGCGCCCGGCCGAGGACGCCCAGGGCCAGGCCGAGCAGCACGAACCCGGTCGCGAGGACGACCGCCGCGAGCAGCTTGGCCGTCAGGACCCGGAGCCGCTGCGGGACGAGCGCGAACGTCGTCAGCGCCGTCCGCTGCGACCACTCGCCGGTGACCGCGAGGATCCCGACGACCGGAAGCAGCAGGCCCACCCCGATCTGCGACAGCGCGAACAACTGGCCCGCCGACTGCTCGTCGGCCGGTCGCACGGACATGAACACCACGACCGTCGCGACCGCGACCAGCGCGATGATCGCCAGGAGCCAGCGCCCCGCGCGGGTGTCGGTCATCTTGCGGAGCTCGACCAGCGCGAGCCGCGTGAGCGGCGGGCGCGCCGGGGCCTGCGCGAGGTCCAGCACGGTCATCGGAGGGCCTCCTGCGGAACGGACGGGGTCGTCGCCGGGCCGGTCTGCCGGCCGGTGAGGGTGAGGAAGAGCTCCTCCAGGCCGCCCCCGCTGGCCTGGCGAAGTTCCAGCAGGACGACACCGGACGCGGCCGCGGCCCGTCCGACGGCCTCGCCCTGGGCCTCCACGACGAACGCCTCCCCGCCGCCGTCGGCGGGCGGCTCGCGGCGGACGACCGGCAGGCCCGCGCCGACCAGCGCGCTGTACAGCGCGGCCGGGTCCAGCGCGCGGACGAACGTCCGGCCGGACGGCGCGAGCAGCTTGGACTTGGTGCCGCTCGCGACGACGCGTCCGCCCGCGATGACGACGAGCGTGTCGGCGACCGCCTCCACCTCGTGCAGCAGGTGCGACGACAGCAGCACCGCGCCGCCCCGGTCGGCGAAGTCGCGCAGCAGCGTGCGCATCCAGTAGATGCCCTCGGGGTCCAGGCCGTTGGCGGGCTCGTCCAGCACCAGCACGGACGGGTCGCCGATCAGCGCCTGCGCGATCCCGAGCCGCTGCCGCATGCCGAGCGAGTAGTCGCCGACCCGGCGGCCCGCGGCCTTCCCGGCCAGTCCGACCGTGTCGAGCATCTCGTCCGCGCGCGCCGCCGGGACGCCGAGGATCCGCGCGGTCAGGGCGAGGGTCTCCCGCCCGGTCCGGCCCGCGTGCTGCGCCGACGCGTCCAGCAGCACGCCGACGTGGCGGCCGGGGTTCGGCAGGGAGGTGAACGGCACCCCGAGCACCGTCGCCGTCCCGGACGTCGCGGGCGTCAGCCCGCAGAGCATCCTCATCGTGGTGGACTTTCCCGCGCCGTTCGGCCCGAGGAAGCCCGTCACGGTGCCCGGGCGGCACACGAAACTCACGTCCTCGACGACCGTGGCCGGGCCGTAGCGCTTGGTCAGTCGCTCGACTTCGATCATGCCCCCAGCCTCGCCTTCCGCCCGGGATCTCCGAAACGTCCGAAAGTCGGCGGATGATCGACCGAGGTCGATGGAAGCGGTCGGGGCGGCGGTCAGCCGTCGAGCGCGGCGTCGTGGACGAGCAGTGCGATCTGGACGCGGTTGTTGAGCTCCAGCTTCGCCAGCAGCCGCGACACGTACGCCTTCACCGTCGCGACGCTCAGCGACAGCTCACGGCCGATCTCGCTGTTGGTGAGGCCGCGCCCGACCCGGGTGGCGACGGCCAGCTCGCCCTCGCTGAGCCGGTCGAGCAGGCCCCGCGCCCGCACCTGCCGCGGGTCGACGCCCGCCTCGGCGACGTACCCCATCATCCGGCGAAGCACCGCGGGGGACAGCATCGGCTCCCCGGCCGCGACCTGCCGGATCGCCCGGATGATCTCCGGCGGCGGGGTGTGCTTCAGCAGGAAGCCGCTCGCGCCCGCGCGCATCGCCCGCAGGATGTGGTCGTCGGTGTCGAACGTGGTCAGGATGATGATCTCGGGCGGCTCGCGGCGGGACCGCAGCAGCTGGGTCGCGGCCAGGCCGTCCACGCGCGGCATGCGGATGTCCATCAGCACCACGTCCGGGTGGTGCGCGTTCACGGCCGCGACGACCTCCGCGCCGTCCGCGACGTCCGCGACGATCTCCAGGTCGTCCGCGCCCGCCAGCATCATCGTCAGCCCCGCACGGACGAGCGGGTCGTCGTCCACGATGAGCACCCGGATCACCTCAGCCACACCTTCCACCCTATGAGTCGCCCAGCGGTAGCCGCGCCACCAGCAGGAACGTGCCGTCGGGGGTGCGCCCGTGCGTCAGCGTCCCGCCGACGAGCGCGACCCGCTCGCCCAGCCCCAGCAGTCCGGCACCGGCCCCGGGCAGTCCCGCGACCGCCCGCCCGGCGTCCGCCGCCCCCGACCCCGGAGGCAGCGGATTCTCGATCATGACGATCAGCCGCCCGCCGTCCGCGAGCAGCCCCACCCGCACCCGTGCCCCGGGCGCGTGCTTCCGCGCGTTCGTCAGCCCCTCCTGGACGATCCGGTAGGCGTGCCGCCCGATCCGTCCGGGCACGCCTCCGTCCTCGCCGACCTGGTCGTCCAGGTCGACGCGGTCCCCGGTGGAGCGCGCCTCGGTGACCAGGGACGGGATGTCGGCGAGCGTCGGCTGCGGACGCTCCGGGGCGCCTTCCACGACCTCCGGGCCGGTGCGCAGGACGCCGATGACCTCGCGCAGGTCCTCCATCGCCTCGTACGCGCCGCGCCGGATGATCCCGGCGGCGTCCCGCTGCGCCCGCGGCGCGTCCGGGCCGAACTCCAGGGCCCCGGCGTGGACGGCGAGCAGCGAGATCCGGTGCGCCAGGACGTCGTGCATCTCGCGCGCGAGCCGCTCGCGCTCCAGCAGCCGCGCCTCCTCGACACGCAGCCGCTGCCCCTCCTCCGCCTGCCGGGCCCGCTCCCGCAGCGACTCGACCAGCAGCCGCCGCGACCGGACGAGCATCCCCGCCGTGACCAGGACGGCGTGCAGCAGCGTGAAGACGACCGCGCCCTCCAGGACGCCCTGCCGGGACGTGGACGCCAGCGTCATCAACCCGCACACGACGGCCGTCTCGGCCACCCCGATCGGCACCGCCACCCGCCACGGCCGCATCGCCGCGACGTTGAACACCGCGACCGCCGCCACCCCGTACGCGGCGGCCCCGAGGAACTGTGCCAGGATCAGGACGACCGCCAGCGGCACCGGACGCGTCCGCCGGAACAGCAGCACGGCCAGGCAGCACACCGCGCCGAGCACCAGCTCCCGGATCTGCGCGGGCCCGCTGTTCCGGCTCGGCTGGTCGATCTGGGACAGCCCGACGGTGACCAGCGCCAGCAGCGCCCCGAGCGCCGTGACGCCGACGTCCCCGGCCCACTTCCGGGCCGACCGTCCACCTCTCACGGGCCCGACGCTATCGACCCGCGTGACCTGCCCGAGCCCTCCAACGGTCGCCGGACCATCGACTTTGGTCTATCCCGGCCGGACGGCGGTTGACCCTCACACCGATGTCAGGGTCTACGGTCGTCCCGACAATGATCATGAACGAGGAGGTGGCGTCGATGCCGGGTGCGGTGATCATCGGAGCGGGTCCGGGAGTCGGACGGGCCGTGGCGCGCAGGTTCGCCGAAGAGGGGCTGCCCGTCGCCCTGCTCGCCCGCGGCGGGCGAACCCTGAGGGACGCGGCGGACGCGCTTGCTCCCACCGGCGTTCCCGTGGCGGCGTTCACGGCCGACGCCGCCGACCGCGCCGACCTGGACGCCGCGCTCGACAAGGCCGTCGGCGAACACGGCGTCCCGGACGTCGTCGTCTACAACGCGGCCCTCATCCGCCCGGACGCGCTGGGCGAGCTGTCGGTCGCCGAGCACATGGAAGCGTGGGCGGTCAACGTGGTCGGCGCGGCCAACGCCGCCGCCCGCCTCGTCCCGGCCATGGCCGCGCGCGGCGGCGGAACGTTCCTGATCACCGGCGGCATGCCCGAGCCGAAACCGGAGTACGTCAGCCTCTCCCTCGGCAAGGCGGGCGTCCGGACGCTGGTCGCCCTCATCGACCGGCAGTACGGCGCGTCCGGCGTGCACGCGGCGAGCGTCACGATCGACGGCCCGGTCGCCCCCGGCACCGACTTCGACCCCGACGTCATCGCCCACCACTACTGGACCCTCCACAAGCAGCCCCGCCCCGACTGGCAACACGAGATCCTCCACACCGGCCGCCCGTGACGCCTGCCGCGGTCCCATGAACGCCGCCGCTGGTGTTACGGCCCCTGGCTCGCTTTGTCTGGTGTGACGGAAGGGGATTGTCGGACAAATCCGCACGTCCCAGCTCTCTGTGCCAGGCCACAAGCGGATGAGCAGTGCGCTTTTAGAACACAGGCCCGCGCCCGCCGGGCTCAGCCGTCTGACGACGGACGAGCACGGTGGGTGCGGAGCTTGTGCCGGTTGCCGCAGCGTTCCATGGAGCACCAGCGCCGTGCGCCCGGACGGGACGAGTCGACGAACACGAGGGGGCATCTCTCGCCCGCGCACTCGCGGATGCGGCCGGCGAGCGGCCCGGTCAGCAGGCCGATCATCTCTCGCGCCAGCGTCGACATCGCCTGGCTGGCCGTCACCGGGGCCGCCCAGCCGGCGGTGACGCCGTCGGACGCCAGTTGGGCGGCCAGCGAAGGAGCGGACGCGGCGTGGTTGATGACCGCCACGTCCGTGGCGGGGAGCGGCAGGCCGTCCGCGCGTGCGTGCGCGACGACCCACATGGCCTGCCGCAGGGCCTTGGCCGTGTCCAGCTCCGCCGCCGTCATCGGGACGGTCAGCGTGACGTCCAGTGGCGGCTCGGCCAGCCAGGCGGCCAGGTCATCGGGGGCATGAAGCGACTCGAACACCGCGTACGGCCCTTCGCCGCCGGTGTGGACGAAGTCGAGGCACACGGCCCCGGCGTCGAACCGAAATGACCCGCCCTTGGGGTCGTGCAGAACCCGTCCGGTTGTGCTCGCTCGCATGTAACCACTATAACTGGTTTCACATGACACCGGTTAAACCGGTTTCCCGTCGAGGAGGGCCTCCGATGACCGTTCGCCACATCAACCCCGAGGGCATGCACCGCAGCCCGGCGTTCAGCCAGGCCGTCGTGGTCGAGCAGCCCGCGAAGACCATCTACGCCGGCGGCCAGAACGGCGTGGGCCCCGACGGCAAGGTCGTCGGCCCCACGGTCGCCGAGCAGAGCGCCCAGGCGCTCCGCAACCTCGCGACCATCCTGGAGAGCGAGGGCGCGACCCTGGCGAACATCGTCCACTGGCGCATCGCCGTCGTCGACGGCCACTCCTTCAACGAGGGCTACGCCGCCTTCCAGGAGCTCTGGGACCCCAAGAACCCGCCGCCCGCCATCACCGTCCACGTCGTCGCCGGCCTCGGCCCCGACCACCTCGTGGAAATCGACGCCGTGGCCGCCCTCTGACCCACGGTCGCGGCCGAACCTTGTCCGCTGTGGGCAGAGCCGGCTCCGGCATGCGCGCATCATGACAGCGGGCGGTTAGCTGAGAGGGGCCGTGGTGACGGGTTGGCCGAGGGCGCTGCCCTGGAGCCAGCTGGTCCAGGATTTGGCCCAGGGGGTGGGGCCGTTGCCGAAGCGGAGTTTGCGGGTGGTTCCCGTGACCTCGATGATGTCGCCGCGGTCGGTGAAGTTGAAGAACCACCTGGCGTCCGAGGGGGACGCGTTGACGCAGCCGTGGCTGACGTTGGAGTTGCCCTGGGCGCCGGTGGACCATGGAGCCGCGTGGACGAAGGTGCCGCTGTAGGTGAGGCGGACGTTCCAGTCCGTCGGGATGCGGTACGCGCCGGGGGCGCCGGTGGTCGCGGAGTCCATGATGATGTGGGCGTCCTTCTCCTGCGCGATCATCACGCCGGTGTAGCTGTCGTCGCCCGGACGCCCCAGGCTGACCGGCATCGTGCGGACCGGCTTGTCGCCGCTGTAGACCTTCGCCTCGTGGGTGCGCGCGTTGATCCGCGTGTAGTGCTTCGCGCCGACCGTGAACGAGAGCGTGCGGTCCTTCGTGCCGTAGAGGCCGTCGCCCGCCTTCACCCCGGACAGGTGCGCGACCAGCTTCACCTTCGTGCCGGACGGCCAGTACGCCTGCGGCCGGAAGTCGACCTCCCGGTCGCTGATCCAGTACCAGGCGCCCGTGATGGGCGTGGACGTCCGCAGCTCCAGGGACCGTTCGACGGCCTGTTTGCCCGCCTTCGTCGTCACGTCGTCGCCGAGCAGCAGTTGGATGGGGACGCCGACGCCGACGGCCTCGCCGTCCAGCGGGGCCAGGCCGCTCTCGAGCTTCTGTTCGGCGGCGAGCGTGGTGAACGTGGACGTCGCCGTCGTCTGCCTGCCGCCGTCACCGCCGTGCGCGGTCACCGTGTACGTCGCGCCCGGGGCGAGCCCCCACGACGTCTGCCAGCTCTTACCGTCCGGTGACAGTTTCCCTTCGGCCTTGCGGCCCTTGGCGTCGGCGACGGTCACGTCCGTCAGCTTGCCCTTCGCGGCCTTCACCACGACCGGCTGGTCCGGTGCGACCTGTTGCGTCCCGTTCGCGGGAGCGATCGTCGGCGGGGGAGCGGCGGCCGCGCCCCCGCCGCCGCCACCCCCTCCGCCCCCGGACGAACAGCTCGCCACCAGCGACGATGCCGCGACCAGAGCCACACCTTTCACAATTTTGCCCACGCCCGTACCTCCCCGTTGTCCTCTCCAGGGTAAGCACGGACCCCCGCCCCGAAAGGCCGAGCGGGATTCTGTGGATAAACCGAAGGGAGCCGTGCCCACGGCACGACTCCCTTCGGCTGAGCGGAGTGCTGCGTCACGGAGACGCGATGCGCTCGATTCCCCGCGGCAGTTCGCTCGCAGCGGCCCGGTCCAAGAGGAACAGGGTGGAACGGCGCCCGCGCGCCCCCGCGACCGGGACCTGCACAGGTCCCGCCTCGGGCGAGAGGCCCAGCCGGACGGCCTTGGCCTTCGACGAGCCCGCCGCGAGCACCCACACGTCGCGGGCCGCGCGCAGCGACGGCATCGTCAGCGAGATCCGCGTCGGCGGCGGCTTCGGAGCGCCGCGCACCCCGACCACCGGACGGTCGTCGTACAGCGCGGGCATCTCCGGGAACAGCGACGCGACGTGCGCGTCCGGCCCGACGCCCAGCATCAGGACGTCGAAGGACGGGACGGGCCCGTGGTCCTCCGGACGCGCCGCGCGGCGCAGCTCCTCGGCGTAGCGGGCGGCGGCGGCCTCCGGGTCGGCGCCGTCCGGACCGTCCGTCGCGGGCATCGGATGCACCCGCGCCGGGTCGAGGTCCACGTGGTCGAGCAGCGCCGCGCGCGCCCCGGTCTCGTTGCGCTCCGGGTCGCCGGTCGGCAGGAACCGCTCGTCGCCCCACCAGATGTCCAGCTTGCGCCAGTCGATCGCGTCCCGCGCGGGCGTCGCGTTCAGCGCGGCCAGGACGGCCGTGCCGACGCCGCCGCCCGTCAGCACCACCGAGGCGGTGCCGCGCGCGGCCTGGGCGTCCACGACCCGGGTGACCAGCCGCGCAGCCGCGGCCTTGGCCAGCAGCTCCTGGTCGAGGTGGATCAGAACGGCGGGGGTGCTCACTTGGACGACCCCGACCGCTTGGCGGGCGCGGCGGGCGCGGCCTTCTTGGCGGCCCCGCCCTTGTCCGCGCCCTTGTCCGCGGCCCTGTCGGCGGCCTCGGCCTCCGCCTTGGCGTCCTGCGGCGCGGTCGCGGCGGACAGGTCCTTGGCGAACCGCGTCACCGCGTCCTGGTACACGTCGTCCGGGTCGAGGCGGCGCAGCTCCTCGGCCAGCAGGTCGGCCATCGGACGGCGCTGCAGCGAGACCTGCCGGTCCGGCTGCCCGGGACGCGCCAGCGTCGCGACGCGCCCGTCGGGCCGCGACACCGTGATGTCGCCCGACTTCGTGACGAGCCGGACGCCCGTGATGCCCGGACCGTCCGACGAGGCCCGGACGACCCGGACGCCGAGCCGCACCTCGAGCCAGGCCGCGAGCAGCTCGGCCGACGGGCTGTCCGGCTCCGCCGACACCTCGCCGCCGGTGATCTCGTCGTGGTCCTGGTCGAGCGCCGCGGCCAGCAGCGACCGCCAGTTGGTGATCCGGGTCCAGGCGAAGTCGGTGTCGCCCGGCCGGTACACCTCGGCGAGCCGGGCGAGCGTGCCGAGCCGGTCGCGGGCCGCGTACGAGTCGGTCACCCGGCGCTGCGCGAGCGCGCCGAGCGGGTCGGACGCCGGGGCCTTGGGGACCCGGCCGCCCGGCCACCAGGTGACGACCGGCGTGTCCGGCATCAGCAGCGGCACGACGACCGAGTCGGCGTGCTCGGCGAGCGGGCCGTACATGCGCAGCAGCACGGTCTCGCCCGGCCCGGTCTCGCCCATCCGGATCTCGGCGTCCAGCCGGGACGAGCTGCCGCGCGCGTCCCGGGAGATGACCGTCAGCACCCGGCAGGGGTGCTCGCGGGCCGCCTCGGTCGCGGCGCGGACGGCGTCGTACTGCGCCGACTCGTCCGTGACGATGATCAGGGTGAGCACCATGCCGACGGCCGGGCCGCCCATCACGTGCCGGGCCTGGGTCAGCGCCTCCTGGATCCGGCGGGTGGTGGTGTTGGTGAGATCGATGTTCATGGGTTAGAGCCGCCTCCAGACGCGGCCGTCGCGCGCCATCATCGCGTCCGAGCTCTCGGGCCCGTAGCCGCCGGACTTGTACTGGTCGACCTTCGTCTGGGACGCCCAGTGCTCCTCGACCGGGTCGAGGATCCGCCAGGACAGCTCGACCTCCTCCTGCCGGGGGAACAGCGGCGGGTCGCCGATCAGCACGTCCAGGATGAGCCGCTCGTACGCCTCGGGGGACGACTCGGTGAACGACTCGCCGTAGGCGAAGTCCATGTTCACGTCGCGGATCTCCATCGAGGTGCCGGGCACCTTCGACCCGAACCGGACGGTGATGCCCTCGTCCGGCTGCACCCGCATGACCAGGGCGTTCTGCCCCAGCTCCTCGGTGTCGGTCTGGGAGAACGGCTGGTGCGGGGCCTTCTGGAACACCATCGCGACCTCGGTGACGCGGCGCGACAGCCGCTTGCCGGTGCGCAGGTAGAACGGCACGCCGGCCCAGCGCCGGCTGTCGATCTCCAGCTTGACCGCCGCGTAGGTCTCCGTGGTGGACGACTGCGGGATGCCGTCCTCCTCCAGGTACCCGGCGACCTTCACGCCGCCCTGCCAGCCCGCTGCGTACTGGCCGCGCGCGGTCGCCAGGGACAGGTCGTCAGGCAGCCGCACCTGCGACAGGATCTTCGCCTTCTCCGCGCGGACGGCCTCGGAGCTGAACGAGGTCGGCTCCTCCATCGCGGTCAGCGCGAGCAGCTGGAGCAGGTGGTTCTGGATGACGTCGCGGGCCGCGCCGATGCCGTCGTAGTACCCGGCGCGTCCGCCGATGCCGATGTCCTCGGCCATCGTGATCTGCACGTGGTCCACGTGGTACCGGTTCCAGATCGGCTCGAACATCGTGTTGGCGAACCGCAGCGCCAGGATGTTCTGGACCGTCTCCTTGCCGAGGTAGTGGTCGATCCGGAAGATCGACTCCTCGGGGAAGACCCGGTGGACGATGTCGTTGAGCTCCTGGGCCGACTTCAGGTCGTGCCCGAACGGCTTCTCGATGACGACCCGCCGCCAGGAGTTCTCCGACCGGTCCGCCAGACCGCTGCGCTGCAGCTGCTCGGTGACCGTCGAGAAGAACTTCGGCGGGATCGACATGTAGAAGGCGTAGTTGCCGCCGGTGCCGCGGCTGGCGTCCAGCTCCTTGACCGCCATGGCCAGGGCGTCGAACGCGCCGGGGTCGTTGAACTCGCCGGGGACGAAGTGCATGCCCTCCGACAGGTGCTCCCAGACGTCCTCGCGGAACGGGGTGCGCGCGTGTTCCTTGACCGCCTCGTAGGCGATCTGGCGGAAGTCCTGGTGGTCCCAGTCGCGGCGGGCGAAGCCCACCAGCGAGAACCCGGGCGGCAGCAGGCCGCGGTTGGCCAGGTCGTAGATCGCCGGAAGCAGCTTCTTGCGCGACAGGTCCCCGGTGACCCCGAACAACACCAGCACGCACGGCCCGGCCACACGTGGCAGCCGCTTGTCCCGCGGATCCCGGAGCGGATTGGGTGCTGTGTCCGTCACGTGGCGGTCCCCTCTTCTCGCACTATGCCGTGGACCGTTCCTGCCCACTTGTTTTCTGAGCTCCCTCGCCGCGCGGTGCACGGCGCGAGCCGTCCGCGTGGGCGAGGGCGTCGCGGGCGGCGCGCCGGGCCGGGCACAGGGCACCGGTCCCGGACCGGCGCGAACACGCCGGTCACCCCCAGGTATACGCCCATCCCGCGAAGATCATTCCCGTCGCCGGGGTAACGGCAACCCCAGGCGATCGTCAGAGCCCGGTCGGTCACCCCGTGGCCCGCGTTCTCATTCCGGACGCCTGCTGCCCGGCCGTGCCCAGGGCGCGGACGGCCTCGGCGAGGCGTCCCGCGCCCTCCACGGCGTCCCGCAGGTGGACGCGGACGACCGGCAGCCCGAGCGCGCGCAGCGACCGCTCCTCGGCGAGCGCCCGCGCCAGCTGGAGCGAGGCCAGCCCGTAGGGACGGCCCGGCACCGGCGTGTCGGCGACCGGATCGCCCTCCGGCGGGTCGCCCGTGACCAGCAGGAACGCGCCGCCGCCGGGGCCGCGCTTGTGCACCGGCCCGGTCGCGTCCAGGTACCCGGGGCCCGCGCCGTACACGACCGGACGGCCCGTGTGCCGCGCCAGCGTCGGCGCGAGGTAACGCCCGGAGAACTCGCCGGACAGGTACGTCACCACCGACAGGTAGCCCTCCGGCGGAACCTGTGCCAGCAGCGCCACGAGCGTCGCGGACAGGCCGTCCGGGTGGTGCGGGACGGGAAGGTCGGTGTGGATCTCGACGTCGCCGTCGGCGAACACCGGGCGCCCGGTCGGCAGCGGGCCGCCCGCCGCGGCGGCGAGCAGCGCCGCCGCGTCGTCCTCGGCCTCCTGCGCGACCGTGCCGCCGGGCTCGAACGGGTTCACACCGAGCAGCCACCCGGCGACCGCCGTCGCGTACTGCCACAGCAGGAACTGCGCGCCGAGCGGCGCCCACACCGAGGTCTCGGCGTCGCCCACCGCGCCCTGCGCGCCGGGCTTCGGGTTCAGCGCGACGGCGTGCGCGTCGGGGAGCCCCCCCGGGCTGCCGGGCGGCTCCAGCGCCAGCACGCCCCGGCCGCGCTTGCCGGTCCCGGCCGCGAGCACCTGCGCGATCCAGCCGCTCAGCGCGCCCGACCCGCCCGGCTCGTGCAGCGCGACCTTGGCCCGCGCGAGTCCCTCGGGCCCGCGCTGCGCGCAGCCGCCGATGATGGCGCCGAGCAGCAGGCCCGGGTTGTCCTTGTCGTTCTGGAGCGCGGGCGCGAGCGCGGCCGCCTCGTCCAGCACCTGGCCGACGTCCGCGCCGGCCAGCACCGCGGGGACCAGGCCGTACGCCGACAGCGCCGCCATGTGCGCGGGCAGGCCGGGATCGGTCAGGCCGACCCGGTACCCCTTGCCGCGCGCGAAGCCGTGCAGCGGGCTGCCCTGGTCGGTGATCACCACGAACCGCGCGGCGACCTCCCGGTCGCTCATCCCGGCGCTCCGGAACGCGTTCGCGAGGATGCGCAGGTACGCGTCGCCTTCGAGGGACACCCCGGACTTGCTCGCCAGCACGACCATGGTGCGGTCGAGGCGCTCCAGCGTGAACGCGAGCGCCGCGGTGTCCGAGCCGTCCAGGACGGTGAGGGCGCCCGCCGTCTCGGCGTGCTCCTCCATGATGGCCTGCGCGGCCAGCGCGTCCGCGCCGACGCCGACCAGCACCACGTGGTCGAGGCCCGCGTACCGCGCCTCGGCGACCACGTCGTCGATCTTGTCCAGCAGGTAGCGGGAGGCGAACGGCAGGTCCAGCCACGCCAGCCGGCTGTGGTCGACGGCCCGCCGGCCCCACAGCCGCGGGTCCTTGGCCGCCAGTGCCGCGGGCACTCCGCAGGCGACCAGGTAGTCGCGCGCCTGCATCGCCTGCTCGAGCACGTCGCCGCGTGTCAGTACGTCGAATCCGGACACCGTTCCTCCCCGCCCCATCGTTTCAGGAGACAGCGGGCATCCGCGACCAACTCCCCGATCTTCCAGATGTCGATTTGTGAACAAGTGCGAGAAAACCGAGCGGAAGTCGCTTCTCATCCGCCTTCAGTGCGAACCGGACGCCTTCAGCGCGAACCGGACGCCTTCGGCGCGAGCCGGACGCTAGGCGAGCGCCTTCGCGAGCCTGGCCAGGCCGTCGGCGCGGTTCCTCAGGTGGACGCGGACGACCGGACGCGACCGTGCGCGCAGCGCGCGGAGGTCCCCGAAGGCCTGCGCCAGCTGGAGCTCGGCCATGGTGTACGGACGCCCGGGGATCGGGACGTCGTGGTCCGCGACGCCGGTGACCAGCAGGAACGCGCCGTTCTCCGGGCCGCCCTTGTGGTACTGCCCCGTGGAGTGCAGGTAGCGCGGCCCCCAGCCGAAGGTGACCGGGACGGGAGAACGGCGCAGCCGCTCGCCCCGCTCGGCCAGAAGCGGCCGCGACGCCGCCGCGGACGCGTCGCCCTCCGGATCCAGGTAGGCCAGGACGGCGAGGTAGCCGCGGTCCGGGACGGCCGAGAGCAGCGCGTCGAGGACGTCCGGGAGCGAGGAGAGGCCCTTGAGGAACTCCTCGCGGCCGTGCACCTCGACGGAGCCGTCGGTGAACGCCGGGACGCTCGGGATGACGGTCGGGGCCGCGCCCTCCGCCGCGCGCAGCAGCGCGGCGGTGTTGTCCGCCGACTCGGCGACGGCGGGCTGGTCGAACGGATCGACGCCGATGACCCGTCCCGCGACCGCGACCGCGTACTCCCACAGCAGGAACTGCGCGCCGAGCGGTCCGGAGACCGTCAGGCCCGCCTCGCGCGCGGGGCCCGGCTCGTCCGGCCGGGCGCCCAGGACGACGCGCCGGACGTCCGGGGTGAGGGTGAAACCGGGCGCGGCGACGTCCTCCACGACGACCGGGAGCAGCCCGCGGCCGTCCTTGCCCGTGGACGCCGCGACCAGCTGCTCGATCCACGCGGCGAGGCCGGGATGGCCCGAACCGTGGTCGGCGATGACGAGCTTGTCGCGGCCCGCGAGCGCGGACGCGCCGAGCGCCGCGCCCAGCGCCAGCGCCGGGTTCTCGTAGGGCTGGTCGAGCGTCGCGGCCAGCGCGGACGCCTCGTCCAGCAGCTCCTCGGGGTCGGCGCCCGCGAGCGCGGACGGCACCAGCCCGCCCGCGTCCAGCGCGCCGAACCGTCCGCCGGTCTCCGGATCGGCGTGGACGACGGCGTACCGCTCGTCCAGCCGCTCGTCCAGCGGCGAGCCCGGGTCGGTGACGACGAGAACGCGTGAGGCCGGGTCGAACCCGGCCTCACGGAACGCCTCTTCGAAGACGCGCAGGTGCGCGTCCGTCTCCACGGTGGTGCCGCCCTTGTCGACCACCACGAGCAGCGTCGCGGCGAGTTCGCTCAGAGCGGCCCTGACCGCGCTCGGGTCGGAGGTGGACAGGACGACCAGTTCCGTCCCCTCCGGAGCCGCCGACCGGACGATCGTCCCGGCCGCGGCGGCCGCCCCGCCGGTACCGGCCAGGACGACCCGGGTGAGCCCGGCGGCCCGGGCCTCCCGGACCCGCCCGGCCAGCGGGCCGAGCAGGTCACGGGAGGTCCCGGGCAGCCGGAGCCAGCCCAGGCGCCGCGCCGCCAGGGGCGCGGCGTCCGGGCCCCACAGCCGTCCGCCGCCGTGGAGCAGCGCGCCGGGGACGCCGTCGGAGACGAGCCGGTCCAGGACGGACTCGGTCTCGTCCACCAGCGGACCCCGGATGGTGACCGACACCCCCGCTGCGGTCACCACCGAGGTCACGCCTTGGCCGCCTTGTCCTTCAGCTCGCCGGCGATGATCTCGAGCATCTCCTTCCAGGAGACCTCGAACTTCTCCACGCCCTCGTCCTCCAGGACCTTCACGACGTCGTCGTAGTCGACTCCGGCGTCCTTCAGGGCCTGCATGACGGCGCGCGCCTCGTCGTACCGGGTGGTGATGGTGTCGCCCGTCGGGTCGCCCTTGGCGGCCTCGGCGTCGAGCGTCGCCTCCGGCATCGTGTTGACGACGCCCTCGGCCACCAGCCCGTCCACGTAGAGGGTCGGCGGGAGGTTCGGGTCCTTCACGCCGGTGGACGCCCACAGCGGACGCTGGGGACGGGCCCCCGCGTCGCGCAGCCTCGCCCAGCGGTCGGTGCCGAACCTCTCCTCGAACAGCGCGTACGCCAGGCGCGCGTTGGCCAGGCCCGCCTGGGAGCGCAGCGCCTTCGCCTCGTCCGTGCCGATCTTGTCGAGCCGCTTGTCGATCTCGGTGTCCACGCGGGACACGAAGAACGACGCGACCGACTCCAGCTTGGAGATGTCGTGCCCGTTCGCGCGGGCCTGCTCCAGACCGGCGAAGTAGGCGTCGATGACCGCGCCGTACCGCTCCAGGGAGAAGATCAGCGTCACGTTCACGCTGATGCCGTCGGCCAGCGCCGCGGTGATCGCGGGCAGGCCCTCCTCGGTCGCCGGGATCTTGATGAACAGGTTCGGACGGTCGACCATCCACCACAGCGCGCGCGCCTCGGCGATCGTCTTGGCGGTCTCGCGGGCGAGCCGCGGGTCCACCTCGATCGACACCCGGCCGTCCACGCCCTCGCTCCGGTCGTACACCGGGCGCAGCACGTCGGCGGCCCACCGGATGTCGTAGGTCGTGATCGCGCGGGACGCCTCCTCGACGTCCACGCCGCGCACCGCCAGGTCTCGGACCTGGTCGTCGTAGGCGTCGCCCTTGCTCAGCGCCTTGGCGAAGATCGTGGGGTTGGAGGTGACCCCCACCACGCTCTTCTCCTTGACGAGCTGCTCGAGGTTGCCCGTGCGCAGCCGCTCCCGGCTGATGTCGTCCAGCCAGATCGACACGCCCAGGCCCGAGAGCTTCTTCAGTACCTCGCTCATCGCGCTCGCTTCCTCTCGCCTCAGTTACCGGTGGTGCTGCCGCGGCCGGCGCCGGGGGCGGCGGCCTTGATGCGGCTGGCCCGCGCCGCCGCCGCGACGCGCTCGGCGGTGAAGCCGAACTGCTCGAACAGCGTCTTGTGGTCGGCGGAGGCGCCGAAGTGCTCGAGGCTGACGACCTCGCCGGCGTCGCCGACGTAGTAGCGCCAGCCGAGCCCGATGCCGGCCTCGACCGCGACGCGGGCGCGGACGCCCGGCGGCAGCACCTCCTGCTGGTACGCGGCGTCCTGCTGCTCGAACCACTCGACGGACGGCATCGAGACCACGCGGGTCGGGATGCCCTCGGCCTGCAGCTCCTCGCGGGCCGCCACGGCCAGCTGCACCTCGGAGCCGGTCCCGATGATGATCACCTCGGGACGGCCGCCGTCGGCCTCCGCCAGGACGTAGCCGCCGCGGGCGACGCCGTCGGCGGACGCCAGCTCGCCGGACCGGTCGAAGGTCGGCAGCTTCTGCCGGGACAGGATCAGGCCGGCCGGACGGTCGGTGTGCTCCAGGATCGTCCGCCACGCGACCGCGGTCTCGTTGGCGTCGGCCGGGCGGACGACGTCCAGGCCCGGGATGGCGCGCAGCGCCCACAGGTGCTCGACCGGCTGGTGGGTCGGGCCGTCCTCGCCGAGGCCGATCGAGTCGTGCGTCCAGACGTAGGTGACCGGCAGCTTCATCAGCGCCGCGAGCCGGACGGCCGGGCGCATGTAGTCGCTGAACACCAGGAACGTGCCGCCGTAGGCGCGGGTGCCGCCGTGCAGCGCGATGCCGTTGAGGATCGAGCCCATGCCGTGCTCGCGGATGCCGAAGTGCAGCGTCCGGCCGTACGGCCCGCCCGGGAACTCCTTGGTCTGGAACTCCTCAGGGACGAAGGACGGCTCGCCCTTCATCGTGGTGTTGTTGGACTCGGCCAGGTCGGCCGAGCCGCCCCACAGCTCCGGCAGGACCGGGGCCAGGGCGTTCAGCACCTCGCCGGACGCGGCGCGGGTGGCCAGGTCCTTGCCCGCCGGGAACGCCGGGACGGACTGCCGCCAGCCCTCGGGCAGCTCACGCCGCGAAATCCGGTCAAAAAGGGCGGCCTTGTCCGGGTTGGCCTTGCGCCACGCCTGGTAGCGCTCGTCCCACTCGGCGTGGGCGGCGCGGCCGCGCTCGACGACGCCGCGCGCGTGCTCCAGGACCTCGGGGGCGACCTCGAACGAGCGCTCCGGGTCCATGCCCATGATCTTCTTGGTGGCGGCGACCTCGTCCGCGCCGAGCGCGGAACCGTGGATTTTGCCGGTGTTCTTCTTGTTCGGCGCGGGCCAGCCGATGATCGTGCGCAGCGAGATCAGCGACGGGCGGGCGGTCTCGCGCTCGGCGGCCTCGAGGGCCTCCGCGAGCCGGCCCGCGTTCTCCTCGTACTCGCCGTTGACGGTCCAGTCGACGGTCTGGACGTCCCAGCCGTAGGCCGCGTAGCGGGCCTTGACGTCCTCCGACTTCGCGATCTGGGTGTCGTCCTCGATCGAGATGTGGTTGTCGTCGTAGATCATGACCAGGTTGCCCAGGCGCTGGTGCCCGGCGATCGCGCTGGCCTCGTGGCTGATGCCCTCCTCGATGTCGCCATCGGAGGCGATCACCCACACGCGGTGGTCGAAGGGGGACTCGCCCGCGGCGGTCTCGGGGTCGAACAGGCCGCGCTCGCGGCGGGCCGCCATCGCCATGCCGACCGCGTTGCCGATGCCCTGGCCGAGCGGCCCGGTCGTGGTCTCCACGCCCGCGGTGTGCCCGTGCTCCGGGTGGCCCGGGGTGAGGCTGCCCCACTTGCGCAGGCGCTTCAGGTCGTCCAGCGTCAGCGGGTAGCCCGACAGGTAAAGCTGGATGTACAGGGTCAGGCTGGAGTGCCCGCAGGACAGGACGAACCGGTCACGGCCCGCCCACTCCGGGTCGGTCGGGTCGTGCTTCAGGAAACGCTGGAAAAGAAGGTAGGCGGCGGGCGCCAGGCTCATGGCCGTCCCGGGGTGCCCGGAACCGGCTTCCTCGACCGCGTCCATCGCGAGGGCGCGGACCGTGTCCACCGCCCGCCGGTCCAGCTCGGACCACTCAAACGTGCTGTTGTCCCCACTCACGGAACGCCAGGCTCCTCTCGAACCACATATTCAGCGATATCTGTCACACGTGTCGGTTACACGGAGACGGAGTTGTTCTTCGCGTCCGTACGTCGCAACGTGACGCGCACCGCACGCGTTCCCCCTTCTCGGGGGCCCACGGGACGGTGGACGAACCGTGTCACGGGCGCTCCGGCGAGATCGCTCCGGCCCGCCTCCGAGCCTATCCAACCTCGGGGCCGGCTCCCGTGACCTCGTCCGCCCCGCGACCCGGTGGAACCCCCCGCGGACCGCCCCGTTCGGAGCCTGCCCGATCGTTTCACGCCATAACCCCCCGCCCGGACGAACCGGAGCCCGCCCGGCCGGCCCCCGCCGGAGGACCGTCCCGGGCCGCCGGGAGGACCGGCCCCCGCGCCCCCGGTTCCGGGCGTCCC
>NZ_RFFG01000280.1 GCF_003696215.1 Actinomadura harenae | reverse complement strand
CCCGCCCTCCACCAGGTGCTTCACCAGCTGTGCTCTCCGCCACAGGGGGTCCGCGTGAACGGGGCTCGGCGTACGTCGGGTTTTCAGGGGAGTTCCGGGCCCGTCCCAGCCACCGCGGTGGACGGTCCGAACCTCTCGATCTCGCGAGCCTAGGGCCTACGCAGCGTCGCCTACCCGGTACGGTCGCCGACCATGGGGTCTTTGAAGCGGGTGGCGATCATCGGCTGCGGAGGCAGCGGCAAAACGACCGTGGGCCGTCGTCTGGCCGACGCGATCGGTACGCAGATCACGCACCTGGACGCGGAGTTCTACGACGACGAGTGGAACAAGCTCCCCGCCGACAAGTTCGCCGCGCGTCAGGAAGAGCTGGTCTCCGCCGACACGTGGGTGATCGACGGGAACTACGCCTCTACCCTGCCGATCCGGCTGCGCCGCGCGACCCACGTGGTCTTCCTGGACCTGCCCGCCCGTACCTGCCTGTGGGGCATCGCCCAGCGCCGTATGCGCTACCGGGGCGGCCAGCACACCAACGGCGTCTACGACCGCATCACCTGGAGCTTCATCACCTACATCTGGGGATACCGCCGGGAGATGGCTCCTCGGGTTCG
>NZ_RFFG01000028.1 GCF_003696215.1 Actinomadura harenae | reverse complement strand
CTCGGCCGGGTCGCTGCCGAGCAGCGCGTGCGCGCGGGCCAGGTCGGCGAGCGCGTTGTTGGAGTCCACGCCCTCGAGCCGCATGTGCTGGGCGCGCTCGGCCCACTGGAGCGCGGCGTCCCGCCGGCCGCGGCCCGCCTCGACCTGCGCGAGCGTCTCGGCGCAGGACAGCAGGGTGCGCTGGTCGAGCGTGGGGGTGTCGAAGCCGTTGGCCGCCTTCATGATCGCCTGGACGCCCTCGTCCTGGCGGCCGAGTCCGAACAGCGCCATCGCGCGCGCGTAGTGGGCCATCGACCCCCACCACTCGCCGACGCCCGCGCCCGTCGCGACCGCCTCGTCGGCGTGCCGCAGCGCGGTCTCCTCGTTGCCGGACCAGGTCGCGACCAGGCTCTGCTGGGTGAGCGCGAACACGATCTGCTGGCCGGACGCGACCAGCCGCGCCTCCTCCACCGAGTCCTCGGCGGCGGACGCGGCCTGCGCCAGGTTCCCGAGCGTCCCGTAGGAGCGGGCGAGCCCCGCGAGCAGGTTCGTGACGACGTACAGCTGCCCGGTGTCGCGGGCGACGTCGAGCGCGCGCTCGAAGTGCCGGGCGGCGGTCCGGTACCGGCCGAGCATCGTCTCCGCCCAGCACAGCCAGGCGATCGCGTCCATCCAGTCGGCCAGGTGCTCGTTCGGCGCGGTGTGCAGCAGCCGGTCGGCGGCCTCGGCGTAGCGCAGCGCGTCGGCGACGCGTCCGCCGGCGAACGCGGGCATCGGGCGCAGCGCGGCGACCGCGACCTTCAGGCTCGGCTCCCAGTCGTCGGAGTCGTCCGGCATCAGGTCCAGGACGGCCTGCGCGGCGCGGAACTCCAGCCGCATGGTGCGCTCGGCGACCAGCCGCATCCGCAGCGGGATCGCGGCGGGGGAGCGCGGGTCGGGCATGTTCCGCAGCTCGTCCAGCAGCAGGGACCGCGCCTCGTGCGGACGGTCCAGCTGGCGTTCCATCAGCGCGGCGAGCCGGGCCGCCTTCGCGCGCCGCTCGTAGGCGTCGCCGGGCAGCAGCCGCAGCAGCGTGCGCGCGGTCTCGCGGCCCTCGGTGAGCGCGCCGCCGACCGACTGCACCTGCGCGAGTTCCATCAGCAGGTCGAGCCGGGACGGCAGGCCCGCGCCCGCGGGGGCGTTCTCCGGCATCAGCCGCAGCGCCGCCTTCAGCCAGTGCCCGGCCGTCACCGGCGCCTGCGTCGCGTACGCGCGCCCGGCCTCCACGAGCGTGGCGATCGCCGGACGGTCGCCGACGCGTCCGGACCGTTCGACGTGCCGCGCCCGGACCGCGGCGGGCGCGCCGATCTCCGCGAGGTAGGTCGCGATGCGGGCGTGCGCGGCCAGCCGCCAGCCCGCCGCCGCCGACCCGTACGCCGCGTGCCGAACGAGCGGGTGGCGGAACCGGAAGCGTCCCGCGCCCGGCCGGACGATGTCGCGGGCGACCAGCTCGTCCAGCGCGGACAGCGCGACCGGGTCGGACACCTCGGCGGCGACGGCCGCCAGCGCCGGGGCGAACTCGTCGGCGGCGACCGCCGCGCCCCGCGCGACGCGGAGGGCGTCGGGCGACAGGCCGCTCAGTTCCATCTGCAGCGCGGCGCGGACGGCGGGCGGCATGTCGCCCTCGCGCGGCCCCTCGGCGAGCGGCTCCTCGCTGCGGGCGAGCGCCTCCAGGTAGAACGGGTTGCCGCCGCTGGCCTCGAACAGCTCGCGGCAGCGCGTCGCGGTGACGTCCGGGCCGAGCAGCTGCGCGACCTCGTCCTCGGTCAGCGGGCGGACCCGCACGCGGTGCCCGCACGCGCCCTGCACGGACGCCTCGACGAGCGCCGCGAGCCGCGCCGACGCCTGCGCAGGACGGAACGCCACGGCGATCATCACGCGGGCGCGCGGCGGGTGCCGGACGAGGTAGTCGAGCAGTTCGATCGTCGCCTCGTCCGCCCAGTGCACGTCGTCCAGGATGAGGACGAGGCCGTCCTCGGCGGCGAGCTGCTCGAGCAGCCGCCGCACCGCGCGGAACAGCTGGTAGCGGGCGACGGGGGTGTTGCCGGTGACCGTCGGCATCGTGCCGTGCACGACGGAGGCGAGCGCGGGGAAGACCGGGAGCAGCAGCTTCACGGTCGCGGGACCGAGCTCGGGAAGGTGCTCCTCGAGGTGGTCGTCGAGCGCGTCGACGACGGCGCCGAACGGCATCTCCTGCTCGAACTCGGCCGCCCGCCCGGACGACACCGCGAGCTTGCGCGCGACCGCGCCCGCCGTCAGTTCGCCGAGCAGCCGCGTCTTGCCCGCGCCGGGCTCGCCCGCGAGCGCGACGAACCGGAACACGCCGTCGGCGGCCTCGTCGAGGCTCTCGTCGAGGACCTGGAGGACGTCGTGCCGTCCGACCAGCGGGACCTGGCCGGGGCGCCCGTCGCCGCGCTCGCCCGGACCGCGCCCCGTCGCGGGGCCGCCCGGACTGTGCCCGGCCGGGCGCGGACGGTCCGCGCGCTGCTGGTCCGTACGACCATCCATGTCCACACCCCACCAGAGACAGGCGGTCGATACGCCGTGTTGGTTCTCTTGTCGCGAATGCGTCGATCGCGGGGGCCACTCTATCGAGTGGACGGTCGGCGCGAGTGATCAGCTCCCCCCGACCGTCACAGTGCTATCAACCGTCCTCAGGGCACGGGTGTCAACCGTCTGAAGTGGACCGTGCCTTGTTCGTCATCTTCTTCCGTCCGGTTCCGACAGGGTTCACCCGGACGCGCCGTCCGACCTCGGGCGCGCGATGACCAGGCCGGACCTGCCCGGCACGAGCGTGACGTTCTTGAGCCGCCGCTTCTCGTCCTCCGGACGCGCCGCCGTCAGCGTCACGCGGCGTAGTACCTCGGCGAGCACGACGCGCATCTCCAGCAATGCGAGCTGCGCGCCCGCGCAGTAGCGGCGGCCGCCGCCGAACGGAATCCACGCGCGGTTCGCCCGCGCCACGGCCTCGGGCGACGACGCGCCCGCGATGAACCGTTCCGGGCGGAACCGTTCCGGCGAGGGGAACGCCTCGGGGTCGCTCAGCACCAGCGGGATCGACGCCGACAGGTACCAGCCCGCCGGGATCTCGTAGCCGCCGATCTTCGCCGTGTCGTCCAGCAGTCTCGGCGCGCCGAGCACGACCGGGCGCGCGCGCAGTCCCTCCTTCACGACGGCCTCCAGATAGGACGTCTCGCCACGCGCGCTGGTCGCTCCGGACGTGAGCTCGGTGACGAGCGCGTCCATCGCGTGCGGGGTGCGGACGAGGCGTTCGAACGTCCACGCCAGCGAGGTCGCGGTGGTCTCGTGCCCGGCGGCGAGCAGCGTCATCAGCTCGTCGCGGATCTCGCGTCCGGTCAGCGGCTCGCCGTCCTCGTCGCGCGCGGCGACGAGCTGCGACAGCACGTCGGGCGCTCCGGCCGCCGCGTCCGGGTCGGCGCGGCGGCGCGCGATCTCGTCGTAGAGGATCGCGTCCACCTCGTCCCTCGCGCGGACGTAGCGCGTGGTGGGCAGCGCGCCCGCGCGCAGGAGCAGCGGCGAGGCGAGCGCCCGCTCGCGCGCGTTCGGCGGGATGCGGACCAGCGCCGCCGACCCCGCGAGCCGCATCAGCCGGGGCAGCAGGACGCGCAGCGCGCCGAGCCGCCGCGCGTCCTCGATGCCGAACACCACGCGCATGATCACCTCGAGGGTGATCCGCTCCATGGCCGGACGCAGCGGCATGGCGACGCCCACCGGCCAGCGGCCCGCCTCGGCGGCGGCGATCGCGGCGATCCGGTCCGCCCAGGCGGCGACGGCGCGGCCGTGCAGCGGGGGGCTGACCAGGCGGCGGTGCCGCCACCACGGCTCGCCGTCCAGGCAGAGCAGCGACTCCTCGCCGACCAGCGGCCCGATGAACGCGCGCCGCATCTCGCCCGCGCGGCCCGGCCCGCCGTCGGTGGCGAAGACCTCCTCGGCGAGCTCGGGGGTCGCGACGCAGACCTCGGGCGGGAGGCCCGGGTACCGGAGGGTGAAGATCGGCCCGAACCGGCGGCGGCCCGCCTCGTAGAAGCCGAGCGGATCGGCCATGAGCCGGGCGACCTGGACGGCCGGGGGGACGCGGAAACCGGGAGGAAGCGGCGCTGAGGCCCCTGAGGACGGGGAGGCGTGCGCGGCGGAGGGCATGGCGGGGCTCCTGTACGGGGTGGCGATCCCCCGATCGTGCCCGGCGCCTCCGGGACCCACATCGTGGGAAACCCCGACATCTTTCGTGGCCTCGGATTTCGGGCATGGGGCAGGTATCTGGTACACCTGAATGAGGTACTTGCACGCGCATACAAATGGGGGGATCGTGACCGTACCCAACGTGCGGCTCAACAACGGCGTCGAGATGCCGCAGCTCGGCTTCGGGGTCTGGCAGGTCGCCGACGACGAGGCCGAGAAGGCCGTCGCCGTCGCGCTGGAGACCGGCTACCGCAGCATCGACACGGCCAGCGCCTACGAGAACGAGGCAGGCACGGGCCGCGCGCTGCGCGGCTCCGGCATCGCCCGGGACGACCTGTTCGTCACCACCAAGCTGTTCAACTCCGACCACGGCTACGACTCCACGCTGCACGCCTTCGACGCCAGCATGGAGCGCCTCGGCCTGGACGTCCTGGACCTCTACCTGATCCACTGGCCGATGCCCGCCCGCGACAACTACGTCGACACCTGGCGGGCGTTCGAGAAGCTCTACAAGGACGGCCGGATCCGCGCGATCGGCGTGTCCAACTTCACGATCGGCACCCTGGAGCGGCTCCTCGCCGAGACCGACGTCAAGCCGGTCCTGAACCAGGTGGAGCTGCACCCGAACTTCCAGCAGGCCGAACTGCGGGCGTTCCACCAGGAGCACGACATCCGCACCGAGGCGTGGAGCCCGCTCGGCCAGGGCCGGGGCCTGCTGGAGGACCCGGAGCTCGCCCGGATCGCCAAGGCGCACGGCAAGACCCCGGCGCAGGTCGCGCTGCGCTGGCACGTCCAGATCGGCAACATCGTCATCCCGAAGTCGGTCACGCCGTCCCGGATCGCCGAGAACATCGACGTGTTCGACTTCGCGCTGACCGACGCCGACATGGCCGCGATCGCCCGGCTGGACAAGGGCGAGCGGCTCGGACCCGACCCGGCCACCTTCGACTGGATGGGCTGACCGGCCCTCCGCTCCTCGCGCACGCCTCGTCCGGCCCTGTGCCGGGCGGGGCGTTCCGCGTTCTCCGGGCGTGGCCGCGCTCTGGGCGCGGTCGCGGGCCCTCCGGCGTGCGCGTTCACCGTCCGGGCGATCAAGGTTGGCCGGGACGTCACCGCGGGGTTCCCGGCAGGGGCACCGTCCGCTCGGTACCTTCCGGGCGACCTCACATCCCCGGAACCCTCCCCGGAAGGAGCCCGACCGATGATCCGTCGAGCCCGAGCCCTCGCGACGGCCGCGGCCGTGCTGGTGCCGGCGGCCGCCCTCGCGGTCACCACCCTGCCCGCCGCCTCCCCCTCGACCGCCACGTCCGCGCAGGCCGAGCCCGCCCTGACCGCCGCCCGCGGGCCGCTGATCATCGGCCACCGGGGCGCGTCCGGCTACCGGCCCGAGCACACGGAGGGCTCCTACGAGCTGGCCGTGCGGATGGGCGCCGACTTCATCGAGCCCGACCTGGTCGCCACCAAGGACGGGCAGCTCGTCGTCCGCCACGAGAACGAGATCGGCGGCACGACCGACGTCGCGTCCCACCCGGAGTTCGCGGGCCGCAAGACCACCAAGACGGTGGACGGCACGAAGATCACCGGCTGGTTCACCGAGGACTTCACCCTCGCCGAGATCAAGACGCTGCGCGCCGTCGAGCGGCTGCCCGACATCCGGCAGCGCAACACCCTCTACAACGGCCGCTACCAGGTGCTGA
Organism: Actinomadura harenae; assembly: GCF_003696215.1. Taxonomy (GTDB): domain Bacteria; phylum Actinomycetota; class Actinomycetes; order Streptosporangiales; family Streptosporangiaceae; genus Spirillospora; species Spirillospora harenae. Next base: position 88,998 of record NZ_RFFG01000028.1, on the reverse strand, counting down.
CCCTCCAGGAGGTCATCGACCTGGCCAAGCGGTTCACCCGCGAGTACCACCGCAGGATCGGGATCGTCCCCGAGACCAAGCACCCGACCTACTTCCGCTCGATCGGCCTGCCGCTGGAGAACACCGTCGTCGCGACGATCAAGCGGAACGGCTTCGACAAGGGCGGGCGGACGGTCGTCCAGTCCTTCGAGCCGACCAGCCTCCAGCAGCTGCACAAGGCCCTGCCGCACGTGACCGTCCTGCAGTGCATGTCCGCCAGCGGCTCGCCGTACGACACGGTCGCGACCGGCCACGGGCCGACCTTCGGCGAGATGGCCAAGCCCGAGGGCCTCAAGGCCGTCCGTAGCTACGCCGACTGGATCGGGCCGGAGAAGTCCATGGTCGTCCCGCCGACGGCGGACGGCTCGCTCGGCACCCCCGGGCCGCTGGTCAAGGACGCCCACAAGGCCGGCCTCAAGGTCGTCCCCTACACCTTCCGGAACGAGAACCAGTTCCTGCCGAAGGACCTGCGCAACGGCACCGCCCCCGGTGACTACGGCCAGATCTTCAAGGAGTACGACACGTACTTCAAGGCGGGCATCGACGGCATGTTCACCGACAACTCCGACACCGCCTACCGCGCCCGCCAGGACTTCCTGGGCGAGCGCTCCTGACCCGCCGCCTCAGCCGGCCCCGGGGTCCCGCCACATCAGCCACACCGGCGGGGCCCCGTTCCCCGGCAGCCGCAGCTCCCGCGTCACCGTGAACCCGAACTTCTCGTAGTACGGGACGTTGCTCTCCTTGGACGACTCCAGGTAGGCGGCCTCCCCGGACGCGTCGCACCGGTCGAGCCGCGAGCGGAGCAGGACCGTCCCGAGGCCGCTGCCCTGCGCCTGGGGATCAGTGCCGATCATCGACAGGTACCAGTGCGGTTCCTTCGGATGGTGGCCCTCGACGCGTCCCAGGGCGCGCAGGGCGACCGGAAGGCGCGTCCCGAACGCGCGCACGAGCGGAACGGCCTGACGCGCCTGCGCCGAGAGCGGTGTCCGCCACGCGCCGGGCGGATCCCACAACGCGGCCGCCTCGATGTCGCCGTGACGCCCGGTGTGCTCGCTCGCGCGGTGCCCGAGATGGACCTCCCGGAGCAGGATCCCGAACGCCGCCCGTAGCCGACGCAGCCGGGACGCCTCGTCCGGAAGAATCCAGCTCCACACCGGGTCGTCCTCGAACGCGCGCGCGAGGACGGCCGCGATCCGATCGACGTCGGCGGCCACCGCCACCCGCGCCGAGGGCGCCGTGTCCGGAGCCGCCGGTGATTCGGAATCCGCCATGGAGGACCTCCCGAGGGGATCCGCCGATCATCGATCGCTCCTCGCCCGGGGTCAACCCCCGGTTCGATGCCACTGTGTAGTGGATCGGTAGCGTGGAGTGCATGGAAGTCTGGACGGGCCCGGACGGCCTGCGCGTCACCGCCGTCCCGCTGGACGGCGCCCACCGAGCCTGGGCCGACTTCGCGGGCGTCCCCGCCGACGCCACCTCGGCCTTCCTGGTCACCCGCGAGGGGCGGCCGGTCGGCCGAGGCTGGTACGCCTCCATCGAGGATCTCGCGGGCCTCGTCGACCTGGCCTCCCTCACGCCCGCCGGGCCCTGATCACCCTCCGGTGAGCGCCCGGGCGGCCCGCGCCGCCCCGCGGGCGACGTCCGGGATGCCGCCCGTCAGGAACGGACGGCCGCCGCGCAGGTCGCCGACGACGTGGACGCGCGGGTCGGACGGCAGGAACCCGCCGTCCGGATGCCGCGCCGCGAGCCCCTCGTCCAGCAGCGTGCCGACCAGCTCGGCGGCGGCTCGCGGGACGGACCCGGGCGGCGGGTTCACCGCGTTCACGACCACGTCCGCGTGGCGCGACCCGCCGCCGGTCTCGATCACGAAGCCCCCGCCCGCGGCCCGGACGGCCCGGACGTCCGCGACCGAGTCCAGCTGCCCGGAGTCATAGAGCGCCAGCATGCGCACGGCGTTCACCGGGACCATCGGGGACGCCAGCGACACCGCCAGCCGCGCGTGCCGCCGCAGCGTCGCCCGGTCCGCCTCGGGCAGCAGCGGCCAGGCGGTCGCCATGACGCCGTGGCAGGCGTCCTGGACCAGCCGCCGCGCCTGCGAGCGGGTGTCCACCATCTCGATCTGGCGGCGCAGCCGGACGGCCGGGGCCTCGGTGGCGGCGGCGCGCAGGTCGGCCTCCAGGTCGGCGATGTCCTCGCCGAGGCCGTCCAGCTCGGCGCGCAGCAGGTCGTGGAGGCGCGCCAGGGTCACGTCCGCGCCGAGCGCCTCGACCGCCTCGACGGTGAGGTGCTCGGGCCGGTAGTCGTCCGGGCGCTGCCAGACGTGCGGGAGCATCCCGCCGCGCGACACCAGCGAGATCGGGCCCTGGTGGCCGCGCGCGGCGAGGGACACGGCCACGTCCACGGCGGTGAGCCTGCTGCCGATGATCGCGACGGACGCCTCCGGGCGCACGTCCGCCAGCGTGCGGGCCAGCGGGTAGGGGTCGGTGACGTACCCGGGGGCGCCGTCCAGGCCGTAGAGGTCGGACGGGGTGCCGGAGCCGACGCAGAGCACGAGCCGGTCGGCCTCGTGCTCGTGGCCGTCCTCGGTGCGGATCCGCAGGTCGCGGGTCACGGCGACGACCCGCGACGGGACCAGCCGGACGTTCCCGGCGGCCATCGCCTTCCCGGCCGTCTCCTCCAGGTACTCGCCGTACAGGGCGCGCGGGGCGAGCGGCGCGCCCAGCAGGGGGTCGAAGTAGGCCGCGCCGCGCTCGCCGAGCCAGGAGGCGTAGTGCTCCCGGTCGCCGTGCCGCACCGACATGATCGCGGGCGGGACGTTCACGAGCACGCTGTCCAGGTCGGGTGCGTAGGGCCGTCCCCGCCAGGGGTGGGGGGACGGGTCGAACACCACGACATCGGGCACGGCGACGTCGGGCACGGTGCCGTCCGCGCCCGGGTGCGTGAGGGTGTCGATCAGGCCGACGGCGGCGGGGCCCGCTCCGATGATCGCGATTCGCATGGGTCGTTCCTCTCGGGGGTCGTTCGGTGGGCCCCGAGTCTCGCGACCGGCGCGGCCGGGGCGCCATGCCCCGTCCGCGGCGCTCGCCCGGACGGCACCCCCTCAGGTGGGGGGTGGTGACCGGGGTCCGCACCGGACAGAGTGATCATCATGCCGTCCGAACGGAACGCCGCCGTCCTCCACGTGGCCGAACGCGCCGCGGGCCCGCTCGACCTGTTCGCCCGCGTGTCGTCCCGGCTGCGGCCGCTGCTGCGCTTCGACGCGGCCGTCTGGACGGCCAGCGACCCCGAGACGGGCCTCGTCACCGCGCCGATGCTGGTGGAGGGGCTCGGCGGCGACCGCTGCGCCGCGTACTGGGAGAGCGAGCTGCTGGAGGAGAACGTCCTGCCGTTCCGTGATCTCGCCCGGTCGGCCGTCCCGGCGGCCGGGCTGCGGGCCGCGACCGGCGGGCTGCCCGCGCGCAGCTCCCGGTTCCGGCGGGTCCTCGGCGACCAGGGCGTCCACGACGAGCTGCGGGCCGTGCTGCGGATCGGGGACCGCCCGTGGGGCCTGGTCAGCCTGTTCCGGACCGGCCGCCGGGCCAGGGAGTTCGGGCCGGAGGACGTCGCGCTGCTGGCCGCCCTGTCGGGGCCGCTGGCGGGGCTGCTGCGGCGGTTCGCGCGTCCCGCCGGACCCGTGGGGGCCGCCGGGGCCTCCGTGCCGGGCCTGGTGCTGTTCGACGAGCGCGGCGAGGCGACCTCGGCCAACGCCGAGGCCCGCGCCTACCTGGCCGCGCTGCCGGACGGCCCGCTCGTGCCGTCCCGCCTGGGCCTGCGCCTGCCGATCTGGGCGGCGGGCGCGGCGCTCCAGGCCAGGGCGGTCGCCCGGGGACGTGAACGCGGTGGCGCGCGGACGCGGGTCCGCGCCGGGGACGGCCGCTGGCTGGTGTGCCACGCGTCCTGCCTGGACGGCCCGGACGGTGCGCCCGGTCCGGTCGCGCTGGTGATCGAACCGGCGTCGGCCGCCGACCTGGGCGTCCTGGTCGCCGAGGCGTACGGGCTGACCCCGCGCGAGCTGGAGATCGCTCGGCTGGTCGCGCGGGGCCTCGGCACCGGGCCGATCGCGGAGACGCTGGTGATCTCGCCGCACACCGTGCGCGGCCATCTCAAGGCGGTGTTCGGCAAGCTCGGCGTGTCCAGCCGGGGCGAACTGGTCGCCCGCCTGTTCGCCGGACGGTAGCCGTCCGCCGCACCCGGGCCCTTGCCGGACGGTGACCTGAGCGCCTCCTGATCTCCGTGGGTTTTGCGGGAATGAGGGTGATGGTGTAATCGTTTACACGAGCGATGTAAACGATTACATCACCGGCTTCCGAGAGGGGGTGGGGCGCATGGCCCAGGCCAGTGTCAAGGACGTGGCGCGGCTGGCGGGCGTCTCGGTCGCCACGGTCTCGCGCGTGCTGAACGACAACGCGACCGTGTCGGAGAGCAACCGCGCCCGCGTGCTGGCGGCCGTCGAGCGGCTCGGCTACCGGCGCAACGCGGTCGCGCGCTCGCTGCGCACCGACGCGACCGGCACGATCGGGCTGGTCATCGGCGACATCCTCAACCCGTTCTTCACCGAGCTGGCGCGCGCCGTCGAGGACGAGGCGCGCATCGCCGGCTACGCGGTGGTGATCGGCAACGCCGACGAGCGCCCCGACCGCCAGGACGACTACGTCCGGACCCTGCTGGAACGCCGCGTCGACGGCCTGCTGCTGTGCCCGACCGCCGAGCTGACGCCGCTGGTCCGCGACACCGTCGAGTCCGGCACCCCGGTCGTGTTCCTGGACCGCACGCTGCACGGCCTCGACGTCCCGACCGTCCGCGCGGACGGCGCGGACGCGATCGACGAGCTCGTCGGGCACCTGCTCGGCCTCGGCCGCGAACGCCTGGCGTTCGTGTCCGGCCCGGCCATCCTGTCGACGGGGCGCGAGCGCACCGACGCGTTCGCGTGCGCCCTCGCCCGGCGCGGCCTGCCGGTGCGGCCCGAGTACCTGGAGGAGGGCGACTTCCAGGCGGCCAGCGGCCGCGCCGCCCTCGCCCGGCTGCTCGACCTTCCCGAACCCCCCGACGCCGTGGTCGCCGGGGACAACCTGATGGCCCTCGGCGCGCTGGACGAGATCCACGCGCGCGGGCTGTCCATCCCGGGGGACGTCGCGCTCGCCTCGTACGACGACGTGCCCTGGTTCCTCCATCTCGACCCGCCGCTGACCGCGATCGCCCAGCCCGTCCAGGAGCTCGGCCGCCGCGCCGTGCGCGCGCTCGCCGAGCGTGTGGCCGGGCGGGAGGTCGAGACGGTCACGCTGCGGGCGCGACTGGTCGTCCGCGGGTCCTGCGGCGAGCCGCGGGAAGCCCCGCGGAGCGGAAAGCCCGCAGGTCCGCGGAGCGGAAGGCATGACGAAGGGAGCGTTCCGGCATGAGCACCGGGAGATCCGGGGAGATCCTGCGCGTGCGGGGCCTGCGTAAGGGCTTCCCGGGCGTGCAGGCGCTGGACGGGGTCGACTTCGACCTCGGTCCTGGCGAGGTGCATGTGCTGCTCGGCGAGAACGGCGCCGGGAAGAGCACGCTGATCAAGACGCTGTCCGGGGCGCACCGTCCGGACGAGGGCACGATCGAGGTGGACGGGAAGCCCGCCGTGATCCGCTCGGCGCAGGACGCCGCGGCGCTCGGCATCGCGACCATCTACCAGGAGTTCAACCTCGTCCCCGAGCTGACCGTCGCCGAGAACCTGTTCCTCGGCCGCCAGCCGCGCCGGTTCGGGCTGGTCGACAAGCGGGCGATGAACGCGCGGGCGCGCGAGCTGCTGGCCCGCGTCGGGGTGGACGTCGACCCGGGCACCCGGATGGGCGACCTCGGCATCGCCCGCGCGCAGATGGTCGAGATCGCCAAGGCGCTCGGCCTGGACGCGCGGATCCTGATCATGGACGAGCCGACCGCCGTGCTGACCACCGGCGAGGTGGACCGGCTGTTCGAGATCGTGTCCGGGCTGCGCGACCAGGGCGTCGCGGTCGTGTTCATCACCCACCACCTGGAGGAGATCCCCCGCATCGGGGACCGGGTGACGGTGCTGCGCGACGGCCGCTCGGTCGGGCGGGTCCCGGCGGACACGCCCGAGCGCGAGCTGGTCCGGCTGATGGTCGGCCGGTCGATCGAGCAGCAGTACCCGCGTGAGCGGACCGAGCCCGGCCCGGTCCTGCTGGAGGTGCGCGGCCTCGGCCGCGAGGGCGCCTTCCAGGACGTGTCGTTCGAGGTCCGGGCGGGCGAGGTCGTCGGCCTCGCGGGCCTGGTCGGCGCGGGCCGCACCGAGGTCGCCCGCGCGCTGTTCGGCGCCGATCGCTACGACGCCGGCGAGGTGGTCGTGGACGGCAGGCGGCTGCCGCCGGGCTCGGTCCACGCGGCGCGGGAGGCGGGCCTCGGCCTGGTCCCCGAGGACCGCAAGGGCCAGGGCCTGGTGCTCGGCGCGGACGTCGGTGAGAACCTCGGCCTGGTCACGCTCGGCGAGGCCAGCCGCGGCGGCCTGGTGGACCGTTCCAAGCACCGCGCCGAGGCCGCTGGCATGGCGGACCGGCTCGGCGTGCGGATGCACGGCCTCGGCCAGGAGGTCCGCACGCTGTCGGGCGGCAACCAGCAGAAGGTCGTGATCGGCAAGTGGCTGCTCGCCGACGCCCGGGTGCTCGTCCTGGACGAGCCGACCCGCGGCGTCGACGTCGGCGCGAAGGTCGAGATCTACCAGCTGGTCAACCGGCTCACCGCGGCCGGACGGGCCGTGCTGATGATCTCCAGCGACCTGCCCGAGGTGCTGGGGATGAGCGACCGGGTCCTGGTCATGTCACGCGGCCGGATCGCCGGCGAGCTGGCGTCCGCCGAGGCCACCCAGGACGCGGTCATGGAGCTCGCGGTGGCGAGCACCCCTGAGAACTCCCAGAAGGACCCCGAATCATGAGCACCACCACACCCCGCGAGACGGGGCAGAGCAACGCAGCGAGCCTGGCCCGGCGGTTCCTCGGGGAGAACGGGGCGCTGGCCGGGCTGGTCGTCCTGGTGGTCGTCCTGGCGCTGATGTCCAGCGACTTCCTCACCGTCACGAACCTGCTGAACGTCGGCGTCCAGGCGGCTGTGACCGCCATCCTCGCCTTCGGCGTCACCTTCGTCATCGTCACCGGCGGCATCGACCTGTCGGTCGGCGCGGTCGCCGCCCTGTCGGCGGTCGTGCTGGCCTGGACGGCCACGAACCACGGCGTGCCGTGGCCCGTCGCGCTGGTCCTGGCCGTGCTCGTCGGCATCGCCGCCGGGCTGGTCAACGGCCTGCTGATCACCTACGGGCAGCTGCCGCCGTTCATCGCGACCCTCGCGATGCTCGGCGTGGCGCGCGGCCTGGCGCTGGTGATCTCCGACGGCAGCCCGATCCCGCTGCCGTCCGCGGTCACCCACCTCGGCGACACCATCGGCAAGTACCTGCCGGTGCCCGTCCTGGTGATGCTGGCGATGGGCGGGATCACCGCCGTCGTCCTGGCCCGCACCTACTCGGGCCGTGCGATGTACGCCATCGGCGGCAACGAGGAGGCCGCCCGGCTGTCCGGCATCCGGGTGGACCGGCAGAAGCTCGTCACCTACGCCCTGTCCGGCGCGTTCGCGGCGGTCGCGGGCGTCGTCCTTGCCTCCCGGCTCGCCTCGGCGCAGCCGCAGGCCGCCAACGGCTACGAGCTGGACGCCATCGCCGCCGTCGTCATCGGCGGCGCGAGCCTCGCGGGCGGCAAGGGCCGCGCGTTCGGCACCCTGGTCGGCGCGCTGATCCTCGCCGTCCTGCGCAACGGGCTGAACCTGCTCGAGGTGTCGGCCTTCTGGCAGCAGGTCGTGATCGGCGTCGTGATCGCCCTCGCCGTCCTGCTGGACACCGTCCGGCGCAAGGGGCTGCGGCTGTCGTCCCGGAAGGCGTGGGCCGGCGCGGCCGTCGCCCTCGCGGCGGTCGTGGCGATCGCGGTCGGCGTCGCGTCCACCGGGAACAAGTCCGGCGGATCGGGCGTCGCGGGCGGTGGCCACGCGAACATCAAGATCGGCCTGTCGGTCTCCACGCTGAACAACCCGTTCTTCGTCCAGTTCCGCGACGGAGCGCAGGAGGAGGCGAAGAAGGAGGGCGTCACCCTGAGCGTCCAGGACGCGCAGAACGACGCGTCCCAGCAGGTCAACCAGGTGCAGAACTACAGCAGCCAGGGCATGAAGGCCATCGTGGTCAACCCGGTCGACTCCGACGCCGCCGCGCCCGCGGTCCAGGCCGCCAACCGCGCGGGCATCCCGGTGGTCGCCGCCGACCGCACCGTGAACGGCGCGCAGGTGGCCCAGTTCGTGGCCTCCGACAACGTCGCGGGCGGCCGGGACGCGGCCAAGACGCTCGCGGACGCGCTCGGCGGGCACGGCAAGATCGTGATCATCCAGGGCCAGCCGGGCACCTCGGCCTCCCGCGAACGCGGCCAGGGCTTCGAGGAGGGCATCAAGCAGTACCCCGGCATCCAGGTCGTCGCCAAGCAGCCCGCGGACTTCGACCGGACCAAGGGCCTGGACGTCATGACCAACCTGCTCCAGTCGCACCCCGACGTGAACGGCGTGTTCGCCGAGAACGACGAGATGGCGCTCGGCGCGATCAAGGCGCTCGGGAACAAGGCCGGATCGCAGGTCAAGGTCGTCGGCTTCGACGGCACCCCCGACGGCGTCAAGGCGGTCAAGGCGGGCACGCTGTTCGCGACCGTCGCGCAGCAGCCGCGGCTGCTCGGCCGGATGGCGGTGCAGAGCGCGGTCAAGGCGGCCCAGGGTGAGAAGATCGACCCGACGAACGCGGTGCCGGTGAAGGTCGCGACCCGCGAGAACGCCGACCAGTTCGCGGGCTGACGCACGGTAGACGCAGGCCGGACACAGGGGAGAAGCGGATGGCGCACGAGGTGGTCGTGGTGGGGTCGGTGAACGCCGACCTGGTCGTCAGGGTCGACCGGCGGCCCGGACCGGGAGAGACGGTGCTCGGCTCCGACCTCACCACGCTGCCCGGCGGCAAGGGCGCCAACCAGGCCGTCGCCGCCGGACGGCTCGGCGGCCGGGTCGCCATCCTGGCCCGCACCGGCGACGACGGGAACGGCGCCCTGCTGCGCGCCGCGCTCGGCGCCGCCGGGGTGGACGTGTCGCACCTGCTGACCTCCGAGGGGCCGTCCGGGGTCGCGCTGATCACGGTCGGCCCGGACGGCGACAACAGCATCATCGTGTCGCCGGGCGCGAACGGCCGGCTCACCAAGCACGACGTCCTGTCCGCCCGCGAGCTGATCGAGGGCGCGGCCGTGGTGTCGCTGCAACTGGAGATCCCGCAGCCGACCGTCGCGGCGGCCGCCCGCACGGCGGTGGACGCCGGGGCGCGCGTGGTGCTGAACCTGTCGCCCGCGGCGTCCGTGCCGTCCGACCTGCTCGAACTCTGCGACCCACTCGTGGTCAACGAGCACGAGGCGGCGTTCCTGCTGCCCGGCGGCGACCCGTCCGACGCCCCGGCCACGCTGGCGACCTGCCTGCTGGAACTGGGCCCGAGGTCGGTCGTGATCACCCTCGGCGCGGACGGGGCGCTCGTCGCCACCCGCGACGGCGTCCGGACCGTCGAGTCGCCGAAGGTCGACCCGGTCGACACGACCGGCGCCGGGGACGCGTTCACCGCGGCCCTCTGCCTGCGGCTCGCGCGCGGCGACGACCTGGAGGCCGCGGCGCGGTTCGCGGTCCGGGTGGGCGCGGCGGCGGTGCGGGGCGAGGGCGCCCAGTCGTCCTATCCGGCCGAGGGCGAACCGCTGCCCGTCTGACCAGCGGTTCCTCGACGACGGCCCGGGCCTCAGGCCCGGGCCGTCGTCGTTCTCAGGCCGTGGCCTGGTCGCGCAGGCCGGTCAGGGTCTCGGCGACGTCGCGGACGTCCGCGCCCAGGTCGAACCGGCTGAGCATGATCAGGTCGTCCTCGGTCTCGATCTCGAGCAGCAGCGTCTTGCTGAACAGCCGCTTGCGCTCGTCCACCCGGACGGCGGTGACCCGCGGCCACTCCAGCCGTGTCCGCGTCGCGTAGCCGCGCACGGCGGTCAGCCCGTCCGCGTCGGCCTCCAGGCGGACCGGGGCGAGCACGTCGCGGACGGCGAGCGCGGCCGCGCCGACGGCCGCCACCCCGGTGAGCAGCAGGAACTGCGGATCGTCCAGCGAGAGCAGCGCCAGCGCGGCGAGCACGGCGGTCGCCGCGATCTTCACGGCGGTCTGGGCGGGCGGCACCCGCCAGCGGGCCGCGGGTTGCGTGTCCTCACTCACGTCCGCCACGGTATCCGTAGCGGCGAACCCCTCCGCCGCGGGGACGGAGGCATGCGGGAATGAAGTTCCTCATTCGCGACCGGGTGTTCGGGATCGGCGAGGATTTCTGGGTCGAGGACGAGAACGGCCAGAAGGTCTTCCTGGTCGACGGCAAGGCTTTGCGGATCCGCCAGACGTTCGAGCTGAAGACCCGCGAGGGCGAGGTCGTGGCCGTCATCCGCAAGAAGCTGATGAGCGTCCACGACGTGATGGTGATCGAGCGCGGCGGCGACAAGGTCGCGACCGTGCACAAGAAGCACTTCACGCTGTTCCGCGACCAGCTCAAGGTCGACCACGAGGGCGGCGGCGAGTGGACGGTCCGCGGCGACCTGCTCGACAAGGAGTACGGGATCGAGGGTGAGGAGGGCCCGGTCGCGCTCATCTCGCGCCGCTGGTTCCGCGTCCGCGACACCTACGCCGTGGACATCGTGGACGGATACGACGTCCCGCTCGCGATCGCCGTCGCCGTCTGCGTGGACGCCCTCACCGAGGACAAGCACGACGACTGAACCGGCCCGGGCGGGCGCCGCCGGCTGACCGGGACCGATACCGCCCGGGGACGGATTCGGTATCGGGCGGCCTGTCCCTATAGCGTTCCACCCATGCGACTCGGTGTGCTGGACGTCGGGTCCAACACGGTGCATCTGCTCGTGGTGGACGCCCATCGGGGGGCCCGGCCCCTGCCCGCCTTCTCCCACAAGGAGGAGATGCGCCTGGCCGCCCACCTCGAGGGCGACCGGCTGACCGAGGAGGGCGAGGCGCGGCTGACCGCGTTCGTCCGGGACGCGCTGCGCATCGCCGAGGACAAGGGCGTCGAGGACCTGGTCGCCTTCGCGACCTCCGCCGTCCGCGAGGCGGGCAACGGCGCCGAGGTGCTGGCCCGGCTGCACGCCTCGACCGGGGTGGACATCCAGGTGCTGCCCGGTCCGGAGGAGGCGCGGCTGACCTTCCTCGCCGTGCGCCGCTGGTTCGGCTGGTCGTCCGGGCGGCTGCTGGTGATGGACATCGGCGGCGGCTCGCTGGAGCTCGCGACCGGCATCGACGAGGACCCGGACGTCGCGATCTCGCTGCCGCTCGGCGTCGGCCGGCTCACCCGCGAGTGGTTCGAGTCCGACCCGCCGTCCGCCGAGCGGGTGCGGGAGCTGCGCCGGCACGTCCGCGCCGAGATCGCCCGGCGGGTGGGGGAGATCTCCCGCTACGGCAGGCCGGACCACGCGGTCGCCACGTCCAAGACCTTCCGCCAGCTCGCCCGGATCACCGGCGCGCCGCCGTCCTCGGACGGCCCGCTCGCGCGGCGCGAGCTGAAGCACTCGGGCCTCACCGAGTGGGTGGACGAGCTCGCCCGGATGCCGGCGGCCGAGCGGGCGTCGCTGCCCGGCGTGTCCGAGCGGCGCGCGGCGCTGCTGCCCGCCGGGGCGGTCGTCGCGGACGCCGCGATGGACCTGTTCGGGCTGCGCGTCCTCGAGGTCTGCCCGTGGGCGCTGCGCGAGGGCGTCATCCTGCGCCGCCTCGACATGATCACCGGCTGACCCGCCCGGAGGCCGACGAGCGGCCGGTGCGGTTCCGGGGTCTCTGCTGGCCGCTTGCGGACGGGGAGGTCGCGGTCACCTGCGGGCTTATGGCCAGGGAACTTTACTGTTCCTTGTAACAACGCGACATGTCTTGACCTGCCCTGACGGCGGGGTTGCACTGGGAGCGGGCGACCACGCTTGCGAGGGTGCGATGACGGGCAGGATCTCCGCGCTGCCGTGCGGACGGTGGAGCAAATGGGTGGTCATCGTCGTCTGGGTCGTGATCGTCATGATCGCGTCCCCGCTCGCGGGCAGGCTCGTCCACGTGCAGAAGAACGACGCCTCGTCGTGGCTGCCGAAGAACGCCGAGTCGACCGAGGCGTTCAAGCTGTCCAAGCCGTTCGTGCCGTCCGACGAGTACCCGGCCGTGGTCGTCTACGAGCGGGCCGGCGGCGCGGTCACGGCCGCGGACCGGGCCAAGGCGACCGCCGACGCGGCCGCGCTGAAGGCCGTCACCGGCAAGTCGAAGGGGCAGCCGCGGCGGCCCATCGTCGCGTCCGTGCAGGGGCCGGTCGTCTCCCGGGACGGGCGGGCCCTGCAGACGATCGTCAACGTCAAGGTCGGGTCGTCCGGGTGGGACCTGCTCGGCGCGGGCGTGAAGGACTTCCGCGGGATCACCCGGAACGGGAACCCGGCCGGGCTGTCCGCGCACGTCACCGGCCCGGCCGGGTACGGCGGCGACTTCGGCAACGTGTTCGGCGGCTTCGACAAGACGCTGCTGCTGATCACCGCGGCGATCGTGATCCTGATCCTGCTGCTCACCTACCGCAGCCCGGTGCTCTGGATGATGCCGCTGATCTGCGTGTTCTTCGCCCTGGAGGCCGGGCAGGGGGTCGTGTACCTGCTGGCGAGGCACGCGGGGCTCACGGTGAACGGGCAGGCGACGTTCATCCTGACCGTGCTGGTGTTCGGCGCGGGCACCGACTACGCGCTGCTGCTCATCGCCCGCTACCGTGAGGAACTGCGGCGGCACCGCGACCGGCACGAGGCGATGGCGATCGCCCTGCGCCGCGCCGGACCCGCGATCATCGCGAGCGGCACCACGGTCTCGATCAGCATGCTGGTGCTGCTGGTCGCCGAGCTGAACTCGACCAAGAGCATGGGCCCGGTCATGGCGGTCGGCGTGGCCGTCGCGCTGCTCGCCGAGGTCACGCTGCTGCCCGCGATCCTCGTCGCGCTCGGCCGCTGGGTCTTCTGGCCGCGGCGTCCCGCGTACGGGACCACCGAGCCGACCGAGAGCGGCCTGTGGGCGCGGACCGGGACGCGCATCGCGATGCGCCCGCGTGTCACCTGGCTCGGGACCGCCGTCGTGCTCGGGGTGCTGTCCGCCGGGCTGTTCAGCCTGCACACCGGGCCGGTCGCCAACAAGGACGCCTTCAGCTCCGGCAAGCCCGACTCGGTCACCGGCGAGGAGGTGCTGACCAGGCACTTCCCGGCCGGGACCGGCTCGCCCGTCGTGATCGTCTCGAACGCGGCGCAGCAGCCGCAGGTGCAGGCGGCGGCGTCGGGGGTGCCGGGCATCGTCGGCGTCCACCAGGTCGGGCCGTCCCGGGGCGGTGTCGCGTACATGGAGGGCACGCTGACGGCCCCGGCCGACAGCGGCGCCGCGTTCCGGACCGTCAGGGACGCGCGGAGCATCGTCCACCGGGTCCCGGACGCGGCGGCGAAGGTCGGGGGCGGGTCGGCGTTCACGCTCGACGTCAACACGGCGTCCCGGCATGACCAGTGGCTCGTCATCCCGATCGTCCTGGGCGTCGTGGTCCTGATCCTCGGACTGTTGCTGCGGGCGGTGGTCGCGCCTGTGGTCCTGGTGCTGACGGTGGTGCTGTCCTACACGGCGGCCCTCGGGGTGAGCGCGGTGATGTTCAAGCACGTATTCGGGTTCGCGGGGGTCGACCAGTCCTTCCCGCTATGGACGTTCGTCTTCCTCGTCGCGCTCGGCACGGACTACAACATCTTCCTCATGACGCGCGTGCACGAGGAGGCCAAGCGGCACGGCATGCGCCGAGGCGCGCTCATCGGCCTCGCCGCCACCGGCGGTGTGATCACCTCGGCGGGGGCCGTCCTCGCCGGGACGTTCGCCGCGCTCGGCTCGCTGCCGCTCGTCTTCGTGACCGCGCTCGGCTTCACCGTCGCGTTCGGCGTGCTGCTGGACACCTTCGTCGTCCGGTCGGTGCTGGTCACGGCCCTGAACCTGGACGTGGGCGCGCGCATGTGGTGGCCGAGCCGCCTCGGGCGGGAGCGCCCCGTCACCAGCCCGGGTGAGCGAGGGACGCGCCCTGGGGACTGACCCTCCGGTCGCCCGTGCCGTCCGCGCGCACCGCGCGGACCACGGGCGCGGCGTACGGACCGCGGGTGTAGGCGATCCAGGCGCCGTCGCGGGACCACACCGGGTCCATGTCGTGCTCGGACGAGCTCACCAGGCGGTGCGCGCCGGACCCGTCGGCCTGCATGACCCAGATCTCGCCGTGCGGGTACGCGCCGCGGGTGAACGCCAGGCGCGTGCCGTCCGGGGACCACGACGGGTCCTTGGAGAACACGTTGTCGCCGGTCAGCCGGACGCGGGGCAGGTCGGGGTGCTGGGGGTCGAGCACGTAGATCTGGTTCTGCCCGGACGTGTCGCCGAAGAACGCGATCTTGCCGGACGGCCCCCAGGACGGGTCGTCCTTGGCCGAGCCGTCCGTGGTGATCCGCGTGGTCTTCCCGTCCGCGACGGTGACGATGTAGAGCTGGTTGACGCCGGTGCCGTCCTTGGTGAAGTAGGCGATGCGGCGGCCGTCGGGGGACCAGGTGGTCCGTCCGCCGCCGATCGCGCCGACGAGCTCGGCCGCGTTCGAGCCGTCGGGGTCGGCCGTCCAGAGCTGGTTCCCGCCGCCGGTCTTCCGGGTGAAGGAGAACTTGCCCAGGCCGGGCGCGTAGGCGGGCAGCATGTCGCAGCTCCCGGACGTCACGGCCGAGGGCGCCGCGCCCGTGTTCGCCGAGTAGCGGGAGATACGGGCGTGACAGGTCTGTGGCCAGCCGGGAGCGGTGTCCTGGCGGACGAGCATCGTCTCGTTGGGGAACGCCGCGGCGGACGCGCCCGAACTGCCGCCCTTGGCCGGCGAGTCGTGCTTCTTGTTCGAGAGCAGGTAGGCGGTGCCGCCCCCGGCCGCCGCGACCACCACGACGGCGAGCGCCACGAGGACGGGACGGGCGCGGTGTTTCGGCGCGACGCGCGTGGGGCGATGGCCGGAAGGTGCTCCTGGGCCTGCTGGGCCTCCTGGGATGGGGGCAGGGGGTCCGTGTTCTTGGTGGCTGACCCTGGCGACCTCGGTGGGCGGGTGCGTGCGCTCGATCCGTGCCACGTCGGTCGGGGGGTGCGTCGCGGCGTCCACGTTCGGTGCGGGGGCGACGTTCGGTGTGGGAGCGACGTTCGGTGTGGGGACGGTGTTCGGTGTGGGGACGACGCGGACGTCCCTGGCCTGTGGCTGGGGGGACGCCTGTCGGAGGGGCTCGTCCCATGCCTCGTTCAGCGTGGTCGACACGGCGGCGTCGGACGCGCCGCCGACCAGGCCGAGCAGGAGGTCCTGCGCGCTCGGGCGGTTCTTGGGGTCCTTGGCGAGCGCCCGCCGGACGAGGCCGGCCAGCGGCTCGGTGGTGACCGCGGCGAGGTCGGGCTCGCCGTGCAGCGACCGCGCGATCATGACTTCGAACGAGCCGCTGCCGAACGGGTTCTGCCCGCCGGCGGCGTAGGCGACCAGGCAGCCCCAGGCGAACACGTCCACCGCCGGGGTCAGCTCGTGCCCGCCGACCTGCTCGGGCGCGATGTACCCGGGCGTCCCGACGACCTGGCCGGTGCGGGTGTGGGAGACCGCGACGTCCAGCGCGCGGGCGATCCCGAAGTCGATGACGCGCGGTCCGGTCAGGGACAGCAGCACGTTGCTGGGCTTGAGGTCGCGGTGGACGAGTCCGGCCGAGTGGATCGCGACCAGCGCCGCCGCGACCCCGACCGCCACGCCGTGCAGCATGCCGGGGCTCAGCGGCCCCCGCTGCAGCATGTGCTGCTGGAGCGACGGGCCCTCGATGTACTCGGTGACCAGGTAGGCGAGGCCGAGGTCGCGGCCGTGCTCGTACACCTGCGCGGTGCAGAACGACGCGACCCGTTCGGCGTTGACGGCCTCGTCGTGGAAGCGCGCGAGGAAGGCCCGGTCCCCGGCGAGCTCGGGCCGGACGACCTTGACCGCGACGCGGCGTCCGTCCTCGGCGCGGCCGAGGTAGACCGCGCCCATCCCGCCTTCGCCGATCTTGGACTCGATCCGGTACGCGCCGACGCGCACCGGGTCGTCCGGTTCCAGCGGCCGACCCGCCATGGGCATCACCCTGCGTCCCTGAACTCCGCCCACCCGCGCGGATTCCCCCGACGGTCACACCATGACAGAGCCCAGGTCAGTAGGGCCAGTGCCAAGGGAATGTCAAATGGAGGTAAAGGAGAATCGGAGGTGGGGCAAACCTCGTTCATGCCTGTCCGGATCTGCGGCCACCGCCACCGGGACGGCCATAGTCTGCCGGTCTGTCTGATTGGTCTGGATTGTGCGGTGGGGGTGGCGTGCGACCGGTGCGGCGGCGCGGAACAGCGGCCCTGCTCGCGGCGGGGTTGGCGCTCGGCGTCACGGTCGCCGGCTGCGCGCCCGCGGACGGCGGCCCGCGGGCGGCGCGGCAGATCGCCCTGGACCCGACCCTCCCGCACGTCGTGGAACCCGCGTCCGTCACCGGCCTGGAGACCGTCACCCGCAGTGCGACCGACAAGCGGCACCGCCTCTTCACCACCTATCCGGTCGTCCCCGGCGCGGAGGCGCTGACCGAACGGCTCGCCCGTGCCGTGGACGACCTGGCCGACCCGTACGAGCGCGACATCACCAGTGGACGGGCCGAGCTCGGTGGGCTGGTGCCGGAGCTGAACGTCCAGTGGTCGCTGACCGCCGCGTCGGGGAACGTCGTCGGCGTCCGGCTCGTGAACTGGAAATCGCAGGGTGCGGACGTGGGCGAGACCCGCCGCACGTACTGGTACGACGGCACCACCGGGAAGGCCGTCGGCTCGGACGCCTTGGTGAACGGCGAGCGCGATCTGGAACGCCTGGCCGAGCTCGTGCGCGCGCGGATCGAGGCCAAGGCCGACCCCAAACGCGTCACCGCCTTCCCAGAGACCTTCTCGTCGATGGCGTTCAACGACGACGGCGAGCTGGTCGTGGAGTTCAGCGACCATTCGGTGGCTCCGGACGCGCCCGGGCGCGTCGCCGTCGCGCTGTCCGCACGGGAGTTCGAACCGCTGTTGTCGGACCTCGGGCGCCGTGCCCGAGCCGCGTCCCTGGCACCGCGTCCTCGGCTCACCCTCGGCGCGGACGTTCCCACGGCGACAAGGGACGTCCGGACGCGGGTGCCGTCCGCGCGCGTGAACTGCAGCGTCGCCAAGTGCGTGGCCCTGACCTTCGACGACGGCCCCGGGCCCGACACGCCCCGGTTGCTGGACGCGCTGGACCGCGCGGACGCCCGCGCGACGTTCTTCGTGGTCGGCGCGAACGCGGCGGCCCATCCGCAGGTGGTGCGGCGCATGGCCGCCGAGGGCCATGAGATCGGGGACCACACGCGCTGCCACCGCGATCTGACGCGTCTCGCGCCGATCCAGGTGCACGCGGAGGTGCAGCAGACACAGGACACCGTCCGGCGGATCACCGGCCGCGCCCCGGTGCTGCTGCGGCCACCGTACGGCGCGTCCAACGGGGTGGTCACGGATGTCGCGCGTTCGCTCGGCCTCGTCCAGGTGCTGTGGAACGCGGACACGCTGGACTGGCGCGACCAGGACCCTGCCGCCGTCGCCGACCGGGCCGTGGGCGGCGCGCGCCCGGGCGGGGTGATCCTCATGCACGACACCTACGGGACGTCCGTGGACGCCGTCCCGCGGATCGTGGCGCGGCTGAAGGGTGAGGGCTACACGCTGGTGACGGTGTCCGACCTGCTCGCGGCCCGGCACGCCCGCCCAGGGGACCGCTTCACCGGCCTGTGAGATCCGGCGAGGTCAGTGGAAGTCGCGGGAGCGGACGCGTCCGGGGACGGGCAGCCTCCTCAGCCGGGTCGCGCGGACGTGGGTGACGCCGTCGACGCGTTCGAGGCGTCCGTGGACCAGGAGGGCCTGGGAGTCGACCGCGAGGGAGCGGTACCGGGCGAACACCGGCGGCGGGCAGACCACGTTGATCACGCCTGTCTCGTCCTCGAGGGTCATGAAGACCATGCCGCCCGCCGTCGGCGGCCGCTGCCGGTGCGTGACCAGCCCGGCGACGACCACGTTCGTGTCGCCCGGCTGTTCTCCGAGGTTCTCGGACGAGAGGGCGCCGAGATCGTCCAGTGCTTCGCGCACGTGCGTCATGGGGTGGGTGTGCGCGATTCCCGTGGCCCACAGGTCCGCGAGCGTCTCCTCTACGGGCGTCATGGCGGGGAGCGGGGGCGCGACGGTTCCCGGTGTGACGCCTTCTAGGGCGTTCTCGCTGTTTCCCGCGAGCGCGCCCGCCGCCCATAGCGCCTGCCGCCGGGACAGCCCGAAACAGCCGAACGCGCCCGCCGTGGCCAGGGCCTCAAGGGCCGCCGCTGAGAGGGTGACGCGCCGGGCGAGGTCTTCCATGTCACGGTAGGGACGTCCGGCCGCGATTGCCTCGGCGGTGGCCGTCCCCAGGTCACGGACGCTCGCCAGGCCGACACGGATGGCAGGCTGAGGCGCCTTCGGCGCGTGCTCGTGCGCGCGCGTGGGTGCGACCGGCTCTTCAAGCGTCGTGTGCAGGTCGCTCGCGTTGACGTCCACGCCTCGCACGGTGATCCCGTGCCGTTTCGCGTCTGCGAGCAGCGAATTGGAGCTGTAGAACCCCATCGGCTGGTTACGGATGATGGCGGCGGTGAACGCGGCCGGATGATGCCGCTTCAGGTAGGCGCTCGCGTAGACGAGGTGCGCGAAGCTCTGCGCATGCGATTCGGGGAAGCCGTACCCGGTGAAGCCCAGAATCTTCTGGTAGACGTCCTTGGCTACGTCTTCCGGGATGCCCCGCTCCGCCATCCCATGCATCAGGCGCTCCCTGAGCCGTTCAACGCGTTCGGGTGCGCGTTTGGCCCCCATGGCCTGCCTGAGCTGGTCGGCTTCCGCGGGCGTGAATCCCGCGCACGCGATGGCCAGTTCCATCATCTGCTCCTGGAACAGCGGAACACCCAGCGTGCGCGCGAGCGCGCCCTCCATCAGCGGATGCGGGCACGCCGGCGCTTCCAGTCCCTTACGCCGCCGCAGATACGGATGGACGGACCCGCCCTGGATCGGCCCCGGCCGGATCAGCGACACCTGGACGACCAGGTCGTAGAAGCGGCGCGGACGCAGGCGCGGGAGCGCGGACATCTGCGCCCGCGACTCCACCTGGAACACCCCCACGGTGTCGGCGTCGCACAGCATGTCGTAGACGTCCGAGTCCTCCGGCGGAACGGACTGGAGGTCGTAGCTCTCGCCGTAGTGCGCGCGTACGAGGTCGAAGCAGTCGTGCAGGGCGGCGAGCATGCCGAGGCCGAGCAGGTCGAACTTCACCAGCCCGGCCGCCGCGCAGTCGTCCTTGTCCCATTGCAGGACGCTGCGCTTCTCCTTCGACGCCCATTCGATGGGGCAGACCTCGCCGACCGGGCGATCCGCGATGACCATGCCGCCGGAGTGGATGCCGAGGTGGCGGGGCAGTTCCAGCATCTGGTGAGCCAGTTCCTGGACGGGCCCCGGGACCTCGGTCTCCGACCCGACCGGGTCGCGCGGGTCGATGCCGCGTGACCAGGCGTCCTGCTGGCCGGGGGAGTGGCCGAGCGCCCGCGCCGCGTCCCGGACGGCCATGCGGGGCCGATAGCTGATGACGTTCGCTACCTGCGCGGTGCACTCGCGCCCGTACTTGTCGTAGACGTACTGGATGACCTCTTCGCGGCGGTTGTGCTCGATGTCGAGGTCGATGTCGGGCGGTCCGTCGCGTCCGGGGGAAAGGAAACGCTCGAACAGGAGGCCGTGCCTCACCGCGTCCACTCCGGTGATGCCGAGCGCGTAGCAGACCGCCGAATTCGCCGCCGACCCTCGTCCCTGGCACAGGATGTTCTCCTGCTTACAGAACGCCACGATGTCGTGGACGATCAGGAAGTATCCGGGGAATCCGAGGCCCTCGATGATGTCGAGCTCTTTGGCGATCTGCTCGTAGGCGCCGGGCATGTTCTCGTTGTCGGGCGTGCCATAGCGCGCGAGAGCGCCCTCCGCGACGAGTTCCCGTAGGTGGCCGGCCTCGGTTTGGCCTTCCGGTAGGGGCCAGTCGGGCAGCTTCGGTACGACGACGGAGAAGTCGAACGCGCACTCCGCGCCCAGGGCGACCGTCCGTTCGAGCACACCAGGGAAACGAGCGAGGCGCGCCGCCATCTCCCTGCCGCTGCGCAGATGCGCCGTACCGCTCGCGGGAAGCCAGCCGACCATGTCGTCCAAGGCCCGCCGCGACCGGACGGCCGCCATCGTCTCGGCCAGCCGTGCCTCCGCCCCGGGCGCGGCGAAGTGCACGTTGTTGGACGCCACGACCTGTACCCCGACCTGGTGCGCGAGCGCGAAGAGCGCGTCGTTGCGGAGGTCGTCGCCCGGCTGATCGTGGTCGATCAGCTCGACGAAGACGTTGTCCCGTCCGAACATCTCGACCATGCGGCGAAGCTCGCGCTCCGCCGCCTCTGGGCCGCCTTCGGCGAGCGCCGCCGGGACGGGGCCCTTACGGCATCCGGTCAGCACGGCCCAGCGCCCCTCGTGGGCGTGCGCGAGGGCGTCCAGGTCGTAGATGGGCCGCCCCTTCTGCCCGCCTGCGAGCTGCGCGGTCGTGATGGCCGAGCACAGCTTCGCGTAGCCGGCCGGGTCGCGCGCGAGCACGAGGAGATGCCGTCCGGCCGGATCGGTCTCGCCCGCGCGCGGGGTCTCGATGCCCAGGCTGAGCTCGGCGCCGAAGACGGTGCGGATCCCGGCCTCGCGGGCGGCCTGGGAGAAGCGGACGACGCCGTACATGCCGTCGTGGTCGGTCACCGCCATCGTGCCCACGCCCAGCCGCGCGGCCTCCTCCACGAGCCGCGTGGGGTCGCTCGCCCCGTCCAGGAAACTGAACGACGAGTGGCTGTGCAGCTCGGCCCAGGGGACCTCGGGCACAGCGCGCGAGCGCGGGGGAGCGGGCTCGGACGGAGCGGGTCGGTGCTGCTGCGGGGACGGCGGAGCCACGGCGCCGCCGCCGTTCCAGGTCAGGCGTTTCTCCAGCTCGGACCAGGGGATCGGCGGGTTGAACCAGTTACTCATACGCCGCCTCCACGTGCCATCGGCCGCCCTCGACGGCCAGCAGGTACGCGGCTCCCCCGGCGGTCGTGACCTGGAAGCGCGCCCGGCGGCGGGCGCGTTCGGGCTCCCACCACCGCTCGGCGACCGGCCACGGCCCCGTCCAGGCCGTCACGGCGTCCGGAGGCGCCTCGCCGATCGTGATGTGGGCCGGAGGCCCGGAGACCGCGCAACGCGCCGACACGCGCACCTCGGCGCCGTCCGGGGCTGTCACGGCGGCGGGCAGGGGCGCCGGCGGGACGACCGCCGGGGCGGGCGCCGGCACGCGGCCGGGCCACGGGCCGTCCGGGATCTCCCCGGGCGGCAGGTCGCCCACCGGAACCTTGATCACCTGCTCGCCGGGCCCCCGGCCGTCCACGAGCACGGGACGCGTCACGCCGCCATGCCCCAGCAGCGCCTGGATGCGGTCGGTCGCGCGCGACACGCGCTCGTCCACGCCGCTGTGCCCCCACAGCGCGTCCTGGCTGCCCACCGCGGGCACGAGCTGGTCAGGGGTGAGTTCCAGCCAGACCACACCGCCCCAGACGGCGTCCTCGTCATGGCCGGGGGCGTCGGTCCGCCATGCGGAGAGCTGCCAGCGGACGCGTTCGGCCACGGCGAGCGCGGACAGCGCGCCGTCGTGCCGCCAGAGCCTTTGCAGGACGTGACCGTCCGCCAAGCCGATCTCCACCGACAGCCGCACGCAGTCACGGCCGTGCTCGGCGAGCGACTCGTGCAACTCGCCTGCCAGCCGTTTCGCGGCGAACGTCACCTCCTCGGCCTGCGCGGGCGGATCGAAATCGGCCCGGACGGTCAGGTCGGCGGACGCGGCGGACGGCGCGACCGGACGAGGCGGCTCCCCGCGCGCGAGCCGGTGCGCGAGCGCTCCGTCCGCGCCGAACCGGCCCGCGACGTGCCCGGCGGGCAGCGCAGCGAACGCGCCCAGCGTCCGGATACCGAGCCTGTCCAGCAGGTCGGTCAGCTCAGGACGGTCCAGGACCGACATCGGATACGGCGCCAGAAACGCCGCCGCACCACCTGGCGGTACCACCAGGCCGCCCTCCACGCGCGCGGCCAGTTCCGCCGCGAACAGGCCGTCCGCGACGCCCACTCCACAGTCGAAGCCCGCCTCGACCACAGCGTCCTGGAGCAGAACCCGGGCAGCCTCCTCACCGCCGTAGAACGTCGCCGGGCCGCGCGCGGGCACGGCGCACAGGCCCGGCCGGACGACCTCGACTCTGGGCGTGACCTCACTCACGGCCGCCGCGACCGCCAGGAACATGCGGCCTTCGGCGTCGGGATCGCGCGTGCGCACGAGCAGATCGGGGCAGCGCCTCTGCGCGTCCCGAACTCGCATGCCGCGCCGCACGCCCTCGGAACGCGCCGCCGACGTACAGGCCACGACCCGGCTGTCGCTCACGACCACTCCAGGCGTGGACGCCTCGATCCCGACCGCCGTCGCGGGCCAGTCAGGGCACCACACCACCAGCACCCTGCTCACGACACTCTCCGGGGCCGGACGACCTCCAGCACGGGCCGTCCGGACGCGCGGGCGCGCGGGGCCTCGGCCGGTTCGATCCGTCCGGCGGCATTGGGCAGCCACAGCCATTCGCGGCGTCCGGCCCCCGGGGAGTCATGTCCATGAGCGACGACCTGCGCGCGACGTCCGCCCAGGACGCCGTGACCGTCCCCGAGCCCTTCCCACCGGGATTCGGTCACGGCGAGCCGCAGCCGCACCCCCGGCCACGTCTGCGTGGCGGGGCCCGTGAGGGCGAGCACGCTTCCGTGTTTGCGCGCGAGGGCGGTCAAGCGGCGGACGGCAGCGGGCGTGGGACGCTCAGGCGGCCGGACCAGAACCAGGCTCACGGCCTCGACCAGCGCCGCGACCACGTCGGGCCACCGCTCGGCCGGGTCGTCCACCAGGAGCAGGCGGCGCGGGTCGGCGCCCATCCCGCACGCGGAGAGCACCCCGAACTCGGGGACGCCGACGACCGCGCACCAGCCGTTCGTCCCACCGCCCGGTTCCGCGTCGACACCGGTGGACGCCCCGGCGACCAGCGCGACGCCCAGGGACGCCGACCCGGAACCGTCCAGCCCGACGACCGAGCCCGCCCGCAGCCCGCCGGGAAGGAGCGTCCGAAGTGCGGGCAGTACCGGCACCGGCGGTCCGCCCGCGCGCACGAGCCGATCCTGGAGGACGGCGTGCGGCAGGAGACTGGGGGCCGCCGACGCGTCCGCCACTTCGCCTCCCTTGCGCTCGCCACTCCGACAATGTCGAACATGAGTTCGACCATTGTCAAGTTACCCCAGGTCAGAAAGTGTTCTGAGGGGTCGGGATACAGTGGAGGCAATGAAGATCAAATGTGCCGTCATCGACGATTTCCAGGGCGTTGCGGAGTCTCTGGCCCACTGGTCGCGGATCGCGTCGCGGGTCGACGTCCGGTTCCTGCGCGCGCACGAGCCCGACCCTGAGCGGCTCGCCGAGGAGCTCGGCGACTACGAGATCGTCGTGGCGATGCGAGAGCGCACCCCCTTCCAGGAGGAACTGCTCGCGCGGCTCCCGAACCTGCGCCTCCTGATCACCAGTGGCATGCGGAACGCCTCGATCGACCTCGAGGCGGCCGCGCGGCACGGCGTGACCGTCTGCGGGACGGCCAGCGCCACCCACCCCACCGTCGAGCTGACCTGGGCCCTCCTGCTCGGCCTGGCGCGTCATGTGGTGCCCGAGAACGCGTCCCTGCGCTCCGGCGGCCCCTGGCAGCAGACCCTCGGGACCGACCTCCACGGACGGCGACTCGGCGTGGTCGGGCTCGGCCGGATCGGTTCCCGGGTGGCGAGGGTCGGCGCCGCGTTCGGCATGGACGTGGCCGCCTGGAGCCGCAGCCTCACCCCCGAACGGGCCGCCGAGGCCGGGGTACGCCACCTCGCCACCCTGGACGAGCTGCTGGAGAGCAGCGACTTCGTGACCGTCCATGTGAAACCGGGCGACCGCACACGCGGCCTGATCGGCGCGGCCGAACTGAAGCGGATGCGCCCGACGGCCTTCCTGATCAACACGTCCCGCGCGTCCATCGTGGACCAGGACGCGCTCGCCGACGCGCTCCGCGAAGGCCAGATCGCAGGCGCGGGGGTGGACGTCTACGACATCGAGCCGCTCCCGGCGCACCACGAGTACCGGACGCTGCCGAACCTCCTCGCCACGCCCCACCTCGGCTACGTCACAGAGGACAACTATCGGGGCTACTTCGCCGAGGCCGTCGAGGATATCGAGGCGTTCCTCGCGGGCGCGCCCGTGCGCGCCCTGACCTGATCAGCAGGGCCGCCGCCAAGAGCTGAGTGGCGGCGGCCAGAACGAGGGCCAGGGTCAGGGGCAAGGCGCCCGCCAGTGTCGCGCCCACAGCACCGGCGGTGATTTTGAGGCTCGCCCCCGTGGTGAACACCTGCCCGCGCACCCGGTCCGGTGCCTCTCGGTGCCTGATGTCGAACACCGCCGCCAGCTGTGGCCCCTCACCCGCCCCCGTAAGAACCGCGGCGACGACCAGGACGGCCGCATTCGGCGCGACGGCCAGAACGGCCAGCCCCAGGGCGACGCACACGGCAGCACCGGCGAACACGGTTTCCGGCCTGCGCTGGGGTGGCCACCGTGCCGTCACAGCGGTAGTGACCATCGCCCCCGCCGCCAGCAAGGACAGCAGCAGTCCGCCGTGCCCGGCCCCGCCGAGGTGGCGCTCGCCCAGCGGAGGACACGACACGATCAGCATCCCCGTGCCGACGAACGCGACCATGGAAGCCGCCGTGACCCGCCGCAACCCGGGCGCGCGCACGATGGCCGCGAAGCCCGCTTTGAGGTCGGCGGTGAAGGCGGCGGACGCACGCGGCTTCTGAGGCGGAAGCGCCAACGCGGCCGGAACGGCCAGAAGCAGCAAAACGATGGTCGCCGCCATGGCCCAGTAGGGATCAACCCCTGCGATGAGGCCCGCCGCGGCAGGACCGGCCAGCGCGGCCACGTTGTAGGTCGCCGCATCAAGTGAATGGCCGCGCCCCAGGTGCCGCTCAGGCAGGACGTCGACAAGGCGTGCGGTCCAGGCCCCTGACAGTGCCGGTGCGAGAAGCCCGGTGAGGACGGCCACCGCCAGGGCCGTCCCCAGGTGTCCCAGAACGGCCGTCACCAAGGCCAGCCCGGCGGCATAGCCGCCCAGGGCAAGAGCCAGGAACAGGCCGGGACGGGCCGCGCGATCCATCAGGGCGCCCAGCAGCGGCCCGCCTATGGCGGACGCCACGGTCAACGCGGCGAACAGCAGCGAGGCCGGACGCTCGGACCCCAGCACGGCCATCCCGAGCAGCAACAACGCGGGAGCCGACATCTCGTCGGCCGTCCGTGCGCCGAGCGCACCGGCGAAGTAGGCCGCCGCACCTCCGTAACGGCTTATCATGTAAAAGACGTAACACAAGGAGGACGTGGTGATCAACCGGCCATCGGACGCCGCCGAACGGGCCGCCGCCCTGACCGGCGCACTTCGCGTGGACGAGGCGGACGCCTCGGCGGTCGCGTCCCTCTTGCACGCGCACGGGGAGCCGGCCAGACCGGACGTCACCGACGCCGACGTCGCCGCCCTGCGTCCGGTCGCCGACCGCCTCTGGGAGATCTTCGGGGCTCCGGACGTCGACACGGCCGCCCGCCTCATCAACGACCTCCTGGCCGAGACCGCCGCGCCGCCAAGGCTGAGCGCCCACGACGGCACGTTCTGGCACCTGCACGCGGATCGCGACGACGACGCGTCCTGGGCCGAGTGGTTCGCGGCCTCCTCCGCGCTCGCCCTGGCCGTTCTCCTGGCCGAACGGAGGGCTCTCCCAGGCGGACTGTGCGCGTCCGCTTCCTGCGGAAGGCCCTTCGTCATGACCGGCCGTGGCGCACCCCGCCGCTACTGCTCGGCACGATGCGGAAGCCGTGAACGTGTCGCATCCCACAGGCGTGCGAGAAAATGAACCTATGACGCCAGATATCGCCCCCATCGAGTGGACCGGTGACTCACTGCGTCTCCTCGACCAGACGCTCCTGCCCGCGCGCGTGGAGTACCGGGACATCACCGACGTCGACGACCTGGTCGACGCGATCAAGCGACTTGTCGTCCGCGGAGCGCCCGCCCTGGGCGTGGCCGGGGCCCTGGGCGTCGTCGTGGCCCTGCGCCAGGGGGAGCGGGAAGGCTGGGACGCCGCCACCTTGGACGCCGCCATAACGCGGATCCGGGAGGCCCGTCCCACAGCGGTCAACCTGGCGGCCGGAGTGGACCGAGTCCGTTCCCTGGCCGAGAAGGGCACCGACGCCGTCCTTGCGGAAGCCCTGGCCGTTCTGGACGAGGACGTCCAGGGGAACCACGCGATAGGGCGCCACGGAGCGGACTGGCTGAGCACCCGCCTGGGAGCCAAACCCCTCCGGCTCCTCACCCACTGCAACGCTGGAGCCCTCGCAACGGCGGGCTGGGGCACGGCTCTGGGCGTCGTCCGGGAGCTCCATACCCGAAACCTCATCGATACCGTCTATGCGAACGAAACGCGCCCCCTCCTACAGGGCTCCCGCCTGACCGCCTGGGAACTCCACCAGCTGGGCATCCCCTACTACGTCCAACCCGACAGTGCCGCTGCCGGGACCATCCTTCGAGGCCACGTGGACGCCGCGATCGTCGGAGCCGATCGCATAGCCGCGAACGGCGACACCGCCAACAAGGTCGGAACCCTGGCCGTGGCCCTGGCGTGCGCCGCCGCCGGCATCCCGTTCCTGGTCGCCGCCCCCTGGAGCACCATCGACCTCTCCACTCCGGACGGCGAGCACATCCCCATCGAGCAACGCTCACCTGCTGAGATCCTGGCCAACGGCCCCGCCTCGGTCACCCCGGAAGGCGCCCGGGCCCACAATCCGGCCTTCGATGTGACCCCGGCCCGCCTCATCACGGCCCTGATCACCGAAACCGGCCCTCTCATCCTTGCCGACGGTCAAACGCCGGCCCGCGCCCGATAAGCGTTCATCGGCTCGCGCACACGCGTGTGCCCGAACACCCAAAGGTGTTCGGGCACACCGTTCCGCTCACGCGCTCATGCGAAGAGCAGCGTCAGCCGGTCGTGGAGAAGGCGTACGTGGTCGTCGAGGTGAAGGTCTGCCCCGGCCGCAGGACGGTCGAGGGGAAGGCCGGGTGGTTGGGGGAGTCAGGGAAGTGCTGGGTCTCCAGGGCCAGCGCGTCACCCTGGCGGTAGGCGTGGCCACTGGTGCCGACGAGAGAGCCGTCCAGGAAGTTGGCCGTGTACAGCTGGACGCCCGGCTGCGTGGTGCTGAGGCGCAGGACGCGCCCGGTGCGGGGCTCGGTGACCGTGGCGGCGAGCGTGAGCTCCCCTGGGCGGCGCTGGTTCAGGACGAAGTTGTGGTCGTAGCCATGGCCGATGAGGAGCTGCGGATCGTTGTCGCGGATGCGCTCGCCGATGGTGTGGGGGCGCGTGAAGTCGAAGGGCGTGCCCTTGACCGGAGCGAGCCTTCCGGTGGGGATCTGGGTGGCGTCGGTGGGCGTGTAGCGGGACGCGTTGACCTGGAGCCGATGGCCGTAGGCGTCGCCCGTGCCCTCACCCGCCAGGTTGAAATACGAGTGGTTCGTCAGATTGACGATCGTGGGCTTGTCGGTCGTGGCCCGGTAGTCCAGCCGTAGCCGGTCGCTGGCGCCGAGGGTGTAGGTGACGTTCGTGGTGAGCGTCCCCGGGTAACCCTCCTCGCCGTTCTTGCTGACATAGGCGAGGTGCAGGGCGACGGTGTCCTTGCCCTTGGTCACCGTGGCCTTCCAGACCTTCGTGTTGAAGCCCTTGATGCCGCCGTGCAGGCTGTTGGGGCCGTTGTTGATGGGAAGCTGGTACGTCTTTCCGTCCAGGGTGAAGCGGCCCTTGGCCACGCGGTTCGCGTAGCGTCCGATGAGGGCGCCGAAGTACGGGCCGCCGTTCTTGTCGACGTAGTCCTTCAGCGTGGCGAAGCCGAGGGCGACGTTGGCGTCGTGGCCTTTACGGTCCGGGACGTCCAGCATCTGGATGATGCCGCCGTAGGTGAGGATCCGGACGTGCATCCCGTGGGTGTTGCGGAGGGTGTACCGGTCCACTCTCGTGCCGTCGGAGAGCTTCCCGAACGCCTCCTTGGTGATGGACGGTCCACTGGTGGCGCTGGCAGGGACGGCCGTGAAGAGCATGGCCGTGCCCAGGAGCACGGCGCCTGAGGCTGCGTGAAGGGGCTTCATGACCGTCCTCAGAGGGTGAGAGTTCGGGTCGCGGCTTGGAGACTGGCGTACAGGCGCCCCTCGTACACGCGCGCACTGGCCGGGTTGTTCTGCAGGAACAAGGCGTCATGCAGAGCCGGCAGGCGCTGGGTGGCGTATCCGGTGTCGAGACCAGGCGCGTAGATCTGGTGCCGGTACCACGGACGCGCAGGCAGGCCGGCGTTCGTCAGCAGGTCCCGCTCCGCCCGGATGAGACGGTCGTTGAGGGAACGGAACACGGCGGTGTCGCCCTTGGCGAGCGCCTTGTCGGCCCGATCCTGGAGTGCCTGCGCAGCCTTCTCCCATGCCTGCGCCTGCCGGACGTCACGTGAAACGTCCACCGCCACCTTGCCGAGCTTCTGCTGCTGCTCGGTGCTGAAGTCGTTCAGATAGCCGACGGTCTCGGCGGCGTAGGGCTGGTAGTGCATGGCGATGACGTCGGCGTTGGCCAGGCGCAGGGTCGCGATGCCCGCGAGCTTGGACATGGCCGCGTGGTACTCCCAGGTCGGGTCACCGAAGTGCTCCGTGGAGTAGAAGTCGTCGCAGGTGCAGTGGTAGTTCCCGGACGTTCCGGGGCTGGTCGCGCCAAGGTCCATGGCGGGAACGCCGAATCGCTGGAAGAACGGCTGGAAGTCGGAGCCGCCGCCAATGCGGTCGATGGGCGTCTGACCCTTGTTCTGCTCTTTCCAGGCGTCGTAGAGCGTTCCGTTGGTGCCGGGCCAGGGAACTTCCTTGGACGCGTCGATGACGCTCTGGTCGAGCGCGGGGGTGGACGCCGGAGTGAACTCCGAACCGGCCGCCATGTCCATGTTCACGTAGGCGACCGCGTTACGGAGCTGCTTCTCGTGCTCCTCGGCGTACTCGGTACTGCCGTAGATGCCGTACTCCTCGCCGTCCCATGTCGCTAGGACGACCGTCCGGTCAGGACGCCAACCGCGCTTCAGGAGCTTCCCGAGTGCACGGGCCACCTGCAGCACGTTCTCGGTGCCGGACAGGTTGTCCAGCGACCCGTACGCCCAGGCGTCGTGGTGGCCGCCAAGGACGACCTCCTGGTCAGGACGCTTCGCCCCGGGGATGCGCACCGTCACGTCCCAGATGGGCGTGGTGATGAAGTCGCTTTGCAGATCCAGGTGGACGCGCGTTCCGCCGGGGCCGAAATGGTAGGGGAAGGGCAGGCCGCCCTGCCATTCCTTCGGCACCTGGGCCCCGTTGAGCGCGCGCAGGAGCGGCTCGGCGGCGCCGTAGGAGATCGGCGTGGTCGGGATGAGTCCCTGGAGCTCCGGCGCCTGCGACGGCTTCAGCCTGCGCGCGTGCTTCGTCGACGCCCAGCCGGGGGTGAGCGGGTCACCCGCGGCGTACATCATCTGGGCGACGCTGCCGCGCTGGATGCCGTCGGACGCGCGCCACGGCCCCTTCGGGTAGACCGTGCCCCGGTTGAATCCGTCGTTGGCGGGATCCGAGTAGATGATGACGGCCTTGGCGCCCGCCTTGGCCGCCTGAGCGGGTTTCACACCCCGGAACACCTGTCCGTAGCGGACCAGAGCGATCTTGCCCTTGAGTGAGATTCCGTTCTTGGCGAGCAGCGCGAAGTCCTCGGGACGACCGTAGTTGGCGTAAACGACCTCGCCTTCCACGTTCCCTGACGGCGACAGCCCGTTGTAGCCGGGGATGATGTCGTCGAAGTACTTCTGCCAGGGCTGCTTGGTCTCCTTGACCGGCAGGACGCGTCGCTGGGGCGCGGTCATCTCCACGCTGACGCGCTTAGGCCGCGACAGGTACGTGTAGTAGGTGTTCACCTGCGGCTTCAGTCCATAGGAACGCAGCTCGCGGACGATGCGCTGGACCCGATGCCAGTCGCCGGTGGTCCCCGCCAGCGCGGGCTCCTGTGCCAGCTCCGCGTCGAGACGCCGCGCGTTGGCGGCGGACGGGATCGCGCTGAACTCCTTCTCGTACGCGCGCTGCCAGGCCGAGGACTTGGCCGTGAATCCGGGGATGGGGGCGGGGACGGTGGCGTGGCCCGTGGCCGGAGAGGCGGCGACGAGCGGAACGGCGGTGGCGAGCCCCACCGCGAGGGCCAGGGTTCGGGAGCGGAACACCAGTGGTACCTCCCGGTACTCGTGGTACGTGTGCGCCCGGAACGTACGTCGCGATCACGTGAAGATCCAGATCGTTCGCCGGATGCGGCCAAGACGAACCCGCGGGTTATCCCCAGAACCGGTTTCGGTTTCGGTGGCGGCGGCCGGTCCGCGAGGATGGGATCCGTGACGAACCAGGCGGCAGTTCCCCCGAAACCGGTGATCCTCGAGGCGGTGCTCGAACGGATCACCTATGCCAACGACGACACCGGGTACACCGTGGCGCGCGTCGCCACCGAGAAGTCCGGCGCCGACCTGCTCACCGTCGTCGGCGCCCTCCTCGGCGCCCAGGTCGGCGAGAGCATCAGGATGACCGGCCGCTGGCGCTCCCACCCCAAGTACGGCCGGCAGTTCGAGGCCGACTCCTACTCGACCGTGCTGCCCGCGACCGTCCAGGGCATCCGCCGCTACCTCGGCTCCGGCATGATCAAGGGCATCGGCCCGGTGATGGCCGACCGCATGGTCTCCCACTTCGGCACCGACATCCTCCGCGTCATCGAGGAGGAGCCCGGACGGCTCGTCGAGGTGCGCGGCCTCGGCAAGCGCCGTACCGCGCGCATCGCCGCCGCCTGGCAGGAGCAGAAGGCCATCAAGGAGGTCATGGTCTTCCTGCAGGGCGTCGGCGTCTCCACCTCCCTCGCCGTCCGCATCTACAAGCAGTACGGCGACACGTCCATCGACACCGTCCGCCGCGAGCCGTACCGGCTCGCCGCCGATGTGTGGGGCATCGGCTTCAAGACCGCCGACACCATCGCGCAGGCCGTCGGCATCCCGCACGACAGCCCCGAGCGCATCAAGGCCGGGCTCCAGTACACCCTGTCCGAGGCCGCCGACCAGGGCCACTGCTTCCTGCCCGAGCCCAACCTCGTCACCGCCGCCGAGAAGATCCTCGGCGTCGCCCGCGACCTCATCGTCCCCGCCCTCGACGAGCTCGCGGGCGACGAGGGCGTCGTCCGCGAACGCGTGAACGACGTCCCCGCCGTCTACCTGGTCCCCTTCCACCGCGCCGAGCGGTCCGTCGCCCGCGGCCTGCGCACCCTCCTCAACGTCCCGAAGGACCGGCTCGCCGCGTTCGCCGACGTCGACTGGCTCAAGGCCCTCACCTGGCTACGCGAACGCACCGGCACCGAACTCGCCCCCGAGCAAGAGCAGGCCGTCCGGCTCGCCCTCACCGAGAAGGTCGCCGTGCTCACCGGCGGCCCCGGCTGCGGCAAGAGCTTCACCGTCCGCTCCGTCGTCGAACTCGCCGCGGCCAAGAAGGCCAAGATCACCCTCGTCGCGCCGACCGGCCGCGCCGCCAAACGCCTCGCCGAGCTCACCGGACACGAGGCCGCCACCATCCACCGCCTGCTCCAGCTCCAGCCCGGCGGCGACGCCAAGTTCGACCAGGACAACCCCCTCGACACCGACCTGGTCGTCGTCGACGAGTGCTCGATGGTCGACCTCATCCTCGCCAACAAGCTGATCAAGGCCGTCCCGCCCGGCGCGCACCTGCTCCTGGTCGGCGACGTCGACCAGCTCCCGTCCGTCGGCGCCGGAGAGGTCCTCGCCGACCTCCTCGGCGCCGACGCGGCCATCCCGCGCGTCCGCCTCACCAAGATCTTCCGCCAGGCCCAGCAGTCCGGCATCGTCGTCAACGCCCACCGCGTCAACGCCGGCGACCACCCGCACACCCGCGGCTACCCCGACTTCTTCCTGTTCCCCTGCGAGGACTCCGAGGAGACCGCGGCCCTCACCGTCGACGTCGTCGTCAACCGCATCCCCGCCAAGTTCGACCTGGACGCCCGGCGCGACATCCAGGTCCTCGCCCCCATGCACCGCGGCCCCGCCGGAGCCGGCTCCCTCAACGCGCTCCTCCAGGACGCCCTGACCCCCCACCGCGAGACCGTCCCCGAACGCCGCTTCGGCGGCCGCGTCTTCCGCCCCGGCGACAAGGTCACCCAGCTTCGCAACAACTACGACAAGGGCGAGGCGGGCGTCTTCAACGGCACCGTCGGCGTCGTCACGACCGTCTCCCGCGAAGACCACACCCTCACCGTCCGCACCGACGAGGACGAGGACATCGACTACTCGTTCGACGAACTCGACGAGATCACCCACGCCTACGCCATCACCATCCACCGAAGCCAGGGCAGCGAGTACCCCGCCGTCGTCATCCCCCTCACCACGAGCTCCTGGATGATGCTCCAGCGCAACCTCCTCTACACCGCCATCACCCGCGCCAAGCGGCTCGTCGTCCTCACCGGCTCACGCCGCGCCCTGGCCGCCGCCGTCCGCACCACCTCCGCCGGCCGCCGCCACACCGCCCTGACCCACCGGCTCCTCACCCCCACCTGATGACCCACCCGCGCTTCCGCGCTGCGTGCTGCGTGGGTGCGTCGATCGGCGGTTGTGTGGCACGCTCCGTGCGTGAAGTGGCACTACGACTACGTCGGCCCGGCCGAGATTCGTGGCCAGGTCCGGGTCGGGGTCCGGGGCGCGGCGATCACGTCCTCCGGTGATCTTGAAGCCTGGCTGGGTGGGCTGCCGAGCGGCGAGCGTGAGGAGCCCTGCACCTTTGTCATCGAGCTGGACGGAACCCTGATGCTGGCCTCACGGCACAGCGAGCACGTGGCCTGTGCCGCAGGCGAGCCCGTGCTGAGCGCTGGTGAGGTCGCCTTCGTGAGAGAAGGAGGCCGCTGGCTGGTCAGCGAGGTCAGCAACCAGTCGACCGGCTGCTGCCCCGATGTCACATCCTGGCCAGCCGTGGAGTCGGCGCTGGAACGCGCGGGCCTGGGCCATCCCGGTACCTTCACTCATCCGATGGTCTTCCGGCGCTGCACCGCGTGCCACCAGCGCAACATCGTCAAGGACGACTTCTACGTCTGCGCTGTGTGCGAAGCGCCACTGCCACGTGCGTGGAATGTGAACCAGCCCGACGAGCCTGTTTGATGCCGGGAAGCTTGTTTCGGGGGCTCGGCTGCTTGGTGCGTGCAGGCGAGCCATTTCGAGGCGGCGGAGGGGGACGAGACATTGGATGCCGAGACGTGTGGAGAACTGGCTGATCGGCTGACACACGTGCGCTGGATCGCCGGCGGCACGGGTGCCGGTAAGAGCACGCTGGCCCGGATCCTGGCCGACCAGTACGACGTCGCGGTGTACGACGGTGACCGTGCGGAACACGGTTGGCTGGCGCGGTGCACGCCGCAGCGTCACCCGCGCCTGGCCGCCATGCGCGGAGCGCCCCCGGGCGAGATGTGGCGGGGCCGTACCTCCCGGCAGTTGTTCCAGACGATGGCGAGCCTGCACGGAGAGACCGTCGGCTTCATCGCCGACGACCTCCTGGCCATGCCCTCCGACCGCGTCATCGTGGTCGACTACTTCGGGATCCTGCCCGGCCACCTCGGACCGCTGCTACGGCAGCGCGACCAAGCCGTCTTCCTCCTGCCCACACCCCGGTTCCGGCGCGAGGCACTCGCCGCACGCTACGCGGATCCTGTCCGTGCACGCGCCAACTGGGGGAGTAACGACCTCGAATCCACGCTCGCCAAACGCCTCGGACGCGATGCTCTCTGGGACGAGGAGGTCCGCAGGCAAGCAGACGATCACGGCCTCGACGTCGTCACGATCGACGGCGGCGCTCCCGTCGCCGACCTGGCCGGTCAGGTGGCAGCACGGTTCGCGCTGGTTCCACGAGCATGAGGCCGCCCTCGACGCGATTCCCGGTCGCCGAGTGCTCGCCGATCGGCCGGAGCAGCCGCTTCTCGGGGTTGCCGGGTGGTGACCCGCGCTCCAAGGCGTTCGACCGGACCGGGCAGCCGGTGAGTTCGCTGATGGCCTCGCGGCGAGGGGAAGGTGGATGATCTGGTCATGCTTGTCCGTCTGGAACCGATGCCCGCTGATGCGGACGGTTCGGTGAGCGTTCGGGTCCACTCGCCTCTCGGTCATGTCACGGCACGGTTGGAGGGGGATCTGGAGGAGGCGGACGCTCGGCATTACGTCGAGTGGGGAGTCGACGAGGACGTTCTGTGGGGACGCAACGTTGTCCCGGCGGCGATCGCGGAACCCGGTGTCTGGGCGGACGGCGGCCGCATCGTCCTGCGCGGCCGACTGCACCTCACCGAGGATGGGGCCGCGACGCTGGAGATGGGCGACGCGCAGATCTTGCTCGATCTCGGCAACACTCCTCCGAGCGGCATCGACCGAACCTGGGTGGAGCTCGGCGTCGCAGCTGACAGCGTCAGCGTGTGGCCCTACCGGCTCTGACGCGACACCAGCGGCGATGAAGCCGCCGGCCCGATCGTTGACGTCGCGTCCAATGGTGGCTGGCGCGCGATCCCGAACGCCCCGCCCGCACGGCGTCCGATCGCGGCAACGCCACCCCTCACCAACCCGGACGCCCCACACGCAGCCGGGACAGCACGCCCAGGTCGCCGCGGTGGCCAGACCCGCAGCGAGGCCGGGGCCGTGCACGGCTGATGGTGGTGCCCTTGCGGTGCCTCGTCGGCGCTGAGATCAGGCCGGTCCGCCGATGCCGGAAGACGCACTCGAACAGAACAAATCCGATATCTGAGGACGGCAAGGCCATTCCTGGTTGGATGTTCGGAGGCCGGTTCTGTCGGCTGCGGGGGGTGGGTATGGCTGACCCGAAGGCGGGTGACGGTGTCGGCCTTCGGCGGCGAAAGGGTGGGGAATGGCTGAAGGGGAGAACGGCGAGAGCGGGACGATCTGGGCGGCCGCGGATCTGGTGACTCCGATGGCCGTGCGGGTGGCGGCGACCCTGCGGTTGGCGGATCACATCGCCGCCGGGAGGAGGACGGCACGGTCGTTGGCCGAGGCCGTGGACGCCGATCCGGACGCCCTCGAGCGCGTGATGCAACACCTGGTGTCCACCGACGTGCTCACGCGCTCGGAGGACGGAACGTACGGCCTGACCGCCCTGGGAGAACAACTGCGGGACGACCACCCCGCCGGCATGCGGGGCTGGCTGGATCTGGACGGCGCCATCGGGTACGCCTCGCTCTGTTTCGCCGACATGCTGCATAGCGTCCGCACCGGTGAGCCCGCCTTCCAGCATTTCTTCGGACGGCCCTTCTGGGAGGACCTGTCCGCGCATTCCGAGCGCGGCGCGTCGTTCGACGCGTTGATGGGGTCAAGGCTGGTCGCGGACGCGCCGGTCGTCGCGACCGCCTACCCCTGGGGCACGCTCGGTCACGTCATCGACGTGGGCGGAGGCGACGCGAGCATGCTGATCGCGATCCTCCGCCGTCACGAGGAACTGCGGGGCACGGTGGTCGATCTGGAGGGTCCGGTGTCCCGAGCCCGGAAGGCCATCGAGGCGGCGGGACTGAATGACCGCGCGGATGCGCAGGTGGGCAGCTTCTTCGACGAACTCCCCGCAGGTGCGGGCGGTTACGTGCTCTCCGGTGTCCTGCACGACTGGGACGACCCGGAGGCCCTCCGCATCCTGCGGCGCTGTTCCGAAGCGGTGTCGGATTCGGGGAAGGTCCTGATCGTGGACCATTTCGCCGGTGACCTGAGCGCGGTGTCCGACACCGAAGGCGACCTGCGCATGCTCTGTTTCGTCGGCGGACGGGAGCGGACCTTCGAGCGGCTGGGCGAGCTGGCCGCGAAGGCCGGGCTGCGGGTGGGTTCCGTCGTCCAGGCGGGCACGCGTTCGATCACCGAGCTGCTGCCGTCCGGCTGAGCGTCCCGGGGGCCTCCCGGGGCGGGAACCGACGGGATCATGGACGGATGCGACAGCTCACCGTGCTCGGCAGTTGCGGGGCGTTTCCGGAACCGGGGCGGGCGTGCAGCGGCTTCGCCGTGGACTGGGACGGGTTCCGCGTCGTGCTCGATCTCGGCTACGGCACGCTGCCCCGGCTGCTCGCGCGCTGGCC
Organism: Actinomadura harenae; assembly: GCF_003696215.1. Lineage (GTDB taxonomy): Bacteria > Actinomycetota > Actinomycetes > Streptosporangiales > Streptosporangiaceae > Spirillospora > Spirillospora harenae. The sequence goes on along the minus strand of NZ_RFFG01000028.1, from coordinate 52,362 downwards.
GGACGGTGTCGTGGACGCGGTCGTCATCACGCACGAGCATCCGGATCATTGCGTCGACCTCCACGGCCTGTTCCGGACGTGGTACTACGGCCCCGCACCCTGCCCCCGAGTGCCCTTGTACTCTCCGCCAGGCGTACTCGTCCGGCTTCAGGCGCTGGAACCGGACGTCCCGTTGGAGTCGGTCTTCGACCATCGTCCCCTCCCGGGCGTCCACCGGGCCGGGCCGCTCACGCTGACCGGCGTGGACCTGCCGCACTACGTGCCCAACACCGGGGTCCGCCTCCAAGACGACATGACGACACTCGCCTACACCGGCGACACCGGACCGGATCCGATGCTCGCCGAGCTGGGCCGGGACGCCGACCTGTTCATCGTCGAGGCCACCGATCGGGACGGCGAGACCGACCACTCCTGCCGCAACCTGATGACGTCCGCGGAGGCCGGGCTCTGGGCACGGAGAGCAGGGGCCCGCAGGCTGATGCTCACGCACTTTTGGCCTGGCAACGACCGCGCGGCATCCGTGGCGGCGGCCCGCGAGCACTTCGGGAACGACGTGCTCGCCGCCGACGAGGATCTGACCGTCCCGCTGGTCGACGGTTGATCCGAGGCCGCGACGCGTGGCTGGCGCGTTTTCGGCGATGCGGCCGAGGGGAGGAAGATCGCGAGGATCGAGGGGGACAGCATGGCCGATGACGGTCCGCGCGTCGAGGTGACCCGCAACGGGCCCTACCGGGTGACCGGAGGGCCGCCGCTCAGCCGCCAGGTGATCGGGACGGACGAGCGAGGGCAGTCGGTCGAGTGGATTGAGGGTGAACGCCTCCCCGACATGGACACCTACGAGCTGTGCCGATGCGGCCGGTCCGGCCACAAGCCGTACTGCGACGGGTCGCACGAGCGCGTCGGGTTCCAGGCCGAGGAGGGGCCCGCCGCGCGCGTTCCCTACCTCCAGATGGCGCAGGAGCAGGACGGTCCCGAGTACACGCTCACCGATGCCGAGCCGCTGTGCGCGTTCGCACGGTTCTGCGACGCGGACGGCCAGGTCTGGAACCTGATCGAGAAGCCCGGCGGGGGAGAGCGCGCGAAGCAGGAGGCGCAGCACTGTCCCGGCGGACGCCTCGTCCCGTGGAAGCTCGACGAGCGGCGTGCGCTCGAACCGGAGTTGCCGCTGTCCCTCGGGCTGATCGAGGATCCGGCGCAGGGTGTCAGCGGCCCGCTGTGGGTGCGCGGCGGGATCCCCGTCGTGGACGACGCGGGTGAGCCCTACGAAGGGCGCAACCGCATGGCGCTGTGCCGGTGCGGGGCGTCCAAGAACAAGCCCTTCTGTGACGGCAGCCACGCCGCCGTCGGTTTCGACGATGGTGCCGTCACCACCTGACGAGGCCCGCCGCAGGGCTCAGGTGGCACCCGCCAGAAGATCCGATGGGCTTAAGGCGAAAGCGCCCGCGCTGATCGCGGCCATAGCCGAGCCCGCCTACCGACGCTCCCCAAGGCCGGCACCGTCGTCCTGTACGCCGCAGCCGTCCACGATGACCTGGACCATGTGCTGGACGGCGTCCCTTCTGACGTTCCCCGGCGGGGAGCCGACCAGCGTGAACAGTGCGCCCTGGTAGAGCGTGATCAGGGTGGCGATCGTCGCGCGGGGGGTGGTGAGGCCGAGTCTGTCGTGCTGCTCGGCGGTGATCTGGAGCGCGGCGTCCTGCAGGTTCGCGAGTACCGAGGCGAGCGCCGGACGGCGGACGGCCTCCAGCTGCAGTTCGAAGATCGCCAGATAGCGGTCCCGCAGCGTCGTCGCCGCCGTGAACAGTGACTCGGTCAGCAGGTCGACCAGGGACGCGGGCTGCCCGGCGGCCTGGTCGGCGGCACGGGCGGTGTCGCCATGGTGCAGCTCGATGACGCGCTCCGCCGCGGCCACCAGCAGCGCTTCCCTGCTGCGGAAGTAGTTCGAGGCCGTTCCCGGCGGAAGGCCCGCTTCTCTCTCCACGGCTCGGTGGGTCACGCCGTGCACGCCCGAGGACGCCAGGAGCGCGATGGCGGTGTCGGCGACTGCTCGGCGACGGGCCTGATTGGTGGGCGGCATGGGCCCATGGTACCAATAGCCGTACTAGTACGATCGTAGTGAATGAGTCGTCGAGGAGGTCTCATGAGGATCGTGGTGGTCGGTGCCGGGCTCGGAGGAGTCGCGGCAGCGGTGGGACTGCATCGGACGGGCCACGAGGTGACGCTCTTCGAACGGGCCGCCGAGCTGCGGGAAGCGGGCACCGGAATCGTGGTCATGCCCAACGGGCTCCGCGCGCTGGGCGAGCTGGGACTGGCCGGGGAGATCGGCGGGCATGACATGCGGGCCGGTCTCTGGGGACTGCGGGACCGGCTCGGACGGCCGCTGCTGGTCACCGACATGGTCCAGGTGCGGCAGGTGGTCGGGACGCCCGCCATGATCGACCGGGCCGATCTGCACCGGGTGCTCCGCGCCCCGCTGCCTCCCGGCCTGGTCCGAACCGGGACGCCGGTCGAGCGCCTGGAACCCGGTCCCATCGGTGTGACCGTGGTCAGCGACGGCGAACCCGTCGCGACGGCGGACGCCGTGATCGTGGCCGACGGTATCGGCAGCAGGCTGCGCGGCCGGCTCTTCCCCGACCACCCCGGGGTCGGGCGAACCGGACGGATGGACCTGCGCGGCATGCTGCCCCGGCCTCCCGGCATGGCATCGGACCTGCTCGTCAGCCAGTTGGTCGACCGCCGCAACGGCGCGATGTTCGGCCTGTTCCCCGTCGGCGAGGACCGCCTGTACTGGTTCACCGACTCCCGCCTGGACGGCCCGCCGCCCGACGCGGACGAGGCGCGCCGGCAGGTGCTGTCCCTGATGGCCGACTGGCATCCCCTCGTCGCCGAGCTGATCGAGGCCACCCCGGCCGCCGACATCTACGTCGACCCGATCGCCCGCCTGGCCGCGCCCCTGCCGTCGTTCGCGGTCGGCAGGATCGCGCTTCTCGGCGACGCCGCGCACGCCATGCCGCCCGACCTCGGCCAGGGCGCCAGCCAGGCCTTCGAGGACGCCGCCGCGCTGACCCGCCACCTGACGGGCGCGGAACCGGGGGACGTCGCCGAGCGGCTCCTGCGTTACGACGCCGATCGCAGGCCCAGCGCCAACCGCTTCATGCGGGCGGCGTCCCGGCAGTCGCGGCTGACCTCCCAGACCGGCGTGACCGCCTGGCTACGCGACAGCCTGCTCCGCGCCGTCCCGTCCCGGCTGGCGACCCGGCAGCTCGCCGCCCTCTGGCTCGCCTGACGCGGAACGGCGAGGTCAGGAGGCGGGGGAGCGGCGGCGGGCCCGGTAGGCGGCGACGTTGGTGCGGTTGGCGCAGGTCTCGGAGCAGAAGCGGCGGCGGCCCGCGCGGGACGTGTCGGCGTACACGCGGACGCAGTCGGGCGCGGCGCAGACCCCGGTGCGTCCTACGCCGTAGGAGCAGACGAGCTCGGAGAGGTGCATCAGCGTCGTGGAGCGGAACCGGAGCGGGAGTTGCGCGGACGGCGGGGCGTGGTGGAGGTGCAGGCCGAGGCCGTCGTGGTCGGACAGGTGCGGGTTCGTCGGAGTCCGTTCGAGCAGGGTGTTGAGGACGGCGACGGCCGCGGGCAGATCGGGCGCCTCGAAGAAGGGGCGGAGTTCACGTCCCCACGCGCGGTACTCGCCCGCGGTCGCCGGGTCGAAGTCCTGCCAGACGAAGCCGTGGACGCGCAGGATGCCGCGCAGCGCGTCCGGGCCGCCGTCGCCGTCCGGGTCGGTGACGGCGTTCACCAGCGCGACCGCGGCGGCGACGCCGTGACTGCGGTATCCGGTGATCTTCATGGCGCGGGAGACCTGCCTGTCGCGGGTGTCGGCTGTGGGCTGGCATCGAGGGTATCCCGTCGGCCCGGACGGCCCGTCCCACCCGGAGAAGACGAGCGACCGGCCCGGGCCGTCCACCCCGGCGACCGAGAGCGGACGGCCCAGGCCGGCCGATGGAAAGGGCCGGTCAGTGGCGCCAGCGGGTGGATTCGGTGATCTGCTCGGGTGAGGCGTGCTCGAACAGCGCGATCTCCCCGCGCCGGACGGTCGCGACCGTGTCGATGACCTCCGGGCCGAGGGCCTCGGCGAGGACGTCGTCGCGTTCGAACGCCGCGACCGCCTCGTCCAGCGACTCGGGGAGCAGTTCGATGCCGAGCCGGATGCGGTCGGTGTCCGACAGCGAGGCCGGGTCGACCGCGATGGGCTCGGGCAGGGACGCCTTCGCGGCGAGCCCGGCGCGGCCCGTGGCGAGCAGCCCGGCGAGCGCCAGGTAGGGGTTCGCGGCCTCGTCGAAACACTTGATCTCGATATTGGCGGCCCGCCCGCGGTCGCCGATCGCGCCGGTGACCAGGCGCATCGCGGCCTCCCGGTTCTCCAGGCCCCAGCAGCCGTACACGCCCGCCCAGTGCGACGGGATCAGCCGCAGGTAGCTGGAGACGGTCGGTGCGCCGATCGCGAGCAGCGCGGACAGCCGTCCGAGGATGCCCGCGGCGAACGCCTCGCCCTCGGCCGTCAGCCCGAACGGGCCGTGTCCGCCGGTCATCATGTTGACCGGGCCCTCCACCGGGTCGTCCCGCCAGAGGCTGAGGTGGATGTGGCCGCCGTTGCCGACCGAGTCCGCGAGGACCTTGGGCGAGAACGAGGCGACCAGGCCGTGGTCGAGCGACACGGCGCGGATCGTCTCCCGGATGAGGACGGCGGTGTCCGCGGCGCCCACCGGGTCCTCGGCGGCGAAGGACAGTTCGTACTGGCCGGGCGCGTACTCGGGGTGCAGCTGGTCGATCGAGACGCCGGTCTCGGCGAGCGCCTCGAGCAGGTCGCGCAGGTAGCCGGACAGTTCGGACAGCCGCGCCATGCCGTAGGCGGGGCCCTTGCAGGCCGGGACGAAGTGGTCGGTTCCGTCGTCCTCCGACAGCGACCACTCGATCTCGAACGCGCCGCGGACCGACCAGCCGAGGTCCGCGAGCCGCTCGACCTCGCGCGCGAGCAGCGAGCGGGAGTCCATCGGGTGGACGGTCCCCTCCTGCGTGTACCGGGTCACGGGCGCCCAGGCCCATCCGGGCAGCGCCGCGAGCCGGACGAGCCGGTCGAGGTCGGGGTGCAGCCGCAGGTCGCCGACCGGTCCGCCGATGTACTGCCCGGACACGATCGAGTCGTCCAGGAGGAACACGTCGAAACAGGGCGCCATGCCCACGCCCCACCGCGCGGCGTGCTCGAGCCGGGGCACCGGGACGGTCTTGATGCGGGTGATGCCGCTGGTGTCGACCCAGCCCAGCGCGACTCCGGCGAGGCCCTCGAGGTCGGGGACGAGGCGTGCCGCGTGGGCCGCCATCCGGTCGCGCTCGTCCCCGTCCAGCGGCTGGAACGCCCGCCGCGCCGCCCCGCTGTCGTTCGGTTCCACGCACTGCTCCCATCGCTCGTGCCCCCCTGGCGGATCCGTCCCGTATCCGCTGCGTGCGCGCGTCGGGGCGCGCCTCCCGCGCGGTGCGGGGACGGGGCGTCCGTGCGGTGGCCCGTGTGGTGCGGATGCCGGGTGCCGCTCGGCCGCCATGACGCATCGTAAGGTCGTGCTGACCGAATGACGAGGGAGGCGCGGTGCTTCACGACGACATTCCGCCGCTGGTCGACCACCACTGTCACGGTGTGGTGCGCCGTGACCTCGGCCGCGCGGGGTTCGAGGCCCTGATGACCGAGGCGGACGCCCCCGGGCCGCTCGGCGGCGGTTTCTTCGACACGCGTGTCGGGCTGGCCGTCCGGCGCTGGTGCGCGCCCGTCCTCGACCTCGCTCCGCACGCGTCGCCGGACGACTACCTCGCGCGCCGCGCCGAACTCGGGTTCGCCGAGGTCAACCGGCGTTTCCTGGCGTCCGCGGGATTGGGTGCGCTCTGCGTCGACACCGGCTTCAACCCGGACGGGCTGCTCACTCCGGACGAACTGGGCGGCCTCGCGGGCGCGTCCGCGCACGAGATCGTCCGCCTGGAGACGCTCGCCGAATCCGTCGCCGCGCGGGAGGGCGGCGCGGACGGTTTCGCCGACGCGTTCCGGACGGCCCTGGCCGAACGGACGCGGAACGCGGTCGGCGTGAAGTCGATCGCCGCCTACCGTGCCGGGCTGGACCTGGCGGGCGAACGCCCGGCCGACCGTGACGTGGCGCAGGCCGCCGAGCGCCTGCTGCGCGGAGCCGCCGGGGCCGGACGGCCGCGTGTCGCGGATCCGGTGCTGCACCGGTTCCTGATCTGGTGCGCGTCCGATCTGCGGCTGCCCGTCCAGTTCCACGTGGGGTACGGGGACGCCGACGCCGATCTGCGGCGCGGTGATCCGCTGCTGCTCACGGGCCTGCTGCGGGAGCTCGCGCGGGCGGGCACGCCCGTCCTGCTCCTGCACAACTACCCGTTCCAGCGGAGTGCCGGGTATCTCGCGCAGGTGTTCCCGAACGTGTTCGCGGACGTCGGCCTGGCGTTGCACGGCGTCGGCGACCGGGCGTCGGTCGTGCTGGGGGAGCTGCTCGAGCTGGCGCCGTTCGGCAAGGTGCTCTACTCGTCCGACGCCTACGGGCTCGCCGAGTACTACCACCTCGCGGCGTTGCTGTTCCGGCGAGCCCTCGGCAGGGTTCTGGACGGCGGCCTCGCCGAGGGCTCCTGGACGGGCTCCGACGCGTCCCGGCTGGCCGGGATGGTCGCGGCGGGCAACGCCCGCCGCGTCTACGGCCTGGACGGCTGAGGACGGTCAGCCGAACTGGACCGACCGCTTGGCCATGCCGAGCCAGTACCCGTCGATGGGCTGGCTGGTGTCGTCCTCGCCGTCCCCGGACGAGGCGCCGAGCGTGACGAACAGCGGGGCGAAGTGCTCGGTGCGCGGGTGGGCGAACGCGGAGGCCGGGGCCTTGTGCTGGAAGTCGAGCAGCGCGTCCACGTCGTGCGCGTCGAGGGCGCGGCGGCCCCACTCGTCGAACTCGGCGGTCGCGGTGGCGACGCGGCCGGACGGGTCGAGCGCGCGCAGGTTGTGGGTGAAGAAGCCGCTGCCGACGATCAGCACGCCCTCGTCGCGGAGCGGCGCGAGCCGCCGGCCGAGGTCGTAGAGCTCGGCCGGGTCGAGCGTCGGCATCGACATCTGGAGCACCGGGACGTCGGCGTCGGGGTACATCTCCTTGAGCGGGACGTACGCGCCGTGGTCGAGGCCGCGTTCGGGGGCCTCGTGGACCGAGGGGCCGAGCAGGCCGCGGACCTTCGCGGCGAGGTCCGGCGCGCCGGGCGCGGGGTAGGTGACCTGGTAGTACTTCTCCGGGAATCCCCAGAAGTCGTACACGAGCGGGACGGGCGCGGTGGCGCCGACCGTGACCGGCGCGTCCTCCCAGTGCGCCGACACCATGAGGACGGCCTCGGGGCGCGGCAGGTCGGCGGCCCAGGCCGCCAGCTCGCCGGGCCAGAAGGGGTCGTCGGCGAGCGGCGGGGCGCCGTGGCTGAGATAGATCGCTGGCATCCTGACCATGACCCCATACTAGTTCAAATTTAAACAAGTTGGCCATGTGACCTGGCCGACAGCCGGGACGCGACCGAGGAGGCCCGGATGCCGCCGCGTCAATGCGCGACCAGCCAGGCCGCGACGTCCACGACGACCTCCTCGTCCACGTGTTGCGGGCGGAGGTGGTCGACGGGGCCGGACGGCCCGGATCCAGGGAAGAACATGTGGTCGTCGGCCTCGTAGACCCGGAACGTCACGTCCGGCCGGGCGTCGAACGCGGCGCGCCAGCGGGAGAGGTCGTCGGCGAGGGTCACCTGGTAGTCGCGTCCGCCCTGCCCGACGAACATCGGCAGGCCGGCCGCGCCGGCCGCCGCGACCGGGTCGTAGCCGAGCAGGTCGGCCCAGTAGGACGCGGGCAGCCCGAACGGCAGGTCGGCGGACGGCGTGTCCGGGGTCAGCACGTCCAGCGCCGCCACCTGCCGTTCGATCTGCGCGCCGAACTCCGCGTACGCGGGGTCGAGCGACGCCAGATGCCGTGTCACCCGCACGGCCGCGCGGTGCATCGGCTCCGCGTCCGCCGCGAGCAGCACCAGGCCGTCCGCCGGGACGGCCTCCGCGACGCGCGGCGCGACCTTGCCGCCCATGCTGTGTCCGACGACGAACACACGTTCCACCAGGTCACGCAACCGTCGGACGGCCTCCGCGGCGAACGGCACGTACTCGTCGGTCATGGTCGCGGCCTGCCCGGACGGCTTGTCGAACCGCACCGAGGCGATGCCCCGCCCGGCTAGCCCCCAGGCGAGGTCCTTCAGCGGCTTGTTCGGCCCGGCCGTCCCGTCCCGGTCGAACGGTCCGCCACCGCTCAGCAGCACGACCCCGGCCCGGCCCCCGGTATGCGGCGACACCAGCGCCCCGCCGACCGAGCCGACCGCGACCTCATGCTCCTCGAAGGCGTCGGGGTCGGCGTAGGACGGGGGAGTCCACTCATCCGTTCTCATACTTGCGAAAGGTAGCACCTGTGAGACCATTCATGGTGTGCGCACACTGGACCTCTTCGCCCACCCCGTCCGACTGCGGATCGTGCACGCGTTGCGCGGCGGCCGCGTCCTGCCGACCTCGCGCCTCGCCGAGCTGATCACGGACGTCTCCAAGGCCACCGTCTACCGCCACGTCGACGTGCTCGCCGCCGCGGGAGTCCTGGAGGTCGCGGGCGAACGGCGCGTCCGCGGCGCGGTCGAACGCCGCTACCGGCTCGGCCGCGACCGCGCCTCGGTCGACCCCGCCGAGGCCGCGGCCCTGTCCCCGGACGACCACCGCGCCGCGTTCACCGCCGCGCTCGCCGCCCTGGCCGCCGAGTTCGACGCCTACCTCGACCGCGACGACTCCGACCCGTCGTCCGACCCGCTCGGCTACCGGCAGCACGCCGTCTGGCTGAACCCCGGCGAACTGACGGCACTCCTCGCCGACCTCCGCGCCGCGATCGTCCCCCACCTGGCCAACACGTCGGAACCGGGACGATCCCGATATCTCCTCAGCCCGATCCTGTTCCCCGCCGAGTCTGGCCCGCACGACGACGCCCCTCCAGAATGATCCGGTGCCCCCCGACGACCTGACCGACGCCGAGCAGCTCCTCTGGGACGCCTTCCCCACCGGCGCCTGGGCCGACCTCACGACCACCCCCACCACCACCATCCGCGCCGAGGTCATCAGGCTCCTGCTGCTCGGCGGGCACGACCCGGAGCCGGGGCAACTCGCCGCGATCCGGCTCCGCGGGGCCACGGTCACCGGGAGGCTCGACCTGATGGGCGCCTCCATCGACGTCGCGCTGATCTGCGAGGACTGCGCCTTCGACGCGCCGCTCCGACTGGCCGAGGCCGTCACCCGCACCGTCCGGCTCGTCGGCAGCCGCCTCCACCAGCTCAAGGCGCCGCGCGTTCGGATCGAAGGCCTGCTCGACCTGCGCGGCACCGAGATCGAGCACGGGATCCGCATCGACCAGGGCGAGATCACCGGCGGTCTCCGCCTGAAGGGCGCGACCATCGGACGCTCGGAGAGCGACGTCGCGATCGACGGCGAAGGCGTCTCGGTGCGCGGTGACCTGGCCTGCCCCGACCTGGTCGCGGACGGTCCCGTGGTGCTGCGCGGGGCGCGGATCACCGGCCAGTTCGACCTCGCCCACGCACGCGTCGTGAACCCCGGAGCCGTCGCGCTCGACATCGACAACGCCGGCATCGGCGAGGGCGTCGACGGCTGCGGCATGGCGGCGGAGGGCGAGATCCGGATGCGCAGCGCCGAGATCGGCGGCCCGATGCTGCTCTCCGACGCGCGGCTGAGCAATCCGGGCGGGTTCGCGCTCAGCGCGGCGCGGGCCCACGTCACCGGCGCCTTCTGGTGCGAGAGCGGCCTGACCGTCGAAGGCGAGGTCCGGCTGGTCGGTGTCCGCTTCGACGGGGGCGTGCACCTCGCCGACGCCGTTCTGGACGGCGCCGGCCATGTCGCGCTCAACCTGGACCGCGCGTCCATCGGCCACCTCGACGCGCCCCGCCTGACGCTGCGCGGCGGTGACATCCGCCTGCGCGGCGCGCGTGTCGTGGGGGATTTCAGCCTGGTCGAAGCGTCCCTCGGCCCCGGCCGCGACGGGGTGTGCGTGGACATGGAGAACGGCGAGGTCGGCGGCACCCTGCGGCTGGGCAGGCTGCGCGCGGACGGCGAGATCCGCATCAGCAACAGCCGCCTGGACGGCAGTGTGCTCGCGAGCAGGATGCGGCTGAGCGGCGCCCCGACCGGGGCCTCCTTCCGCTTCACGCGCAACGAGGTCGCCTCCGGCCTCCGCCTGCTGAACGTGTGGGCGGACCAAGAGGTCCGTCTTGTCGACAGCCGATTCCGTCTCGACGTCGACCTGACAGGGATCGAACTGCGGATCCCCGGGGGCACGGCACTCGACGCCTCCGGAATCCAGACCACCGAGCTCGTCCTCCTGCCCGGCGACGCCGTCGAGGGCCGGGTGGTCCTCGACGGCGCCCGCATAGGCGTTCTGCGCGATCTCCCAGAGAAGTGGCCCGAGAACCTGAGCATGGACGGTCTCGTCTACGAGACGCTGCAACCGGCCCTGACCGCCCGCGAACGCCTTGACTGGGTGGAACGCGCTCCGCAGGACCAGCGCTCCCAGGCGTGTGACCAACTGGCCCAGATGTACGTCCACCTGGGGCGGCAGCCGCAGGCGCAGCGCATCCTCTACGAACGGGAGCGCGGCCAGCGCCGTTTCAAGCCGCTCATCGCGCGCGCGTGGAGCCTCGTCCAGGACGTGACGGTCGGCTACGGCTACCGGCCCTGGCGCGCCGCCGCCTGGGTGGCGTTCTTCCTGGTCATCGGCACGACCGTGTTCTCCCTGGACCACCCGGCCCCGCTGAAGAAGGACGAGGCCCCGCACTTCAACCCGTTCGTCTACACCCTCGACCTCATGCTGCCGCTGGTGACGCTGGGCCAGAAGTACGCCTTCAACCCCAAGGGCGCGGCGCAGTGGTTCTCGTACGTGCTGGTCGCCGTCGGCTGGATCCTGGTGTCCACGGTCGCCGCGGGTGTCACGCGCGCGGTCACCCGTCGCTAGTGGGGCTCAGGATGCGGGAGAGCCAAGCGATGGCGGGTGGTTGGCGGTATTCGACCGCCATGTGACCGCCGTCGAACAGTTCGAAGAAGACCCGGTCGTCGGGGACGCCCGCGTCGGCGACCGCCCGCCGGAACGCCGTCGCGCCCAGGTCGAGGAACCATTCGTCGCTCGTTCCCGCGTCGATCCAGATGCCGTGCATCGAGCGCAGCGCGTCCGCGTGGGACGGGGCCATCCGCACAGGATCCCAGTCGAGCCACCGCTGCCACTCGTCCGGACGCAGCGCGCCGGTCACCGGGTCGAAGGGGAGCAGGGGAGTGCCGTCCTCGGCGGGCGAGAAACAGGCCGAAACACCGAGGATCTCCAGCAGCCGCAGGTCCTCCGGCCTGGTGAACGCCACGCGCGACCGGAAGTCCTCCCACCAGGCGAAGATGTCGGCGTCGTAGGCGCGCAGGTCACGGACGGCCTTGTAGAAGTGCGGCGTGTACTGCGCCTCCGACAGCGAGTCGCCCGAGTGCGTCGCGAACGCGCCGAACAGGTTGGGACGCATCATCGACGTGATGGACGCGCCGAGCCCTCCGCTGGACTTGCCCGCGATCCCGCGATGGTCGCGGGAGGCGAGCGTCCGGTAGTGCGCGTCCACCCACGGGACGACCTCGTCGCACAGGTAGGAGTGGTAGCGCCCGGTACCGCGCGAGTCGACGTACTGGCTACCGCCGTACGTGGTGAACGCGTCCACGAACACCACGATCGCGGGCGGCGCCTCACCGCGCGCGAACAGCCGGTCGGCGGCGACGGGAACGGGCTCGCGGTAGGAGGAGGACGCCTGACGCCACGCCTCGAGGCGCCCGGTGTAGCCGAGCAGCATGTAGACGGTCGGGTAGCGGCGTCCGGGATCGGCGTCGTAGCCGGGCGGCGTGTAGACCCACAGCGGGCGTTCGTGCGGGTCGCCGAGCGGGTTGTCGCGCAGCAGCGCGCTGTCGAAGGTGTGCTCGTGGACCTGTCCGGCCAGGTCGTCGGGCCAGAGCGGCATGGCGGTCCTCCTCGTCGTCGGGGGTGACGGGGAGGGACAGTACTACGAAATGGAAATATTCGAAATGGTAGTATCGCGGCCATGGCCCAGGATTCCATCGACCGGCACATCGCGTTCTGGTCCCGCGAGCTGCCCGATCTCGACGCCGACGTGGAAGGCGCGGTCACCCGCATGCAGGTGATCGTGAGGAGGCTGCGCCGGGAGCGCGAGGAGGCGCTCGCCGGGCTCGGCCTGCACGATTGGCAGTACGACGTCATCTGGTGGCTGCGCTCCACGGGCGTCCCGTACCAGGCGGGCCCGACCTGGCTCGCCGGGGTCCTGGACGTCCGCCCCGCAACTCTGACCAACCGCCTGGAACGCCTGGAGCGCGACGGATACGTGGACCGCGTCCCCGATCCGGACGACCGCCGCCGCCTGCTCGTCCGACTGACGGCGAAGGCGTGCGAGGCGTGGGAGTCGGTCTACGAGGACCGGTCGTCCGGCGAGCACGTGCTCCTGGCGGCGCTGACTCCGGCGCAGCGCCGCCAGCTCTCCGACCTGCTCCGCATCGTCACCCTGGCCGTCGAGTCGGACGGCCCGGACCTTCTCCCGCTGGCGGACTGAGGCAAAAAGAGAGGCTTGACTCCAACTGAAACTCAGTGCCAAAATCAACTCGTCCCCACCACAGGAACGAGGAGCACACCATGACCACCACCCTGACCCCGAAGATCATCGGCCAGGCCGAGAAGCACCACACCGTCGTCCTGGCCCGGGCCCTCGGCGGCACCACCCTGGACGAGAAGCAGTGGATCACCCTCAGCCAGCTCGCCGCCCCGACCACCCCCGAGGCGCACACCACCCGCATCGCCGCCCTGACCCAGTGGGACCGGGCCGCGGTCGAGATCGCCCTGGGCAAGCTCCTGGCCAGCGGCTACGTCCACGAAGTCCCCAGCGGTGACATCGAGCCCACCGAGTCGGGCCGCGCTCTCGTCGCGACCGTCCGCGCCGCGTCCGTCGACACCATCACCCGCGCCTACAGCGTCGCGAGCCCCGAGGACCTGGCCACGACGGCCCGAGTCCTCGAGGCCATCACCACCCGCCTGGCAGCCGACCTGTCCCACTCCTGAGAGGCCCGAAGATCAGGCGGATACGGACTGGGTCACCGCTTCTCCCTGGCGGCGCTTGTAGTACGCGAACGTGATCGCCAGGAGAAGCGGACCCCACAGGCTCAACGGGAGGGCGGCCACGGCCGAGAGGGCCTTCCACCAGCCGTTGGAGTACTCGACGAGGGGAACCCCTCCGATGTGGAGCAGCGCGAGCGGATAGGGGTTCCACAACGCGATCAGCCCAAAGGCCCCCAGCGTGGCCGGCACGATCGCGGCCATCGGCGGAATGCGCTTGCCGCCGATGAACGGAAGCCAGGACGGCGCCACCTCACCCCACCCGGCGACCAGTCCGAACGACAGATAGGCCAGCCCCTCGGACAGGACGCTGAGCCCGAAGACGTACAGGATCACCCACCAGTGCCAAGGCTTGTGCACCTGGTAGACCTGCCCCATCTCGTAGTCGAAGGCGAACGGCAACCGCCACAGACACGAGGGAAGTACGACAAGAGGTATGAGCCGAGCGCAACGGATGGCCCAGCCAGGAACGGGCCGAGCGGTGTTGCCAACGGTCGGTGAGGGGTGAAGCGCCTTGATTCGCATGGGTAGATCTTGGATTTCCCAACATGGGCCACGCTTCCCCCGCCGGACGGGTTCCCACCTCCCCACCCCGAGGGTCCCTCACCTCCCCCGAACAGCCCCAGGATCCCCCACGCGAGGGAAGACGTCCCGCAGCGCGACATCAGCGACTTCCACGCGTTGTCTCACAGCGACGCGAGCTTGGCCGCCAGCTTGAGAGTCGGGGCATCCGTGCGCGGCCGCCATGCGTAGCCGTCCACTTCCTCGGCCTGAAGGACGACCTCGGGCTCCTTCACCCAGAACGCCCAGCGGAAGTCGGCGTGCCAGTGTTCGGGTTCCTGTTTCGCCGGGTTGGCCGGGATCACGTGGACGTCGATGTCCACGGGCGTGACGTCGTGGCCGGGAGGGGTGACCGCGCCATGCCAGGAGATGCCCGTCTCCTCCTCCAACTCGCGAAGCGCGGCCGACAACAGGCGGGTGTCCTCGGCCTCCAGGTGTCCTCCCGGCAGCAGCCAGCGCCCGAGTGCCTTGTGTCGGATGAGCAGCAACCGGCGGACGTCGTCGATGACCACGGCACCGCACGTGACATGCCCGCCTCGGAACTCTTTGCGCGAGGTCAGCTCCCGCTCGGTGAGCAGAGCATCGGTCAACGGCCGCAGATGATCGGCTTCGTCCGGATGCCGGTGCAGGTATCGGGCGACGGTGTCGTGAATCTCGTGCGTCGTGACGGTCATGACGTCCCATCGAAGTAGCGCAGCCAGGTCGCTGCGATGAAGTCACGTTCGGCGGCGTCGAGCTCGTGCATGCCCGGTTCATGTTCCGCGCGGGTCAGCCGGGTGAGCACGGCCAGGATCTCGGCCTGCACCAGGAGTATGAAAGCACCGACGCTCGCGCCATGAAGGAAGTTGACCGCGTTTCCATCGGCCTGGCCGGGGAGCCTGCCTGATGCGGCGTACCTCTGATGCCAGTCCTTGGTGCCCTCGACCACGCCGAGCGCCTGGCCAAGGACTGGGATCACAGGTGGTCGAATGCGGGAGCGAAGTATCCGCCGACGTCCAACAGGGCCACAGGCCGGCCGAGACTCCAGGTAGGCCAACGTGTGGTCCGGGTCGGAGAACGCCGCACGGTCCAGATTGTCCACGGGCATGGAGCCGCTGATCTCCTGGAGCACGTCCGCGCCGATCGGCTGCGGGCCTTGATGGCTGCGGTCGGGGTCATGGGACGAGGCGGGCCCAGATCCATTTGCCGCCGGACGGGTCCGGGGTGCAGCCGCAGGCGGTCGACAGGGCCTCGACGATCGGGAGACCCCAGCCGCCGTTCACGTCGAAGGACTCTTCGGAAATGTCGAGATCGTCCAGGGTCATTTCGATGATCGGCTTGGCGACCGGACGGGCCGGGCTGGAGTCCCAGACGGCGATGACGATTCCGTGGGCGTCCCGGCTGAGCTGGAAGCGGATTTTCTGACGGGGCGTCGCCTCGGCCGCGTTCGCCACCAATTCGGCGACGATAAGCGCGGCGTCGTCATGAATGTGGAAACAGTCCCATTTGTGAAGCCGCTGGGCCGTCATCGTCCGCGCGAGTCCCGCCGACGCAGGTGAGCCCAGCATGGACATGATCAGGTCGTCCGTCACCACCGTCACCATCGTGCTCTCCTCGGACCGGATGTCTGAATTCACGCCCCAAGGTTCACGCGATCGTTCTACCGTTGCCCTGTTGACCAGGATTCTGGAAACAGGAGGACTGTCATGCCGATCGTGCGCGACGAACTCAATCCCAAGATCTCGATGTGGCATTTCCTTGCGCACACTCAACGCTTCTGGCGGGAGAAGGAGGAGCTCTCGCTGACGCAGTGCGGCAAGATCATGGGGCTGGCCCGCTCGACTGTTTCCAATATGGAGGCGGGCAGGCGTCGTCCTCAGGATGACCAGATGAGGCTCCTGGACGAGCACTACGGGACCGGTGTGCTCTTCCGGATGTTGCTCTGGTTCGCCCGCATGGCCCACGATCCGGACTGGGGCAAGCAGATCGCCAAGTACGAGGAGCAGGCCACCATGATCTGGATGTGGCATGGCCAGGTGATTCCGATTGCCCTCCAGACCGACGACTACTCGTGGGCCTACGTGCGGGCGGGCAGCCCGAAGGACTATGAGGCGTCGATGCAGCGTCGGGTTGCGCGCAAGCGGAGGTTCCTTGATCGTGTCGAAAAGGACGAGCTGGAGATCTGGGCGCTTGTGGACGAGGCCGTCCTCGCGCGTCAGGTCGGTAGCCGAGAGGTGATGAAGGCACAGATGGAGCACTTGCTCAGCCTGGCCGACATCCCTGGCGTAATCCTCCGAGTGGTTCCGTTCTCGGCGGGTGCTCACTTGGGGGTCGACGGGTCGGTTCAGATCATCAGGCTGGACGGTAGAGATATCGCCTACGCCGGTGCCCAGAATGGCGGTCGCATGATCGAGAGCCCTGGCGAGGTTCGCGATCTGTCGGTTAAGGTCGATCGCGTCGGATGTATGGCAGCATCCGTAGATGGTTCGAAAGAGATCATCGGCCAGTATTTGGAGCGGTACTCGTGACTGTTGTATGGCGGAAGAGTTCGTACAGCGGCGGCGCGGACGACGAACAGTGCATTGAACTGGGGAGGCTCGCGTCGTCCATCGGACTCAGGGACTCCAAGAGTCCGGCGTCGGGCCATCTCAGCCTGAGCGAAGTCGAGTTCGGCGGTCTCGTGGAGAGCATCAAGAGGGCGCAGGGACTGTCCGGCTGAGTCGCCGAGTGGCCGGGGCGGTCAGCGGGCGGCTTTGAGGAGGAGTTTGTAGAGGCCCTTCTGCTCCTCGTAGGTGAGGCCGGACAGGGGGGAGTCCTGGGTCAGGGCTTCCATCAGGCGTTCGCGGAGGGCGGTGCCCTGTTCGGTCAGGGCCAGGCGCTTGGCTCGGCGGTCGTGAGGGTGGGGCCGGCGCTCGATGACGCCTTGCTTCTCCAGGCGGTCGGCGATGTAGGTGACGTTCGACTGCTCGCAGCCCATGCGGAGCGCGAGTTCTCGCATCGTCATCGGCCCGGTCAGCTCGCGTAGCGCGACCGCCTGGGGGCCGGTCAGGTCCAGGCCGACCACGCGCTGCCGGACGTGGCTGTCGATGCGGCGCGCCAGCTCCCCGACCAGTCCGCAGATCTCCCGTTCGGCCGCCAGGTCGCGCTCGCCGCTGCTGTCCATGCGCCCATCGTAGCAACTACCTCAAGCTGCAATATTTGCAGTTCGGATACTTCAAGCTTTAAGGTCTTGCCCCATGCAGACCTTGAGCACCCCGCGACACCTGGGCATCCTCGGAGCCGGACCGATCGGCCGCGTGATCGGACGCTTCTGGATCGAAGCCGGGCACCGGGTGACGTTCGGCGTCCGGACGCCGGAGAAGCTTCGTGAGTTCGTCGACGAACTCGGACCTCGCGCGGCGGTCACGTCGCTGGAGCAGGCCGCCGCCGGTGCCGACATCGTCCTGAACGCGTTGAACCATGGGGCGGTCGACTCGGTCCTCACGGCCGTCGCCCCGCAGTTGGCCGGGAAGATCGTCATCGACGCGAGCAACCCCATGGGCGTCTCCGAGGAGGGCCGGATCATCTCGACGCTCGCCCTTACCGAGGGCACGCATGTCGCCCGGCTCCTGCCGGAGTCGACGGTCGTCCGGGCCTTCACTCACGTGATGGACGAGTCGCTCGCGTACCGGGGCTCCGCCCAGCCGGGGTTCTGGGCCGTGGCGGTCGCCGGGGACGACCCGGACGCCAACGACATCGTGCACTCCCTGGTCCGAGCCACCGGGTTCGTGCCCGTCCACATCGGCACACTGGCCGAATCGGGTCCGCTGGACCCCGGCGGCGTCCTGTTCCCGCACATGTTCACTCCGGCCGACCTGGCCGCCCAGGTCGCCGCGGCGAAAGGCCCCGTCGGCTGACGCGTGGCGTCCGACCCGAACGTCCGATTCAGGAGGCAGGTCAGTGTCCGAGGCCGACAACAAGGCGATTCTGCAAGGGGTCTTCGCCGAGACCGCGAAGGGGAACGGGCGGCCCTTCCTGGACGCCCTGGCCGACGACGTCCGCTGGACGATCGTCGGGCGGACCGCCTGGTCACGCACCTACGAGGGCAAACGCGTCGTGCTGGACGAGCTGCTCCGTCCGCTCTCGGAGCAGCTCGGCGGCCGGAACGTCGTCAGTGCCGGGCGCTTCGTGGCCGAGGGCGACGTGGTCGTGGTCGAGGGCCGCAACCACAGCACCACGAGCTCAGGGCATGCCTACCCGAACCGCTACTGCTGGATCTTCGTGATGCGGGACGGCAAGGTCGCCGAGATCACCGAGTACACCGACACCCAGCTGATCGCCGAGGTGCTCGCCGCACCTCCGGCCTCGCGTCACGACCCCAGGTGATCCGCAAGCGGGCCGCCGACCTCGGCGACGATCCGCGACGCGGCCTCGGCCGCCCGGCGACTAGCCGCGCTTGGGCCAGACGGGACCCTGGTCGGTCCAGGTGACACCCTTGTTGTGGCAGAGGCAGAAGGGGTGGCCGACGGGGTCGGTGTAGACACGCCAGCCGTAGCCGTCTTCGCCGATGAAATCCTGCCGCAGGGTCGCGCCGAGGGCCACGACGCGGCTCTGCTCGGCCTCGATGTCGTCGACCTCGAAGTCGAGGTGGAACTGCTTGGGGTGCTCACTGTCGGGCCACTGCGGGGCGCGGTAGTCCTCCACCTGGTTGAAGGCCAGCTCGATCTCGCCGAACTGGACGCCGGCCCAGTCCTCGTGGCTGCCTTCCTTGACCGGGCGACCCGTCACCTCGGAGTAGAAGGCCGCCAGCTTCATGGTGTCCGGACAGTCGATGATGAAATCAGTGAGCCGCAGCATCCCGCGATCTTTCCACAAGATCGGACAAGGCGGACAGCGAGGCGGGTCCTAGTCGGCCTTGTGGCGCTGGTAGTGGCGGGCCACGCGGACGCGGTTGCCGCAGCGGGCGGGGGAGCACCAGCGGCGGCGCGGGTGGGCGGGGAGGAACAGCATCACGCAGTCGTGCGCCTCGCACGGGCGGATCCTGGTGACCGCCGGGTCCGACAGGAGCTCCGCCGCCGCCTCGGCCAGGTGGGCGGCGAGCCGGGTTCCGGACGGTCCGCTTCGACGGCGTCCGGCGGTGAGCGCCGAGCCGTCCCATGCCAGCTCGTTGATCGCGGGCGCCGCGAGCTGCGCGTCGTTGAGCGCCGTCAGGTCCGCGTCGTCCGGCCGTTCGCCGTGCCGGACGCGTTCGAGTGCCCGAGCCGTGTGCTCGCGGACGGCCAGGACGGCGGCCAGGGAAGTCGCGTCGGCGGACGGCGCGTCCGGTAGGCGTCCGGCCTGAAGGTCGCACCATCTCCGCAGGTCGTCGGGGGTGGTGAGCAGGTCGCCCACGGCCGTGCGGGTGTTGACCAGGTCCAGGGCCAGGGGTTCCCCGGTCAGCGGGACGACGTCACTCATGGAACTAATGCTATAGCCGCGCCTTGACCCGTTAGCCCATGCTCGTTATAACTAACGCATCTTCGGCGACGAAAGGCGTTAGTGATGGCGTTCCCCCCGATCACCCGCTCAGCCCACCGGTTCCTGGACGTCGACGGCGTGCGCGTCTTCTACCGGGAGTCGCTGCCCGAACGGGACGACGCGCCCGTCCTGCTCCTGCTGCACGGGTTCCCGTCCGGCTCGCACCAGTTCCGGCGGCTGATCGACGCCCTGGGGGCGCGCTACCGGGTCATCGCGCCCGACTACCCGGGTTTCGGACACACCCGGGCACCGGACGGCTTCACCTACTCCTTCGACCGGCTCGCCGACGTCACCGAGGCGTTCGCCGACCGGCTCGGCCTGCGCCGGTTCGTCATGTACGTGTTCGACTTCGGGGCCCCGGTCGGTTTCCGGCTCGCCGAACGCCACCCCGAGTGGATCGCCGGTCTCGTCGTCCAG
The DNA here is from genome assembly GCF_003696215.1 of Actinomadura harenae. GTDB lineage: Bacteria > Actinomycetota > Actinomycetes > Streptosporangiales > Streptosporangiaceae > Spirillospora > Spirillospora harenae. The sequence continues at coordinate 32,608 of NZ_RFFG01000028.1, read as the reverse complement.
AACGGCAACGCCTACGAGGCCGGGCTCTCCGACGGCGCCCGCGACTTCATCGCACTGCGCCCCGACCAGCCGGACGCCGAGGCGACCGTCCGGTCCCTGCTCACCCCCGACGGCACCCGGAGCCAGTACGAGACCGGCGTCGCCGACCCGAGCGCGATCGACCCCGACTCGTGGACGCTCGACCAGCACTTCCTCGACCTCCCCGGACGCCGGGAGGCCCAGGTCGCGCTCGCCTTCGACTACCACTCCAACGTCGAGCGCTACCCCGCGTGGCAGGCGTGGTTGCGCAAGCACACCCCGCAGGCCCTCATCACCTGGGGCGCGAACGACCCGTTCTTCCCCGCCCCCGGAGCCCGCGCCTACCTCGCCGACCTCCCGGACGCCGAGCTCCACCTCTTCGACACGGGACACTTCGCCCTCGAAACGCACCTGCCCGAGATCGCCCCGCTCATCGCCGACTTCCTCGACCGCACCTGGCGCTGAGCGCGCGGCGGACCGGCTACGGGGTGGCCTCGTCGAAGTAGTGGCCCCGGTTCAGGTCGTCGATGAGGCCCGGACGGGACGGCCGCCACTCCATCAGCTGGCGGGTCAGCATGCTCGAGGCGGGCTGGTCGACCGACAGGAGCGGGCCGAGGAACCCGAAGTCCTCGGCCGGGACGGCCGCCGTCGGCACGTCCAGATGGCGGCCGATCGCCTCGGCGATGTCCTGGACCGGCACGCCCTCGTCGCCGACCGCGTGGAGCACCGAGCCCGCCGGCGCGTCCTCGAGGGCCAGGCGGAACAGGAGCGCCGCGTCCTCGACGTGCACCGCCGGCCAGCGGCTGGACCCGTCGCCGACCGTGCCGGAGACGCCCCTCTCGCGGGCGATGTCGATCATGCGGGCGACGAAGCCGTGCAGGTCGTCCTCGCCGTGCACCGACCGGGGCAGCCGCACGACCGACGACCGGACGCCGCGGCCCGCGGCCTCGAGGGCCAACCGGGCGTTCGCGTCCCGGGCCGCGGGCGGGGTGCCCGGCAGGGACTCGTCGTACTCGGTCGCGGCGCGGCCCGGCACGATCGGCGTCCCGGACGTGACGACGAGCGGCTTCTCGGTGCCGGCGAGCTCGTCGCACAGTGCCCCGATCACCCGCGCGTCGGCGCGCGCCGACTGCTCGAACCGGCTGAAGTCGTGGTCGAAGGCCAGGTGGACGACCCCGTCGGCGTCGGACACCGCCGAGCGCAGCGTGTCCAGGTCGTTGATGTCGCCGCGCAGCGCCTCCGCCCCCGCTCCGGCGATGGCGCCGGCGGAGCAGTCCGATCTCGCGAGGCCGACGACCTGGTGACCGGCGTCGATGAGCTCCGGCACCAGGGCCGACCCGATCCATCCGGACGCGCCCGTGACGAACACCCGCATTGGCTACCTCCCTCTCCGAGGTCCGCTTCCCGCCTGGAGATACCCGGACGTGCTCGGAGGAAGGTCAAGTAACGGCGATCTGCCCGTCATGTTCGCGAACCACCGCAGGCGCACCGCGACCCGACAAGGCCTAGATCGCGGGAAGCGGCCCGAAGCGGTGCTCGGCCCAGATCCGGCGCGACGCCTCCTCCGGATACCGGACCTCCGAGAGCTGGTCGTCGAAGACCCGGGTCAGCCGCCGGTCCTGGTCGAACGGGAGCCAGCCCGGATCGCCGCCGCGGGCGAAGTCGCCCCAGGCCCGGCGCATCTCCACGCCCAGCTCCCGCGCCTCGGCGGACGGGTCGCCCCCGTACAGCTCGGCCCCCACGCCCTCGTCGAACACGTCGAACACGAGCGGAAGGTCGGAGCTGTGCGGCGCGCCGAGCCGCCCGCCGTACGCCGGGACCGTGAACGTCAGCTCGTACAGGAACGTCGTGCCCTCGTGCAGTTCGGCGAGCCGGTAGGTCCCCATGCGGAACAGGGCGTCGCCGACGACCAGGTCGTACAACTCCTCGCAGGACGCGTCGGGATAGGCCGTCCGGTAGGCGTCGGGGCTGCCCGGCGCGAGCGCCTTCAGCGCGTGGTCGGCCTCGACGGTGGAGACGCGGCCGAGCAGGCCCCCGCGGGCGACGAACAGGCGGTACTCGTCGGCGGTGTGGCCGATCATCATCGGGACGTCGTCGAGCAGGCCGTCGCCGAACGCCGTCCACGGGTCGGTGAGCAGCACCTCGCCGTCCACGACCGGGGCCGGGCCGTTCCGCGCCAGCCCCTCCGCGACCGCCGTGACCAGGACGTCCACGGGGACGCGCGCGAGGTCGGCGGCGGTCGGGCGCGTCCCGGCGCGGGTCGCGACGTCCGACGCGACCTGCCGGGCGCGTTCGGGGGACTGGTAGGCGTTCGGCAGGCTGCTCAGGATCACCCGCCGGAACAGTCCGCGCATCCACGGCATCGTGACCAGCGCCGCGACGCATCCCGCGCCCGCCGACTGCCCGTACAGGGTCACGTTCCCGGGGTCGCCGCCGAACGCGGCGACGTTGTCGCGCACCCAGCGCAGCGCCGCCGCCTGGTCGAGCAGCCCGCGGTTCGCGGGGGCGCCGTCCACCAGGGCGAACCCGTCCATGCCGAGGCGGTGGTTCATCGAGACGATCACGAGGTTCTCGTCCCGCGCGAGGGCCGTCCCGTCGAAGGACGGGTCGGCGGACGACCCCGTCACGTACCCGCCGCCGTGGAAGTACACGATCACCGGCAGGCCGGACGCGTCGGGGTCGGGCGTCCAGACGTTGATCCGCAGGTAGTCGTCGGGGTCCGCGCCCTCCGGGACGGGCGGGGCGGGGGCCTGCGGCGGCGACGGCCCGAACGCCGTCGCGTCGAAGACCCCCTCCCAGCCCACGTCCGTGTCGGGCGGGGCGAACCGCGCCTCACCGGTGAGCGGTCGCCCGTACGGGATGCCGAGGAACCCCGCCGCCCCGCCACGCCAGGCCCCGAGGATCCGCCCGGCCTGGAGGTCCCTTTCCGCACTGCTCATGAGAGGAGCGTTCCCCAAGGTCAGGCCGTGGGGAGCCCGCAACTGTCCCAAGCTTCCCCAGAGTCACAGTTCTACGACCTCCCCGAGAGCGGGACGCCGGATCTCCCGGCCCGCCCGGTCGGCCTCCATCGCCAGCACGTCGTCGAGCACCTGCAGCCCGATGTCGTTCACCAGCCCGTCGTGGACCGCGAACGCCCGCTCCGCGCCGACCGCCCGCACGTACTCCGACATCATCGGGACGGTCAGCCACGGCGCCTGCCCGGCGAACAGCAGCGTCGGAACGTCCACCACGGTCAGCGCGTCGCCGGGATGGAACACCTCGTCGTCCAGGAGGAACCCGACGTTGTCGCAGGGCGGGAAGTCGACGTGGCTGTGATGGTGCTTCTCGCCGACGACGCGGACCCGGAACCCGGCCGCCTCGAACGTGTCGCCGTCCTGGACGACATGGACGCGGTCGCGGTCGAGTTCGCCGAGGTCGTCCGCCTGGTCCAGCATCCGTGCGACGCCGGGACAGGTGTAGATCGCGGGGACGCTCCGCAGGTTGTCGAGGTGGTAGTGGTCGAAGTGCTCGTGCGTGATGAGCACCGCCTCCACGCCCTCGGTCGCCTCGGTCTCGGGCGTCAGCACCCCGGGGTCGATCACCAGCGCCCGGCCGCTCTTCTCCAGGCGGACGCACGCGTGCCCGTACTTGATCATCTTCATGGTCGCCAAACTACTTTCCGGCGGCCCGGCCGAGCAGTCGCTCTCGCACTCGAACGCGCGCTCACCGGCGGGTACCGTCGTCCGGATGATCGACTACCTCCGTCTCCTGGACGCCGACGCCGCCGACCACAAGGCGGTCACCGGCGTCCTCCGCCGGTTCCCGCTGCCGCCCGAGTGGGGCGTTGACCTGTACCTGCTGGACGAGTCCACCCACCCGACCGGAAGCCTGAAGCACCGCCTCGCGCGCGCCCTGTTCCGGGACGCCCTGCGCCGTGGCGCGCTCGCCCCGGGCGCGACGGTCGTCGAGGCGACCGGCGGGAACGCGGCCGTCGCGCAGGCGTACGTCGCCCGCCTGCTGGGACACCCCTTCGCCGCGGTCATGCCGCGCCGCTCCGCCCCCGAGAAGATCGCGCGGATCGAGGACCTCGGCGGGACGGTCCATCTCGTCCACCCGCCGCTCGCCATCTACGACGAGGCCGAACGGCTCGCGGAACAGCGCGGCGGCCACTACATGAACTACCTGGCGGCTTCCGCCGACGCCATCGCGGCGAGCGCGGGCGGCGAGGACGACATCGGACATGTCCTGTTCGAACGCCTCCCGGTCGTCCCCGACTGGATCGTGGTCGGAGCGGGCAGCGGCGGCACCGCCACCGCGATCGGACGCCGCATCGCCGACATCTCCGGGGAGACGCGGCCCCGCCTCGCGGTCGTGGACCCGGAGAACTCGGCGTACTTCCCCGGCTGGGCCTACGGCGCCGACGACTACACGACCGGGATGCCGTCCCGGATCGAGGGCATCGGGCGTCCGCGCGTCGAGCCGGGCTTCGACGCGTCCGTGGTGGACGTCGTGATGCCCGTCCCGGACGCCGCGAGCCTCGCCGCCATGCGCTTCCTGTGCGGGACGACCGGCCTGCGCGCCGGGGCGTCCACCGGCACGAACCTCTGGGGCGCGCTACAGCTCGTGGCGCAGTTCGTCCGGGACGGCAGGCGGGGCGCCATCGCCACGCTGATCTGCGACGACGGCGACCTGTACCCCACCACGTACTGGAGCGACGCGTGGCTCGACGAGAAGGGCATCGCGATCGAGCCGTGGACGAAGGCGTTGGAGGGCTTCCAGCGGACCGGGGTGCTCGAGCCGCCGTCGCCGTGAAACCGGCAGGTGGCGGCGGCGAGCCTTGACGGGCTCCGCGCGACCGGGTGATCTTGGTGGAATGCGGGGAAAAGAGTCACTCTGGCGAAACCGGAACTTCGTCCTGCTCTGGACGGGGCAGACCTTCTCCGAGGTCGGCACCCGGATGACCTCGGTGGCGTTCCCGCTGCTGGTCCTGGCGCTCACCGGCTCCCCGGCCAAGGCCGGGATCTCCGGCTTCGCCGGAACCCTCCCGTACGTCCTGTTCTACCTGCCCGCCGGTGCCCTCGTGGACCGCTGGGACCGCCGCCGCGTCATGCTCTTCTGCGAGATCGGCCAGTTCGCCGCGCTCGGAAGCCTGGCCGTCGCGTTCGCCCTGCACGCGGTCACGTTCCCGCACGTCCTCGCCACCGGATTCGTCTCCGGCTCCTGCTTCGTGTTCTTCAGCGTCTCGCAACGCGCCCTGCTCCCGGCGCTCGTGCCGTCCGAACGCCTCACCGAGGCCCTCGCCCGTCAGGAGGCCAAGAGCCGCAGCGCCGCCCTCACCGGATCCCCGCTCGGCGGACTGCTCTTCGGCCTCGGCCACGCCCTTCCCTTCGTCGCCGACGCCGCGTCCTACCTGGTCTCGCTCGCCACCGTCGTCGGCATCCGCACCGAACGCCGCCCCGCGCCGGAGCCGGACGCGTCCGGACGCTCATGGGCGGGCGGCCTGTACGACGAGATCCGCACCGGCCTGCGCTGGCTGTGGAACGAGCCGTTCGTCCGGATGAGCGTCGCGCTGACGTCCGCCGTCAACCTGATGTTCCAGGCCCTCATCCTCACGCTGATCGTCCTGTCCAGGGACCTCGGCGCGGGCAGCGCCGGGACGGGCCTGATCCTCGGCTGCTTCGGCGTCGGCGGACTCGCCGGCGCCCTCGCCGCCCCGCGCGTCCAGGACCTGATGTCCTCCCGGGCCGTCGCCATCGGGACCGCCTGGGTGTGGGCCGCGACCGCGCCGCTCCTCGCCCTCGCGACCAGCCCGTACGAGGTGGCCGCGATCATCGCCTGCATGGCCGCCGTCAGCCCGATCTGGAACGTCGTGGTCGTCGGCTACCAGTACAGGGTCGTCCCCGACCACCTCCTCGGCCGCGTGAAGAGCGTCGCCCTGCTCGTCGGCTGGGGATCCATGCCGATCGGACAGCTCCTCGGCGGCTCCCTCCTGTCGGTGACCGACCCGCGCGAGGCCGTCCTCCTGCTGTCGCTGCTCACCCTCGCCATCGCCCTGACCACGACGTTCAACCGCTCCATGCGCATGCGCGGCTCCAAGCTCGGCCGCCCGGGCCTGCAACCCCAGTGATCTACTTGGATCATGAACGACTTCGACGGGGGCTGGGACAGCAGGGCGACGCTCGAGGACGGCTGGGTCGTGCGCGTCCCGCGCCGCCCGGACGTCCACCCGCGCCTGCTGGCCGAGATCCGGCTCATGCCCTGGCTCGCCCCACGCCTTCCCCTCGCGGTGCCCGTACCGGAACTCGCGTCCTCCGACCCCCTGATCGTCCGGCACCGCCTGGTGCCCGGCGTCCCGCTGGAGTCACCGGACGCCGGGCACGGCCACGCCCTGGGCCTGTTCCTCCGCGCCCTCCACGACACCGACGTCCATGACGCCACCGCCCACGGCCTGCGCGACACCCGCGACGAGTTCGCCGACGACCTCGCCCTCTTCCGTGACCGCGTCCTCCCGCTCCTGCCCGACTCCGCCCGCGCGGACGGCGCGTCACTGCTGGACGCCCTCGACACCGGCATCGCCGACATCGTCGTCCACGGCGACCTCGGCCCCGAACACGTCCTCGTGTCGGACGGCCGCCTCTCCGGCGTCATCGACTTCGGCGACGCGCAGGCCGGAGACCCCGCCCTCGACCTCTCCTGGACCCTCCACGGCACCCCGCCCGCTTTCGCCGAAGCCCTGGCCACCGCCTACGGCGTGACCCCCGACCTGCGCGCCCGCGGCCTCCTCTGGCACAAACTCGGCCCTTGGTACGAGGTCACCCGCGGCCTCACCACCAACGACCCGGCCATGCGCGACGCAGGCCTGTCCGCCGTCCTCACCCGCCTGGCCCTGACCCACTGAGACCGCTCCAGCCCCGCGCGTGGCTCTCCCCTCTGGGCCGCGTCGCCGTGCGCGAGGGGATCCCCGAAACGAACACCCCTCCCACCGAGCCCCCGGCCGCGAGCGAGCCGGGGAAGGGGCGTCCGGGTCACTTCTTGATGGTGATCCAGAATCCGCGGCTGGTGCCGGGCTGGTAGAGGGAGTCACCGGCCCAGGTGAGCCACATCCAGCCCGGACGCACCGCGTACCCGGACAGGCGGAAGCCGCCCTTGGCGTCGGTCGTGACGCTGTTGATCTTCTGCGGGGACGCGCCGCCGGCGTTCCAGCGGAACATCAGCTGAAGCCTGCGCTTGGCGAGACCGCCGTACGTGCCGTTGGGCAGGCGGCCGGTGAGCCGTCCCGACAACACCACCGGGCTCCCACGCTTGATCGTGGTGGGCTTGGCCGTGACGGTGTACCCCGACAACTGCCGAAGGTTGAAGGACGCCGCGGGCCCGTTGAGCCACCCGCTCCCCGGCGCGGTCGCATAGGCGGTGCGCACCTTCCACGCACCGGGAGCGGACGTGGTGGGCAGTTGCACGTTCGCCTGCCACATGCCGTAGTCCACGTTCCCCGAGACCAGGCTGAACCCGGCCGTGAACGTCTTACCGTTCGGACCGGTGACCGTCGTGTACGCGGCGGTGGAATGCGTCGGGGAGAAGAACCGCGCGGTGACGTCCCGTCCCGTCGTGGTCATCTTCACCGGACTGCCCGGCAGGAGGGTGAGCGGCGCATGGGCGACCTTGCCGACGCTGAAGGACGCCGCGCCGCCACGCCATGCCTTCTGCCCCTTGTTGCTCGTCGCCAGGAACCCGACGCTGTAGTTCCCCGCCGGAGTCTGCGGCGGCAGCGACAGCCAGTTCGACCAGTCGCCGTCGGCGTGGTGCTGCCCCTTCCACAGCTTCAGCGACAGGCTCCGCTTCCAGCCGCCCGGCCCGGTGACCCACGCCTCGACGCCCTTGGTCCACGGAGCCTTGGCGCTGGACTTCACATGCGTCTTGAGCAGCACGCTGACCGGCGAGAAGTCACTGGTCAGCGTCGTGTGCTGCGGTCCGTGCTTCGACCAGACGGGCCGCCACGCCACCGCCGACGCGGGGGACGCGAGCGCGACGGTGACCGCCGCGACGGCCAGCGGGACGAACACTGCTCGAGCTCTGGTCATCAAGGTCCAATCTGATGTCAGCACGGCCGGTACGCCACGAGGACGCCATGGTCGTACACCGGACACAACCGCGTCGTGGGCTTCGGCTTGGGCCGGGTGGTGTGCGGCGGACTCGCGTGATGCGAAGGCGGAGCGGCCCGATGCCCCCCACCCGGCTTCGGGCCGGACGTCGGGTGGGCCCCACCCGTCCCTGGAGCAGGCTGCCCGTCGGCCGAAGGACGCCCCGTTGGCGAGGGCGAAGCGGTCGTGGGCGTGACGGACGGCTCAGGCGACGAGACCACGGGCGGCGCCGCACTGGCGAGCGTGGCTCGCGGCGTCACCGGGCCGGGCCGGGCGGGCTTCTTGCCCGGGTCGGCGGCGGACCACGCGAGGACCCCCACGACACCGGCCGCCGCCACACCGGCGGCGACGACCATCGCCGTTCGACGCGTTCTCCGCGACTTGCGCGGCGCCTGCATCGCCGCCGTGGGAAACGACGGCAGATCCATCGTCCCGGCCTGCCGAGGTGGCGGAACCGGCGCACCGAGAAATCCTGGACCGGAGAGGAACGGCTCCTCACGCCGGAACGGATCGGCGGGAAGGGAGATCTCCGGCTCGAGCATGTGCGACACGCCAAAGGGCGGAGGCGCGCTCGGGTCGACCGCCCCGAAGTCGGGGTCCGCGGGGTCCGAGGGGATGAAGGCCATGGGATACCGCCGTCGAGATCGGGCGCCGGGCGAACCGCGCGCCGGCATCACAAGTGGGGTTCAGAAGCGGGATATGGAGTCCGAGTCCGTCCAGGTCAACGAGGTCCTGCCGAGCACCGATGACCGGCAGGCTATCGGCGACGGGCCGTCCGATGCGATCGTCCGGGCCCCCCGATTCCGCCCGAACACTGGCCAATGTCGGACGTCCCGGTGAGCCCTGAACTCAGCGCACCGGCAAGAAGGATGCCAGCTCAGCCCCGACCACAGCACCAACCCGCGAAAAGACCACCCAGGTGTGTCGCCCACCCCACCGAGAATGCCCTCGCAAAAGCACCCCCATACCCACCAATGCGCCTCCCAACAGCGCTCAACGCAAAGGCACCCGAACCCCGCCGACCGACCGAGCCGCTCCTTTCGGCCCACTCGAACGCATCACACCCACCCTGCGCGAGCCCGGAACAGACGAGTGGGGACGCCCAGGCACCCCCACGGGGAGGCCCCGATCTGCGTGGACGGGCGCGCGGCCTGAGTGGTGATGTGAGCGGCGGGTTATCGCAGGCTTTCGTTGGTGCGTGCGGTCCAGATCGCCAGGGCGGCCACCAACGCGCATGCGCCGCCGAGCCACAGGACGGCGCCGAGGCTGAGTGAGTCCACGATGACGCCGCCGACCAGTGCGCCGAGGCCGATCGACAGGTTGAACACCGCGACCCACAGGGAGGAGGCCGCTTCCACGGCCTCCGGCGCGACTCTGATCATCACCGTTTGGAGACCGACCGACACGCCGCCGAAGGCCAGGCCCCAGGCGATCAGCAGGAGGGCCCCGGCGAACGGTCCGCGACCGAGGAGCAGGAAGAGCGGCATGGCCACGGCCAGGGACACGGTGATGGTCAGGACGGTTCGGAACGGGTTGCGGGCCAGGGCGGCACCGGCGACGAAGTTGCCGACCATACCCGCAAGGCCGAAGCCGAACAGCAGCGGGCCGACGAGTCCCTCGTCGATGCCGGAGAGCTTCTGCAGTGCCGGGCTCACGAAGGTGTAGGCCGAGAAGTGGCCGGTCACGATGAGGAACGTCGCGAGGATCCCGACGCGCACGCCCGGGTTGCGGAACTGCTCGGCCAGCAACCGCGGCCGGACGGGCTGGGAGGCGGCCAGGGACGGCAGAACGGCCAGCAGCGCGAACAGCGTGACGAGCGCGAGGGCGCTGAGCGTCGCGAAGGCGATGCGCCAACCGGAGAACTCGCCGAGCAATGTGCCGAGCGGGACGCCGAACACGTTCGCGGCCCCGACTCCGCCGAAGATGACCGCCGTGGCCCGTGGCACGTTCGCGGGTGCCACGAGCCGGACGGCCAGGCCGCTGGCGACGGCCCAGAACCCTCCGACGGCGACCCCGACCAGAACCCGCGATGCCACGAGGACGGCGAAGCTCGGCGCCAGGGCCGAGGCCACGTTCGCGACCGTCATCAGCCCCATCAGGGCGAGAAGCAGCAGCCGCCGGTCCAGCGCGCCGACGAGTACCGGTACCAGTGGCGCGGCGACCGCGGCGACCAGGCTGGGCACCGTCACCATCAGCCCCGCCGTCCCCTCGGAGACCGAGAGCGCGGATCCCACGGCCGTCAGCAGGCCGATCGGAATTTGTTCCGCGGTGACCAGCAGGAACGTCCCCAAAGTCACGGCGGCGACCGCCGCCCAGCGGCTTTTCGACGGCTCCTGCTGGCCGGTCGCCCGATCCGCGGCCTGTTCTGTGCTCGGCACTGAACCCTCTCCTCACTTATTCGGGAGCGATCGCTCCCATATGACGGAGGACCCTAGTATGGGAGCGATCGCTCCACAAGCGGGATAGGCTGAGTCGCATGGCACGTCCCCGGCAGTTCGACGAGGACCACGCGGTGGTCAAGGCGACCGACCTGTTCTGGCGTCGCGGCTACAACGCCACCTCGGTGCGCGACCTCGGCGCGGAACTCAACCTCACTCCCAGCAGCCTGTACCGGACGTTCACCGACAAGCACACCCTCTTCCTCCGCGTGCTCGACCACTACCGCGCCACGGAGTCCGCCCAGGCCGAACGATGGCTGGAGAGCGACGGACGTCCGGTGCGCCACGTGCTGCGCGACTGGATGCTGTGGCTGGTCTCCTGCCCGCCCGACGCCGAACCCGGGCGCGGTTGCTTCGTGGTCAACACCGCGACCGAACTCGGCGTCACCGACGCTCAGGTCGCCGAACGGACCGAGGCCGCCTTCGAGGTCACCCGGCAGGCACTCCGATCCCTGCTCGTCGAGGGACGGAGCAAGGGCGAACTCTCCACGGACCTCGACATCGACGCCGCCGTGGAACTGTTGTTCACCACCGTGCTCGGCCTTCGCGTCCGAGAACGCGCCGACCACGACCACGCACGCTTGACCATGGCGATCGACGCCGCGATCCGCGTGCTGGGCCCCGCCCCCACCACGACGCCTTGACGGCAGCGCGATGCGTGCGGCTCACCGGTGTGCGCCTCCTGCGTGAGGCATACGCCGAGCCCCGCCCCTCCTCGTGCCGCCCCGCTGAACAACGAGGTGACGAGGCTCGCCAAGCCCCGACCGCGAGGCCCAGGCGTGCCGGCCGCGCGGCCTGGACGTTCCGGAGCCGAGGCCGCGCGGCCGATGCCAAGCCGCCATCCGTGCTCCTCGAGGTGGATTGCCTCGGGACGTGGTCAGCGGCCCTTGTGGTAGGTGGTCAGGGTCTTGGCCAGGCACAGGGGGACCAGGACGAGCTCGACGATCAGTGCCTTCCAGGCGTAGTAGGTGTTGACGACGCGGATCGGATAGAGACACGGGAGGCTGGCCAGGACCCGGCGCAGGGGGATGTCGCGTTTTCGGGCGGCGTAGAGCAGTGTCGCGACGAGCAGCGGTAACTCGCTGGCCAGCCACCACAGGGCGGCGAACGCGAGCGGGACGTGCCAGGCCGTGGTGAGCAGGACGGGCGTCAGCCACCACATCGGGGCGAGCAGGATCTCCAGGACGGCGAGCGTGACCCAGAGCGCCAGCATGGGTTTGTGGCGCACCATCGGACGCAGGTGCAGCCGGACGTTCTGGAAGAAGCCCGACATCCAGCGCCAGACCTGACGGCGCAGGTAGACGAGGGACTCGGGATCGGCGGCCCACGCCACGGCCTCGGGGACGTAGACGGCGCGGCGGCCCTCGATCTGCCAGGTCCAGGTGGCGTCCATGTCCTCGACGATGGTCCGCTCGGGGAAGCCGCCGGACGCGGCCAGGAGGTCCCGGCGGAACGTCGAGCAGCAGCCGGAGCAGACCATCGGGCTCGCGGCGCCCTGCTGGATCGGGCGCTGGAAGTGGAACCCGAAGAGGTACTCCACGGAGCGGCCGCGTTCCCAGAGCGTGCGGGTGAACCGGGTCTGGACGTTCCCGGCCGCGATCGCGACCCGGGGGTCGGCGAAGACCGGGCGGAGACGTTCGACGTAGTCGGGTGCGAGGACGGTGTCGGCGTCCACGGCCAGGACCAGGTCGCCCTCGCAGTGGGGGAGGGCGTGGTTCTGAGCGCGGGCCTTGCTGCCCAGCCGGCGTTCGGGGCGCAGGACGGTCGCGCCGTGCGCACGGGCGACCTCGCCGGTGCGGTCGGTGGACGCGTCGTCCACCACGATGATCTGGTCGGGCGGGACGGTCTGCCGGTGCAGTGACACGAGGGTGGCGGGAAGGCCCGCCTCCTCGTTGTGCGCCGGGACGATGACCGTGAGCGTCGGCTCGCCGGACGGGGACGCCGTCTTCTCGGCCGTCTTCTCGGCTGTGAGGACCGGGGCGTTCATCGGGCACCCCGCATCCGCGCGAAGGCGCGAGCACCCGCCGTCGCGATCCAGACCGTGCCGTAGATGAGGGTGCTGACGCCGATCCCAGGGAATCCGCCGTGCATGTGTCCGTTCCTTTCTCGTGTGCCGGTTCGGGCTTACGAACCATCCTGGGCGCCCGGCACATCCAAGGACAGGTGACGGCCCAACTGTGGATAACTCCGAAGAGCTGCAGGTCAGAGGCATGTGGCAGCCGCGGGGCGTCGCCCGTGATGGCGGAGTGAGTGCTCACTTCGCCGTTGACGGAGTGAGCACTCACTCCGTACTCTGGTCCGCATGGAGACCCCACCCACCCGGCGCCGGGCGCCGGGCATGAGCCCCGAACAGCGCAGGGAGATGATCGTCCGGACGGCGCTGCCGCTGGTCGCCGAGCACGGCACGGCCGTGACCACGGGACAGATCGCGCGCGCCGCGGGCATCGGCGAGGCGACGATCTTCCGCGTCTTCGCCGACAAGGACGAGCTGCTCGACGCCTGCATCGCCGAGGTCCTGCGCAACGACCACGTCCTGGCCGAGATCGGCGAGATCTCCCTCGACCGCCCGCTCGTCGAACGCCTCACCGAGGCGGTCGCCGCGATCGACGCCTACCTGGCCCGCATGGGACTGGTCCTCGGCGCGCTGTTCGCCACCGGACGCAAGGGAGGACGGGGTGCTCAGGGGGGCGCCGAGCAGGCCGAGCCCGGGCCCGATCGCGGCGCGGCCATGGAGGCCACGCGCGAGGCGCTGGCCGAACTCTTCGAACCCGAACGCGAGAGCCTGCGCCTTCCTCCGGAGCAGGTCGCCGCGATGTTCATGGGCTTCGTGTTCAGCCGCACCCGCCCGGTCGGCGACACCGTCATCCCGATCGAGGACGCCATCGACGTCTTCCTCAACGGCGCCGTGGCCATCGCCTGACGACCACAAGAGGCGGCCCGGTCGCGGCCTGATGGCCGCAGGGTGTCGTGGCCCACGGCACGACGTGCCGTAACGCCCGTCCGACGGCGGAGTGTCAGTCTTCGGCGGGTTGGGGGAGGGCGGTCTCTATGCAGTCGAGGACGCGGTCCAGGCCGTGCCGGAACTGGTCGTCGCGGCTCAGGCGCGGCTGGCGGGCGTCCATCGCGATCTTGGTGAAGATCGGGTAGCGGCCGCTCTCCAGGATCCGCTGCAGGTAGGGGTAGTTGCGCGCCTCCCACGCCTCCTCGCTGAGGCCGCTGCGCCGGATCTCCTCGGCCGCGGCGACCTCGTCGCGGGCCGCGCCCTCGACGTAGCCGTTCAGGATCGCCATCAGCGCGAGGTTCTCGTCGATGGGGACGAGCGCGTCCAGCACTCCCATGACCTGCTCGATCAGCCGCAGCTGGTGGGGGCCGTATCCGGGGAGCGAGCGGTTCACGGTGGCGATCCACGGGTGCCGCAGCCACATCGCCCGCATCTGGTCGGCGTAGAGCCGCAGGTCGGCGCGCCAGTCGCCGGTCGGGACGTCCTCGAGGCCGATCTCGCCCATCAGGTGGTCGGCCATCAGCTCGGTCAGGTCGTCCCGGCTGGGGACGTACCGGTACAGCGACATCGCGCCCGCGCCGATCTCGGCCGCGATCCGCCGCATGGTGGCGGCCTCCACGCCCTCGGCGTCGGCGATCCGGATGGCGGCCTCGGTGATCTGGGCGCGGCTGTAGGCGGGGCGCGGTCCCCGGGCCGGGCGCTCGGGCCGCATCCAGATGTTGGTGTACTCGGTGTCGGGCACCCTTCCCCCTCCACATGCGTACGAGGTACGCGATAATTCGCCGGAACCTCTTGCGTACGCGGTACGCGGTTACTAGCCTCGCTTTCTGCGTACATCATACCCAGTGGAGGGATCATGACCGATCCGATCGTCCTCGCCGAGGGGCTGCACAAGTCCTTCGGCGGCACCCGTGCACTGCGCGGCCTGGACCTCGGCGTCCCCGAAGGGACGGTCTGCGGCGTGCTCGGGCCGAACGGCGCGGGCAAGACGACCGCGGTACGGATCCTGGCGACCCTGTCCGACCCCGACGCCGGACGCGCCACCATCGCCGGATTCGACGTCGTCCGCGAGGCGGGACGGGTGCGTGAGCGGATCGGCCTCGCGGGCCAGTTCGCCGCCGTGGACGGGCAGCTCACCGGACGCGCCAACCTGCGCCTGTTCGGACGCCTCGGCCACCTGTCCCGCGGCGAGGCGCGCCGCCGGGCCGACGACCTGCTCGAACGCTTCGGACTGGCGGACGCCGCCGACCGCCGCGTCGCCGGCTACTCCGGCGGGATGCGCCGCCGCCTGGACCTGATCGCCTGCCTGATCCAGCGCCCCGAGGTCCTCTTCCTGGACGAGCCGACCACCGGCCTCGACCCCCGCGGCCGCCTGGAGATCTGGGACGCCGTCCGCGAGCTCGTCGCGGACGGTACCACCGTCCTGCTCACCACCCAGTACCTGGACGAGGCCGACCACCTGGCCGACGACATCGCCGTCGTCGACCAAGGACGGGTGATCGCCACCGGCACCCCGGACGAGCTCAAGGCCACCCTCGGCGACACCCTCGACGTCGTCGTCGAGGACCCCGGAGGTCTGCGTCCCGCCGCGTCCGTCCTGCACGCCCTCGCCGGGACCGATCCCACGATGACCGGCGCCGACCGGCTCACCGCGCCCCTCCCCGGCGGCGGCTTCCGGCTCGCCGACATCGTGCGCGAGCTCGACCGCGCCGGGGTCGCCGTCGCCGACGTCCGGCTGCGCCGTCCCAGCCTCGACGAGGTCTTCCTCCGCCTCACCGACTCCAAGGAGACCGTCCGATGACCACGGCGAGGCCCGCTCCGCAACGCCTGCGCTGGACGATCACGGACGGGCTGACCCTCGCCGGCCGGGAGATCGCGCGCCTCAAGGCCGAACCCGGGCAGATCGTCGCGGCACTCGCCTTCCCCGTCGTCATGGTCGTGCTGTTCGGCTACGTCTTCGGCAGCGCGATCCAGGTGCCGGGCGGTGGCGACTACCGCGAGTACCTGATGCCCGGACTGTTCGCCATGGTGAGCATCACCGCCGTCCAGGGCGTCATGACGCGGATGGCCGCCGACGCGTCCCAGGGCGTGATGGACCGGTTCCGCTCGATGCCGACCGCGCGGCTCGCCGTCCCGTTCGGGCAGACCGGGGCCGACGCTCTCGTCGGCCTGGGACTGCTGGCGGCCATGGTCGGGACCGGCCTGATCGTCGGATGGCAGCCGCATCGTGGCGCGGCCGCCACGGCCGAGGCGTTCCTGCTGATCGTCCTGCTGCGGTACGCGATGAGCTGGGTCGGCGTGTACCTGGGCCTGGTCGTGAAGGACGACCAGACGGCCGCCCAGCTCGTGCCGCTGTTCCTGCCCATCACGATGCTGTCCAACGCGTTCGTCCCCACGGACGGCATGCCGGCCTGGCTGCGGCTGGTCGCCGACTGGAACCCGTTGAGCGCGATCACCGCCGCCTCCCGCGACCTGTTCGGCAACCCGGGCGCGCGGTCCGCGCATCCGGCCTGGCCGATGGCCCACCCGGTGGCCGCGGTCCTGCTCTGGTCGGTGGCGGCGCTGGTCGTGTTCGTCCCGCTCGCGGCCCGCGCCCAGACCCGCCGAGGACGCTGAACAAGGGAAACGCCGGAGTGACCTCCACCGTGTCACCAGCGCAGGTAGGACGCGAAGGAGCCGAGGGCGAGATGCGTACGCGCCGTCACCGCCTCCAGCGGCGACCTGCTCGTGATGAGGACCGCGCAGTTCGGGGTCATCGGCAGGAGCGGTTCGATCTGCCACGCGCCCGCGGCGTTGTCGAGAATGATGAGGATGCGCCGGTCGGACAGGGCCTCCCGGTAGGCCTCGGCGAGTTCTTCCGGAGGCCCTTTGAACGGCTCCTCCCGCCCGGTGGGCGGTTCGGGCGGCGTGTCGGATCGGAACGCTCCATGTCGGCCCGAGCGCAGCGCCTGCAGCACTCCGGACATCGCCTCCCGAGGGTTCAGCGGGCGATCGCCCGAACCGTTGAGCTCCACGTGGACCTGGCCGTCGGGGAAGCAGGAGCGGAGGTGGTAGGCGACATGCAGGCTCACGACGGTCTTGCCCGCACCCGGCTCGCCAGAGATCACCGCGACCCGCGGCGTCCCCGAGTACGCCGACAGCGCCGAGATGACGGCTGCGGTGGCCGTGCTCCGGCACGCGACCTGTGGGGGAGAACCGTGAGGCGGGGGGATGTAACGGGGGAAGGCGGGGTCGCCGGTGAGGATGGCCAGGTGCAGCCGCCGTAGATCCGGCCCCGGTTCCAGACCCAGCTCCTCGGACATCAGCCGCTGCCCGGCCCGGAAACAGGCGAGCGCGTCCACCGTGCGGCCGGACCTCCACAGCGCGGTCATCAGATGGGCGCGCAGGATCTCCCGGAACGGGTGCGCGGCCACCAGGGTGGTGAGTTCGGAGGCCAGGTCGGCGTGCCGGCCCAGCTGCAGATCGATGCCGATGCGCTCCTCGACCGCGGTGAGCCGGCGTTCCTCGAGGGCCGGTCTCTCCGAGGCCGCCAGGTTGTCGGTGACGTCGAGCAGGGCCGAACCCCGCCAGAGCGCGAGGGCGTCGTGCAGATGCTCTCCGGCCAGATCGGCCCGGCCGTGCCGGAGCTCGTTGCGGGCGGCGGCCCAGCGCTGTTCGAACTCGTCCAGATCGAGCTGGTGCGGTTGGATCTGCAGGACGTAGCCCGGATCCCGCGTCGCGATCAGGCGGTTGGCCTCCGCCCGGCCGACGCAGTCGGCCAGGAGCTTGCGCAGCCCGCTGACCAGCCCGTGCACCTTCGTGGCGGCGGTGCGCGGCGGCCTGCCGGCCCAGATCGCCTCGATGATCTCGGTCAGCGCCACCGGACGGTTGGCGTGCAGGCCGAGCATGGCGAGGACGGTGCGCTGGTTCCTCCCCATGGGCCGGATCCGCGTTCGGGCGTGGCGCATCTCCACCGAGCCCAGGATGAGGAACTGCATCGTGTTCTCCCGATCCGCGAAGCCGACGGCCGCTTTCGCGCGCGGCCACAGGTCCGGGCGAACTTCCGGCCGCGCACCGGAGATCTCTGGACGGTCCTCATGGATGATGCATCAGGACCCTTCTCGTTTCGATACATGTTCGATTGCCGGTACTGGCCGATGGGGTGATGCATGAACACGTCGCTGGTGATCCTCGTGCCCGTCGCGTGCCTTGTCCTGGGCGTGGTCGCGAGTGCCGTCCTGGCGCGGCGCAGGTTGGTGGTGGTGACCGTCAGCGGGCCGAGCATGGAGCCGACCTTCACCACCGGGGACCGCGTCCTCGTGCTGCGCCGCCGAACCGTGCGTCGCGGTGACGTGGTCGTGCTGGCGCGTCCAAGATCCGTGGGCGGGCGGCGTGTGGGCGGGGAGCCCGACTGGTACGTGAAGCGGGTGGCCGCACTGCCCGGAGACGAGGTCCCCGAGGACGTGCGGCCGGTCGTTCCCGATCTGCTGGTCCCGGACGGGCAGGTCGTGGTGCTCGGCGACGGCGCGCGCAGCGCCGACTCGCGGATGTGGGGCTACTGCCCCCTCGACGGGGTGCTGGGCGTGGTGGTCCGCCGGTTCTCCCGGCCGCGCGGTGAGGCGTCGGTCCCGGGCCCGTCCGTCCGAAGGACACCCCCTCCGTCCGCGTGAAGGCCGCCGTCCCCGCCCACCGGAAGGACGCCGCCTCCGTCCGCCCGCGGAACGCCGCCTCCGTCCGCCCGCAGGGCGCCGTAGCTCTCCGCCTGAAGGTGGAAGAGCCGGGCGTACTCCCCGTCCGCCGCGATCAGCCCGTCGTGCTCGCCCTTCTCGATGACCCGGCCGCCCGACAGGACCACGATCTCGTCGGCGTCCCTGACCGCGCCGAGCCGGTGCGAGATGAGCAGGCTGGTCCGGCCCGCGCGGTGGGCGCGCAGGCGCTGGTGGATCCGGTGCTCGGCCTCCGCGTCGAGCCCCGAGCTGGGCTCGTCGAGGATGAGCAGGTCACGGCTGTCCCGCATGAGGGCACGGGCCACGGCGACGCGCTGCAACTGGCCACCGGACAGCGCGGTGCCGTCCACGCCGTCGGCCTCTCCGAAGTATCCGCGGCTGAGCGGCGTCGCGTACGCGTGGGGCAGCGCCGACAGCTCGCGGTCGATGTCGGCCCGGTCGGCGGCCGCCCTGATCAGATCGAGGTCGTGCAGCGCCGCGAGGTCTCCGATGCCGATGTTCTCGCGGGCGGTCAGGTCGTAGCAGACGTAGTCCTGGAACACCGCCCCGATCCGGGCCCGCAGCTCGTCGATCGGCATCTGGCGGAGGTCGATCCCGTCCCAGAGGATCCGGCCGCGGACCGGGTCGTACAACCGGCACAGCAGCTTGACCAGCGTGCTCTTGCCGCTGCCGTTGCGCCCCACGAGGGCGATCGCCCGGCCGAAGGGGATGGTCAGTGAGACGTCCTGAAGAACCCAGGGATGGCCGTCGGCGTACCGGAACCAGACGCCCTCCATCTCGATGGCGTGCCGCAGCGGGGGAGCCGGGCGGCTCGGGGCGGCACGCGGCAGGTCCGGTCCCGCGGTGGTGATCTCCTCGTAGTGCCGCAGGGTGAGCAACGCCTGGTAGCCGTCGGCGGTCCGCCCCACCAGCCCGGCGAGGGCGCCCTGGGTTCCGGTGAGCGCGGCGGAGAGGACGGCGATGTCGCCGACCGTGAGAGCGCCGTTCCTGATCTGGAAGACGGCCCAGACCAGGCCGCCTCCCGCCACCAGGGCCCCGAGCAGCGCCAGCCCGCCCTGGCCGAAGAGCACCCGGCGGTCCAGCGAGCGCTCCGCGCCGTTGATCTTCCGCGTCTGGTCCAGCAGCCGGTCCCGGAACCAGTTCCCCAGCCCGAACAGGCGGATCTCCTTGGCCGTCCGGGCGTCGGTCATCAGTCCCGCGTAGAGGTTCTGCCGGCGGTTGAGCGACGTCGTGTTCCACAGGAAGTCCGCCCGCCGGCGCGAGAGCCGCAGCTCGATCAGCAGGAGGGGGAGCGAGGACAGGAGCACCACGCCGGCCATCGGCAGGCTGATCACCGCCAGCGCCGTGACGAAGCCGATGAGGCTCAGGGCGCCCTGCGCGGCCATGAACAGCGCGGAGACCAGCTGGACCGGGGCGGCCTGCCCGTTCTGCTGGGCCATCCGGATCCGGTCCAGATCGCGGGGGTTCTCGAACCTGCCGAGTCCGGTGAAGCCGTTGACCGCGGAGAACAGCCGGTCCTGGATGATCATGCCGGTGCCGCGCCGGATCTGGGCGTCCAGATACCGGGTGAGCTGCGGCGCCATCGCCGTCGCCACGCTGAGCCCGGCCAGTCCGGTCGCCGGTCCCGCGGCGAAGGAGCCGTGGGCGAGCCGGTCGATGACCAGCTTGGTGAGCCAGGCCGAGGCCGGCGGGGTGAGCCCGCCGACCACGATGACGGCGACGTAGCCGATGGTGGCGAGCCGGCCGGCCCGCCAGATCATCGCCAGCACCATGCGAAGGCGCCGGGCGGCGCCTCTCACGCCGCTGCCTGGCCCGGGATCAGCCGGATGCTGGTGTGCGACGCGACGATCGTCCCGTCCGGGCCGAGAAGGAAGAAGGACGGGAACACCGACACGTCGAAGCCCGAGGTCACCGGGCCTCTCTGGGGCTCCTGGACGACCCGTGCGGCGCCGCCGAGCGCGGTGACCAGATCCTCGGTGTCCTCGGCCGTGCCACTGACCACCGCCAGGGCGTCACCGTCGCGCATGCCTTCGACGTAGGCCAGAAACGGGTTGACATGGTCCCGGCATGACCTGCAGCTGCCGGAGAAGAAGCCGACCAGCCTGACGTCGCCCGGGATGGACACGGGGCGTCCGTCCACGTCGGTGGCGTCGACCTCGGGGGCCGGGGACCCGGACTCCTGCATGGCGAAGGGAAGAGCGGGGGCGGGATGCTCCTCGTGTTGCCCCTGGTCCCGCAGACGCCGCAGAACGGTCACGGTGAGGAGCAGGTTGAGGATCGTCAGGGCACCGAAGATCACGGTGGCGGTGGTGAGATACGGCATCAGATGCGCTCCTTGGGACGACTGATGGCGAAGCGGGCCGGCCGGACGTTCGTCACGACGGGTTCCGGGTGTCCTGGCCGGGGGCGAGGAAGGCGGCGAACTCATCGAGGAAGAGGACGAGGACCATGACCGCCGCGGCGCAGGCGGCGGTCAGCGCCACTCCCGCCGGGGAGGTGCGAGCGGAATGGCCGGTCAGCGAGCCTGCGGCCCCGGTCAGCGCGGCGGCCAGCAGGATCGCGTTGCGGAGCAGATGGGCCCCGCCGAGTGGAGTCGAGGAGGAACCGAAGCACTGGCACGGCACCCGCGCGCCGCGGGTCAGCCCCACCACGATGGCCGCGGAGAAGGCGATCAGCAGCACCGTCGCGGCGAGGAACCCGGCCAGGGGCAGCAGAGCCAGCATGACCACGGTCGCCGTCTCGGCGCTGATCGCCGCGATGGCGACGGCACGGGTCCGCCGTGGCCGGACCAGCCGCAGTTCCCTGATCGACCAGGCGAAGTCACGGAACGCCCGGCCGCTGCGAAGCTTGCCCACGACGGCCACCGCGAAGACACCGAACAGCATGCAGCGGCAGCCCAGAACCAGATAGTCCATCCAGAGCCCTCCGGAACCCGGGGCGGGCGCGTGCGACCGGCCCCGGGAACGGTTTCGGATCGGTCAGATCAGCACGGGGCCGCTGGGCTGCACTGTTCGTGGCATCCCTGCAGAACTGCCTGGCACTGGCAGTTGTAGCAGTAGGTGCAGGTGTAGATGCAGCTGCCGCCGCAGTTGGACTCGGTCCAGCAGTCCGGGGCGCAGCACGCTGCGGCCTCGGTCTTGGGGACGACCAGCGAGAGCACCCGCTCCCCGAGGGACAGTACGGACTGAACCATCACGCCTCCTGATGTGAGGAATCATCGGCACCGTGATGATCTGCGGTCGGCCTTCCCGCTCGCTAACGATGGCCTACCGCTGGGCTAACGGCCCCGGCCGAGGGCGGGTGGCCCGCATCGTCCGGAGAGCGCCCGAAAAGCCGGAAGCCCTGCTTCTCCAGAGGAGAAGCAGGGCTTCCGACCTGCGCTTACGTATGGTGGGCGATACTGGGATTGAACCAGTGACCTCTACCGTGTCAAGGTAGCGCTCTCCCACTGAGCTAATCGCCCGGGACCGTACTCTCGGGGGGTACGGCACAGAGGTGGAGACGGGATTTGAACCCGTGTACACGGCTTTGCAGGCCGTTGCCTCGCCTCTCGGCCACTCCACCAGAGCGAGACCGGCACACGGCCTGCCTCTCAGAGCGGAAGACGGGATTCGAACCCGCGACCCTCACCTTGGCAAGGTGATGCTCTACCACTGAGCCACTTCCGCGCGCCGCCCGGGTTCCCCTGGCGACGTCGTTAACTTTAGCGGAACTCCGGCGCCGATGCCCACTCGACGCTCGCGCTGGCGTGCCCCCGGCGGCCTCGTGACCTCCGGCTCCAGGCCCGTGCGCCCCGCGCCCCCGGCCTCTCAGACGGGGGCGGACTCCTCGCCTCCGGTGGTGGTCAGGGCGCGGGACAGGGGCGAGGTGAGCGTGGACTCGTGGTGGAGGTCGTCCCAGAAGGCCAGGTCCTCGTCCTCCTGGAGGTGGGCGATCCGGCCCCAGAACTCGCGGTCCTCGGCCTGGTGGGCGGCGGCGAGGGAGAGGGCGGGCATGACCGTGGTCTCGGAGGCGGCGTCGTCCAGGTCCGCGGGGGTGAGGTCGGCGGGGAGCGCGACCGGGGTGGCCGGGCGGTGGTGCTTGCCGCGCTTGCGGACGCGGATGGGCGCGCGGTCCGGGGCCAGTTCGGCGGCGCGGGCCGCGGCGGCCCTCCCGGCGCTGAGCGCGACCGTTCCGCACAGGATGAGCGCCAGGACGCCGCCCATCACGGCCTCCTGGGCGGGCAGGCCGGCGTCGTGATCATGGTGGGACGCCGGGGCCGGACGGTGCCGGGCCGCCGCGGCGGACGTGTCCTGAGCGGCCCCGATGTTCTGGACGGGGGCCGGGGGAGCGGAGTGCCTCGGCGCGTACCTCTCGGTGATCCTGACCTTGCCCGGGTAGCCGTAGCCGACGACCACGGCGTCGTCGCAGCGGGTGTGGCGGACGAGCCGTCCGCCGTCGCTGTTGCCCTCGATCGTGTGCAGGCAGTCGCCGTCGACGGACTCGACGAGGCCGACATGGTCGATCTGGTCGACGTCGCCGCTGGCGGACCAGTCGAAGAAGACCAGGGCCCCGGCCTCGGGCGTGTGCCCGAACGCGTCCTGCTTCTGGAACCACCTGGCGTGGTCGACGGTCGACGCGAACTGCCCGGCCTGCTGGGCGACCCCGGCCTGCTGCGCGGCCCAGGCGAGGAACATGTCGCACCAGGGGGCGGTGGAGAAGTAGGAGTCGTGGTCGCCGTCGATGGTCTTGCGGTACCACTCCCCGTACATGGAGTAGCCGTCGTCCTTCGCCTGGTAGCCGACCTGCTTCCGGGCGACGTCGAGCAACTTCCCGCCGATGGGATCCATGACGCTCCAAGGTCACGTATTGATCTCGACGGAATGTAGCGAAGGTAAATTCGAGCCCGCAACCAGTTCGGGTGAATCGGCCATCCTGGGCTATCGCCTGGGGGGCCGTGGGTGACTAGCTCAGGAGTAGCCCCTGGGCAGGACGGCGACCGGGCAGGACGCCGCCCGCAGGACCTTCAGCGCCATCTCGCCCAGGAAGACCTGATGGGCCGACGCGTCCTCGGAACTGGCCAGGACGAGGAGCTCCCCTTCGGGCCAGGGGACGTCGCTGAGGGCGTCCGCGACGTCGCCGCCCTCGGCCAGTTCGGCGGTCACCGCCTCGGGCGGCAGGCCGGACGAGTCCTGGGCATGGCGGATCGCGAGGGCCAGGTCGTCGTTGAGCCGCCCCCGGGCCTCGCCGTCGCCGACCAGCAGCGTGATCAGGCGCAGCGGGACGTCGAGGGCGAGCGCGGCCTGGGCCGTCCGCTCGACGGCCTCGTCGGCCTGCGGGCGGCGGACGTAGGAGAGGGTGATCCGGCCGAGGCGCTCGGGCGGCTCGTATCCGGCCGGGGTGATCATGACGGCCTCGTTGGAGGCGTGCAGCAGGTTGTCGCCGGCCGCGCCGATCGCCACCCGGCCGTGCGCGCCGCCCTCCTGCGAGCCGATCACGATCAGGTCCGCGCCCGCCCGGCTGGCCAGCGTGGACAGCCCGCGGCCCACACCGCGCGCCTCCTGGGCGACGAAGTCGGCGGAGACCTCCGGGGCGGTCTCGGTGAGCAGGTCCTCGGCCTGCCGCAGGACGGCGAGGGCCTCGCCCGCCGCGGCCGGACGGTCCGGCGGGTGGACGTGGGCGACGGTCAGCCGGCCCCCGGTCAGCGCGACGACGGCCCGGGCCAGGCGCAGTGCCTCGCGGCCGCCCGCGCCCGGCTCGTACCCGGCCAGCACGTGTTCTCCGATCACGCCCTGATCCTTCCCGCCCAGGTCAGCGGGCATGCGGAACGGCGCCGGACGGCGGCCCCGACCACGATCCGATTTTGTTCTGTCTGTGTACTTCTGCGGTAGATTCACGTCCGCTGCGTGAAATGTAGACATTTGGGGGAATGTTGACGCTGGACACCGTCGCGCCCGGATTGACGTCCGGCCGCTGGACCATCGATCCCGCCCATTCCGAGATCACCTTCACCGTCCGGCACCTGATGACGACCGTGCGCGGGACCTTCCCCGAGTTCGCCGGCGAGGCGCACATCGCCGACGACCCGTTCGCCTCGTCCGCGCGGGCGGAGATCACCCTGGCCTCCCTCGACACCCGCAACGCCGAGCGGGACGCGCACGTCCGGTCCTCCGACTTCCTCGACGTGGCGCGGCACCCGGTCATGACCTTCGCCTCCACCGGCGTCGAGCGCGCCACCGTCGGCCGCCGCGCCCGCACGCCCCGCTTCCACGTGGACGGCGCGCTGGGCGTCCGCGGCGTGACCCGCCCGGTGCGGATGCTGTCGGAGTACCACGGCATCAGCGAGGACCCGTGGGGCGGGATGCGCGCCGGCTTCACGGCCACCACCGAGATCAGCCGCCGCGACTTCGGCATCGAGTTCAACATCCCGCTCCAGGGCGACAAGGTCGTCCTCGGCGACACGATCGCCATCCAGCTCGAGATCCAGCTGGTCAAGGCCGCCTGACCCGGCTGGCTCAGTGCGCGGGCGCGTGGGGCGCGCTGCGGCAGAGGGACAGCAGGTCGCGCGCCGGTCCCGCCGGACGCGTTCCCGCAGGCCAGACGGCACGCAGCGGACGCGACAGGTCGAGTTCGCGGACGGGCACGTCCACCAGCCGTCCCCGCGCCAGCTCGTCGCCGACGGCCAGCTCGCTCACCACGGCCGGGCCCGCCCCGGACACCGCCGACCCCTTGAGCGCGGTGGTGGACGCCAGCTGCAGCATCGGCGGGGCCACGCCGCCGTGCGCGGCGAGCGCCCGGTCGAGGACCTCGCGCGTCCCGGATCCCTCCTCGCGCAGGATCAGCGGCGTCGTCGCCAGCTCCTCCGGGGTGATCCCGGAGCGGCGGCGCGCCCAGGGGTGCCGCGGCGAGACCACGACGACGAGACGGTCCGTGGAGACGATCGCGCCACTCAGTCCGGCCGGTTTGCGGGAGCCCTCGACGAATCCGAGGTCGGCCTCCCCCGCGCGCACGAGCTCGGCAACGGCGGTCGAGTTGGCCGCGCGCAAGGTCACGGCCGTGTCGGGGCGAGTCTCCCGCAACGCCACCAGCCAGCCCGGCATCAGGTACTCGGCGACGGTCAGGCTGGCCGCCAGGCGGAGCCGTCCGTCGCGTCGCTCGCGCAGGGCCTCGACGCCCGCGTCGAGGGCGTGCGCCGCGTCCACGACCTGCTGGGCCCATTCGGCGACCAGGGCGCCCGCCTGGGTGGGGCGCGAGCCTCGCGGTGAGCGCTCCAGGAGCGCCATGCCGAGCTGCCGTTCCATGGAGCGGATCCGCGCGCTGGCGGCGGGCTGGGTGACGCCGAGTTCGGCCGCCGCGCGCCCGACGCTGCCCAGCCGGACGACCGCGAGCAGCAGCTCGAGGGCGGCCAGGTCGGGGACGCGGTGGGAGAGCGGCATGATCCCAGTCTAGCCCCGGCCATAACCTCGGCTTATGACCCCATAGGGCCGTGACCACTACTGATCGTGTCCAGGGGACGGCAGTCTCGGAGACATGGGCATCACCGTCGCACCGCCGAGGCGGATCATTCTGGGAGAGCTCGACCGCCCGGCCGAGGCGTTCCGTCATCTCGGGCCGAACTGGTACGCGGCCGTCATGGGGACGGCGATCATGGCGAACGGCGCGAACGCGCTGCCGGTCACGGTCCCCGGGCTGCACCGGGTCGCCGTGGCGTTCTGGGCGCTCGGGCTGCTGATGCTGATCGCGCTGTCGAGCGCCCGGCTCGTCCACGTCGTCCGGCATCGGGCCGAGGCGCGCGCGATGCTGCTGGACAACCCCGGGACCGCCGTCTTCTACGGCTGCCCGCCGATGGCGCTGCTGGCCGTCGGCGCGGGCACCCTCACGCTCGGCCGCGACGTCCTCGGCGGATCCGCCGCCGTGACGGTCGCCTGGGTCCTGTGGACGGCCGGAACGGTGTACTCGCTCCTGGTCGCGTTCGGCATTCCTTACCTGATGGCCACGCGGCACGAGATTCGGCCCGGCACGGCGAACCCGACCTGGCTGCTGCCCGTGGTCGCGCCGATGGTCGCCGCCGCGACCGGCCCGGCGCTCATCCCGCACCTCCCCGAGGGCCAGGCGCGCGCGGCCATGCTCTACGGCTGCTACGCGATGTTCGGCGTGAGCCTGATGCTGACGATGATGCTGCTGCCGGTCGTCTGGCACCGGATCGCGCACGACAAGCTCGCGCCGCTGACGCTCACCCCGACGCTGTTCCTGGTGCTCGGGCCGCTCGGCCAGTCCACGACGGCCGCGGGCGCGCTCGGCGGCGCCGCGCCGGCCGCCGCGCCCGAGTACGCGCAGGCCATGCATGTGTTCGGGGTCCTCTACGGGGTGCCGATCCTCGGGTTCGCCCTGCTGTGGCTGGTCCTGTGCCTGGCCGCCAACCGGCGGGCGTTCGCGTCCGGGATGCCGTTCGCGATGACGTGGTGGGCGTTCACCTTCCCCGTCGGGACGTGCGTGACCGGCGCGTCCGCGCTGGCCAGGGCCACCGGCCTCACCGCGATGACCTGGGTTTCGGTCGGCCTCTACCTGCTGCTCGCGGCCGGATGGCTCATCGCCGGGAGCAACACCGTCCGCGGTCTGCGCACGGGACGGCTCTTGCTGCCGCCCCGCTGACCGTCCCGCGCGGACCGCTCGACGCGCGCCCCGACCGCTCGGACCGGGGGATTCGGACCCGCCGGAACCCCCGGTGACGGAACGGTTGCACGGCGTGCTCCAAAGGGTACGATGCGACGGACGTCCCCCCATCCGTCACCGGCCCCGCGCCGGTGGGAAGAGGCGCCGGTGTCGCTCAGCACCCTGCACCAACGGCCGGGACGCCTCCCGGCCGAGATGACCAGCTTCGTCGGACGCCGTGAGGAACTGTCCGGGATCGAGCGCCTCCTGGCGCGGTGCCGGCTCGTCACGCTCACCGGGCCCGGAGGCGTCGGCAAGACCCGCCTCGCGGTCCGCGCCGCCCGCGCCGCCGCGCCTCCCGACGGCGTCTGGTTCGTCGACCTCACCGCCGCCCCCGAGCCGGGGCTGGTCGCCCGGGTCGTCGCGGACGCGCTCGGCCTGCCCGACCAGGGCGGCGGCGAACCGCTGGACGCGACGATCGAGTTCCTCGGCCGCCGTCCCGGCCTGCTCGTGCTGGACACCTGCGAACACCTCATCGACTCCTGCGCGATGCTCGCCGAGACCGTGCTGCACGCCGCGCCCGACCTGCGCGTCCTGGCGACCAGCAGGCAGCCGCTCGACATCGCGGGCGAGCACACGCTCGTCGTCGCGCCGCTGCCGAGCCCGGTGCCCGGCGAGGAGGGCGCGTCCGGCGGGAACTGCGCCGCGCCGGGGGCCGCCGACGGCGCGGTCGCGCTGTTCACCGACCGCGCGTCCGCCGTGGTGCCCGGATGGACGGCGTCCGGCGACGACCGTGAGGCCGTCGCGCTGCTGTGCCGGCGGCTGGACGGCATCCCGCTGGCGATCGAGCTGGCCGCCGTGCAGGTCCGCGCGCTGTCGCCGCGTCAGATCCTCGAACGGCTCGACCGGCACGCCCTGGAGGTGCGGGGCCGCCGCACCGCCCTGCAGCGCCACCAGACGCTGCGCTCGGCGATCGACTGGAGCCACGAGCTGTGCTCGCCGGACGAGCGGCTGCTGTGGGCGCGGCTGTCGGTGCTCGCCGCCGACTTCGACCTGGAGACGGCCGAGCGCGTCTGCGGCGACGAGCGGCTCGCCCCGGTGACGGTGTTCGACCTGGTCGCGGGCCTGCTCGCGAAGTCGATCGTGCAGCGGGTGGAACGCGACGGCCGCGTCCGCTACCGGATGCTCGACACGCTGCGCGAGTACGGCGCCGAGCGGCTGGAGGGGCTCGGCGAGACCGAGCGGACGCGCGCCCGCGCGTTCGGCTGGTTCGCCGGGACGCTCCGCACGGCCGTCGACGAGCTGGGCGGGCCGCGTCAGCGGCACTGGCTGGAGTGGCACGCGCGTGAGGAGGCCGGCGTCCGCGCGCTGCTCGACTGGGGCATCCGCACCGCGCCGGACGAGGTCCTCCTGTCGGCCCATGTCTGCAACGGCCGCCTGCTCGTCCTGCGCGGACGCATCGGCGAGTCCTGGCACTGGGTGCGGCGCATGCTGGACGCCCGTCCGGTCGGTGACGAGCCGTTCTGGGCCGAGGCGCTCGGGCTCTCGGCGATGCTGACGGCCTTCCAGCGCAACCTTGCCAAGGCCGGGGAACTGGCCGCGCGGGCCCGGGCGCATCCGTCCGGGGCGGCGGACGGGTGCGGCGCCGGGTACGCACGCGCCGCCGAAGGGGTGGTCGCCCTCCAGGAAGGCGATCCCGAGCGCGCCATCGCGGCGCTGACCGAGGCGGAGCGGCTGCTCGCGGAGGCGTGCCCGGGTGAGGTCATCTCGTCGATCGTCCCGCTGCTCGCGGGCATCGCGCACGCGGCGCTCGGCGACGTCGCCACCGCCCGCGCCATCGCCGAGCGCACGATGCGCGAGGCCGAGCGTGAGGGCAACGTCTGGGGTCAGGCGTACGCCCGCGCCCTGAACGGGATCGTGCTCCTGCTGCTGGGGCAGGCGAGCGAGGCCCTCGCCGTGGGACGGACGGGGCTGCGGACGATGGCCGAGCTCGACAACCGGCTCGGCCTCGCGCTGTGCCTGGAGGTCGTGGCGTGCGGCCTGGCCGCGACCGGGCGGCCCAAGAGCGCGGCGGCGCTGTTCGGCGCGGCCAAGCGGCAGTACGACGACAGCGGCGCGGTGCTGTTCGGCCCGGTCTACTCGGCGCTCATCGGGGTCGTGGTCGACGGCGTCCGCACCGAGCTCGGGTCCGATCCCTACACGGCGTCGGCCGAGGCCGGCGGGCGGATGGAGCTGGACGCCGTCCTCGCCGAGGCGCTCGGTGAACGCCGCGAGACGCCGTCCCCGGGACCGGGCGGCGGACGGCCCCGCGGATCCCTCAGCCCGCGCGAGTGGGAGATCGCCGAGCTCGTCGCCCAGGGCCTGACCAACCGGGAGATCGCCGACCGCCTGGTCATCGCCAAGCGGACCGCCGACTCGCACGTCGAGCACATCCTCGCCAAGCTCGCCGTGTCCTCACGGGCCGAGATCGCCGCCTGGTACGCCCGCAACTCCTAGGGGAACCGCCGGGCGGGGGTCAGTTCCGGGCGCGGGCCGTGGCCCGGCGGGCGCGGTTCTCGGCCTCGGCCAGGGCGTTGTTGACGGCGCGGACCAGGCCGCCGGTGATCTCGGCGCCGCCCGCGTCGTGCTCCCACCAGATGCGGGCGATGTGCCCGGAGATGGACGCCAGGGCGTAGACGCGGTGGTCGCTCGTCCACGCCTCGGACGAGGTCCGTTCCGCGGGGTTGTCGGCGGTGTCCAGCCGCACCCGCTGCACGTCGAGGGTTAAGGGGAGGGCATGCCGCCCGGTCTCCGGTTTCGGCCGGGACCGCGCGAGCGCGGTGTTGACCAGCTTGTTGAGCCGGTCCTCCAGGTCGGCCTGGCTGCCTCGCAGCAGGAGCCCGTCCAGTTCGATGCCGGTCAGGCGGCCGGCCGCCGCCGTGACCCGGATGCGCCCGTCCTCGGAGTTCGCGTCGGCCCGGGAGGACGTCTGCCGGGCCACGGCGACGGCGTCGGGGCCGGGCGCGCGCCACCCGTCCGGCCCGCTCCGTGCCCGCTCGATCCGCTCGTCCATCATCATGCGGCCGCCCCCGCGTCCTTGGTCCATGACCGGCAGGGCTGACCCTGCCGTACAAGTCGGTCATAAGACGTGTGGTGCCTGACGAGGGTTCCGAGCGGACCGGGGGAGGAACCGGTCGGAGTGACGCGCCGGCACGACGCGTGACGCCAGGGACGCGGGGCCTTCGTCGAGGTCAGGCGGACGGTTCGGCGGCGAGCCGGCGAACGGCGAGCTCGGCGAGGAGGGCCGCCCCGTCGGGAAGGACGGCTTCATCGAAGACCGCATCCGCGGAGTGGTTGTTGGCGGCCTCGGCCGGATCGAGCCCTGGCGGGCAGGCGCCGAGGACCAGGAAGGCCGACGGGATCTCGTTGCCGACGAAGGAGAAGTCCTCGGACGCGGGGATGGGGCGCGGGGACTCGAAGTAGCGTTCCTCGCCCAGCACCTCGCGCACGGTCTCCCCGGCGAAGGCGGCCTCGGCGGCGTCGTTGGTCGTGACCGGATAGTCCTGGTAGTACTCGACGAGCACCTCGAGGCCGTGGGCGTCGGCGATCCCCTGGAGGAGCCGGGTGCACCGCTCGGCCATCTCGTCGGGCACCTGCCGGGAGAAGGAGCGGACCGTCCCGGTGAACGTGACCTCGTCCGGGATCACGTTGTCCATGGTGCCCGCGTGGAACGTGCAGATGGTCAGGACTACCGGGTCGAAGGCGTCGAAGCGGCGCGTCACGAGGTTCTGGAGGGCGGTGACCATCTCGCACGCGGCCGGGAGCGGGTCGTTGGCGCGGTGCGGCATCGACCCGTGGCCGCCCGTCCCGCGGACGGTCACGCGGAGGCGGTCGGCGGCGGCCAGCATCGGGCCGCCGCGCGACACGAACAGCCCGGACGGGAAGCCCGCCGACAGCACGTGCAGCGCATACGCGGCGACGGGACGCTCCCCGGACGCGTCCAGGAGGCCCTCCTCGATCATGATCTTGGCGCCGCCCAGGCCCTCCTCGCCGGGCTGGAACATCAGGACGACGTTCCCCGCCAGGCTCTCGCGGCGGTCGGCGAGCAGGCGCGCGGCCCCGGTGAGCATGCTGGTGTGGAAGTCGTGGCCGCAGGCGTGCATGAGGCCCGGGACCCGCGAGATCAGGTCGGCCTCGCCGCGCTCGGTGACCGGCAGCGCGTCCATGTCGCCGCGCAGCAGGACGGTCGGGCCGGGACGGGCGCCGCGCAGGACGGCGGTGACGGAGCTGAGGCGCTCGCCGGTCGAGATCTCCAGCGGCAGGTCGTCGAGCGCGGCGAGCACCTTCTCCTGGGTGCGCGGAAGGTCCAGCCCGAGCTCCGGTTCGCGGTGCAGGGCGCGGCGCAGCCGGACCAGGTCGTCGCGGAGGCCGTCGGCGTCCGCGCGCAGGGACCGGCCGGGGATCGTGGAGCGGGGCATGGGCGCCTCCCGAAGCTCGGAAACGATCTTTCGCCTCACGTTATCCCCGCGCCCCGGCCTCGCGGCACCCCTCAGCCGAACGCGGTCAGGGACGTCCAGTGGTCGAGCAGCCCCCGGTCGCCGACGACCTTCACGCGCGGGTCGTCCGCGGTGATCCGCCTGCTGAGCAGCAGGAACAGGTCGGCGGCGCCGCCCCGGACGGCCACCTGCGCGTCGGTGCCGCGCGCGGTCTCGGCGACGCGCGGCCCGCCCGCGGTGCGGGTGACGAGCCAGGCGGGCAGGTCCGCCTCGGCCGGACGCCAGAGCAGGGTCTCGCCGTCCCCGCGCAACCGCGCGATCTCCGGCTTGACCTGCGCGACGAACGGCGAGGCCACGAGGGCCAGGCCCTCGGCGATGCCGTCGGCGGCGAGGTCGGCGTCGAGCGCCCACTCCGCGCCGACGGTGATCGCGGCGTCCGCGTGGTGGACGGTCGTGTCGTGCAGCAGCCGCCGCAGCCAGAACTCGGCGGGCACGTCGTCGCCGAACGGGCTCCAGACCGGTTCGCCCGCCGCCTCGACGGCCGCGACGAGCCGGTCGGCGCCGCCGCCGAGCCACTCCTCCCACAGGTGCGGGTTCATGCCGTCCGGGACGACCTTGGGGAGCGGTTCACGCGCGCGCGTCTCGATGGTGCGGGCCATCGCGGGAAGCGCTCCGCCGATGTGCTCGACGAGCTGCCGCAG
The DNA here is from genome assembly GCF_003696215.1 of Actinomadura harenae. GTDB lineage: Bacteria > Actinomycetota > Actinomycetes > Streptosporangiales > Streptosporangiaceae > Spirillospora > Spirillospora harenae. Next base: position 521 of record NZ_RFFG01000028.1, on the reverse strand, counting down.
CGTCCAGTCGGGGCAGGTCGGCACGGTCATGCCGGGATCGCCGCCGGCGGCCTTCCGGCCGAGCGCCGGAGCGTGGAGCCGCAGGCCCGCGGCGAGTCTGTCCCTGGGTGGGATGTCCATGAGATGCCCCTTCTGCCGTGGCGGAACCGATGCCCTTACCGTAGGAACTCCAGTCGGCTGGAGGTTCAAGTGTCTGTGACCCGTATCACGTCGCTGGGGATCGGGGAGCTGTCGCGGCGGACCGGCGTGCCGGTCCGGACGATCCGCTTCTACTGCGACGAGGGCCTGCTCGCGCCGCTGCGGAGCGGGGGAGGGCACCGCCGGTTCGACCCGCTCGCCGAGGAGCGGCTGCGGACCGTCCGGCGGCTGCGGGCGCTGGGGATGGGCCTGGTCGCGATCCGGTCCGTCCTGGACGGCGAGGACGACCTCGGCGAGGCGATCGCGCGGGAGCGGGCCGCCGTGGACGCCGAGCTGTCCGCGCTGGCCTGGCGGAGCGCGGCGCTCCGCGCGGCGGGGCAGGG
>NZ_RFFG01000279.1 GCF_003696215.1 Actinomadura harenae | reverse complement strand
GGCGGCCGCGGCCGCCCCGGCGCCGGGCGCGGGAGGCTTCGCCGGCACCGTCCTGAAGGACCGTCCGGCCACGCCTCCGCCGACCCGGCCCGCGCCGTCGGGGTCCGGCTCGTCCGGCCAGGGGCGCCCGGCCGCGTCCGGGAAGTCGGGCCGCAAGGCCCAGCTCCAGCTCGCCAGGCTGGAGCCGTGGTCGGTGATGAAGTTCAGCTTCGTGATGTCGCTGGTCTGCTTCGTCGTCCTGCTGGTCGCCGTCATCGTCCTGTGGATGATCCTGTCCGGCCTCGGCGTCTTCGACGCGATCACCAACACTGTCCAGGACCTCACGGCCAAGCAGGGCGAGGACAGCGGCGGCGTCGACGCCGGCAGCTGGTTCTCCTTCCCCCGCGTGGTCGGCTACACCGTCCTGGTCGGGGCCCTGAACGTCATGCTGATCACGGCCCTGTCCACGGTCGGCTCGGTGATCTACAACCTCGCCGCCGACCTGGTCGGCGGCGTCGAGGTCACTCTCAAGGAGGCCGAGTGAAAATCGATTACCGCACACCCTCCGGCATGCGGTAATCTCACATGCGTCGCCGCAAGACGGTGGCGCAGATGAGGGCGTATAGCTCAGTCGGTTAGAGCGCATCCCTGATAAGGATGAGGCCCCAGGTTCAAGTCCTGGTACGCCCACCAGCCAAAACCCGCCGGATCACCGGCGGGTTTTCGCGTTGAGTGGGGGAATAGTGGAGATCATTTCCCCAATGTCACCCGG
>NZ_RFFG01000278.1 GCF_003696215.1 Actinomadura harenae | reverse complement strand
GGAGCAGGCGGGCGCCCGCCTCGCGCAGCCGGTCCGCCAGCTCCGGCGGCTCGAGCACCGTGAACTCCACCTCCAGATGCGCCAGCCGCATCGCCGTCCACTCCAGCGAATCGGGTGCCGTCCGCAGCAGGCACGAACCCTCGTCCAGCGCCTCCACCTCGTCCCGGCCCACCCGCAACCGGTCCGCGAGCACCTCCACCGGGGCGTGCACCCTCAGCACCGCACGCACCACCGGACGCCCACCCGCCCGCGACCCGCGCACCCACGCCGCCGGATCCCCACCCGGAACCTCCCGCCGCGCCACCCGCACACCCGTGGGGAACACCTCCTCCACCCGATCCAGCCGAAACGTCCGCCACGCCCCCGAACCACCCCCGCCGGCCGAGCCGGTCGAGCCGGTCGCGTCGGGATGCCCGGTGTCGCGGGCCTGCGGGTCGAAGGCGACCAGGTACCAGCGGCGGCTCGCGGCCACCAGCGCGGACGGCTCCACCAGGCGCCGCGTCACCCGGCCCTCCCGATCGCGGTAGGCGAAACGGACCCGCTCGCCGTCCCGGCACGCCGCCGCCAGGACGGCCAGCACCCCCGGATCCACCCGCGGACCCGCGTCCGGGCCGTCCACCGGCACCGTCGCCTGGGCCACCGCCGCCACCCGGCGCCGCAGCCGCGCCGGAAGGACCTGCTCCAGCTTCGCCAGCGCCCGCAGCGCCGCCTCCCCCGCACCGCCGTCCGCGGCACCGGCCACCGCACCCACCGCACCG
>NZ_RFFG01000277.1 GCF_003696215.1 Actinomadura harenae | reverse complement strand
GGGCGCCGGGGCGGGCGCGGCCCGCACGGTCGTCGCGGCCCGGACGGGACGGCGCGTCCGCTCCGGCCTCGGCGCCCTCGTGCGGCTCCTGCCGGACCGTCCGCGCTCCCTGGTGATCGGCGTCGCCGGGTCGGTGGCGGTGCTCCTCGCGACGGGCGCGGTGCTGGTCGGCGCGTCCCTGGCGGTGCACGCCGGGGAGGCGGGACGCCAGTTCGACCTGCTCGCCCCCGGCATCGTCGGCGGCGCGCTGCTCGTCCTGGTCCAGCTCGCGTTCCTGCCGAACGCCGCGATCTGGGGGATGTCCTACGCGATCGGCCCCGGCTTCGCGGTCGGCTCCGGGACGAGCGTGGCCGCGACCGGCGTCCTGCTGGACGTCGTCCCGGTGTTCCCGCCGCTCGCGGCCCTGCCGCAGCCGGGGCCCGCGCCCGTGGTGTCCCTGGTGGCGCTGGCCGCGCCGTTCCTCGCCGGAGCGGTCGGCGGGGTGCTGACCGTCCGGGCGATGCCGAGCACGGTGTCGGAGTCCGCGCCGCTGTGGGGCTTCGCGTCCGGCGCGCTGACCGGGGTCGTGACGGCGGTGCTGGCCGCGCTGTCCGGCGGCCCGCTCGGCGGCGCGCGGATGGCGACGGTCGGCCCGTCCTGGTGGCAGGTGGGGCTGTTCGCCGCGCTGGAGGTCGGGATCTCGGCCGCGATCGCCGCCTGGCTGGCCAACTGGCGGATCCTGCGCGGCGCCGACGGCCTGGACCCCGTCCCGGCCGGGCCCGTCCCGGCCGGGCCCGTCCCGGCCGGGCCCGTCCTGAAGGAGAACCGCCGGGAGCGCCGCCGCCGCGAGGCGCCGGTGGCCGCCACCGCCGCGCTCCCCGCGCCGTCGGCGTC
>NZ_RFFG01000276.1 GCF_003696215.1 Actinomadura harenae | reverse complement strand
GGGGGTATCTCTTCAGGCGTGGGAATGATCTTCAGGGGTAGATGAGGAATCGGGAAGATCATCCATCGGATTCGGGGGGATTCGACGTCATGGCCATCATCAAGGGGTTGGAGAGTGTCGCCCAGGCTGGTCCTGGTGCGGGGGGATCGGTGGCGGTGCCGGGGTCGGGGCGGGATGTTCCGGTTCGGGAGCTGCTGGGCGATGAGGTGCTGGATCTGCTGCTCGAGCGATCCAGGGATTCCTCGGGGCAGTTGCGGTTGACCGGTGAGGGGTCGATGCTGGGCCAGCTGGTGAAAGCGGTGCTGGAGCGCGCTTTGGAAGCCGAGTTGACCGCGCATCTGGGCTATGACAGGCACGCGCCCGGTGGGTCCAGGACGGCGGGGAACGCCCGCAACGGCAAGGGCAAGTCCAAGACGGTGCAGACCGGTGTCGGTCCGGTGCGCATCGATGTGCCCCGCGACCGGGCGGGCAGTTTCGAGCCGGTGCTGGTCCCCAAGCGGGCGGGGCGGGTCGCGGGTGGCCTGGACGACATGATCATCAGCCTGTATGCGCACGGCATGAGCGTGCGTGACATCCTGCATCACCTCAAGCAGGTGTATGGCACCGAGTTGTCGCATGAGCAGGTCTCGCGGATCACCGACCAGGTGATGGACGAGGTCAGGGCGTGGCAGATGCGTCCGCTGGACCCGACCTACGCCGTGGTGTTCCTGGACGCCATCGTGGTCAAGGTCCGCGACAACAACGTCGTGCAGAACAAGCCCGCCTACATCGCGGTCGGTATCGACATCGACGGGGAGAAGCACGTCCTGGGGATCTGGCTCGCGCGGACCCCGGTCGAGTCGGCCACCGCCGGTGAGGGTGCCCGGTTCTGGGCTGCGGTGATGGCCGACCTGCGCAACCGCGGAGTGCGGGACATCCTGATCGCCTGCACCGACG
>NZ_RFFG01000275.1 GCF_003696215.1 Actinomadura harenae | reverse complement strand
GCGGACGGCGTGCCGCACGGCCCGGTCCGCGCCGCGCCGTCCGGCCTTGGCGAAGTGGTGCGCGAGCGTCGCGGCCCCGGACGCGGGCAGGACGGGTTCCAGCGCCTCGGCCACGCGCAGGTGCAGCCGCGTCCGCTCGGCCCGGCCGAGTCCGGCGTACAGGGCCTCCCGGACGAGCGCGTGCGCGAACCGGTAGTCGGCCCCGGACGGCGGCTCGGTGAGCAGCCCGGTCGCGACGGCCGGTTCGAGCGCGTCCATGACGTCCTCGGCCGTGGTCCCGGTGACGGCCGCGAGCAGGTCGGCGTCGAGGTCGCGGCCGGTGACCGCGGCGGCGCGAAGCAGCGTCCCGGTCTCGTCCGGAAGCCGCGCGAGGCGGTGTTCCAGGACGTCCCGGACGCCGCCCGGGACGTCGTCGCCGTCCCGCAGCCGCAGGACCTCGCCCAGGTAGAACGGGTTCCCGCCGGTGCGTTCGACGAGCCCGGCGACCGCTTCGGGTTCGTCCGGGATCCGCCGGGCGCGCAGGTAGGACGCGACGTCGCCCGCGGTGAAGGGCGCGAGTTCCAGCCGTTCGCCGGTCCGGGCGAGGACGGCGAGCGTGTCGCGCAACGCGCCGGGGTGGTCGCCGGGTTCGGGACGGCAGGTGGCCAGGACGAGGAGGCGGTGCCGTCCGGCGGCACCGGCGACGAAGTCGAGCAGCCGCAGGGACGAGACGTCCGCCCAGTGCAGGTCGTCCAGGACGACGGCGAGGGGCGTGCCGTCACCGGTCAGGACGTCCATGACCTGCTCGTACAGGGTGAACAGGGCGCGCCCGGGGTCCCGCACCGGGTCGGACGCGGCGCCGGAGAGCGGGCCGGGCGCCGCGCCGCCCGCGTCCCGCAGGATCTCCGTCCAGGGCCAGAAGGCGGGGGCGGCGCCGTCGGCGCAGCGGCCCCACGCGACGCGGAAGCCGCGCG
>NZ_RFFG01000274.1 GCF_003696215.1 Actinomadura harenae | reverse complement strand
CCCCCGCCGCCCAGGCGGGCGCCGAACCCGGCGCATCCGCCGCAGGCGACGCGGAGGCCGGTGAGGCGCCCGTGGCGACGCCGCTGCTGGAGCCGCGCGAGGGCGTGCCGCCGGTGGTGACGGACGAGGCCGGGCTGGCGCGGGTCGTCGAGGCGTTCAGGAACGGCACCGGGCCCGTGGCGGTGGACGCCGAGCGCGCGTCCGGCTACCGGTACGGGCAGCGGGCCTACCTGATCCAGCTGCGCCGCGCGGGCGCGGGGACGGCGCTGATCGACCCGATCGAGTGCCCCGACCTGACCGGCCTGAACGCGGCGCTCGACGGCACCGAGATGGTGCTGCACGCCGCCAACCAGGACCTTCCCTGCCTGGACGAGGTCGGGCTGAAGCCGACCACGCTGTTCGACACCGAGCTGGCCGGGCGGCTGCTCGGCTACCCGCGGGTCGGGCTCGGCTCGATCGTCGAGAACGTCCTCGGGTTCGCGCTGGAGAAGGGCCACTCGGCGGCGGACTGGTCGACGCGTCCGCTGCCGGAGGACTGGCTGAAGTACGCGGCGCTGGACGTCGAGCTGCTGGTGGAGCTGCGCGACGCGCTGCGCGAGGAGCTGGTGCGCTCGGGCAAGCTGCCGTGGGCGCTGGAGGAGTTCACCGCGATCCTGGCGACGCCGCCGAAGGCGCCGCGCGCCGACCCGTGGCGCCGGACGTCCGGCATCCACCGGGTGCGGAACCGGCGCGCGCTGGCGATCGTCCGGGAGCTCTGGGAGACCCGCGACCGGATCGCCCAGGAACGGGACCTGTCCCCCGGCCGCGTCCTCCAGGACGCCGCGATCGTCGAGCTCGCCACCAAGACCCCGAAGACCCCCGCCGAGCTGCTCGCGCTGCCCTCGATGAAGGGCCGCGGCGCGCGCCGGCACCAGTCGGCGTGGCTGCGCGCGGTGTCCCGGGCCCGGGGCCTGCCCGAGCGGGGACTGCCCGAGGCGAACCTCCCCGGGGACGGGCCGCCGCCCGCGCACCGCTGGGCCGAGCG
>NZ_RFFG01000273.1 GCF_003696215.1 Actinomadura harenae | reverse complement strand
AGGCCTCGACGGCGTCGCGGGCGTCGTCGTCGGAGTACTGCTCCGGCGGGGACTTCATGAAGTAGGAGCTGGCCGACAGGATGGGGCCGCCGATGCCGCGGTCCTTGGCGATCTTGGCGGCGCGGACGGCGTCGATGATGACGCCGGCGGAGTTGGGGGAGTCCCAGACCTCGAGCTTGTACTCCAGGTTCAGGGGGGTGTCGCCGAAGGACTTGCCCTCGAGGCGGACGTAGGCCCACTTGCGGTCGTCGAGCCACGGCACGTGGTCGGACGGGCCGATGTGGACGTCGGCCTTGGCCATCTCGTGGGGGATCTGGGAGGTGACCGACTGGGTCTTGGAGATCTTCTTGGACTGCAGGCGCTTGCGCTCCAGCATGTTCATGAAGTCCATGTTGCCGCCGAAGTTGAGCTGGTAGGTGCGCAGCAGCTCCACGCCGCGGTCCTCGAACAGCTTGGCCATCACGCGGTGGGTGATGGTCGCGCCGACCTGGGACTTGATGTCGTCGCCGACGATCGGGACGCCGGCGTCGGTGAACTTGGCGGCCCATTCGGGGTCGGAGGCGATGAACACCGGCAGGGCGTTGACGAACGCGACCTTGGCGTCGATGGCGCACTGGGCGTAGAAGCGGTCGGCCTCTTCCGATCCGACGGGGAGGTAGGACACCAGGACGTCGACCTCGGCGTCCTTGAGGGCCTGGACGACGTCGACGGGGGCGGCGTCGGACTCCTCGACCATGTCGCGGTAGTACTCGCCGAGGCCGTCGTAGGTGTGGCCGCGCTGGACGGTCACGCCGGACGGGGGGACGTCGGCGAACTTGATGGTGTTGTTCTCGCTGGCGTGGATCGCCTCGGACAGGTCCATGCCGACCTTCTTGGCGTCCACGTCGAACGCCGCGACGAACTCCACGTCACCGACGTGGTACTCGCCGAACTGGACGTGCATGAGGCCGGGGACACGCGTCTCGGGGGCCGCGTCCTTGTAGAACTCGACACCCTGGACGAGCGAAGAGGCGCAGTTCCCCACACCCACGATGGC
>NZ_RFFG01000272.1 GCF_003696215.1 Actinomadura harenae | reverse complement strand
CGGCCGGGCGCCGGGGCCGTCCCGGCGGCGCGGCGGCGGGCGGCGGCCTCGGCGTACCCGGGGTCGGCGACCCTGCCCTCGAAGAGGTCGGCGAGCAGGGACATGGACGCGTCGGGGCGCCGCCACCGTCCCGGTGGGGTTCCCGAGTCGCGTTCGTCCCTCTCGCTCACGGCCCCATCATGGCAAGCACCGCCAAATCGGCGTTCTGCGCGCGCGGGACCACGCGCGGGATCAGGGGGCGGCGACGGCGGCGTGGGAGCGTTCGAGGCCGAGCATGACGGCCATGCCGGCGAGCACCGAGCCCATCACGTACCTCTGGAAGCGCTGCCAGGCGGGACGGCGCGTCAGGAACGACGACACCGCGCTCGCGCACAGCACCCAGATCCCGTTCACGGTGAGCGCGACGGCGATCTGGACGAGGGCGAGGACCAGGCTCTGCAGCCACACGTGCCCGCGGGACGGGTCGGTGAACTGCGGCAGCAGCGACACGTACAGGATCGCGATCTTCGGGTTGAGCAGGTTGGTGACCAGGCCCATGGCGAACAGGCGGCGCGGCGGGTCGGCGGGCAGCTCGCGCGGGGTGAACGGGGTCGTCCCGCCGGGCCGGACGGCCTGCCAGGCGAGCCACAGCAGGTAGCCGACCCCGGCGAGCCGGATCGCGGTGTAGAGGGCCGGGACGACGGCGAAGACGGCGGTGAGCCCGGCGGTCGCGGCGGCGGCGTACACGGCGAACCCGGCGGCGACGCCGCCCAGCGAGACGTACCCGGCGCGGCGGCCCTGGGTGATCGTCCGGGAGACCAGGTACATCATGTTCGGGCCGGGCAGCAGGACCATGCCGAACGCCACGACGGCGATGCCCGCGACGGCGGTCAGGGAGACCATCGCACCTCGTTTCGGAAGTCGGGGAGATGACGTCGACCTTAGGAAGGACCGCGATATCGGTGCAATACTGCGGTTTGTACTCGGTGCAATGTGAGGGGCCCGATGAGCGACTTCCGGCGGGTGGCGGACGCGGTCGCGGCGGACATCGCGGCCGGGCGGCGCCGTCCCGGCGACCGGCTGCCGCCGCAGCGCCGGTTCGCCCGCGAGCAGGGCATCGCGGCGTCCACGGCGGCCCGCGTGTACCGGGAGCTGGCGCTGCGCG
>NZ_RFFG01000271.1 GCF_003696215.1 Actinomadura harenae | reverse complement strand
CTAGTGGCTCGTGACTGAACCTTGCTGGGGTAATTGATCTCGGTGGGGTGGCGCGTCAGCCTTGTCCCAGTCGGTTCTGGGAGGTGGGTGTGGCGCGGAAGCCTGAGGTGTTCGTGCGGGCGTTGTCGATGGAGGAAGGCCGGAGGCTGCAGCGGATCACGCGGTCGGCCAAGGACCCGGTGAAGCTGCGGCGGGCGATCGTGGTCCTGATGTCCGCGCAAGGCCGACCGGCGTCCTCGATCCGGACGTTGATGCAGGTCAGCGACGACTATGTGCGGGGCGTGGTGCACGCGTTCAACGAGCGGGGGTTCGACGCGCTCGACCCAAAATGGAGCGGGGGCCGTCCGCGGAGGATCGGTGAGAGGGTGCGGGAACGCATCTGCCTGATCGCCCGGACGACTCCCGCCGAATGGGGCATCACCGGCTTCTCGACCTGGAGCCTGGCCAAGCTGGCCGCTCATCTGGAGAAGATCGGGCTGGTCACCTCACTGTCCCCGACCCATCTGGGAAGGATCTTGAAGGCCGGCGGGGTGTCGTGGCAGACCACGACCACCTGGAAGAGCAGCAACGACCCCGACTTCATCGCCAAGATGCAGGCCGTCCTGGCCCTGTACGACGCGCCTCCCGAGGGTGGGCGGGTGATCTGCGTGGACGAGTTCGGGCCACTCAACCTGATGCCCCGCAAGGGCAAAGCGTGGCGGCCCGCCCGCAGCCCCCGGCGACTGAGGGCGACCTTTCACCGCAACAACGGCGTCCGGCACATGCTCGGCGCTCTGGACCTGGCCACCGGCAAGCTCTACTACCGCATCCGGAAACGGAAACGGTGGCGGGAGTTCTTGTCGTTCCTCAAGAGCCTGCGCACCCGCTGGCCAGGCGAACGCCTCTACCTGATCTGCGACAACTACTCCCCGCACAAACACCTCGGCGTCCGGGCGTGGGCTGAGGCCAACGATGTCGAGCTGGTCTTCCTGCCGACCTACGGGTCGTGGCTGAACTGGATCGAGTCGGAGTTCGCCGCCTTGCGGTACTTCGCCCTGAACGGCACCGACCACCACAGCCACGACCAGCAGAACCGCGCCATCGCCGCCTACATCCGCTGGCACAACCACAACACCCACCCGAAAACCAACTTCGCCGCCAGCTCCCCGATCCGATCATGGACCAGTTACCCCAGCAAGGTTGCGTAACGAGCCACTAG
>NZ_RFFG01000270.1 GCF_003696215.1 Actinomadura harenae | reverse complement strand
TGAGGTGCCTCGGATCTTCCGGACACGTCCATAGCTAGGATTGTGGACGAACCGGAAGGAAGGTCATTGGCAAGGCGTAAACGGCGGTACTTCTCGCAGGAGTTCAAGGACGAGGCTGTCCGCATGGTGCTGGACGGGCCACGCCCGATCACCCATGTGGCCCGGGAACTGGACCTGCATGAGACCACCCTTGGGTCCTGGGTGAAGGAATACCGGCTGAAGCATGATGCAGGGGGACAGGACGCGGCGGACTCGGGCGGGCGTAAGAGCGAGAGGGAACTTCAGCTCGAACGTGAGGTCCGGAAGCTACGGGAAGAGAACGCCTTCCTGAAAAAAGCCGCGGCCTTCTTCGCCAAGGAACACCCGTAACCGCCAAGTACGAGTTCATCGACGCGGAGAAGGCCAACCACAGCATCGTCGACATGTGCACCTGGCTACATGTGTCCCGTTCAGGATTCTATGAATGGCGATCACGGCCGGCCTCGGGCACCACCGAACGCCGGACGCGGTTGAAACTCATGATCGAGGCGGTGTTCCAGGCCAATCACCAGACCTATGGCCACCGGCGGGTGCACGCGGTGCTGGTCCGGTCCGGCGAGCAGGTGTCGCTGGAGCTGGTGCGGCAGCTCATGCGCGAGCTCGGCCTGGTGCCGGTGCAGCCGCGACCGTGGCGGCCGGTCACCACCCTGGCCGAGGGGCCGGACGCCATCCCCGACCTGGTACGAAGGGACTTCACCGCCGCCGCACCCGGAACCAAACTCGTCGGCGACGTCACCTACATCCCCACCTGGGAAGGGTTCGCCTATCTGGCGACCGTCATCGACTGCCACTCCAAGATGGTGGTCGGATGGGCGATGGCCGACCATTTCAAAACCTCCCTCCTCACCGACGCGCTCGACGCCGCAGCGGGCAACATCGACATCGAACCCGACTGCATCTTCCACTCCGACCGCGGGTCGAATTACACCAGTTCCGAGTTCGGCCGCCACCTCGATCGATATGAAATGCGCCGCTCTGTGGGACGGACTGGCGTGTGCTGGGACAACGCGCTCGCAGAGTCATTTTTCGGAGCGTTGAAGAACGAGTGGCTGCATCATATGGTGTTTGCCACACGAGCCAAAGCCCTCCGCGCGGTCATGCGCTACATCGAAGGCTTCTATAATCGACGTAGGCTCCACTCGGCGAACGGGTACCGAACCCCATGGGAGGTCCACACCGAGTA
>NZ_RFFG01000027.1 GCF_003696215.1 Actinomadura harenae | reverse complement strand
GCTCGCGCGGACCCCGGTCGAGTCGGCCACCGCCGGTGAGGGTGCCCGGTTCTGGGCTGCGGTGATGGCCGACCTGCGCAACCGCGGAGTGCGGGACATCCTGATCGCCTGCACCGACGCACCAAGGCCCGCGGCCACTTCCCGACCGACGACGCCGTGGTCAAACTACTGTGGCTGGCCATCGTCAACATCGAGGACAAACGGGCCCGGGAACGAGCCGCCAAGCGAGAGAAAGGCGACAAACACGCCTTCCAACCCGCCCGGCTCGTCGAGGGACAACGCTCCGCAGGATGGCGAGAAGCACTCAACGAACTCGCCATCGCCTATCCAGGACGCATCAGGTAAACCAGACTTGGCCGTCTACCTGCACGAACATTCCACACCTGAAGTTACAGGCTCAACGGCAGCGGGTCCCGGCGGCCCATGCGCGGCATCACACAAGGTCGCAGCCGTCACCCATTCATCAAGACTGTGGTGCCACGGTCAAGCTGGAAGGGCCGTCATCCGCTGCCCGGTCAGCGGCTCCGGCGTTGCTGCTGGCGCGGAGGTTGAACTCGCGTGTTACGCCCAGGGTGAGTTCGATCGTCGGAGTCTGGTCTCCTCGGCGCGTTCGGACTGATTCTCAGGGGCACTGTGCGGCTGTCGGCTTTGCGTTCTGGGTGGTGGATCTGGATGGCCTGGGTTGTGGGCCGGAGCGGGTCGGGTGGGGGCTGGGTGCGGCGGTGGGTGCTGGTGGTGTGGGGGAGTGGGTGATGGCGGCCGGGTTGACGGTTCTGCGAGGTACTTGTAATTGCGAATAGCTTGCAACAAGATGATGGGGTTCGTCATGTCGTTCTGAGTGCGGAGTCCGCCTGTGGCTCGTCTGTTGCCTGAGAGTGCGCCGCAGCGTGTCATCGCGGTGTCGAACTTCCTGTACACGCTGGGAAGCGGCCTGTACCTCACTGCCGGGGTGCTGTACTTCACCGAGGCGGTGGGGCTGCCTGTCGGACGGGTGGGGCTCGGCCTGGGGATCGCCGGGCTCGTGTCGCTGGTGGTCGGTATCGGGGTGGGGCATCTCGCGGACCGGGTCGGGGCGCGCGGGGTCTACGCGGGGACGCTGGTCGTGAGGGGGCTGGCGGCGGCGGCGTTCACGCTGGTGGACGGGTTCTGGTCGTTCGTGCTGGTGGTGTGCGTGGCGACGGGTGCGCAGGCGGCGGGACTGGCGGCGCGGAGTCCGCTGATCCGGCGGTTCGGCGGGGAGCGGCCGCAGGAGTTCCGGGCGTACCTGCGTGCGGTGACCAACGTCGGGATCTCGCTCGGCGCGCTGCTCGCGGGGTGGATCGTCGCGGTCGGGACGACGTCCGCGTACCAGGTGCTGGTGCTCGGGCTGGCGGTGGCGAACCTGTTGGCGGCGGCGCCGTTGGCCTTGCTGCCTTCGGTGAAGCCGCAGGCGGCCGCCGCGGGGCCTCGGTGGGGTGCGTTGCGGGATCGTCCGTATCTGGCGCTCACGGCGTTGGACGGGGTGATGGCCGTCCAGTTCAAGGTGCTGACGGTGGCGTTGCCGCTGTGGCTGGTGGCGGCGACGTCGGCGCCGCACTGGCTGATCGCGGGTACCATGATCACCAATACGGTCATCGTGGTCGGTCTCCAGGTGCGGGCCAGCCGGGGGATCGACTCGCCGGGTGCCGGCGGGGGAGCGTACCGGCGGGCCGGGGTGACGTTCCTGGTGTCCTGCGTGCTCATCTCGCTCGCCGCGGGAGTGCCGGCCTGGGGCGCGGTGGCGCTGCTGATCGGGGGCGTGTTCGTCCATACGCTGGGCGAGCTGTGGCATTCCGCGGCGGGGTTCGAGGTGTCGTTCGCGCTGGCGCCCGAGCATGCGACCGGGCAGTACCTGGGGGTGTTCGGGCTGGGGGCGGGGCTGGCGGAGGCGTTCGGGCCGAGCCTGCTGATCTCGCTCTGCATCACCTGGGGGCGTCCCGGCTGGTACGTGGTGGGGGCCCTGTTCGCGCTGACGGGGCTGCTGGCACCGGCGGCCGTCCGGTGGGCGCGGCGGGGCCAAGGCGGGGGCGGGTCGGTGAAGGCCGAGCCGGTCGTGGCCTGAGGCGGAGGCCGGCGATCTTTCCTGGGGCGGTGGTGTGGATCTTGCAGCCCCGACGGAACAGGATGGGGCGTCGGACGCGGTACGGCGCGTTCGGCGGATCCCGGCCCGCGGGGGCGTCACATGCCGTCCTCGGGCCCTGGCGAGAGGAAGTCGGAGTGGCTCACGGAACTGGTCCCGGTCCGATCGCGGAGGACGGCTCGGCCGTCGAGTACTACCAGTCGGCGCCCCTGGACGAGACGGGCGCGTCCCTGGTGCACGGGGCGTTGCCGGACGGGGCGTCCATCCTCGAGCTCGGTTCCGGGACGGGCCGGGTCACGGTGCCGCTCACCGCGCTCGGGCACCCGGTGACGGCCGTGGACGCGTCGGAGGACATGCTCGCGCGCATCCCGTCCGGCATCAGGACGGTCCTGAGCGGGATCGAGGAACTGGCGCTGGACGAGCGGTTCGACTGCGTCCTGTTGATGTCGTACCTGGTCAACTACGGTGACCGTGACGCGCTGCTCGCGGCGTGCGGACGGCACGTGAGCCCCGAGGGACGCGTGCTGATCCAGCGGGAGGCGGCCGGGATGTTCGACGTGGTGCCCAGGGAATGGACCAGCGGCGGCATCCGCATGCGCCTGAGCGAGGTCGTGCCGGCCGGGCCGGACCGGGTCACGGCGACCATCGAGTACGGGTCCGGGGACCGCACCTGGACGCACACCTTCACCACGCGGCGGCTGGACGACGACGAGCTTCCCGCGGTTCTGGCGAAGGCGGGGCTGCGGCTCGACGGGTTCCTCACCGACGACCACACGTGGGTCGCCGCGCGTCCCGTGTAGGGCCGGTTCCGGAGTCGATGCGCCGGGCGGGCGGATCGGCCCGCCCGCTCGGGGCTTCGGAGGCACGATGACGATGCGGCGGGGCTCTCCGCCGGGCGGTGGCGCCGCCGCGCGAGCCCGTGGGAAGGGGGCCGGGCCAGGGTGATCGCGGCGGCGCCGGCTGAGGGTGGTGACGTGCCCGCCGGAGGGCGGCGGTCAGTCCGAGATCAGCTCGAAGCCGCCCGGCTCGGCCGTGGCCAGGCTCATCAGCGCCGTCACCGACTCCCGGAACGTCTCTCCGCTCGCCGCGGCCCGGTGCGCGTCGGGGCTGTCCCATTCGGCCATCTCGACATAGACCGGGCGACCCTGCATCGAGCGGTAGAGCCGGTGCGCCCGGTAGCCCGGCTGCTTGGCCATGTACCGGCCGATCTGGTCGAGGACGGCCTCGAACTCGGCCTGGTCACCGGTGACGACGAACTTGTTGATGAAGGTGAACACGGGCTTCCTCCCTGGTGATGCGGTCAGCGTGATCCGGCGTTCGCGGCGCCGGGCGCGTCCGACGGGGACGGCGGGGACGGCGGAACGGGGCTGGGGCGCGAGCGGGCCTGGTCGCGGAGTTCGCGACGCTGCGGCTTTCCGGTCGCCGAGCGCGGGATGTCCGCGACGAACCGCAGATGGTGCAGGTGCTGGTAGTAGGGGAGCCGGGCGGCGACGTAGGCCGCGAGTTCCGCCGGATCCGGGTCCTCGCCCTCCGGCACCACCAGGCCGTACGGGACGGCGCCGCTGAGGTCGTCGGGGTAGTCGACGACCAGGCAGTCCGCGACGTCCGGATGGCGCCGCAGGACCCGCTCGATCTCCGACGGCGCGACCAGCCAGTTGTCGTGCTTGAACACGTCCTTGATGCGGTCCACCAGCGTCAGCCGCCCGTCCTGGGCGAGGTGGCCGACGTCGCCGGTGGCGAACCAGCCGTCGGCGGTGAGGTGCGCCCCCTCGTCGGCCCCCAGGTATCCCTTCATGACCTGCGGGCCGCGGACCTGGATCTCGCCGAGAGCACCGGCCGGGGCCACCTGCCCGTCGTCGAGGCGGACGACCCGGCACTCCGTCCCGGCCAGCGGGTGGCCGCACGAGCCGGGACGGGGAGCGTCGAGGTCGTCGAAGTGGGTGGAGGGCGAGGTCTCCTGCAGCCCGTACCCCTGCGCGACGGGCACGCCGAACCGTGCGCCCAGTGTCTCCGCGGTCAGGGCGGGCAGCGGCGATCCGCCCGACAGGACGGCGGTCAGCGTCGGCACCGACAGGTCCGGCAGCCGTGGGTCGGAGGCCAGCCGGCCGAGCCGCACCGGCAGGCTGTAGAAGTGCGTCGCCCCGTGGCGCGCCGCCGCGGCCATCGCCTCCGCCGGGTCGCCGCCCGGCCAGAGGACCAGCCGGGCTCCGGCGGCGGTGGCCACGGTGAGGTGCATGAGATGGAACGTGGGGAGGTTGTCGAACACCACCGAATCGCCGGTCACCCGGTGGGCGCGGGCGGTCTGGGCGGCGTTCACGGTGACGTTGCGGTGGGTCAGCTGGACGGTCTTGGGCGCACCGGTGGTCCCGCTGGTGAACTGGAGGCAGGCGACGTCCCCGGGGGCGGGCACCAGGTGGGGCGGCGGGCCCTCGGCGCCGTCGATCAACTCACCCAGTTCGTCGGTGGTCACGATCGTCGCGAGAGTGGGCAGGCGGTCCCGCACGCCGGGCGCCACGATCGCCGCCTCGGCCCCGCACGCCCGCACCAGGTTCGCCAGCGCCTCCTCCCGCAACAGTGGGTTGACCAGCGCCGGGATGTTCCCCGAGCGGATCGCGCCGAAGAAGGCGACGGCGAACCAGTGGTCCAGGGTGAGGGTCAGGGCGAGCACCTTGCCGTGGGTGCCGAGCGACCGCGCCAGGGCGGCCGCGCACCGGTCCGCGAGCCGGTCGAGTTCGGCGTAGCCGAGTTCGACCGTGCCGGACCGGATCGCCGGGCGGTCCGGGAAGCGCCGGGCCGCGCGGCGCAGCAGGTCGCCCACCCCCGGCCCCGCCAGCAGGTCCTCGACGGTGTCGAGAGGGGGCCCGGCGGCGACGGCGTCCACCGTCAGTTCCCCTGGCCGGCGGACAGGTCGTCCCTGGTCACGTAGCGCGTGCGGACCTGGAGGCGTCCCCCGGCGCGGACCAGGACGTCGGAACACGTGCAGGAGGCCTGGATGGCGCTCCGGCCGCCGAGCGGCGTGCGCACCACGAGCGCGTAACTGCGCGCGGTGATCGTCCCGTCCGGCTGCTCCTCGACGTCCAGCATCCCCAGCCAGTGACGATCCCGTACCCCCTCCGCGGCGCGCCGGCTGGCGGCCTCGCCCGCGGCGGCCTCGATGGCGTGCCGGCCCTTGGCCGGCGTGGTGTCGACCTGCGTGGCGAACACGCCGTCCGGGGTGAAGGTCTCCGCCCACTCCGCCACGGCGTGCTCGTCGAGCAGCCGCATCTGCCGCGCGTAGAACTGCTGGACCTCCTCGTACAGCGTCGGTCGTGAGGCCCTGCGGACCATCTGCTCCACATCCGCCAACGTGACTCCCCTTATCGGCTCCTGACGGCGCCGGGAACCCCGGTGCCCGTGACCGCGAGGGTGGCAGGGGCTCTTCGAGCCGTGGTGGAGCGGCGGCCGGGTGGACTCCGCTGCGACCGTTTCTCGGCCGGTCCTCTAATCCGGATCGAAACGCTGGCCCAGCGGATCACCGACAGCGGAGGGACACGGCCATGGCTTCTGCCAGCGTCCAGGGCGTCGCACTCGTCACCGGCGCCACGAGCGGGATCGGGCTGGCGGTCGCCACCCGCCTGGCCGCCCGGGGTGTGAGCGTCTTCGTCTGCGCCCGGAGCGCCGAAAGCGTCGGCGCGACCGTCAAGACGATGCGGGAACAGGGCCTGACCGTGGACGGAACGGTGGCGGACGTCCGGTCCGACGTCGCCGTCCGGTCCCTCGTCGAGGCGGCGCGGGCCGCCTTCGGCCCGCTCACCATCGTGGTCAACAACGCGGGGCGGAGCGGAGGCGGCCCGACCGCCACCATCACCGACGAGCTGTGGAACGACGTCATCGACACCAACCTCACCGGAACCTTCCGGGTGACGAGGGAGGCGCTGACCACGGGAGGGCTGCGCGACGGCGGCCGGATCGTCAACATCGCCTCCACGGGCGGCAAGCAGGGCGTGCCGTTCGGCGCTCCCTACTCGGCGGCCAAGGGCGGGGTCATCGCCTTCACCAAGGCGCTGGCCAAGGAGCTCGCCGGCACCGGCACCACGGTGAACGCCGTGTGTCCCGGCTACGTGGAGACCCCGATGGCCGCCCGGGTCCGCCAGGGCTACGCGGCCCTGTGGAAGGTCCCGGAGGAGGAGGTCCTCGCCAGGTTCGAGGAGAAGATCCCGATGGGCCGCTACTCCACCGCCGAGGAGGTCGCCGGTCTCGTCGACTATCTGACGACCGACGACGCCGCCTCCATCACCGCGCAGGCGCTCAACGTCTGCGGCGGTCTCGGCAGCTACTGACGCCAGCCACTGACAAGGGATGGTCGGGACGATGGAACAGCACCGCATGACCCACGAGATCGACGTCAGCGCTCCGGAGGAGCTCGTCTACCGTCTGATCGCCGACGCGGCGAAGTGGCCGCTGCGGTTCGATCCGACCGTCCACGTGGAGCGGACCGCGCTCGGCGCCGGAGCGGAACGCCTCGCCATCTGGGCGCTCGCCAACGGCGAGGTGAAGCACTGGACGTCCCGGCGCGACCTCGACGCGGGAGCCGGGCGGGTGCGGTTCCGGCAGGAGGTCTCGACTCCGCCGGTCGCGTCCATGGGCGGGGAGTGGGTCGTCACCCCGGAGGGGGCCGGTTCCCGGCTCACCCTGCACCACGAGTTCACCGCGATCGACGACGATCCCGCCGGGGTGGCGTGGATCCGGCAGGCCACCGACTCCAACAGCCGGGCCGAGCTGGCCAACCTCAAGGCCCTCGCCGAGACCGCCGCCCGGCGGGCGGAGCTGACGTTCTCCTTCTCCGACGAGGTGGTCATCGCCTCGCCCGCCGAGCCGGCGTACGAGTTCCTGTACGCGGCCGGACGGTGGCCGGAACGGCTGCCCCACGTGGCCGGGCTGGAACTGCGCGAGCCCACGCCGAACCTCCAGCTCATGACGATGGAGACCAAGGCCGCGGACGGGTCCGTCCACACGACCGAGTCGGCCCGCGTGTGCTTCCCGCACCATCGGATCGTCTACAAGCAGCTCGTGCCCCCGAAACTCATGACCGCGCACCTCGGGGAGTGGTCCTGCACCGACGTGCCCGGAGGCGTCCGGGTCACGGCGGCGCACACCGTCACCGTCAACGAACCCGCCATCGCCGCCGTGCTCGGCCGGGCCGCCGGGGTGCCCGAGGCCAAGCGGTTCCTGCGGAGGGCCGTCGGCGGCAACAGCCGGGCCACCCTGGAGCTGACGAAGCGCTTCGCGGAGGCGGCACGTGGCTGAGGCGCCGGCTTCCCGGGCGGGTGGAGGGCCGGACGCGGCCGTGCTCGTCGCCGGAGCCGGTCCGGTCGGGCTCACGGTGGCCTGCGAGCTGGCCCGCCGGGGTGTGCCGGTGCGCGTCATCGACCAGGCCGACGGGCCCTCGGTGACCAGCCGCGCCACGGCGGTCCACGCGAGGACCCTGGAGATCTTCGACCAGATGGGGCTCATCGACGACCTGCTCCCACGGGGCCAGCGGGTGGTCCATTTCTCGCTGCACCGGCGGGGGCGCAGGCTCATCTGCTTCGACACCAACTACGCCGCCCTGCCCACGCGCTTCCCCCACAGCCTGATGGTCGGCCAGGTCGTCACCGAGGAGGTCCTCCGGACCGGGCTGCGGCGGCTGGGCGTCGAGGTGGAGTGGGGCGTGGCCCTGGCGGACGTCAGGCCCGGCGAGGCCGAGGTGTCGGTGAGGCTGGCCCGGTCCGGGGGCACGTCCGCCTGGCAGCCGGTCCCCTGGCTGGTCGGCGCGGACGGCGCCCACAGCCTGGTCCGCAAGCGGCTGGGGCTGCGGCTGCTCGGCGACTCCAGCGAGACCTGGATGAACGCGGACGTGGTCCTGGACGCCGACCTCCCCCGCGACAGCAACCATCTGCTGCACACGGGGAACGGCACGATCCTGCTGGTGCCCTTCCCCGAGGAGCGCACCTGGCGCGCGGTGGACACGGTCGACGTCCACGACGCCGACGACCGGGAGGCGGTACGGCGGCGGCTGGAAGGCAAGATCTCGCAGGCGCTCGGGCGGCCGGTGACGGCGGAGACGCCCAGCTGGGTGTCGGTGTTCACCGCACAGCAGCGCATGATCCAGCAGATGCGCGTCGGCCGGTGCTTCGTGGCCGGCGACGCCGCGCACGTGCACAGCCCCGCGTCCGGCCAGGGCATGAACACCGGGATCCAGGACGCCTACAACCTCGGCTGGAAACTGGCCCAGGTGGTGCGCGGCGAGGCGTCCGAACGGCTGCTGGACAGCTACCCGGCCGAACGGGTTCCCGTCGGGGCGCGGCTGCTGAGATCCACGAGGACGGCGACCGCGCTGGTCGCGCTGCGCACCGCGCTGGCGCCCGTGCTCCTGCCGCTGGGGCTGGGCGTGCTGTCGATGCTGCGCCCGGTGAAGCGGCGGATCGAGGGCAAGATGATCCGGGGCTTCAGCGGCCTGGCCCTGGACTACTCGGGAGGCCCCCTCACCCTGGGCCGGGGCACCGGGCGGATCCGTCCCGGTGAGCGCGTGGGCTGGACGTCCGGCATGGAACGGCGGGACCCCGCCTGGCGTGCCCTGGCCGAGGAACTGCGGGACCCGCGCTGGACGCTGCTGGCCTTCGCCGACGGCGAGCCGTGGGACCTCGCCGACGACGCGGCGACCTCGGTGCGCGCCGTCGTCCCGGCGAGCGGACCGGACGAGGACCCGGCCCGTGGCCCGCGTCCGCTGGCCGACCCCGGCGGCGTGCTCGGCGACGCGTTCGGCGCGAGTCCGGGGCAGGCCGTGGTGATCAGGCCGGACGGCTATCTCGCCGGGGTGGTCGGCAGGGAGGACGTCGCCGCGGCACTGGCCGGGCTCGGACTGGTCCGCGCCGCCGCGCCGGACGCCATGGAGAAGCGGAGGATCGACAGGTGAGGGAACGACCGCTGGACCTCACGGACCGCCTGGCACTGGTCACCGGCGGCACCCGGGGGCTGGGACTCGCCATCGCCGGACGGCTGTGCTCGCTGGGGTGCGAGGTTCTCGTCAACTACGCCCACGACGACGCGGGCGCGGAGGAGGCGCTCGAGGCGCTCGGCGCGGCCGGCGGCAAGGCGTCCCTGGTCCGGGCCGACGTCGCCGACCCGGACCAGGTCCGGGCGATGCTGGACGACATCGAGCGCGACCGGGGCCGGCTGGACATCTTCGTCCACAACGCGGGCATCCACCGGCCCGCGCCGGCGACGGCGATCAGCCGGGAGGCCTACGACCGGATCACGGCCCTGGTCGTCGGCCCGCTGGTGTCCGGCGCCGGGCACCTCGCCCGGCTGCTGCCCGCCGGGACCGGCCGGGTCGTCGCCGTCTCCAGCACGGGAGCCCGGCGGGCCGTCCCGGACTACGCCGCCCTCGGCAGCGCCAAGGCGGCACTGGAGAGCCTCGTGCGCTATCTCGCGGTGGAACTGGCCGGCCGGGGGATCACCGTCAACGCGGTCCGCGCCGGAAAGCTGGACAAGGATCCCGGGAGCGCCCCGAGCGGACCGGCCGCGCGCGTCGCGGCACGGACACCGGCGGGACGGCTGACCCGGCCCGGGGACGTCGCCGACGTCGTCGCGATGCTGTGCCGCGCCGAGGCCGGGTGGATCCACGGCGAGACCATCACGGTCGACGGCGGCCTCCACCTGATGACCTAGCCCGACACGACCGGGAGAACGCATGCGAATGATCGACCTCTCCTCACCCGTGGACGCATCGGGCTGGGAGGCGAACGACATCGTCCATGAGGTCATGTCCCCCGCGGAAGGGGCGGCCCACATGGCGGCGGAGATGCTGGCGCACGCGGGCGTCGAGTTCGATCCCGCGGTGCTGCCGGACGGTGAGCTGCTGTCGCTGGACACCCTGACGCTGACCACGCACACGGGCACTCACGTGGACGCCCCGTCGCACTACGGAACCCGGGCGGACTATCCGACCGCGTTCGCCCGGCCACGGAACATCGACGAGATGCCGCTGGAGTGGTTCTTCGCGCCCGGCGTGTGCCTCGACCTCACCGGCGAGCCGGTGGGCACCGTCGGAGCCGACCGGCTGCGCCGCGAGTTCGACCGGATCGGCCATGTGCCGCGGCCCTCGGAGATCGTGCTGCTGCACACCGGCGCGGAGGCGGTGGCGGGAACGCCGAAGTTCTTCTCCGACTTCGTCGGACTGGACGGGGCGGCGACCGAACTCCTGCTGGACCTGGGCGTGCGCGTGATCGGCACCGACGCGTTCAGTCTCGACGCCCCCTTCCAGCACATGATCGGGGAGTTCGAGCGGACCGGGGACCGCGGCGTCCTCTGGCCCGCGCACTTCGCCGGCCGGAGACGGGAGTACTGCCAGATCGAACGGCTCGGCAACCTCGCGGCGCTGCCGGCCGCGACGGGATTCACGGTCTGCTGCTTCCCGGTCAAGATCGCCGGGGCCGGCGCCGGGTGGACGCGCGCGGTGGCCCTGACGGACCGCTGACCTCGCCGCGCTCCTCACGACGGCCTCGGGCGGCGTCCCCACCGGATCCGGTGAGGACGCCGCCCGAGGCCGTCGCCGAGGCCGGGGGGATCCGGTGAGGTCGCGGGTCGGTCCAGGTGGCATCGCGGTCGAGGTGGCGTTGCGGTCGAGGGGCGGTGCGGTCGAGGTGGTGGCGGGCGGTCAGGCCCGCAGGGTGAGGACCAGGTCGGTGATGTCGTCCAGGCTGCGGAAACGGGCGCCGGTCAGGTGCCGCATGGGGACGGCGACCCCCATGTCGTCCCTGATGAAGGTCACCAGGCGCGCCATTCCCAGCGAGTCCAGGACGCCGAACTCCCGCAGTGGTGTCTCCGGGCCGAGCCGGGAGAACTGGTCGGGCTTGAGCATGGTCTTGAGGAAGCCGGTCAGCTGGGCCAACACGGCGGCACGATCGCTGGTCATCCCTCTCCTTCCATGAGATCGGCCCTGTGAGGGGCCGGTTCCGGGGCGGCGGCGGGTGCCGGACGGTCCCGCCAGACGGGAGGCTCGAGCACCTCCAGGACGATGCAGGTCCAGTTGAAACCGCCACCGATGCCGATCGCGATCGCCTTGTCGCCGGGGGCCAGCCGTCCCGCCTCGGCCAGGTACGCCAGGGCGGCGAACTGGTCCGCCGCGCCGAGATGTCCGATCTGCGCCGACCAGCTCCAGGTGGAACGCCCGATGTCGAGTTCCAGCGGGTCGAGGCACTCGCGGAGCAGGAGCCGGCGGCCGAAGCCCGGCACGACGTAGTGGTCGGCGTCGGCGGCGCTGATGCCCGCCTCGTCGGCCGCCTCCGACACGGCGTCGCGGAGGCCGGCCGCCATCCGCCGGCCCGCCTCCGCGAGGTCCATCGAACGGGCGAAGTCCAGGGTCCGCGCCCGGAAGTCGATCGGGTACTCGGCCGGGTCGGGCGCCGCGCCGAAGCCGAGTTCGCCCCGGTGCAGCCCCTCGAGTTCCGGGTCGGTGACCGTCACGGTCGAGCGCACCCGGGCGAAGCCGCCGACCCGGGACAGCACCGCGGCCGATGCGCCGTCGGCGAAGACCATCCCCCAGCCGGTCCGCCAGCGGTCCCAGGCGGGCTCGGCGAACTGGTCGGCGGCCGTGATGAGGGCGGCCCGGCGGTCCGGCGCGGCGGACAGGTACGCCGCGGCGAGTTCCACGCAGGCCATCGCCCCGTTGGACAACTGCCTGACCTCGAAGGAGGTGCCGGCTCCGCCCAGGACCTCCTTCTGGAGGTAGCAGGCGGCGTTCCAGCCGTCCAGCCCGTTGTAGGCGGTCACGGCGTGCAGCAGCAGGTCGATCTCACCGGGCTCGTGGGGGGAGCGGTGGACGGCCGCCCGGGCGGCGCGGACGGCCATCGCCGGAGCCGAGTCCCCGGGCCCGGCGACGGCCACCCGCTCGACACCCGACTCCTCCTGCTCCTCCGGGTCGTACCGGCCGTCCATGACCGCGTCGTCGACGGAGACGGTCCGGGGCAGGAACGACGCCACGCTCGACAGGTACAGATCCTCGTGTCGCACGTCGCCTCACCTCGGGGTCGGGTCGGCCGTGAACCGGTCCGCGAGGTGCCCGGCCAGGTCGGAGACGGTCGGATGGTTCCACAGCAGGGTCGCGGGAAGGTCGGTCCGGAAGCGCTTCTCGAGGCTGTGGCGGATCGCCGTGGTCATGATGGAGTCCAGACCCAGCGCGGTCAGCGGGCTGGACGGATCCAGGTCGGCGACGGGGATCCGGACCTCCCGCGACACCAGCCCGGCCACCTCCTCGACCAGGTGCTCGTGGAGTTCGCCGGGGGACATCGCCGCGAACCGGTCGGCGTCGCCGGTGTCCGGCGCCGCCGCCGGGGGAGCGGCGCGGCGCAGTTCGCGCAGGATCGGCCGCACGCGCGCGGGGTCGTCCGGCTCGGTGACCGGGAAGACGCAGACGTGTCCCCTCCCGTGGTGCCGGGACGCCTCGGTCCAAGCCTGGAACGCCTGCTCGGCGGTGATCCTTCCGATGCCGTGCCTCCGCAGTTCGTGGTCGACCACCGCGTTCACCGCCATGCCCATCCCGCTCCACGAGGTCCAGCTCAGGCTGGTGGTGTCGTCGTGACCGGTGGCCCGGCGGCGGGCCGCGAGGTGGTCGAGGAACGCGTTGGCGGCCGCGTATCCGCCCTGACCGGGCAGGCCGAGGTGCTGCCCGATCGACGAGAACAGGACGAGGAAGTCGAGCGAGCCCGGCGGGAAGAGCCGGTCGAGCACCAGCGCCCCCTCGGCCTTGGCGCGGAACACCGCCCGCAGCGATTCCCTGTCCAGGTCGTCCAGCAGGCGGTCGTCCAGCGTTCCGGCGGCGTGGACGACGCCCCGGATGGGCGGCAGGCCCAGCCGGTCGGGGTCGAGGGCGCGCGTGACCGCCCCGGCGTCGGCGATGTCCACCGGCAGGGCCCGGACGGTGACGCCCAGCCCCTCAAGCCGCCGTATCGCGGCGATCCGGTGGCGGAGGCCGGGGTCGGTCTCGCCGTCCCAGCGGCTGCGGGGCGGGAGCGGTGTCCGTCCGAGCAGGAGCAGCCGGCGGGCGCCCAGGGAGGCGAGCCATTCGGCGACCTGGAGGCCCAGCACGCCCATGCCGCCGGTGATGAGGTAGGTCCCGTCCGGCCGGACCGCCAGGGCCTCGCCGTCGCCGCCCGCCGCCTGCGGCGTGAGCCTCGCGGCGCGCACCTGGCCGCCGTCGAGGGCCAGGATGTCGGCGTCGCCCCGGGACTTCAGCTCCGCCAGCAGGGACGTGACGCTCGCGTCCAGGTCGGAGGGGGTGAGGTCGGCGATGCCGCCCCACAGCTCGGGGTGTTCACCCGCGACGATCTGGCCGAGTCCCCACAGCGGCGCCTGCGCCGGTCCCCGGCCGTGCCGGGCGCCCGCGGTGACGCACCACAGCCGGGGGAGACTCCGCCGGCCGGGCCGCGCGAGCGCCTGGACGGCGCGGGTCAGGGTCCAGGCCGCCGTCACGGCCCGGTCGCCGACGTCGTCGCCGTCCGCATG
This sequence comes from Actinomadura harenae, assembly GCF_003696215.1. Classification (GTDB taxonomy): domain Bacteria; phylum Actinomycetota; class Actinomycetes; order Streptosporangiales; family Streptosporangiaceae; genus Spirillospora; species Spirillospora harenae. The sequence goes on along the minus strand of NZ_RFFG01000027.1, from coordinate 83,769 downwards.
GGGGTCGCCGACCACCAGGACGACGTCGCGTTCGTCCAGGTCGGTCAGGCCGGACTCGGTGTCCCAGTCCGGCGTGTCGTCGTCGCCGGCCGGTGCGGGCGCGCGCACACAGGGGACGCCGTCGGCCCGGGCCTGCGCGGCGATGCGGGCGGCCAGCGGGCCCCCGCCGATCAGCACGAGCCTGCGCGGGTCGTGCTGGGGGGCCTCGCGTTCGGCGGGCAGCCATTCGAGGCCGTGGAGGAGGGTCCGCGAGGTGGTGGCCGGATCGCCCTCCGGCCGGCCGAACCGCAGCCCGCCGGCCGTCCCCAGGACGCGGCCCTCCTCGTCGCTGATCATCGCGTCCAGTTCGTCGTCGCCCTTGCGCTCGAGGAGGACCACGACCCTGGACGGAGGGTCGGCCGCGGCGACGACCCGGTCCGCGGCGGCCAGCAGCCGCAGCGCCGTGTCGTCGCCGAGGACGACCGGGCCGATCGTGGTCGCCGCGTCCCAGATCCTCGGCCAGCGGGGGGTTCCGTCGTCCTCGACCTCCACCTCGGCCAGCAGCCGCCCTTCTCCGGCCGACAGGGCCCGGGTCGTCCAGCGCAGGCCCGCGCCGGCGATTCCCGACGCGCGCAGGCGTGCCATGGGCAGGTCGGCGGGCAGCGGGTCGGTGGAGCGCGCTCGGAGCCCGTCGAGGTCGACGGCGTCCGGAGCGGGTTCGCCCGGCAGCGCCGTGGCGGTGACATGGGTCTGCCAGGGCGCGTCCTGCGCGCTGGCGTCGCGCGAGGCCAGGCGGAGCGCGCCGCCGCGTTCGATGACCTGGACCTCGCGTGGTTCTCCGGCCACCAGCGGGGAGTGGAAGGTGACGGCGCCGAGCCCGGCCCGGCCCGCCGCGGCGAAGAGGGTGTTCAGCAGGATCGCGGCCGGTACGACCTCGACGCCCTGGATCAGGTGCTCGCCGGGGTAGGGACGGGTGGCGTGGTCCAGCCAGGTCCGCCAGTAGCGGGGGAGCGCCGGGTCCGCCGTCGTCACGCTCGTGCTCAGCAGCGAGCTCGAGGCCGGATCCGGCGGCACCGGGGCGCCGTGCGCCGTCCGCGCCGGCCGCCGCCAGTACCGCTGATGCCGCCAGGGCGACCGGGGCAGGGAGCAGGTCCGGCCGTCCGGGGCCGTCCGGGCCGGGTCGACCGCCCCGCCGTGGCAGTGCAGCGCTCCGATCGCGGCCAGGAGCGTGGCCCGCTCGGGCTGGTTGCGCCGCAGGCTGCCGGCCGCGAAGGAGTGCTCCAGGCCGAGATGGTGCAGGGTCTCGTTGACCGAGTGGGTGACGACCGGGTGGGGCGACACCTCCAGGAACAGCCGGTGCCCGTCCTCGGCCGCGGCGGCCACGGCCGTGGCGAGCCGGACCGGGTTGCGGAGGTTGCCCGCCCAGTACGCGCCGTCGCGCACGACCGGGGACCGGGGGTCGTCGAGGGCCGTGGTGTAGAGCGGGACGGCGGGCCGCGCGGGGAGCAGCCCGGCGAGGCCGGCCGCCAGGTCGGGGACCAGCGGGTCCATCTGCGCGGTGTGGAAGGCGACGTCGGAGGAGATCGGGTGCGCCATGACCCCGCGTTCGCGGCAGATCGCGCGGACGGCGGAGATCGCGTCCGGGGTTCCGGCGACGACGGTGGAGTCGGGCGAGGACTCGATGACCGCCTCGGCGGCCAGGCCCTCGACGGTCTCGGCCGCCGCCTCGAAGGACTGCCGCACCATGACCATGGCGCCCGCTCCGGCCACCCGGCGGAGCAGCGTGGACCGCCGGCAGATCAGGCGCGCCCCGTCGGGCAGGCCGAACACCCCGGCCGTCACCGCCGCGGCCACCTCGCCGACCGAGTGGCCGATGACGGCGGCGGGCCGCACCCCGAGCTCGCGCAGGACCGCCGCCAGCCCGACCTGGACGACGAAGATCATCGCCTGGATCTGGTCGACCCCCTCGACCGGGCCGTTCTCCAGCTTCTCCCGCGGAGACCAGCCGATCTCGGCCCGGAAGACCGGGTCGATCTCGTCGACCACGCGGGCGAACTCCGGCCGGGTGCCGAGCAGTTCCCGGCCCATGCCCTCCCACTGCGACCCGTGTCCGGAGAAGACCCAGACCGGCGCGGAGGGCGCGCCCGGCGGCGCGTGCGCGACGAGGACGCCGGGGGCGGGCTGGTCGGCGGCGATCATGCGCAGGCCGTAGCGGAGGCCGGCCGGCCCGTCGGCCACCACGGCCGCGCGGAACGGCTGGTGGGTCCGGCCGTGCCACAGCGTGCGGCCGAGGTCGGCCGGCCGCACGGCGGGATCGTCGTCGAGGTGGTCGGCCAGCAGACCGGCGTACTCGCGGAGCGTCTCCTCGGAGGTCGCCGAGAGGGGGTAGACGGCGGGTGCCCCGGGCTCGGCGGGCCCCTCGGGGACGGCGGGCTCCGGTGGCGGCTCCTCCAGGACGATGTGGCAGACCGTGCCGCCGAAGCCGAAGCTGCTGATCCCGGCGCGGCGGGGGTGGGCGGTCGCGGGCCACGGGCGGTTCCCGGTGACGACCTGCAGGCCCGACCCCTCCCACGGGATGGACGGATTGGGCCGGGTGAAGCCGACCTGGCCCGGGATGGCCCCCTGGCCGATCGCGAGCACCGCCTTCAGGGTCCCGGCGATTCCGGCGGCGGCCTCGAGATGGCCGATGTTCCCCTTGACCGACCCGATCAGGCACGGCTCGCCGCCCGGACGGCCCGCGCCGAAGACGGCGCTGAGCGCGGCGACCTCCACGGGGTCGCCCGCGCGGGTCGCGGTCCCGTGCGCCTCCACGTAGCCGACGGTGTCCGGGGCGATCCCGGCCCTGCGCAGCGCCTGGCGCGCCACCGCCTCCTGCGCCGTCCCGCTGGGCGCCATGATCCCGTTCGTGCGGCCGCCGTGCCTGACCGCGCTTCCCCGGATGACCGCGAGGACGCGGTCGCCGTCCCGCCGGGCGTCGGCCAGCCGCTTCAGGACGAGGACACCGGCGCCCTCGCCGCGCACGTACCCGTCGGCGTCGGCGTCGAACGGCCGGGAGGAGCCGCGCGGGGACAGGGCCTGCGCGGCGTCCAGCGCGATGGTGAGCCCGGGGGCCGCGATCACGTTGACCCCGCCCGCCAGCACCAGGTCGCTCTCACCCCGGCCCAGGCTCTCGCAGCCGAGATGCACCGCGACGAGGGAGGAGGCGCAGGCCGCGTCGACGGTATGGCTGGGGCCGCCGGCGTCCAGGAAGTAGGAGAGCCGGTTGGCGACCGCGCAGCAGGCCGCGCCGATGCCGCTCCAGGCCTCGATGCCGGGCAGGTCCTCCAGCATCTGGCGGCCGTAGTCGTCGGAGCCGACGCCCATGTAGACGGCCGTGCCCCCGCCGGCGGGGCCGCCCAGCGTGTGCGGCGCGATCCCAGCGTGCTCCAGCGCCTCCCAGGCCGTCTCCAGGACCAGGCGCTGCTGGGGGTCGATCAGTTCCGCCTCGCGCGGAGTGATGCCGAAGAACGCCGCGTCGAACTCGCCGGGATCGGCGAGGAAGCCTCCCCGGCTCGTCGCCCCGCGCAGCAGGGCCGCGTTCTCGCCCCCCGCGGCGGCGTACGGGGCCCAGCGGTCGGGCGGGATGTCGGTGATGGCGTCCAGGCCGTCGGTGAGGGCCGTCCAGAACCGCTCCGGTGTGCTGATCCCTCCGGGGAGTCGGCAGGCCATGCCCACGATGGCCACCGGCTCGGCCGTGGCGTCCGCTGTCGTGGTGTCCGTTGTCGCGGTGTCTACCGCCATGGCGCCCCGTCCACGATCTCGATGACGGCCGCGGCCAGGTTGACCCCGGGACCGACCCCGAACATCAGCAGGTGGTCTCCGGGCCGCAGCCCGCCCGTCGACAGCAGGTGGTCGAAGCCGAGGAGGTGGTCGCACGCCGAGTGCCCGACGGCGCGGCCGTACTCCCACGTGGTCCTGTCCCTGGTCAGGCCGAGCGGGCTGAGGTACACCTCGAGGTTGGACCAGGGGCCGTGGAAGGGCGCCACCCTGGTGACCTGCTCCATGCCGATCCCCGCCTCGTCCAGGGCCCGGGTGACGACCTCCTCCGTCGTCCTGATCAGCTTCAGGATGAGGTCGTCGGTGAACCCGCCGCCGCCGATGAAGGCGTCGCTGCGCGCCTGGAAGTCGGTGGGCTGCCCGGTGACCAGGCCGGAGGGGTGGAGCGGCTCCTTGCCGCGATGGAGTTCCTCCAGCTCCGTCACGGTCGAGGACGTGACCGACCGCAACCGCGCGAAGCCGGGGACGGTGCTCAGGACGAGCGCGGTGGCCCCGTCGCCCATGCAGTAGCCCGTCAGCGCGGTCCACCGGTCGAGCAGCGGGGAGTCCAGGTTGTCGGCGGCGACGATCATCGCGGACCGGTCGCCGCCGAGGGCGCCCAGGCGCCCGGCGGCCAGTTCCAGGGCGCCGAAGACGCCGTTGCAGCCCTGCCCGATCGTGGCGGCCAGCATGTCGCCGCCGAGCAGGTGGCGCTGCAGGTACGCGTGGGGGTACCAGCCGTCCGGCCCGGAGTGGTAGACCTCGACGTAGAGCAGGGTGTCGAACGAGTCGGGGGACGCCCCCGACCGTTCGAGCGCCTGGCGGGACGCGTTCAAGGCCATCTCGACCGCCGGCAGGTCGCCGCCGACGGCCGCCCCGGTCATGGTGTCGTCGTCCGCGCTGGGCGCCGGTCGAAGCTCCGGCAGGAAGGTGCCCACGGCGTTGACGAAGATGTCGGGAGTCCGCATCACATCTCCTGAAACCAGCCAGTCCTGATGCTTCTGAGCGTGCTGTATCGGATTCGAGTGGTCGTCTAGGCGCGGTGGAAACCGAATCCCGCCGTCCCGCGCCGGAAGGGCGAGTTCGTGTTCTCCCGTATCGGGGTCGAATGCGCCGTCACGGATGCGCGGGCAGGCGCACGGAGCGTGCCCGGACCCGCTCGATCAGGTCCGCCTGACTCAGGACCGGCTCGCCCTGCAGGCCGCTCTCGGTGCCATGCCGTACGGCGGAGACGAAGGCGTCCACCGCGTTGCCGAACTGGTCGTCGGCGGCGAGCGTGAGCTCCTCCCGGCGGTCCTGGCCCTCGATCCACACCACGGGGCGATGGTCGGCCGGCGGCGTGTAGGCCCAGGTGACGACGATCCGCCCGCGGCTTCCCCAGAGCGCGTAGGCGGAACGGTAGGAGTACCCGATGCCCCAGGCCAGATGGGCGGTAGCGGCGCCGTCCGCGGACGCCAGCAGCGCCGCCCCCGAGAGGTCCACGCCGTGCTCGGCGGAGTCGTGCCGCGCGGCGCCGACGACCTCCAGTTCGGCACCGAGATGGAGCTGGGCGGTGCGCACCGGATAGATGCCGCTCTCCCAGAGGGTTCCGCCGCCTTCTTTCCGGTAGCGGATGTCGTTCTCCGCGGTTTTCGGCGGGTAGGCGAATTCCGCAGTCAGGCTTCGTAGTTCTCCGATGACGCCGTCGGCGACGAGTTCGGCGACCCTCGCGTGCTGGGAGTGCTTGAGGAACATCAGGTTCTCGGCGAGGACGAGTCCGCGTTCGGCCGCGAGCGCGACGAGGCGGGCGCTGTCGCCGTGGGACAGGGTCAGCGGCTTCTCGGCCAGCACGTGCTTGCCGGCCAGCAGCGCGCGCTCGATCCACTCGGCGTGCAGCAGGGCGGGCAGCGGGATGTAGACGGCCTCCACGTCGTCGCGTTCGAGCAGCCGCTCGTACCCCTCGACCGCCGTCCCGCCGAACCGTGCCGTGAAGCCCTCCGCCTTGGCGCGGGTACGGCTGGCGATCGCCACGATCCTTGCCGCCGGCCGGTGGGCCATGGCCGGCAGCGTCTTGCGCTCGGCGACGCTCGCGCAGCCCATGACGCCGAACCGGACCGGCCGTTCTTCCTGCTCGGGCATTACCGGATCCCTTCGTGCGGCTCGCAGTGCGTTGACGATGACGGCGGTCGCTCGAAACCGGATCCAGCGCTCAGCCGCCGCCGGACCGCCCGGGCGCGCCGTCCGGCGACGCGACCGGGAGGACCACCGCCGACGGGTGGCCGGGGTCGTGCAGGACCTCGTGGCGGGTCGGCACCAGCCGGGTCGCCGTCGCCGGGGACTCGCCGGTCCCGGGGTTCCTGGCGTAGCGGGGATGGGCGCCGCCGGAGACGACGAGCCGGATCCGGTGGCCGCGCCGGAAGCGGTGGGCGATGGGCCACAGGTCGAACGCGGCCCTGGTGACGCCGTCGGACGCCGGATCGGGACGGCCCGGGTTCAGCCGGAGCAGCCCGTCGCAGATGTTGACGGACCGGCCCGACGGCTCGACCTCGCACAGCCTCGCGAACACGTCGGCGAACGGCCGGTCGGGGCGCAGGTACAGCTCGGCCCGTGCCACGCCCGCCACCTCCAGGTCCCGGTCGAGCGGGGCGCCGGTGTAGGTGAGCACGTCGGCGCGGGACTCGAGGCTCCGGTTGTCGACGCGGGCCCGCCCCGACTGCCCGACGGGGCCGGCGAGGTTGGGCGTGGGGTGCGCGGGGTCGTAGGTGAAGTGGTCGGGCTCCGAGTGTTCGGGCGGTGCGGGCGCGAACCCGCCGTCCGCGTGCAGGTGCCACCGGTGCGGCTCGGCCGGAGGCGGCCATTCCGGGAGGTCGCGCCATTCGTCCGCCCCGGTGACGAAGATCCTCGCACCGGCCTCGCGCGGGCCGTCCCGGAGGGCCTCCCGGAGCCAGGCGAGCGACGTCCTGACCCCTTCGGCGATGGCGTCGTCGTCGGTGTGCCGCCACGGCCCGATGGTGAGGTGCGGCTCCACGCCCCGCGCGCGCAGCAGGGCGTAGTCGCGAAGCTGCGCCGGGAGCATGAAGTCGTGCCATCCACCGATGAGGCACACGGCCGCGGAGGTGGACCGCACGGCGGCGGTGAGGTCGCGGTCCGCCCAGTAGGGGTCGTCGGCCCCCGGGTGGGCCAGCCAGTCCTGGAAATAGGGGATCGTCCGGCCGCTGGAGCGCCGGTCCAGGTCGTCGAGCGGGAGCCGTCCGGTGATCCGGCGGACCCGGGCGCCGGACCAGGGGTGCCGCGCCCACTGCGCGCGCAGCGCGTTCAGCCGGCCCTCCTGCCGGGTGAACAGGTCGATCCAGCTCACCATGTTCTCGAGCGCGAAGGCCCCGCCGCCGTAGACGGCCGAGTGGAAGTCGGAGGCCGCGACCTGGACGGCCATCGCCGTGTGCTCGGGCTGCGGCCCTGCCGCGATCGCCCACTGGCTGTAGCCGAGGTAGCAGGGCCCGGCCGTGCCGAACGAACCCGGGTACCAGGGCTGTTCGCGAAGCCAGTCGACGGTCGCCTGGCCGTCCGTCCGCTCGGCGGGGCCGAAGGGCGAGAACACCCCGCCGGAGCCGAAGGTGCCCCGGCAGCTCTGGATCACGACCTGGAAGCCCCGTTCGGCGAACAGCCGGCCGTACATCAGGCCCCAGGGGAACCGGCGGCCGTAGGGGGAGCGCACCAGCACCAGGGGAGGGGTGACGGCGTCGCGGGGCGCGTACCTGTCGGCGAGCAGTTCGACGCCGTCCGGCATCGGCACCCGCAGGTCCCTGTCCACCGTCACGTCGTGGGTCTCGGCCGGCGGCAGCCCGAACTCCTTGGCGAACATGCGGCTCATGAGCGTCACGCTGGACCAACCTCCCCGCGGGCCGGACGGCCTCAGTTCTTCGGAGTGCGGTAGATGCGGATCGCGGCCGGGACGAAGACGACGAGCAGCGCCACGCTCCAGAGCAGGGTGGCCGTCACCGGGTGGAGCAGCGGCCAGGCCTGCCCGCGGGTGGGCTGGCCCGGGTTGCCGAAGAGCTGCCGGCAGGCGGCGACCAGGGAGCTGACCGGGTTCCATTCGGCGATGGGCCGCAGCCAGGACGGCATCCGGTCGGCCGGCACGAAGCTGTTCGAGATCATGGTCAGCGGGAAGATCAGCGGCACCATGTTCGCCGCCGTCTCCTCGTCCTTCACCCGCAGCCCCAGGCAGACGCCCAGCCAGCTCACCGCGTAGCGCATGAGGACGATCAGGGCGAACGCCTCCAGCGCCCGCACCGGGCCGTTGTGGATCCGCCACCCGGCGGCGAACCCGCAGGCCATCATGACGACGCTGCTCAGCACCCCGATGATCAGGTCGGCGCCGGTCTGCCCGAACATCACCGCGGACCGGGCCATCGGGATCGCGCGGAACCGGTCCATCACCCCGCGCCCGACATCGGCCGCCACCCGGCCCGCGATGGCCATGACGCCGGTGAACCCGGTCATCACGAACAGCCCGGGCATCAGGTACTCGCGGTAGTTCCCGCCGCCCGGGACCACGATCGAGCTGCCCAGGACGTACCCGAACAGCACCACCATGATCGCCGGGAAGATCAGCAGGGTGATGAGCTGGCCGGGGGAGTGCTTGAGGTGGGTGAGGATCCGCTTGACCAGGATCCAGCCGTCGACGAAGGTCCAGCGCAGCCGGTGGCCGGCGGAGCGCGCCGGGGTCTCGAGAGGGGGCTGGAGAGGGGGTTGGAGAGCGGTCATCACGCGGCGCCCTTTCCACTGGTCATCTGCTCGGACCCCGCCGACGCGCCGCCGGTCACCTTGAGGAACACCTCGTCCAGCGTCGGGCGGCGGATCCCGATGTTCTCGACGGCGACGCCCTCCTGGTCCAGCCGGCGCAGGATCTCGGTCAGCGACGGGGACGTGTCGTTCACGGGAATGCTCACCGTGCGTTTGGGCTCGTCGGTCTCCGGCGCCCCGGCGCCGATGACGGTCAGCACGCCGGTGGCGGCCGCCAGCGACGCGGCGTCGCGGACCACCAGGTCCAGGCGGCTGCCGATGATCTCCTTGAGGCGGTCGGGGGTGCCGGAGGCGATGGCCTTCCCCGCGTCGATCACGACGACATGGTCGGCGAGCTGGTCGGCCTCGTCGAGGTACTGCGTGGTCAGCAGGACCGTCGTGCCTGCGCGGACCAGGTCGCGGACGGTGTCCCAGATCTCGCTGCGGCTCCGCGGGTCCAGTCCGGTGGTGGGCTCGTCGAGGAAGAGCACCGACGGCGCGAAGACCAGGCTGGCGATCAGGTCCAGGCGGCGGCGCATCCCGCCCGAGTAGGTGTCGACGAGCCGGTCCGCCGCGTGCGCCAGGCCGAACCGCTCCAGCACCTCGGCGGCCCGCTTCTCGGCGGCGGACTTGGAGAGGTGGTACAGGCGGCCGAACATCACCATGTTCTCCCGGCCGGTGAGCTTCAGGTCCACCGACGAGTGCTGGCCCGTCAGGCCGATGCGGTGGCGCAGCTCGTCGGCCTGCCGCACGACGTCGAATCCGGCGACCCGGGCGGTGCCGGAATCGGGTCTGGTCAGCGTGGCGAGGATGCGGACCGCGGTCGTCTTGCCGGAGCCGTTGGGGCCCAGCACGCCGAGGACGGTGCCCCGCGGGACCGCGAGGTCGAGCCCGCGCAGCGCCTCGGTCTTGCCGAAGCGCTTGTGGAGGTTCTCGGCGTATACGACCAGATCGGCACCATCGGCGGGCGGCTCCATCTGGGTCTCCTACCGGTCCGAGGGGGAGGCGCGTATGGTGTACGCATAGTGGTGACAGCGTACGCTTGGCGCGTACAGCGCACAAGCCTTCTATCATTACCCCCGAGCGGAACGGGAGGGCGATCGTGGGGGGCCCTGAGCGGCGGTCGGATGCGACCGGGAAGTCGGACGCGTCGAAGAAGCCGGACGCGACCAAGAAGTCGGACGTGCCCAGGAAGACGGACGTGCCCAGGAGACGGCATTCCCTTTGGGAGCGCCTGGAGTCCCAGCAGAGCGGACTCAGCCACGACCGCATCGGCCGGGCGGCCGCGCGGATCGCGGACGCCGACGGGCTGGAGGCGGTCTCCATGCGCCGCATCGGCGAGGAACTGGGCGCGGCCACCATGGCGCTCTACCGGTACGTCGACAGCAAGGACGACGTCCTCGGGCTGATGCTCAACCTGGCCTACGGCGAGATCGAGGTCCCGCCGGAGCTCGAGGGCTGGCGGGCGATCCTGCGCGCCCTCGCCCGGGAACTGCGCGGCATGCACCTGCGGCACGCCTGGGCCGGCCAGGTCCAGGCCATCACGGCCAGCGGTTTCGCGCCCAACGTGCTGGCGGTGAACGAGATCGGCCTGGCGGCGCTGGACGGTCTCGGGCTGCCGCCCGAGGCCATGATGACCGCCCTGGCCACCCTCACCGCCTACGTCGAGGGCATGGTCGCCGAGCAGGTCTCGATGCGCCTCTACCTGCGCCGCCAGGGCTTCGAGTCGGAGGACGACTTCCACCAGGCCTACCCGGACGCCTTCGCGCCCTACGTGCAGTGGATCTTCGGCCAGGCCGACCGGTACCCGACCGTCATCCGCCTGATGACCAGCGGCTACACCGAGGACTACGAGCGCAGCTTCGCCGACGGCCTGGAGAGCGTGCTGGACGGCCTGGCGTCCCGCTACGGGATCTGACCTCGTCGACCGGTCCTTGAGGCCGCTTCGAACGCGGCGGCCGATGCTCGGCTGACCATCCTGGTCTGCCGTCGAGCCCGGGCTCGACGCACGGAAGGAAGCGCCGAGTATGGGTGACAACGCACAGCGCACCGAACAGGCCGCCCGCCGGATCATGCGGATGAACGCGGCCTACTTCCAGTCGAAGGTCCTGCAGAGCGCCGTCGAGCTGGGCGTCTTCGAGATGCTGGCCGCCGGTCCCGCCACGGCGGGCGAGATCTGCGAGGAACTGTCGCTGCACCCGCGCCTCACGGGTGACTTCCTGGACGCGCTCGTCGGCCTGGACCTGCTCGACAGGGCGGACGGCCACTACACGCTGGCCGGGGAGATGGCGGACCTGCTCGTCGCCTCCGGCGGCTTCTACCTGGGCGGCAGCGTCGCCTCGCACGCGCGCAAGCACTTCCGCGCCTGGGGCGAGCTGACGGCGGCCCTCCGCGACGGCGAGGCCAAGTCGGACATCAAGGGCGGTACCGACGGGTTCATGAGGCTGTACCAGAACCCCGAGGCGGTCGCCCGGCTGATGGACCACATGGACACCTTCAACCGGTTCGTCGCGCCGAAGCTGGCCGTCTGCATGGACTGGAGCGGGTACCGCTCGTTCGTGGACATCGGCGGGGCCCGCGGGAACGTCGCGTCCCTGCTGGTCCAGGCCCTGCCGGGGCTCACCGGGCATGTCTTCGACCTGCCCCCGGTCGAGCCGCTCTTCCACGAGCACATGGCCAAGCACGGGACCGCGGACCGGGTCCGCTTCCACGGCGGCGACTTCCTCGTCGACGCCCTGCCCGAGACCGACGTCGCCATCATCGGCCACGTGCTGCACGACTGGCCGCACGAGTACCGGCAGAAGCTCATCGACCGGACCTACGAGGCGATCCGCCCCGGCGGCGCCCTGCTGGTCTACGACCCCATGATCGACAACGACCGCAGGGAGGCCGACGCGCTGCTGCAGAGCCTCAACTGCCGGGTCCTGAGCAGCGGCGGTTCGGAGTACACCGTCGACGAGGCCCGGTCGCTGGTCGAGCACGCCGGCTACCGCTACGACACCGTGGTCGAACTGGCGAACCTCAACAACGACCGGGTCGTCATCGCCCGCAAGGACGCCTGACCGAAAAGCGGAACCGAGCGGAACCGAGCGGAACCGAACGGAGAGGACGGCGTCATGGAACTGGGCCTCGACGACCGGGTCGTCCTGGTGACCGGGGCGACCCGGGGCATCGGCCGGGAGATCGCGCGGGCCTTCGCGGCCGAGGGCGCCCGGGTCGCGATCACCTACCACTCGGGCGAGGAGGACGCCGTCAAGCTGGCCTCGGAGCTGGGCTCGGCCGACGGCACCGCGCTCGCCCTCCGGTACGACCTGGCGGACCCCGCGGGGCACGAGGCGGTCGTCGGCGAGATCGTCCGCCGGTGGGGACGCCTGGACGTCCTGGTCGCCAACGCCGTCCACCGTCCGCCGCGCCGGCCCGCCGGGCAGGCGTTCGAGGACGTCCCCGCCGAGCACTGGGTTCCGGCGGTCACCGAGAACCTGGCGGGCGTCATCGCCACCGTGCAGTGCGCCGTGGCCCAGATGCGCCGCCGGAAGTGGGGGCGGATCGTCCTGCTCTCCTCGCACAACGCCCTCGGCGGCGGCCCGGGGCAGGAGTTCTACGGCGCGGCGAAGGCGGGGCTGCACGGACTCGTCGCCAGCCTCGCCTGGGACACCGGCCGGGACGGCGTCCTGGCGAACGTCGTCTGCCCGGGGCTGACGGCCACCGAGCAGGTGCTCTCCGTGCTGCCCGCCCGGATCCGGGACCAGGAGACCGCCCTCACGCCCACCGGCCGGCTCTCCTCGCCGGCCGAGGTGGCCAACGCGGTGGTCTTCCTCTGCTCGGAGGCCAACGGGAACATCTCGGGCGAGGCCGTCACCGTCTCCGGCGGCCGCTGAGGCTCGGCACGACACCGATCCGGCGACCCCGCACGATCCTGGAGGAAGCCCCCATGCGCGTCCTGTTCGTTTGCTACGGCCCCCGCCCGCACACGTTCCCGATGGTTCCGCTGGCCTGGGCGTTCCAGCTCGCCGGGCACGACGTCCGGATGGCCGGGCCGCCCGCGATCGCCGCCCCGATGTCCGAGTCGGGGATCACGGGCGCGATCGTCGGCGCCGACGCCGACGTCTCGTCCTTCCTCACCGGCGGCAGGTTCCGGCCGCGCGGGCCGGAACCGGGAGTGAGCGCCGAGGAGGCGCTGGCCCGCTTCGTCGACGGCATCGCGCCGATCGCGTTCCTCCGGGCCGAGGCGATGGTCGACGAGCTGGTGGTGTACGCGAGCAACTGGGAACCCGAGCTGGTCGTCTACGATCCGACCACCCTCGCCGGCCCGGTCGCGGCCGAGGTGATCGGTGTGCCGGCGGTCTGCAACCTCTACGGCATGGTCCGGCAGTTCCGGATCGAGATGGAAGGACTGGAGGGGCGAACTCCGCGCGCGGAGTACGTCAACCTCTTCAAGCGGTTCGGGCGCGAGCCGCTCCTCGATCCGGCCGCGTGGATCGACCCCTGCCCCCCGTCGTTGCAGTGGCACCCGTCAGGCCGGGCCCCCAGCGTGTCCCCCGCGACGCCGCGGCTCTCCGTGGGCTACCACCCGTACAACGGTCCGGGCCTGGTCCCCGACTGGCTGAGCGCGCCCGCCCGGCGTCCCCGCGTGCTCGTCAGCTGGGGCACGTCCTCGCTGAACAAGCTCGGCCCCGAGGTGATCGAGCACGCCCTCCAGGTCGTGGAGGCCGCGGGCGCCTTCGACGTCGAGGTCGTCGTGACCGCCGGCGGCGTCCCACCGGAGACCCTGGAGCGGTTCCACGCCGCCGCCCCGCACGTGCGGACGGTGGACTGGCTGCCGTTCCGCGCGATGGCCGAGGCGAGCGCGGTGGTCGTGCACACCGGTGGCACCGGTGTCGCGCTCACCACGGCCGCCTGCGGCACGCCGCAGCTCGGCATCCACAAGATCCCCGAAGGGACCTTCAACTCCGTGAAGGTGGCGGACTCCGGCGCCGGTCTGCATCTGCCCCAGGCGGAGGCGGACGTCGCGACGGTGCGGACCGCGCTGGGCGACCTGCTGGGCGACCCGTCCTACCGGACGGGCGCGGAACGGCTCCGCGCCGAGATCGCGGCGCAGCCCACCCCCGCCCATGTCGTGCGCTCGCTGGAGCGCCTCGTGGCGGGAGCGCCGCTGGACGCGGACGCTCGGGCGAACCGATGAGCGCCGACGAACGGAAGGAGCCGGAAATGGTCGACGTCGTGGTGGCCGGCGGTGGCCCGGTCGGGATGTTCCTCGCCACCGAACTGCGGCTCGCCGGGGTCGAGGTGGTGGTCCTGGAACGCTCGGTGGACCCGAACCCGCACTCCCGCGCGTTCCGCCTCCAGCCGCGCACGCTGGACGTGCTGGACTCCCGGGGGCTGCTCGACCGGTTCCGCGCGGATCATCTCGACTGGCCGAGCGCGCACTTCGCCGGGCTCAGGCCGCTGCTCGACCTGGGCCGCACGGGCGGTGAGCATCCGCACTCCCTGCTGATCCCGCAGGCGCACACCGAGCGGATCCTGGAGGAGCGGGCGGCCGCCCTGGGCGCCGACATCCGGCGCGGTCACGAGCTCGTCGGGCTGCGCCAGGACGACGCCGCCGCGACGGCCCGGGTCCGCCTCGTCGGCGGGGAGCACGCCGGCGGGGAGTACGAGATCTCCGCGCGGTACCTCGTCGGCTGTGACGGAGGGCGCAGCGCGGTGCGGAGGCTGGCCGAGATCGGCTTCCCCGGAACGGGCGGCCGGGTCTCCGCCCTGCTCGGTGACGTCACCCTCGACGATCCCGACAAGCTGCCGTCCGGGATCCCCGGCACGTTGCGGACGCCCGCCGGGCTGCTCATGGCGGTCGCGCTGGAACCGGGGATCACGCGCGTGCTCACCACCGAGTTCGGCCGTGACCTGCCGGACCCGGAGACGCCGATGACCCTGGACGAGCTGCGCGACAGCGTACGGCGGGTCACAGGCGAGGACGTGACGATGCGCGAGCCGCGCTGGCTGTCGCGTTTCGGTGACGCCACCTGCCTGGCCGACCACTACCGCGACCACCGGGTGCTGCTGGCCGGGGACGCCGCGCACGTGCACTTCCCGATCGGCGCGCAGGGCCTCAACCTCGGCCTCCAGGACGCCGTCAACCTCGGCTGGAAACTGGCCGGCGAGGTGCGCGGATGGGCGCCGAGGACGCTCCTCGACAGCTACGACAGGGAGCGGCGCCCGGTGGCGAGGGCGGTGCTCCGGGAGACCCGGGCGCAGCTCGCGCTGATGAACCCGGACGAGTCGATCAACCCGCTGCGCGAGCTGTTCGGCGAGCTGCTGGCGCTGGACGAGGTGAACGCCTACCTGGCGGCGCTGGTCAGCGGCGTCGATGTCCGCTACGTCTTCGAGGACGCCGAGGACGGCTCCCTGGCCGGGGGCTACGCGCCCGCCTGCGCGATCATGTCGGCCGCGGGGGCCACCCGCCCGGCCGAACTGCTCAGGACCGGCCGCGGCGTCGCGCTGCTGCCCGAGGACTCCGCGGACCTGGCGGAGCTGCGGGCCGGGTGGGGCGACCGGGTCGACATGGTCGGCGCGACCGTCAAGGGCCGGGAAGGGGCGGCCGCCCTGCTGCTCCGGCCGGACGGCTACGTGGCATGGTCGGCGGCGTCCGGACTCGCGGACGACGCCGTCGACGGCCTGCGCCGCAGCCTCACGACGTGGTGCGGCGCGCCGTCCGAAGGCCCGCGCTGACACGCGCTGACCGCGGGGGCGTCCGGTCGCGGGCGGAGACGCGACCGGACGCCCCAGCGTTCCGACGCCCCGACCTCCTGACGTTCCGGCGTCCCGATGCCCCGGCGTCCCGACGACTTTTGCGGCGCGTCGGCGCGGTGGGTCACGGCGAGATGGTCGGGGTGGTCGGGACGAGTCCGTCGGGGCTGTTGCTCGCGAGGAACCTGTCCAGGACCGAGACGTGGTACTCGGGGCCGAAGCCCATGCCCGTGACCGCCGGGACCAGCCGGCGGAGCTTGGCGATGCTGACCGGCTGGTCCATCGTGCGCCGCTGGTAGTGCCATTCCGCCGTGGTGCCGAGCCGTCGTTCCAGATGCCGGACGATCCGCTCGATCGGCACCGCGAACCCCGACGCGACGTTGACCCTCGTCCTGGACACGCCGGCGTCGAGCAGCTGCGAGATGATCCCCACGACGTCGGCGACGTCGATGAGGTCCCGGCGGGCGCCGGAGAAGACGCGCACCGACCCGGCGGCGACCTGCGCGGTCAGCGCCGGCAGCAGCTGGTGCGGCGGCTGGTCGGGCCCGACCACGTGGCCGAGCCGCAGGATCAGATGGTCGATGCCCGACGCCGTGAGCACCGACTCCAGGGCGAGCTTGTGCCGGCCGTACGGCGTGGCGGGGAAGACGGGCCCGGCCTCCACGCCCGGTTCTCCGGGGACCGAGTACATCCCGGTCGAGGCGGTGGAGAAGAACAGCAGCCGCTCACCGGACTCGGCGCACCGGTGGACGAGGTCGTACACGAGCGTGGCCTCCCGCGAGAACTCCGCCTCCGAGGTGTGCCCGGCCGCCGACACCCCGGCGGCGGCGACCACCACGCCGGGGTGGTCGCCCTCGATCGATTTCAGGTGGCGGGCGAGGAACCCGTCTCCGACGATCTCCATCAACGGCCCTTCTGAGCGTTGGACACGTCACGGGCGGACATAGCGTCCGTAAGCGAGGTCGCCTTCACCGACCAGGACGTCGATGGGCGAGCCCTCGCCGAAGTACTCGTCGCAGGCGAGCTTCACGCCCGGCAGCTTGACCGCCGCCCGCGGGTTCGTGCCGGGGTCGGCGTAGTCGTCCAGGATGATCGCGCCGGCCGGGGCCAGCCGGGGGACGCACTCGGTCAGCGAGGTCATCGTGGACCCGTACAGGTCGCCGTCGTAGTAGACGAAGGCGAGCGGGTCGGGGAGTTCGGCCGGCAGGGTGTCCTCGAACCAGCCGGGGTGCATCACGGGCGGCTCCCGGTCCCAGCGCGCGAACGTCGCCAGCACCTCCTCCGGGGTGGCCGCCATCACCCCGGTCGGAAGGATGATCGCGTCCTCCTCGGTCGTCTCGGGCAGACCGCGGAAGGAGTCGAAGACGTGGATCGGACGCCGGTCGCCGAGGGTGTCGAGCACCGCGCGCATCCAGAGCGTCATGGCCCCGCGGAAGCAGCCGAGTTCGACCACGGCGCCCGGCACCCGGTCGGCGACCACCCGCCCGAGTTCCGCCCGGACGTGTCCGAGACGGTCGGCGTCGACGGTCTCCCCGTGCACGCGCAGCAACCAGGACTCCAGTTCGGCGAGCGAGTCGTCCCGGTCGCGGGCGGGGGTGGAGGGCGTGTCTGTGGTCATCGGGCGCTCCCGGCCAGTTCTTCGAGGGGGGCGACCATGTCGGCCATCGAGGGTCGTCCCGAGATGTCGTTCCGGACCCGCCGTGCCGCGTCCCGGAGCCCGTCGTCGGTGAGCAGGGCGTCGACGGCCGCGGAGATCTGGTCGCCGGTCGCCTCCAGGCCGGGCAGGCACGTTCCGGCGCCGGTCCGCGAGTACCGGCGGGCCATCTCGGTCCCGTCGTCGGTGAGGCCCAGCGCCAGCTGGGGGATTCCGGCCGCGGCCGCGGTCATGATGGCGCTGACGCTGCCGTGGTGGATGATGGCGGTGCTCGTCGGCATCAGCAGGTTCAGGGGGAAGTCGGCCAGCACGCGGGCCTCGCCGGCGAGTCCGTCGAGGGAGTCCACCCGGTGGCGGGACACGGTGACGACGGGTTCGGCGCCGAGGGCGACCACCCTGTCGATCGCCCGCCGGAGGGCCGGTACCGGGCCGAAGATGCCGGTGGTCCCGCGGTTGACGATGACCGCGATCCTGGGACGCTTCGGTTCCTCCGACAGCCAGGCGGGCACCTCGCCCGGCCCGTTGTACGGCTGGTATCTGACCGGCAGGACGGACCGGCCGCCGTGGTCGATCCCGATCTCGACCGGCGTCGGGTCGAGGGTGTGCCGGATCAGCGAGTGGTCCCGGGCCACGCCGTACTTCGCGAAGGCCTCCGGGCTGCCGAGGCTCACCTCGTTCCCGCCGAACAGGCCCGGCGAGCAGTACACGGAGGGGACGCCGGTGACCTCGGCGGCCAGCACCCCCTCGCCGCACATCGCGTCGTGCACGATCAGGTCGGGCCGCCACAGGCGGGCGTACTCCACCACGGCGTCGTGGCCGCGCAGGGAGAGCCGGGCGAACTCCTGGCGGTACCCGTCGCCCCGCTCTCCGGGCCGGCAGTCGCCGACCCCGGCGATCGGTTCGCCGGTGACCGGATGCAGCAGCGCGGCCGTGCCCGTTCCCCCGGCCGCGTCCCTCCGTTCGGCCGCCTCGAAGCGGGCGAGGCGCTCCAGTCGCATGAAGTCCAGGTCCTCGCCGATCGGCACCGCGGTGAGACCGGCCCGGCTGATCGACTCGGACTGGGATCGCGCGCAGGTCACCCGGACCTCGTGCCCGGCCGCCTGGAAGGCCCAGCCGAGAGGGACCATGCAGAAGTACAGTCCGCGCCAGCTGGTGGTCGTCACCAGGATTCGCATCTCCGTGTCCTCGTTTCCCTCATGTCGTCGCGGCGCGTCAGGAGCCCGGCGGCGGGTCAGGAGCCCGGCGCGGGCCAGGAGCCCGGCGCGGGCCAGGAGCCGGGCGGGCGTCGGGAGTCGGGCGGGCGTCAGGGGACCCGCGGTGCGGCCTCGGCCGGGCGGCCGAACCACGCGCGTGCCAGCCGGGCGGCCTCCGGCCCGTCGGCGACCGCGGTCTCGACCGGTATGGCCGCTGCCGCCGGATCGCCGGCGAGGCGTTCGAGCACCGTGGCGACGGCGTTCGTGAC
Source organism: Actinomadura harenae (assembly GCF_003696215.1). Taxonomy (GTDB): domain Bacteria; phylum Actinomycetota; class Actinomycetes; order Streptosporangiales; family Streptosporangiaceae; genus Spirillospora; species Spirillospora harenae. Next base: position 65,374 of record NZ_RFFG01000027.1, on the reverse strand, counting down.
CAGTGCGTCGGTGAGGTCCGGGGGCCCGTCCCCCGCGCCGGTGAGGCAGATGACGCCGCCGTGCCCCTGGCCGGTCATGACCGGAAGCGCGGCGTACGCGGGGGCGACGCAGCCGAGGACCCGGTCCCGGACCGTGTCGAGCACGCCGGTGAGCTCGACCGGACCCCGGGGGGCGGGAGGAGCGTCCCCGGTCCATGCCTGGCGGGTGGCGTTCAGCACCACCAGATCGATCCGCTCGAGCGCGCCGTGGACGCGGAAGCACAGCGACTCCGCCTGCTCGGGATCGACCGGGTCGGCCTTGAACGCGACCGCGAACCCGCCGATCCCCTCGATCTCCCGCACCAGGGACCGAGCCGTCTCGAACGAGGACCGATAGTGCGCGGCGATCGTCGCCCCGCACCGCGCCAGCTCCAGGGCCACGGCCTTCCCGGGGCGCGTGTCGGCGGCCATGACGACCACGACTTTGCCGTCGAACGGATTCGTCTCCACGGAACCTGACGCTAGGCCGGGGTGTTCGAGGACCGGTGGAGGAACGGGCCGCCCGTCTCCAACGGCCCTCAAGGCCGTTTCCAGCCGCTGGAGACAAAGTGGCCACCACCCATGTCACGTACGTCCGGGGAGGCCACATGCGCGTGCTGTTCACCGTCTCGTCCTGGCGCGGTCACTACTTCTGCATGGTCCCGCTCGGCTGGGCGCTCCAGGCGGCGGGGCACGACGTGCGGTTCGCCTGCCCTCCGGACCAGACCGCGTCGATCGACGGGGCCGGACTGGTGGCGGTCCCGGTCCTGGACAGCGTCGACTGGCTGGTCATGGCCCGGCTCAGCAACTATCTGGAGATCGTGCGCGGCAACCGGGAGGGGCTTCCGCTGCATCCGTACACCGGCAGGCGGGTGCGGCGGCTGGACGAGTTCGACCCGTTGCCGGAGGCGCTGGCGTTCCGGGAGCGCACCCAGGAGGCGATCCGGCGCAGCTACGACGCGGCGGTGGACTACGCCCGCCGGTGGCGCCCCGACCTCGTGATCCACGACCTGACCGCGCCCGAGGGCATGCTGGCCGCCGAGGTCACCGGCGTTCCGTCCGTCTACCACCCGCCCGGCCTGTTCGGCACGGCCGAGACCGAGCCGGGCGTGGACCTGGGGGACGGGGACAAGACCGGGTCGTTCCGGCGCTACGGGCAGGAGCACTACCGGACCGGCCGGATCAGGTACGCGGTCGACCCGTCGCCCGACAGCGCCGTCCCGCCGATGGGGTCCACGCTGCGCCTCGGCATGCGCTACCTGCCCTACAACGGGCCGGCCGTGCAGCCCGACTGGCTCCGGGAACCGCGCTCCCGTGATCGCGTGTGCATCGTCTGGGGCAGCTCGGCCGCGTTCGAGGCGGAGGCCGAACCGACCCTGAACGCCGCGGTCGAGGCGGCGCTCGCCAACGGCGCCGAGGTGGTGCTGACCACCAGTGAGGCACAGCGCAAGGAGCTCACCGGCCTGCCCTCCGAGGTCCGGGTGCTGGTCGGCTTCCCGCTCAACCTGCTGCTCGAGGCCAGCGACATGGTGATCCACCACGGCAGCGTCAACACGCTGATGACGGCCGCCGCCGCCGGCGTGCCGCAGCTGCCGACGCCCTTCACCGACGAGCAGGCCACGGTCAGCGGGCGGATCGCGCGCACCGGCGCCGCCCTCCCGATCAGGGCGGTGAAGGCCGACGCCGAGCGGATCGCGGCGGGGGTGGAGACCCTGCTGAAGGGCGACGCCCATCGCGAGGCCGCGCTGCGCCTGCGGGAGGTCATCGCGGCGCAGCCGAGCCCGCTGGACATGGTCGCCCCGCTCGAGCGGCTCGTGCGGGAAGGCGTCCTCACCGCCGCGGACGTCCCGTCCGCCGCAGCCCGCGCGGGGCGATGACGCGACCGCCCGCCAGGGCGGCCGACCGGCGGCGCCGACCACCCCCGGCGCCGCCGGTCACAGCAGGGAATGCAGGCAGGCGAGCAGGCAGCGCGCCTCGACGTTCAGGTAGTGGCCGTGGCGGACGAGCTCGTTCAGCTCGCGCACGGTCGCCCAGGCGTGGCCGTCCGGCAGTTCCTCGGGGAAGTCGCCGCCGATCTCGGCGATCACGTAGCGGTTCTCGGCGTGGTAGAACCGCCCTCCCTCCTCCGAGTGGATCGCGTCGAACCGGATCCGGGGGTCGGGCCCGGACGGTATCTGGCCCAGCAGGCCCGGCGCCAGCCGCCCGCCCACGCCCTCGTAGTTCTCGGGGACGCACTGGACGCTGGGCGCGAGCTCGACCACGTCCAGCGTGCCGGCCTCCGTGCGGGCCTGCACGAGCACCTCGAGCACCCCGTCCACACGCCGCGTCAGCAGGCCCAGGACGCCGCGCCTGGCCGGCGCCAGCAACGGCTGGGACCAGCTCGGCACCTCGCGGTCGCTGGCCTCCACGTCCACCCCGATGACCGAGAAGTACTTCCCGCTCTCGTGCGAGATCCGGTCGGCCTCCCGCCGCCAGCCGCCGATCGAGTCCAGCGGGACCAGCCGCCGGTCGAGCGCCCGGCGTGACTTCACCCCGGTGAACCAGCTCAGCAGCCCCGTGTGGTGACGCGGCTGGTCGGCGAGCGAGCGGGCCAGCGCGCCACGGAAGTCGTCGGGCGCCGACGCGGCCGCCGGCGGAGCGGCGACCGGGATGACCGACATGACGCTGCGGGCGTCCATGTGTACCAGGTTGTCCTTCGCCAGCAGCGCGTTGAGCTGGCCCAGCGTGAGCCAGCAGAAGCCGTCCCGGACCGGGACGTCGCCGGTCGCCTCGACGACCATGTTCCGGTTCCGCTTGTGCAGGAACGAGGCGCCCTGCTCGGACTGGAGGGTGTGGACCATCACCCGCGCCGCGTCCTCGCCGTCGAAGTACTCCAGGTAGGGGATGGCGTTCCCCCGGTGCACCCGGGTGTAGTTGCTGCGGGTCGCCTGGACCGTCGGGGAGAGCTGCAGCGCGTTGACGTTCCCGGGCTCCGTCTTCGCCTGCATCAGGCAGTGCAGGACGCCGCCGAACTCCTTGACCAGGATGCCGAGGATCCCGACCTCCGGCTGGACGATGATGGGCTGGGCCCATTCCCGGGTCTCCCGGTGCGCGGTGGACACCTCCAGGCCCTGGACGCTGAAGAAGCGGCCGCTGAGGTGCTCCAGATTCCCGGTCGCGGGGTCGGTGCGCCAGCCGTGAAGCCGGTCGATCGGGGCCCGTCTCACCTGGTAGCGGTTCCGGCGGCCGCGGTCGGTGAACCACTCGTGGAACTGGTCGGTCGGCACCATCGCCTCGTCCACGGCCGCGGCGGACCTGGCCAGCCGCCGGACGTCGTCGGCCGGGCCGTGCACCGTGACTCTCGTGTGCGCAGGAAAGGGCATTGAAGGCGTCCCTCCAGATCGTGGGGCCTGTCCCGACCACCAAGGTGACGCCGGTCGTTCGAGGCCCCGTCGAAAGGCCGATCCGCCGGGCTGCGCGCCGGGTCCTCCAGCGCCTCTTGAACTGTCGTCGAAGGCTCCTGTCCAAGGTGGGCACAGACTCGGATGAGGGAGCCAAACCAGCCATGCATCGTCGTGTCGTCATCACCGGAATGGGGGTCGTGGCCCCTGGAGACCCGGGTACCAAGGCATTCTGGGAGCGGGTGGTGGAGGGCCGTACAGCGACCAGGACGGTCAGCCATTTCGACCCGGCCCGGTTCCGGTCGCAGATCGCGGCGGAGTGCGATTTCGATCCGGTGCGCGAGGGCCTGCTTCCCCGGGAGATCCGGAGGATGGACCGTTCCGCGCAGTTCGCCGTCGTGTGCACCGCGGAGGCGCTCGCCGACAGCGGGCTCGCGGTCGAGGACGTGCCGCCCGGCCGGATCGGGGTGAGCGTCGGCACCGCCGTCGGGTGCACGATCCAGCTGGACGAGGAGTACCGGGTGCTCAGCGACGGCGGACACCGGTGGCTGGTCGACCACTCCTACGCGGTGCCGCACATGTACGACTTCCTGGTGCCCAGCTCGCTGGCGGCGGAGGTGGCCTGGAAGGCCGGGGCCGAGGGCCCGGCCCGGGTGATCTCGGCCGGCTGCACCTCGGGGATCGACGCGGTCGGGCACGCGTGCGAGCTGATCCGGGAGGGATCCGCCGACGTCATGATCGCCGGAGCCGCGGAGGCCCCCATCTCGCCCATCACCTTCGCCTGCTTCGACGCGATCAAGGCGACCTCGAACCGGAACGACGACCCGGAGCACGCGCTGCGCCCCTTCGACAGCGCCCGCAACGGCTTCGTCCTCGGCGAGGGCGGCGCGATCCTCGTCCTGGAGGAGCTGGAACACGCGGTCCGGCGGCGGGCGCACTGCTACGCGGAGATCGTCGGCTTCGCCTCGCGCAGCAACGCGTTCCACATGACCGGGCTGCGTCCGGACGGCCGGGAGATGGCCGAGGCGATCACGAGCGCGCTGAACCAGGCGCGGCTGCCCCCGGGCGCCGTCGACTATGTCAACGCGCACGGCACCGCCACCCGGCAGAACGACCGGCACGAGACCGCGGCGGTCAAGCACGCGCTGGGCGCGCACGCCTACCGGACGGCGATGAGCTCGATCAAGGCGGTGGTGGGGCACTCGCTGGGCGGCATCGGCGCGATCGAGATCGCCGCGACCGCGCTCGCGATCGAGCACCGGGTCGTCCCGCCGACGGCCAACCTCACCGATCCCGACCCCGAACTCGACCTGGACTACGTCCCGCTGGAGGCGCGGTCCAAGCAGGTGGACGTCGCGCTGACCGTCGGCAGCGGCTTCGGCGGATTCCAGAGCGCCATGGTGCTCGCCCGTCCGCCCGAGACGGCGGCGGCATGAGGAGCGTGGTGACCGGTCTGGGAGTGGTCGCCCCGACCGGGGTCGGCGCCGAGGAGTACTGGACCCGCACCCTCCAGGGCGTCAGCGGCATCGGCCCGATCTCCCGGTTCGACGCCTCCCCCTATCCGGTACGGCTGGCCGGGGAGGTCCGCGACCTCGACGTCACCGACCGCCTGTCGGGCAGGATCCTGTCGCAGACCGACCGGCTGACCCAGATCGCCCTGGTCGCCGCCGACCTCGCGCTCGCGGACGCCGGTCTCGACACGCGACGGCTGGACCCCTACGACATCGGGGTGGTGACGGCCAACTCCGTGGGCGGGTTCGAGTTCGGGCAGCACGAACTGTCCAACCTCTGGGCGAACGGCCCGGAGTACGTCAGCGCCTACCAGTCGTTCGCGTGGTTCTACGCGGTGAACACCGGACAGATCTCCATCCGCCACGGCATCCGCGGGCCGAACGGCGTCATCGTCGCCGAACAGGCCGGCGGGCTGGACGCGGTGGGGCAGGCCCGCAGGCACGTCGGCCACGGCACCCGGGCGGTCGTCTCCGGCGGAGTCGAGGCGCCGCTGTGCCCGTGGTCGCTGGCGGCCCATCTGCCCAGCGGACGGCTGAGCCGCGAGGAGGACCCCGCCTCGGCCTACCGGCCGTTCACCCGTGGCGCGCCCGGCCACGTGCTGGGGGAGGGCGGGGCGATCCTGCTGGTGGAGGACGCGAACTCGGCGTGGGAGCGCGGCGTCCCGCACGTGTACGGCGAGGTCGCGGGCCACTGCTCCACCTTCGACCCACCACCCTCGGCGGGCCGGGGCCCGCGGCTGGAGGCCGCCATGCGCGGGGCGATCGCGGACGCGGGTCTCGACCCGGCGGACGTCGACGTGGTCTTCGCGGACGCCGCGGGCGTCCCCGAGCTCGACCTGGCCGAGGCCCGGGCCGTCACCGCGATCTTCGGCCCGCGCGGAGTGCCGGTGACCGCGCCCAAGACGATGGTGGGACGGCTGAACGCCGGCGGCGGCGCGCTGGACCTCGCCGCCGCCCTGCTCTGCGTCCGCGACGGGCTGATCCCCCCGACCGTCAACGTCGACGGACCGGCCGGGGAGTACGACATCGACCTGGTCACCCGGGCGAGACCGGCGTCCGTGGGCACCGCGCTCGTGTGCGCGCGCGGATATGGCGGATTCAACTCCGCCATGGTGGTCAGGGAGTTCCGGTGAGTCCGGAACCGGCCCCGGCGCGGCCGCGCGAGGCGGCGCCGGCCGCGGAACCCGGGCCCGCCGCGAGGGGCACCACCAGGGACACGGCGAGGGACACGGCGAGGGACACGGCGAGGGACACGGCGCCATGGTCGCTCTGCGCCGGCTGCCGGTCGGTCGTCTGGAGCAAACGGCTGGCGAGGTCCCACGGTGTCTGCCCGGAGTGCGGGCATCACGGCCGGCTCACCGCGGACCAGCGCCTCGCCCTGCTGCTGGACCCGGGGAGCGCCGAACCGCTGGACATCTCGGCGCCGAACGGGGACCCGCTCGGCTTCGTCGACGTCAAGCCGTACCGGCAGCGGCTGCGCGAGGCGAGGGACGCCACGGGACTGGCCGAGGCGGTGGTGTGCGTCCGCGGCCGGATCGACGGGGTTCCCCTGGTCGCCGCCGTGATGGACTTCCGGTTCCTCGGCGGCAGCCTCGGCGGCGCGGTGGGCGACCTGATCGCGCAGGCCGCCGACGCGTCCCTGCGCGAGCGCGTGCCGCTGCTGATCGTGTCGGCCTCGGGCGGGGCGCGCATGCAGGAGGGGCCGATCTCGCTCATGCAGCTGGCCAAGACGGCGGCCGCGCTGGGCGACCTCGACAAGGCGGGCATCCTGACGGTCTCCCTCGTCACCGATCCGACGTTCGGCGGGGTCGCCGCGTCCTTCGCGACGCTCTGTGACGTCGTGATCGCCGAACCGGGGGCGCGCCTGGGACTCGCCGGGCCCCGGGTCATCGAGCAGACCGTCGGCGAGCGGCTCCCGAAGGGCTTCCAGACCGCGGAGTTCCTGCTGGAGCGGGGCATGATCGACATGGTCCGGGACCGTGCCGCCCTGCGCGGGACGCTGGCCCGCCTGCTGGCCGCCGGTGCGCGCCGCCCGCATTCCGTCGACGCCGGGGCCTCGGCCGACACGAGGATCCGGGACGTGACCGCGCTGGCGGAGCGGGATCCGTGGGCGGCCGTCCGGGCGGCCCGCGGCCTCGACCGGCCGACCACGCTCGACTACTTCGACCGGATCCTCGACTTCTTCGTCGAACTGCGCGGCGACCGGTGCTCGGGCGACTGTCCCGCGGTCGTGGGCGGCGTCGGCGGCCTCGGGGGGATGCCGCTGGTGGTCATCGGCCACCAGAAGGGGCACACCCCCGCCGAGCTGTCGGCGCGCAACTTCGGCATGCCGCGACCCGCCGGCTACCGCAAGGCGGCCCGCCTGCTGCGGCTGGCCGAGAAGCTGGGGCTGCCGGTGCTCACGCTGATCGACACCCCGGGCGCCTATCCCGGGCGGGAGGCCGAGGAGCAGGGCCAGGCCGTGGCGATCGCGGAGAACCTGCGGCTGATGGCCGGCCTGTCGGTGCCGATCGTCTCCGTCGTCACCGGTGAGGGCGGCAGCGGAGGAGCCCTGGCGCTGGGCGTCGCCGACCAGGTCCTGATCTGCTCCAACGCCGTCTACTCGGTGATCAGCCCCGAGGGCTGCGCGGCGATCCTGTGGCGGGACGCGAAGGCGGCGCCCGCCGCGGCGCGGGCGCTCCACCTCGACGCGCGCTCGCTGCTGCGGCTCGGAGTGGTCGACGCCGTCATCCCGGAGCCGGAGGCCGGCTTCCGGCACACCGACGACGTGGCGGCGCGGCGGGTCCAGGGCGCCGTCCAGGCGGCGCTGCGCGAACTGATCGACCTCGGCGGGGAACGGATCGTGGAACGGCGATGGCGGCGCCTTCGCTCACACCAGGCCCGCCCCCGCGACGAGCACCGGGCCCGGTCCGACGGCGACGGCGACGGCGACGGAGGCGACGATGACGAACGAATCGGCTGAGCGGCGCCCGCTGGAGGAGGTGTGCCGCGGCGTGACCGACCTGATCGCCGCGGCCGGCGGCTCGTTGCGCCGGATCGCCTTCCGGTCCGGGGACGCCGAGGTGGAGATGGAGTGGGCCGCTCCCGAGGACGGCCTGGCCGGGACGGCGCCGTCCGCGCCGAGGGGTCCCGCGCCCGCCCCGGGCACCGAGGGTCTCGTCTACGTCAGGGCGGGGATGGTCGGCACGTTCTACGTCGCGCCCGAGCCGGGCGGCACCCCGTTCGTGTCCGAGGGCGACCTCGTCCGGCCGGGGCAGCAGGTCGCGATCCTCGAGGTGATGAAGCTGCTCGCGCCCGTCGAGGCGGACCGTCCGGGCCGCGTGGTGGAGTTCCTGGTGAAGGACGGCGAGTCCGTGGAGTACGGCACGCCGCTGATCGCGCTCGACCCCGGTTCGGACGGCTGACCGCCGTGTTCGACAAGATCCTTGTCGCCAACCGGGGCGAGATCGCCCTGCGGGTCGTCCGCACCTGCCGTGAGCTCGGCATCAGGACCGTCGTCGTCCACTCCTCCGACGACCGGGAGTCCGCCGCGGTCACGGCCGCCGACGAGGCGATCCACATCGGACCGGCGGCGGCCCGCCGGAGCTACCTCAACATGGCGGCCGTCCTCGAGGCGGGCGTGCGGGCCGGGGCGGACGCCGTCCATCCCGGCTACGGGTTCCTGTCCGAGGATCCCGATTTCGCGGAGGCGGCCGAAGAGGCCGGGATGACCTTCATCGGCCCGCCGCCCGGTGTTCTGGAGCGGCTCGGCCGCAAGTCCGAGGCCCGGTCCCTCATGGCGGACGCCGGCCTCCCCGTCCTTCCCGGCGGCATCGGCTCCCAGGACACGCTGGAGGCGGCGCGCCGGGCTGCGGCCGACGCGGGCTTCCCGCTGATCGTGAAGGCGGTCGCCGGCGGAGGCGGGCGCGGGACCCGGGTGGTCCACCACCCCGGCGACCTCGCCGCCGCCTACGCGGCCACCCGCCGGGACGCCCGCGCCCTCTTCGGCGACGACCGCGTCTACGTGGAGCGTTACGTCACCGGAGCCAGGCACGTCGAGGTCCAGGTGCTCTGCGACCGGTATCGGAACGCGCTGCACCTGGGCGAACGGGACTGCAGCGTCCAGCGCCGGAACCAGAAGCTGATCGAGGAGACCCCCGCGCCCCGGCTGCCCGGCGAGCTGCTCGACGCGATGCGCGGGTCGGCGGTGCGCGGCGCGCTGGCCGCGGACTACGTGGGGGCGGGCACGTTCGAGTTCCTGGTCGACCGGCACGGCGAGTTCCACTTCATGGAGGTCAACAGCAGGCTTCAGGTGGAGCATCCGGTCACCGAGATGGCCACCGGGCTCGACCTCGTCCGGGAGCAGATCAGGATCGCCGCGGGGGAGCCGCTCGGCCTGCGGCAGCAGGACGTCCGGCCGCGTGGCGTCGCGATCGAGTGCCGGATCAACGCCGAGGACCCCGAGCGCGACTTCGCACCCTCGCCGGGGCTGCTCACCGAGTTCCGGCCGCCCGGCGGGCCGTTCGTCCGCGTGGACACCCACGCCACCGCCGGGATGGGGATCTCGCCCGCGTACGACTCGCTGGTCGCGAAGGTGATCGTCTGGGCTCCGGACCGGTCCGGAGCCATCGCCCGGATGCGCCGGGCCCTGGCGGAGCTGCGCGTCGGCGGCCCCTCGATCCGGACGACGTCGGACTTCCTGGTCCGGGTCCTGGAGCATCCGTCCTTCGTCGCGGCGGAGCACGACACCTCGATCGTCGCCGAGATGCGGCGCGCGGGGTCGTAGCGCCGCCGAGCCCCGCTTCCGGACGGCCGGGAAGACGGCCGACCGCCAACCGCCTTGACTCGGCCCCGGCCGGACAAGGGCAGGGCATGCCGCCCGGTGCCGCGACGGCGCCGGACGGCATGCCCCGGGGGCCCTCGGCCTACCGCACGACCCCTTCGACGAGGTGCATCACGGGACTCGCCGGGAACGTCCGGCGCAGCTCCAGGCCCGCGCGTTCGAAGACGTCGCGGAACTCGTCCGTGGTCCGCTCCTTGCCGCCCTGGCTGACCAGCATCAGCAGGTCGATCACGCCGGCGATCCGGGGCGTCGTGGTCGCGTCGAGGAGCTGGTCGATGACGATCACGCGGGCCCCCGGGGCGGCGTTCCGGGCGATGTTCCGCAGCACGCCCGCCGCCGTGTCGTCGTCCCACATGTGCAGGACGCCCTTGATCAGGTAGATGTCCGCCTTCACCGGGACGTCGGCATGGCAGTCGCCCGGAACGATCCGGCACCGGCCGGCCAGCGAGCCGCCGTCGCGCAGTTCGGGGTCCGCGTCGGCGAGGATGCGCGGCATCTCGAAGAGGACGCCCCGCAGCCCGTCGTGCCGTTCCAGCACGGCCCTGAGCAGCCTGCCCTTGCCGCCGCCGATGTCGGCGACCGTGGTCGCCGAGCCGATGTCCATGGTCCCCGCCAGGGCGTCCGCGGCGGCCTCGGTCGACTTCGCGGCGGCCGCGTCGAAGACGGCGCCGATCTCGGGCCGGTGCTCGGCGAGATAGGTGAACATGTCGGTCCCGAAGATCTCGGGAAAGACCGCCTCGCCGGTCCGGATCGAGTCGGTGAGCCTCGCCCAGATCCGCCAGGCGAAGTCGGCCCCGGCGAGCTCGACCCAGGGTTTGCGGCTGTTGGGCGCGTCGGCGCGCAGCGCCCGCGACAGCGGGGTGTGGCCGTACCGCCCGGCGGAGTCCTCCTGGAAGACTCCGTGCCCGGCGAGGGCGCGCATGAGCTGGCGGAGCGCACCGGGATGCGCGCCCACCGCCTCCGCGAGCGCGTCCACGTGAACGGGGCCGTCGCCGACCGCGTCGGCCACGCCGAGCGTGGCCGCGGCGGTGAGCGCGGCGCTCACCCCGAGGCTGTAGGCCAGCTCGTGGAGTTGGAGTACGGGATCGGGACCGGTCCGCGGAGCGCTGTCCATCTGGGAACCCTTCTCATGCCCGGTTGTCGTGGTCTCGCCTGTCGACCGGCTCGGCCCGCGCGGCGGCCCGCAGGACGTGCCCGGCGTACACGGCGGTGTTGGTGTCGAACTGGAGGGCGGCGTGAGCGGTCGCGGCGTGCACGTCCCGCCAGGCCCGTTCGACCGGGCCGCCCAGCATCTGGGCACGCGCCCCGCTCACGCGGTACAGGCGTTCGACGGCCTCGACCAGGTACTCGGCGACCACGGCGTAGTCCCGGTGGCTTCTCGCCACGTCGCCGGGCGTCACCTCGCGGCCGGAGTCGGCGATCCGGGCGATCCTGCCCATCAGCAGCTCCGCCGCGTCGACCGCGGTGGCCGAGCGGGCCAGGGCCGCCTGGACCGTGGCCTTGTCCCTGGCCTGGACGACCCGGCCCATGGACATCTCCGTCTTCCCCGCGACCCACTCCGTCCAGCGGTGCAGCGCGCCCCGGACCGCGCCCAGCGCGGGAGCGATCATGGTGAGGCCGTTGACCAGCCGGAACGGAACCCGCAGGAACGGCGGGTCCGGGTCCGGGGCGCCGGCCAGGACGTCCTGCTGGGCGAACGAGCGGTGCGCGGGCACCGCCACGCCGTCCAGCACGACCGTCTTGCTGCCGGTGCCGCGCATCCCGGTGGTGAACCAGGTGTCCCGCACCCCGCACTCGTCGCGGGGCACGGCGAAGAAGCGCAACCGCCGCTCGGTCGTGCCGGGCTCCCATCCGGACACCAGGACCCAGTCGGCATGGTCGACGCCGCTCACGAAGCCCCACTCGCCGCCGAGTTCCCAGCCGGGACCGCACCGGGTCACGGTGCCGCCGGGGACGACCCCGGCGGAGATCAGGACGTCGGGACCGTCCCCCCACAGATCCCGCCGTCCCTCGGGGGGAAGGAACGCGGCCATCCTGGGGTGCGAGGCGAACAGCGACGCGCACCAGCCCGCGGACGCGCAGCCTTCGGCGATCGTGGAGACCTGGTGGAGGAGGTCGGCGAAGCGGCCGTGCCCCCCGCCGAACCCGTCCGGCACGAAGAGGCGGGCGAGGCCCGCCTGGGTGATGGCTTGGACGACCGGTGCGCTGAGCCGCCGCTCGTCTTCGGCGGCGGAGGCGTGGGCGGCGGCCACCGAGCGCACCGCCTCGGCGGTCGTCACCTCGGACGCCGCCGCGTCGGTCTGGCGGGACGCCGCCGCGTCGATCTGGCCGGGCATCGCGGGGCCCGCTCAGGGACGCTCGGCGACGAACAGCCGGTGCATGGCCTTCTCGCCGGTGTAGGTCCGCGTTTCCTTGAACCCGGCGGCCGTCAGCATCCGCCGGTAGGTGGCGACCGAGTGGGTCTCGCCGTCGTGGGTCTGCACCAGCATGATGACCGAGAACATGAAGGGCAGCGGGTTGGTCTCGGGGGTGTCGCCCTCGTCGTAGGTGTGCCCGACGACCGCGATCAGGCCCCCGGGTTTCACCGCCGTCCCCACCCGGCGGAGCAGCGCGGTGGCCGTGTCCTCGGAGAAGTGGTGCAGCACGTTGGTGATCATGACGATGTCGTAGGGGCCGCCGAGCGGCACCTCGAACATGTCGCCGGCGATGTAGTGGGCGCGGTCCGCGAGCCCCTGCCGCTCGGCGTTGCGCCTGGTGATCTCCAGGACGTTCGGCCAGTCCAGGCACCAGACGTGCGCGCGCGGCTCACGCCGGGCGAGGGTGAATCCGTACGCCCCGTGGCTGGAGGCGACGTCGAGCACCTTCACCGACTCCCGGGTGGCGGCCCACGGCGCCAGCCGGTCGGCCATCAGCTCGGCGGCGCCGTTGTTGAACCACGAGGTGTGGTTGGCGAAGTCCTCCCAGTAGTCGAACTCCGGGGTGAGGGCGTGGGTGTCGGTGACGGTGCCGCCGTGCCGCACCGCGTCGACGAGCCGCTTCTGCGCGTCCCACTCCCAGTCGCTGGCCCCCAGCCGCACGGCGTGACCGAAGAACTGCGGACTGGTGCTGACCAGGAGCGTCTCTCCACCCGGCAGGAGGTGGTAGTCGTCCCCCTCGCGACGGAGCAGCCCGATCGCCGTCAGCGCGTCCAGGAGGATCCGCGTCGCCCTGGCGTCGGTCTTCAGCACCCGGGCGAGCGCGCCCGCGTCGGACGGCGCGGACGCCAGCTCGTCGAAGAGGCGCAGTTCGAGGGCGGTGCGCAGGAGGGCCGTCTTGACGTAGCCGCGGGCTATGTCGTGCAGTTGCGGAGTCGTGATCGTGGGGGAGTCACTCTCGATCATGGGCACCTTCCAGATTCGCGTCGGCGTCATCGTGACCACCGGGTTTCGAGAACGGCTCGAACCTCCGGCTCGACCGATCGTCCAATCCGGTCACCGACACTCGCCGCGGCGGATCAGCGCATCAGTGGAGGGGGAAGGCCATGGCGTACGACGTTCCGGTCGTGGTCGCGGGGGGAGGGCTCGTGGGCCTGTCCATCGCCCTGTTCCTGCGAAGACGGGGAATCGAGACGATGGTCGTGGAGCCGCACCTCGCGCCGTCGCCACTGCCCAAGGGCCGGGGACTGAACGTCCGGACGATGGAGCTCTACCGTGCGGCGGGGCTGGAACAGGCGCTCCGTGAGGCCCCGCCGTCCGTCCTGACCGGCCTTCCGGAGGTGATCCACGCCGAGACGCTGGCCGGCGCGGAGCGCTTCCGCGCCACCCGGCCCTCCGACGCCGTGTTCGGCGCGGCCAGCCCGACCACCCCGCTGACCATCGACCAGAACGTCGTCGAGCTCGTTCTCCGCGAGCACGCCGTCCGAGCGGGAGTGGACCTGCGGCTGGGAACCCGGCTGACCCGGTTCGCCCAGGACGCCTTCGCCGTGGGCGCCTACATCGGCGACGCGCCGCGCGCGCCGGTCCGGGCGCAGTACCTGGTGGCGGCCGACGGCCACAGGTCGCCCGTTCGCCGGCGACTGGGAGTGGGGGTCACCGGGCCCGGGGTCATGGCGCGGTACGTCAACATCCCGTTCCGGGCCGACCTCACCGGACCCCTGCGCGGACGGCGCCTGGCGCTGTGCTACCTCGACCGGCCCGCGGCCGGCACCATCCTGGCGAGACTCGCCGACCGGGACCAGTGGATCCTCATCGTGCCGCGCGACCTCGTCGAGGACGTCACCCCCGACCGCTATCCCGACCTGGTCCGGGCGGCCGTCGGGACGCCGGACGTGGAACCGCGGATCTCGCGGGAACTGCTCGACCCCGACGGCCGCCCGCCCGGCTGGGATCTGGCCGCGTGGGTGGCCGACCGCTACAAGGTCGGGCGGGTGCTGCTGGCCGGGGACGCCGCGCACGTGATGCCGCCCGCGGGCGGACTCGGCGGGAACGTCGGGATCCAGGACGCCTACGACCTCGCCTGGAAGCTCGCCGCGGTGATCCGCGGCCAGGCGGGGCCCGACCTGCTGGAGACCTATGAGCCCGAACGGCGTCCCGTCGCCGAACGGTCGTGCGGTTTCGCGGTCGACCTCCAGTCCTCACGGGGCGCGGGGGCGGCGGGTCCCGGGCGGCGGCCGGACCCGGTGGCGATGGTCCTGGGGCAGCGCTACCGGTCACCGGCGGTGACGGAGGGGCCGGCGGACGACGGGAGGCCCGAAGGACGTCCGGGCACCCGCGCCCCTCACGTTCCGCTGGTCCGCGCCGGCGGCCCGGTCTCCACGCTCGACCTCTACGGCGAGGACTTCGTTGTGGTCGCCGGGCCAAGGGGCGGGCCATGGGTGGAGGAGGCGCGGAGGATCGGCCTGCGGGTCCATCGCGTCGGCGACGACCTGGCCGACCCGGAAGGCGGGTGGGCGGCGGCGCACGGTGTCACCGACTCCGGGGCGGTGGCCGTCCGCCCGGACGGATACGTGTGCTGGCGCGCGGCGGCGGGCCCCCACGACCTGGCGGGCCCCCACGATCTGGCGGGCCCCCACGATCTGGCGGGCTCGCTCGCGCGGGCGCTGGCCGTCAGCTCGACGGACCCTCTAAGGGCCACTGCGAACCTGGGGGGCGTCGATGAGCCGACCTGATCATCTGTGGGGAACAATGAAAGCTCTGGTCCTGTCCGGAGGGACGGGCACGAGACTGCGCCCGTTCACCTATTCCATGGCCAAGCAACTGCTGCCGGTGGCGAACAAACCGGTCCTGCGGCACTGCCTCGAGGCCGTCCGCGGAGCGGGGATCACCGAGGTCGGCGTGGTCGTCGGCGACCACCACGACCAGATCAGGGACGCGTTCGGCGACGGCTCCGGCGACGGCGTCCGGATCACCTACATCGAACAGCCCTGGCCGGCGGGTCTCGCCCACGCGGTGCTGCTGGCCCGCGACTTCCTCGGCGACGACGACTTCATGATGTACCTCGGCGACAACATCGTCGCGGGCGGGCTGACCGCGGCCGCCTCCGACTTCGGCGCGCACCGGCCGGAGGTGAAACTGCTGGTGAGCAAGGTCGACGATCCCAGCCGGTACGGCATCGCCGAGTTCGACGCGTCCGGCCGGGTGTTCGGGCTCGCCGAGAAGCCCGCCGAGCCGCGCGGCGATTTCGCGATCATGGGGATCTACTTCTTCACCCCGGCCATCCACGAGGCCATCGCCCGGATCCGGCCCAGCGCCCGCGGCGAACTCGAGATCACCGACGCGATCGGCGAGGTCATGCTGGCCGGGGGAGTGGTCACGGCCGAGGAGCACACCGGGTACTGGCGGGACGCCGGCACGGTGGACGACCTGCTGGACTGCAACCGCTTCGTGCTCTCCGGCATGCGCGGCGAGACGCTCGGAGAGCGGGACCGCCACAGCGTGCTGCGCGGGGAGGTGCTCGTGGAGCCGGGAGCGAAGATCATCCGCTCGGAGGTGCACGGGCCCGCGATCGTCGGCGCGGACAGCGTCGTGGAGGACAGCCAGATCGGTCCCGGGACCGCCATCGGCCGGGGCTGCCTGCTGTCCGGGGTCCAGGTGGAGGGGTCGGTCCTTCTGGACGGCGCCGCCGTCCGTGGCGCGTGCGGAATCCGCGACTCGCTCATCGGCCGGCACGCGGAGGTGATCGGGGGCCGGGGACGGTCCGGTACCCGGCTGCGCATCGGCGACCACGCGTTCGTCGAACTGGCGGCCTGATGCCGGCCGGATCACCGACCCGGACCGCGCGGCCCGCCGCGCGCGCCGCTGCGCGCGGCGACGGCACACCACGAGGAAGGTCGGCATGAGGCTTCTCGTCACCGGCGGCGCGGGATTCATCGGGTCGTGCTACGTGCGCGGACTGCTGAGCGGCGAGTACGGCGACGTCGGCGATCCCCTGGTCACCGTCCTGGACAAGCTGACGTACGCGGGCAACCCCGACAACCTCCCCACCGGTGACGAGCGGCTGCGCTTCGTCAGGGGGGACGTGACCGACGAACGGCTGGTCCGGCGCCTGCTCGAAGGGCAGGACGCGGTCGTCCACCTCGCCGCCGAATCCCACGTCGACCGCTCGATCGCGGGCTCGGCGGAGTTCGTCCGGACCAACGTCCTCGGCACGCACACCCTGCTCGAGCAGTCGCTGCGCGCCGGGGTCGGCACCGTGGTCTGCGTGTCCACCGACGAGGTGTACGGCTCGATCCCCGAGGGCCGCTGGACCGAGGCGTCGCCGCCGCTGCCGAACTCGCCGTACGCCGCGTCCAAGGCCGGGGCGGACCTGATCGCGCGGTCCTACCACCGGACGCACGGCCTCGACGTGCGGATCACCCGCTGCTCCAACAACTACGGGCCCCGCCAGCACCCGGAGAAGCTCATCCCGCGGTTCGTCACCAACCTGCTGACCGGCCGGCCCGTCGGACTGTACGGCCAGGGCGGGAACGTCCGTGAATGGCTGCACGTGGCCGACCACTGCCGCGCCGTCCATCTGGTCCTGACCGGGGGCCGGCCCGGCGAGGTCTACAACATCGCCGGCGGGGTGGAGCTGACCAACCGGGAGGTCACCGAGCGGCTCCTCGGGCTGTGCGGCGCCGACTGGAGCGCGGTCGAGCTGGTCCAGGACCGCAAGGGACACGACCTCCGGTACGCGATGGACGACTCCAAGATCCGGCGGGAACTGGGGTACGCGCCGCGGGTCGGCTTCGACGCGGGCCTCGGCGAGGTGGTCGACTGGTACCGCGCCAACCCGCGGTGGTGGCGACGGGCCGCAGAAGACTCGGCGGCCTCGGAGGCCGCGGCGGCCGGGACATGACCGCCCGGCCGCCGGGACGCGGGTCAGCCGGGCACCTGGATCGTCCGGTCGCCGAACGCGATGGTGTCGAACACCCTGCGGTAGGCCGGTGTCCGTGAGACCAGCCCGGCGATCCTGGGACGGAGCGCGCCGCCGAGGCGACCGGTGGACAGCATCGCCTTGCTCTGCATGATCTGGATCCGGGTGATCCTGTTGATCGTGCGGCGCCGGTCCCGCACGTACGGTTCGAAGAAGCGCGCCGTGGCGTCCCGGCGCCGCAGCGAGTCCAGGAGGACCCCGTGCAGCGCGACGGCGTCCTGGATCGCCAGGTTGATGCCCTGGGCGCCGATCGGGCTGTGGGTGTGCGCGCTGTCGCCGATCAGCACCAGGCCGTCCCGGGCCCATTCGGCGGCGTCACCGGCGAACACGTCGAGCAGGGTGAGGTCCCTGGCGCTCGTGATCGAGGCCCGCACCAGATCGGCGTAGGGGGGCATCGCCCGGGCGATCCGTTCCCTCAGTTCCCCGACCCCGGCCTCGGCCAGCGCGCGGTACCGCCCGTGCGGCAGCGTCCAGCCCACCTGGAGGCTGTCCGGGTAGGACGGGTAGGTGATCACGGGGTTGCCGCCGGCCCGGAAGATCCGTACCTCGCGCGGCACCGGGCCGGACAGGGGAAGCCTGAACCACAGGACGTCCTGGTCGAAGACGTCCAGGCGGCCGGCCTCGATTCCGGCCAGCCGGCGGACCTTGGAGTAGCGGCCGTCGGCGCCGATCACACAGTGCGCGTGGACGGTCGGCGAACCGGCGGCCCGGTCGCCCTCGACCCCTTCGACCCGTCCGCCGGAGCCGAGCAGCCGCACGGCCCTGCACCCGCCGAGATGGACGAACTCCTCGAACTTGCCGCACTGTGCCAGCAGTTCCTCGAGGACGTGGCGCTGCGGGAGGCTGAGCAGCCGGCCGAAGGGCCCGGGCAGACCGCGGTAGTCGGCGTCGATCAGCGTCCGGCCGTGCTCGACCAGCTGGAAGCGGTCCATCGCGTAGCCGCCCGCGGCCAGCGCCGGGTCGAGCACCCCGAGGGCGTCGAGGAGCGCCTGTCCGCCGGGCTGCAGGATCTCGCCGCGGTAGTCGCGGTCCAGTGACCGGGACCGCTCGAGCACGACGACCCGGGCGCCCGAGCGGACCAGCAGCAGCGCCAGTGTGAGGCCCGCGGGGCCCCCGCCGACGATGCAGAAGTCGGTTGTCAAGTCCGCCACGGTCGCACGCTCCCTCTGGCCGGTTCGGCTGCAACAGACCGCATGGTGTCCGGCGTCCGTCGAGAAGCGTTCGAGTGGGTTCAGGGGGAGGCGAGGCCGTCCGGTGGGCCCGTCACCGGCGGCCCACGCGGCCTACAGAAGGTCGGCGGTGACGGCCCTGTTCACCGCGTCGATACGGGAGCTCGCGCCGAGCTTGATGAAGACGTTGCCGAGGTGGCGCTTGACGGTGCCCTCGGCGATGGCGAGCCGCTTGCTGATCTGGGAGTTGCTCAACCCCTCGGAGACCAGCATGAGAATGTCACGTTCCCTGCGGGAGATGTTCGCGGCCCCGGTCCGGTCGGCGCCCAGCGCGGCGTTGAACTTCTCGTAGGAGCTGATGAACACCATGCGCGGGGACCGCGCGCTCGCGACCCTGATCGCGTAGACCAGCTCCAGCCGCGACACGCTCTTGCTCAGGTAGCCGTGGATGCCCTGACCTATCAGGGTCCGGATCATCCAGGGGTCGTCGTGGAAGGTGAGGGCGAGGATGCGCGACTCGGGGGAGGCCGCCCTGATGCGCTGCAGGCCCTCGAGCAGCTCGCTCGGGGTGTCCGCGTCGAAGAGGACGATGGAGGGGTGCAGGTGGCTGGCGGCCCGTGCGGCGTCCTCGAGGTTGTCGCAGTCGGCGACGACGGACAGTTCGCGCTCATTGCCGAGCATTTCGCGAAGTGATTCCCGAAAGAGAGTCTGATGATCCAGCAGCATCACCTGGGCGGCCGGGGCGGGTTCCGGCACGGATACCCCCTTGGGATTATCTGCTCGGATGGACATGTCCGTGTCCGGCTTCATGCGGGCCACCTGTCTCGCGGATCCGACCCCGACCCCAAATAGACATATTCGCACCCCTAATTTGCAAGATCAAGTCGACGTATGGTCCGAATCCGGTCAAGTGGCCGACTTTCACCTGCTCAGTGGGTGTGGTACTTCTCGCCACAGGGTGTTCACCAACTTGTCATCTCTTGCCGATGATCGGGCACATAATCAAGATTTCAACTTGGTCGTGCGAGCCCGTCATGACGCCGAATCGCGCCGTGGCCTGCGCCGACGCCTAGATCATCATCTGTGAACGACAGTGCCGATAATCGTTCACATGGAAACATCATGTCGATGTGGTTTCGAAACGACCAGCCGCTGCGTATTCAACCGGATCGCATGAGTAGTGGCGGGAACCTGCAAGATCGGCGCGCTTGTCGGACGGCCGGCCCGCCGGCCGCGCGGGCACTTACCGTATGCGGCCGCATCTTCTGAGTTGTCCTCTGTCAATCGCGCGCTATCATCCCCTGGCCTCGAACCAGATCACATATTGGCACCCTGATTTCGCCTGTCAAGTCGATGTGCGGTTCGATCCCGGGTTAAGCCGCTGCCGTCCACGCGCTTCACGGCGGATGGGTGATGCCGTGCCCCTCAGGTCACACCGGTGGCGTTCCGTATCGCCGACCTGCCGGTCAGGGAGGGGGTGTACGACCGGGGGCACCGGGTCGTACGACCTGTTGTGGCGCATGTCAGACCCCGGGTGAGGGCCGGGGGCACGCGGTTCTGCCACCTTCGCGCCACCTTCGCCCCGTCTCTTGAGTCGCCTCGATGGCATCACTTATCGTGCATCGCGTGACTGACAACAGATAACGGGGAGGACGAATGCGATTCACGGTCCTCGGATTGTTCGAAATGGCGGAAGGCGAGACCGACTGGACGCCCAGTGCGCCGAAGGTGCGCCAGGTCCTCGCGGTTCTGGTACTGCGGGCCGGGCAGGTCGTGAGCATTGACACGCTCATCGAAGAATTGTGGTCCGACGATCCGCCGCGCAGCGCGACGACCACCACGCAAACGTATATTTACCAGCTGCGCCGGGTCTTCGGCCGGTTGCAGGAGCGCAGCGGACTGCCGGACCCGCTCATCACGCGTCCCCCCGGCTATGTGTTGGACATTCCGCCCTCGGAGGTCGACGCCACGCGCTTCAACAGCATGCTCGACACCGGCCGCGCACTCTTGGCGCACGACGCGAGAGAAGCGGCCCGCATACTGCGTGAAGCGCTTGCCCTCTGGCGCGGGCCGATGCTCGGGAACGTCAACTGCGGTCCGCTGCTCCGCGGCTACGCCGCGCATTTCGAAGAGCGATATGTCAGCGCGCTCGAACTCCGGATCGCCGCCGATATGAGGCTGGGCAGGCACCACGAGCTGATCGCCGAACTCAAATCACTGGTGACCAGGTACCCCTACAACGAGTGGCTGCACGGGCAGCTCATCATCGCCCTGACCCGGGTCGGCCGAAGGGCCGAGGCCCTGGAGGCCTATCAGGACGTCCGGCGTCTGCTGGACCGGGACCTCGGCCTCGAACCGAGCCCGGACCTCAAGCAGGTCCACGCGGGGTTGCTGCATGCGCGCAGCGAGCTCTCGATGGACCTCGAATCACCTCTTCGCGCAGCGATATGACCTGGAGGCAGGCCGTGCAACCGGACTTCGACGTAGCCGTCATCGGCGGCGGCCCCGCCGGCTCCACCGTCGCCTCCTACCTCGCGGGCGCGGGGCTGTCGGTGGCGGTGTTCGAGAGCGAGTCCTTCCCCCGGCCGCACGTCGGCGAGTCGCTGGTGCCCGCGACGACGCCCGTACTGGCGGAGATCGGGGCGCTCGACAAGATCGACGCCGCCGGGTTCCCGCGCAAGTACGGCGCGGCCTGGACCTCGGCGGAGTCCCGCGACATCCCCCACAACGGATTCACCGGCCTGAGCCATGACTTCCGGGCCGCCGAGGTCATGTTCGTCGAGCGGGACCAGCCGGAGGTGGACCGGGACTTCACCTACCACGTCGACCGGGGACGGTTCGACCAGATCCTGCTCGACCATGCCGAGAGCAGGGGAGCCAAGGTCTTCACCAGGACGAGGGTCCTGCGGGCCGACTTCGACGCGGACCCCGACCGCGTCGAGCTGACCTGCCGGACGGGAGACGAGACGTTCCACCACAGCGCGCGCATGGTCGTGGACGCGTCGGGCCGGCAGACCATGCTGGGCCGCCAGCTGCGGCTGAAGGTGCCCGACCCGGTCTTCGACCAGTACGCCGTGCACACCTGGTTCGAGGGACTGGACCGGACCGCCCTCGCCACCGCCTCCGGCAAGGCCGACTACATCTTCGTCCACTTCCTGCCGCTCAAGGACACCTGGGTCTGGCAGATCCCCATCACCGACACGATCACGAGCGTCGGGGTCGTGACGCAAAAGCACCGTTTCACCGAGGCCGCCACCGATCGCGAGCGGTTCTTCTGGGACTTCGTGGGCAGCCGGCCCGACCTGGAGAGCGGGCTCAGGCTGGCTCGGCGGGTCAGGCCCTTCAAGGCCGAGGGCGACTACAGCTACTCCATGACCGAGATGTGCGGCGACCGGTTCGTCATGATCGGGGACGCGGCCCGCTTCGTCGACCCGATCTTCTCCAGCGGGGTGAGCGTCGCCCTCAACAGCGCCCGGCTCGCCGCGAAGGACATCATCGAGGCGCATCGCGCCGGCGGTTTCACCAAGGACCGGTTCGCCGTGTACGAGGGAAAACTGCGCCGGGCGGTCCGCAACTGGTACGAGTTCATCTCGATCTACTACCGGCTGAACGTGCTCTTCACGGCCTTCGTCCAGGATCCTCGCTACCGCGTCGACGTCCTGAAGATGCTGCAGGGCGACTTCTACGACACCGACACCCCCGCCGCGCTCACCGCGATGCGCGAGATCGTCCTCGCGGTGGAACAAGATCCCGACCATCTCTGGCACCCGTACCTCGGCACCCTGCGGGCGCCGCTCGCGGTCGCCGACAGCTGAAGGAGCAGGTCGAACATGGAAACCTTCACCCTGGCCGGTCTGACGGCGAAGCTCCGCGAATGCGCGGGCGAGACGGAGACGGCCGACCTCGACGGTGACATCCACGACGTCCCGTTCAGTGCCCTCGGCTACGACTCGCTGGCCCTGCTCAACACGGTGGCGAGCATCGAGCGGGAACACGGGGTCGGCCTGGACGACGACGCCGTCGCCAAGGCGGAGACGCCCCGGCAGCTGCTCGACATGATCAACGCCCGCGCCGGCCTCAGGACCTGAATCCGGGCGGCCGCGGAGTGCGGCCGCCCGCGTGGCCGCGGCGACCGGCCCAGGAGAGGACGACCGCCGCGGCCTCCCTTCCGCCCTTCCGCCCGAGCCGCCGCCGGGCGGGATTCTCGTGTGGAACCCACTACCGCCATCGCTGATCAGGCCGTGATCGAAAACGCCCCTGATTTCTTGCCCCCATCGCTTGGATGCCGCATGCTGCAAGCGTTCGGAAGTCATTTTCCACCGACTTTCTAACTATTCTTGAGCGGGCGGCAGGAGTATCTGACGACGAACACTGTTGAGCTCGACGGGTGTGAAGGGTGGTCGGATGCTGACTATCGCGCTTGTCCAACAAGGGGCTTGGGACATTCCGCTCGACTCGATGCCCCTCGCGTCGGGCTACCTGAAGGCGACGCTGGACGCCGACCAGGACATCGCGGCCGAGATCGACGTGCGGATCTGCAATTTCCGTGGTGGAACAGGGCTCACCAACATGGCCCGGGATCTGTTCTCGGAAGCCGTTCCCGACATCATCGGCTTCTCGGTCCTCGGATGGAACTACCGCAGTTTCGCCTGCCTGGCGGAGACCTTCAAGCAACTCAACCCCGCCGGGCTGGTCGTCTTCGGCGGAAACCACGTGGCGCACCAGGCGGCCCGCGTCTTCCGGGAGCACCCGCAGGTCGACGTGGTCGTCAACGGCGAGGGCGAGCACACGATGCTCGACCTCGTCCGGTACCTCCTCACCGAGAACGGCGACTTCGACCCCCACGAGGTGGCCGGAATCTCCTACAAGCGCCCGGACGGCACGGAGCACACGACGGCCGCCCGGGAACGCATAGAGAATCTCGACATCATTCCGTCGCCGTTCCTCACCGGCACTCTGCCGATGCTGGACGCCGCAGGGAACTTCCGCTACGACGTGGCGTTGATGGAGACGAACCGCGGCTGCCCCTACAAATGCTCCTTCTGTTACTGGGGTGGTGCGGTCGGGCAGCGGATGCGCTCCTTCTCCCGGGAACGGCTGGCCGAGGAGCTCGATTTCTTCGCCTTCCACGAGTCGCCGACGATCGTCCTCTGCGACTCCAACTTCGGGCTGCTCGAGCAGGATGAGGAGTTCGTCGAGGACCTGATCGAGGTGCGCAACCGCAGAGGCTACCCGCGGGCGCTGGAGACCAGCTGGGCGAAGAACAAGTCCGCCCGCTTCATGCGCATCGTCTCCCGCCTGCGGGAGAACGGGTTCAAGAGCTCGTTCACGCTGGCGCTCCAGACACTGTCGGACGAGGCGCTCACCGACATGCAGCGCAAGAACATGAAGGTCAACAAGTGGGAGGGGCTGGTGGACTGGCTCAACGACGAAGGGCTGGACTGCTACGCCGAGCTGATCTGGGGAGCCCCGGGCGAGACCCCCGAATCGTTCCTCGACGGCTATGACCGCCTCGCCTCGCGGGTTCCGCGCATCGCCGTGTACCCGCTGCTGCTGCTGCCGAACACCAACTACGTCGAACGGCGCGACCTGCACGGTTTCGTCACCGTCCGCGGCCAGGACGACGACTTCGAGTACGTCCTGGCCAACCGCGGCGCGACCATCGCCGAGAACCTGGAGATGCAGCGGTTCATCTTCTGGGCGCGGATCTTCGGCGAGAACCAGTACCTCCGGCATCTCTGGAGGCCGGCCCGCGACCTGACCGGGCTGTCCCAGTCCGAGCTCGTGCAGAGCCTGATCACCGCGGCCGACCGGTCGGCCGACGCCGAGGTCGCCGAGTTCCGCGAGCTGGCGCCCGTCATCGCCGAATCGCCGGCGGTCATCGCGGGCCTGCGCCGGCTGTACGCGCAGCCGCGGCTGGAGCGATTCGTGGCGCACTGGTGGGAGGAGTCGGTGGTGCCGCGCTTCCCCGCCGCATGGCGGAGGTTCGCGCTGGACCTCTACGACTTCGAGCGGTGGTCGAGGCCGGTGTACGTGGAGCCCGCAGGCGGTCCTCCGCCGGGCTGGCGCGAGACGACGGTCGCCGACACCGCGGGCTACGCCAGCGACCCCGTCGAGTTCTCCTACGACGTCGCCGAGATCCTCGGCCAATGGGAGAAGGCGCAGCTGACCGCGCCCTCCACGGCCGCGACCACCTATGTCTTCGAAGCCCAGTCCGGGTTCTACGAGCACATGGACAACCACGAGACCGCCGCCCACTACATGGGCACACCGCGCCGTATCGCATGACGCGGGAACCCGGAGGCCGACGGAGGCCGACGGTGGCCGGCGGTGGCCGTGGCGCAGGCCCGAGCGATGAGGAGCAGAGCCAGATGAACGCCCCCCGGTACACCGACCCGCAGATCGTCCCGCACGAGTCGGCGGCGGAGCGTGAGTCGCGGGAGAGACTCGCCGAGCTGTTGGTGAAGACCCCGATCCCGCCCGAGTACCTGATCGACAACCTGCCCGTCTACCTGCGCCGCTGCCAGCTCGGCGACCTGCTGAGCATGGACGCCCTGTACCGGGAGGTGCGCGCGGTACCCGGTGTGATCATGGAGTTCGGGGTGCTGCACGGCCGCCACCTCGCGGCGCTCACCGCACTGCGCGGCCACTACGAGCCGCAGAACCCCCTCCGCCGGATCGTCGGCTTCGACACCTTCACCGGGTTCCCCGACGTGAGCCGCGTCGACGAGGTGAGCCCGAGCGCGGTCGTCGGCCGGTTCCGCACCGCCGACGACTACCCGGACCATCTGCGCGAGGTGCTCCGCGCGCACGAACTCGGGGAACCCCACGGTCACGTGCGGCGGAGCCTGGTGGTCCAGGGCGACGTCCGCGAGACGGTGCCCCGGTACCTGGAGGAGAATCCGGAGACCGTCATCGCGATGGCCTATTTCGACATGGACCTCTACGCGCCGACCCGTGACGTCCTCCAGATCATCCGCCCGTACCTGGCCCGGGGCGCCATCGTCGCCTTCGACGAACTCGCCCATCCCAAGTGGCCGGGGGAGACCGCGGCCGTCCGCGAGGTCCTCGACCTGGGGCGGACCACCCTGCACCAGATCCCCGGTCGCGAGCCGCCGGTCATCTATCTGCGCTGGGCCGACTGACCGAACGGAGCACAACGTGTTGATCTCGGAGATGACGATCCCCGGCGCGTACCGGATCCAGCCCGAACCCCGGGCCGACTCGCGGGGGCACTTCCTCGAGTCGGTGCGCGACAGCGTCCTGCTGGCCGCCACCGGCTGGGAACTGGTGATCCGGCAGGTCAACTTCTCGGTGTCGAGGCGGAACACCCTCCGCGGCGTCCACGGCACCCGGGTCCCGCCCGGCCAGGCGAAGTTCATCACCTGCGTGCGAGGGCTCGCGCTCGACATCGCCGTCGACATCCGCGTGGGCTCGCCGACGTTCGGCCAGTACGACGTGACCTACCAGAGCCCCGAGTCCGGCACGGCCGTCTACCTCCCCGACGGGATCGGCCACGCGTTCGTCGCCCTCACCGAGGGCACGTCCATGTGCTACCTGTGCTCCACCGAGTACGTGCCGGGCACCATGATCGAGATCGACGCGCTCGACCCGGACCTCGCGCTGCCGTGGGAGCTGACCGAGCCGCCGATCCGCTCGGCCAAGGACACCACGGCTCCCACGCTGGCCGAGGCGGCGGCGGCCGGGCTCCTGCCCACCTACGAGCAGTGCCCGCCGCGCCCGCTCCAGCCCCAGAGCTCGCGGGCCGCCGGGGAGTCGTAGCCGGTCGACGGCGCACGGGCCGGGCCGGCTCCTCAGATCCACGCGTCAGGGGCGGGCCCGCCGTGGCCGACGGGCGGGAACAGCTTGCCGAGCCGGGCCGACTGCGCGTCCGACAGCGGCGTCTCGAGCGCGCGCAGAGCGCCGTCGACGTGATCGGCCGTGCGCGGGCCGATGACCGCCGACGTCACCCCGGGCCGCGAGAGCACCCACGCCATCCCCACCTCCGCCGGCGGACGCTCGAACTCGGCGCACAGCCGCTCGTACTCCGCGACGGCGTCCCGGTGGGCCTCCAACGCGACCGCCGCGCGCCCCTGCCCGGACTTCACCGCGACGCCGTCCGCGTGCTTGCGCAGCACTCCGCTCAGCAGCCCCCCGTGCAGCGGCGCCCAGACCAGCACCCCGAGGCCGTAGGCCCTCGCGGCCGGGAGCACCTCCAGCTCGGGGTGGCGTGTCACGAGGTTGTACAGGCACTGCTCCGAGGCCAGCCCGACGAAGCCCCGGCGAACCGCGGTCTCCTGGGCGGCGGCGATGTCCCAGCCCGCTGCGTTCGACGAGCCGACGTAGCGCACCTTGCCCTGCCGCACCAGGATCTCCATGGCCTCCCAGACCTCGTCCCACGCGACGCCGCGGTCGACGTTGTGGGTCTGGTAGAGGTCGATCCACTCGGTCCCCAGCCTGCGCAGCGAGGCCTCGCAGGAGGCGATGATGTTCCTGATGGACAGGCCGCCGCCGTTCGGCGTCTCGCTCATCGGGTAGCCGACCTTGGTGGCCAGGACGACGTCGTCCCGCCGCGACGGGCGGCCGAGCCACCGGCCGATGACCTCCTCGGTCCATCCCTTGTGGACGCGCCAGCCGTACATGTTCGCGGTGTCGACGAAGTTGACGCCGCGCTCCAGCCCGTGGTCCAGAAGCCGGTGCGCGGCGGGCTCGTCCACGCGGCCGCCGAAGTTCACCGTGCCCAGGCACAGCCTGCTGACCACGAGGCCGGTGCGTCCCAGCCGCACGTACAGACGATCGTCCATGGTCGGTGCCGCCCCTCCTGGTCGCGCGACTCGCCGGAAGGCGAGCCCGTCGTCTCGGCGCCCGCGGGTCGACACGGGCGGAACGCCGACATACTCCGCAGAATGAGCCGAGGATCGCTCGAGCCGGAAGGCCCAAGCCGGTGGGCGGGTGCTGACTCGACCACGGTCGGGACGACGAGAGCGGCGCCTACCCGCACAGCGATGAGCAGCTCCGCGCATGGCTCGCGGAGCTGAGGAATCGCCGGACGACCTGACCCGGCCGGGCCGTCATCGCGTGAGCGGTGCGCGGGACATGCCCTGGGCGGACGGCGGCGTCGGGGTCATCGGCCGAGGGCGGTGTCGAGGGTCGCGGCCCACTGGTGGAGCAGGCGGGTGCGGCGGGACGAGTCGTCGGTGAGCAGGTCGGCGAGGCCGAGGCCGCGGACGAGGTCGAGGGTGGCCTGCACGGTCTCCCGGACGCCGGGCGTCGACTCGTCCGCGCCGAGGGCGTCGACGGTCAGCCGGTGCGCCTCGCGGCCGAAGCGGGCCTCCAGCGGGACGACCTGGGCGCGCAGCTGCTCGTCCGAACTCGCGGCGACCCACAGTTGCAGGGCGGCCTTGAACAGCGGGCTGGAGTACATCTCGCCGAGGAGGGTGACCACCTCCAGGGTGTCGGGGCGGCGGCCGGCGAGCTCGTCGAGGCGGGCGCGCATCCGGTGCAGGCGGACCTCGGTGCCGTACTCGACGGCGGCGGTGACCAGCTCCTCCCGGGTGCGGAAGTGGTGCTGGGCCGCGCCGCGCGACACCCCGGCGCGTTCGGCGACGACGGTCACGGTCGTCCCGGCCCAGCCGACCGAGGCCAGGCAGTCGACGGCGGCCTCCAGCAGCCGTCGCCGGGTGGCGCGGCTGCGGTCCTGCCGGGGTTCGCGGGGGACGGCCTGGGCGGTCATGGTCTCCTTCGGGTCCGGCGGGCGTCGGCGCGTGCCGTGGTGGAACCGTATCCGCACCACGCGAGCCCGGCACGAAAAACAATCATGCGCGATTGATTTTATCGTGCCGGGCTGGCAGGGTGCGGGACATGAGTCGACCGCTGCGCGTCGGGAACGCCTCGGGCTTCTACGGCGACCGGTTCAGCGCCGTCCGGGAGATGCTGGAGGACGGTCCGCTGGACGTGCTCACCGGGGACTACCTCGCCGAGCTGACCATGCTGATCCTCGGCCGTTCGAAGCTGAAGGATCCGGGCGGCGGGTACGCCGGGACGTTCCTGCGGCAGATGGAGGACGCGCTCGGGCTCGCGGTCGAGCGCGGCGTGAAGATCGTGACGAACGCGGGCGGGCTGAACCCGCGCGGGCTGGCCGAGAGGCTCGGTGAGCTGGCCGGGCGGCTCGGGCTGGACGTGAAGGTCGGCCACGTCCACGGGGACGATCTGCTTCCGCGCGCGCAGGAGCTCGGCCTGCGGGACGAGCGGTACGGGCAGCCCCTGACGGCCAACGCCTATCTGGGCGCGTGGGGGATCGCGGAGTGCCTGAAGGCGGGCGCGGACGTCGTGGTGACCGGGCGGGTCACGGACGCCTCGCTCGTGGTCGGGCCGTCCGCGGCGCACTTCGGGTGGGCGCGCGACGACTGGGACGCGCTCGCGGGCGCGACGGCGGCCGGGCATGTCCTGGAGTGCGGGACGCAGGCCACGGGCGGGAACTTCGCCTTCTTCCAGGAAATCTACAAAAAGGCCGGTGCCGGTGGGGTGCGTCCGGCGGGGTTCCCGCTGGCCGAGATCCACGCCGACGGGTCGAGCGTCATCACCAAGCACGACGGGACGGGCGGGGCCGTGACGGTCGAGACCGTCACGGCGCAGCTGCTGTACGAGATCGGCGCGCCCGCCTACGCGGGGCCCGACGTGATCACGCACTTCGACACCGTCGAGCTCGCCGAGGACGGACCCGACCGCGTCCGGATCAGTGGGGTGCGGGGCTCGCCGCCGCCCGCGACCACGAAGGTGTGCCTCAACCACCTGGGCGGGCACCGCAACGAGATGACGTTCGTCCTGACCGGCCTGGACATCGAGGCCAAGGCCGCCCTCGTGCGCGCGCAGATGGACGCGGCGATGGGCGAGGACCGGCCGGGGCGCGTCGAGTGGACGACGATCGGCGCGGCCAAGCCCGACCCGCAGACCCAGGGGGAGGCGACGGCGCTGCTCCGGTGCGCCGTCCTGGACGCGGATCCGGAGAAGGTCGGGCGGGCCTTCAGCAACGCGGCCGTCGAGCTGGCCCTGGCCGGGTACCCCGGGTTCACGATGACGTCTCCGCCGGGGAAGGGGAGCCCGTTCGGGGTGTACCGTCCGGCCTTCGTGGCGAACGAGCAGGTCGAGCACCTGGCCGTGCGTCCGGACGGCACCGAGATCGTGATTCCGGCGCCGGCGCGGGATGAGGGAACGGGGCCCCTGCATTCCCCGCCCTCCGCCGTCCAGGCGCCCCTTGCGCAGGTGGAGGACGGCAAGAGGGTGCCGCTCGGGGACGTGGCCGGGGCGCGCAGCGGTGACAAGGGCGGGGACGCCAACATCGGTGTCTGGGCCCGTACGGACGCGCAGTTCGCCTGGCTCCGCGGATACCTCACCGAAGCGCGCCTGCGCGAGCTGCTGCCCGAGACCGAGAAGCATCGCGTCGTCCGCTATGAGCTGCCGAACCTGCGGGCGGTGAACTTCGTGATCGAAGGGCTGCTCCAGGACGGCGTGTCCGCCTCGACCCGGTTCGACCCGCAGGGCAAGGCCCTCGGGGAGTGGCTGCGGTCCCGTTCCGTCATCGTTCCGGAGGTCGTCCTTTGACCCTCAGAAGCACGCTGGACACCGCCGGCCCCGAGTACCGGGAGCGCAGGGCGGCGATGCTCGGCAAGCTGGCCGAGCTGGACGCCGAGCATGCCAAGGCATTGGCGGGCGGCGGCGACAAGTACGTGCAGCGGCACCGCAAGCGCGGGAAGCTGCTCGCGCGGGAGCGGATCGAGTTGCTCCTCGACCCCGACTCGCCGTTCCTGGAGCTGAGTCCGCTCGCCGCGTGGGGGAGTGACTTCCCGGTCGGCGCGTCCGTGGTGACGGGCATCGGCGTCGTGGAGGGTGTCGAGTGCCTGATCGTGGCGAACGATCCGACGGTGCGCGGCGGGTCCAGTAATCCGTGGACGGTGAAGAAGAGCTTCCGGGCGTCGGACATCGCGCTGGAGAACCGGCTGCCGGTGATCAACCTGGTCGAGTCCGGGGGTGCGGACCTTCCGACGCAGAAGGAGATCTTCATTCCGGGTGGGCGGATGTTCCGTGACCTGACCCGGTTGTCGGCCGCGGGGATCCCGACGATCGCGCTGGTGTTCGGGAACTCCACGGCGGGCGGTGCGTACATCCCGGGCATGTGCGACTACACGGTCATGGTCAAGGAGCGCGCGAAGGTGTTCCTCGGCGGGCCGCCGCTGGTGAAGATGGCGACCGGTGAGGAGTCCGACGACGAGTCGCTCGGCGGTGCGGAGATGCACGCGCGGACGTCCGGTCTGGCCGACTACATGGCCGTGGACGAGCATGACGCGCTGCGCCTGGGGCGGCGGATCGTGAAGCGGCTCAACCATCGCAAGCTCGGTCCGGCGCCGTCCGCCCCGGTGCGGGAGCCGTTGTACGACGCGGAGGAGCTCGCGGGGATCGTCCCGGAGGATCTGAAGGTTCCCTTCGATCCGCGTGAGGTGATCGCGCGGATCGTGGACGGCTCGGAGTTCGACGAGTTCAAGCCCCTGTACGGGACGAGCCTGGTCACCGGGTGGGCGACGCTGCACGGGTATCCGATCGGGATCCTCGCGAACGCGCAGGGCGTGTTGTTCGGCGCGGAGGCGCAGAAGGCGGCGCAGTTCATCCAGCTGGCGAACCAGGCGGACACGCCGCTGTTGTTCCTGCACAACACGACCGGCTACATGGTCGGCGCGGAGTACGAGCAGGCGGGGATCATCAAGCACGGCGCGTTGATGATCAACGCGGTGGCGAACTCGAAGGTGCCGCATCTGACGGTCGTGATGGGCGCGTCGTACGGGGCCGGGAACTACGGCATGTGCGGGCGGGCGTACGACCCGCGGTTCCTGTTCACCTGGCCGAGCGCGAAGTCGGCGGTGATGGGGCCGCAGCAGCTCGCGGGGGTCCTGTCGATCGTCGCGCGGGCCGCCGCCGAGGCGCGCGGTCAGGTCTACGACGAGGCGGGGGACCGGGCGATGCGGGAGCTGGTCGAGGCGCAGATCGAGGCCGAGTCGCTGCCGTTCTTTCTGTCGGGGCGGTTGTACGACGACGGGGTCATCGACCCGCGTGACACCCGCACCGTCCTCGGCCTGTGCCTGTCGGTGGTCCACAACGCCCCCGTGCGCGGCGCGGACGGCTACGGCGTCTTCCGGATGTGATGATGATCGAGAAACTGCTGGTCGCCAATCGCGGCGAGATCGCCCGCCGTGTCTTCCGCACCTGTCGTGACCTGGGTGTCGCGACGGTGGCGGTGTTCTCCGACGCCGATTCCGGTGCTCCGCACGTCCGGGAGGCCGATGTGGCCGTCCGGCTGCCGGGGGACGCGCCGTCCGGTACCTATCTGCGCGCTGAGAGGATCATCGAGGCGGCGCAGGCGGCGGGCGCGGACGCCGTCCATCCGGGTTACGGGTTCCTGTCGGAGAACGCGGACTTCGCGCGGGCCGTCCTGGAGGCGGGGCTGACGTGGGTCGGGCCGCCGCCGGCCGCGGTGGCGGCGATGGGGTTGAAGATCGAGGCGAAGCGGCTGATGGCGGCGGCGGGGGTTCCGGTGCTGCCGGAGCTGGATCCCGCCGCGGTGACGGCGGGGGACCTGCCGATCCTGGTGAAGGCGTCGGCGGGCGGCGGCGGTCGCGGGATGCGGGTCGTCCGGGATCTGGCCGAGCTGGACGAGCAGGTCGCGGCGGCCGGGCGTGAGGCGGCGTCGGCGTTCGGTGATCCGGCGGTGTTCTGTGAGCCGCTGCTGGAGCGGGCGCGGCATATCGAGGTGCAGATCCTCGCGGACGCGCACGGGACGGTGTGGGCGCTGGGGGAGCGGGAGTGCTCGATCCAGCGCCGGCATCAGAAGATCGTCGAGGAGGCGCCGTCGCCGGTGGTGTCGGCCGCGTTGCGCGCCGAGTTGTGCGCGGCGGCGGTGAACGCGGCGAAGGCGATCGAGTACGCGGGGGCGGGCACGGTCGAGTTCATGCTCGCGCCGGACGGCCGGTTCTTCTTCCTTGAGGTCAACACGCGGTTGCAGGTCGAGCATCCGGTGACCGAGTGCGTGTACGGGCTGGATCTGGTCCGGTTGCAGTTGGAGGTCGCCGAGGGGGCGCGGCTGCCGGAGGGGCCGCCGGTGCCGCGCGGGCATGCGATCGAGGTCCGGCTGTATGCGGAGGATCCGGCGTTGGACTGGCGTCCGGCGAGCGGTGTCCTGCATTCCTTCGAGGTCCCTGATGTGGACGCGTGGTTCGCCGTCCCTGCGGGCGGCGGGTTGCGGCTGGACGCCGGGTATGAGTCGGGTGGCGAGGTCGGCGTCCACTATGACCCGATGCTCGCGAAGTTGATCGCGTACGCGCCGACCCGTGCGGCGGCCGCGCGCAGGCTTCGCGGGGCGCTGTCGGCGGCGCGCCTGCACGGGGTGACGACGAACCGGGACCTGCTGGTCCGGGTGCTCGGTGAGAAGGCGTTCCTCGCCGGGGACACCCACACCGGCTACCTGGAGGAGGTCGGCCTGGCGGCGCTCGCCGAGCCGCTCGCGGACGAGCGTGCCGTGCGGTTGTCCGCGTTGGCGGCCGCGCTCGCCGACGCCGCCGCGAACCGTGCGGGTGCCCGGGTCCTGGGCGGGCTGCCGTCGGGGTGGCGGAACGTCCCGTCGCAGCCGCAGCGCAAGGTGTTCGACGGCGGGATCGAGGTCGAGTACCGGCTCACGCGCGACGGCCTGCTCTTCGAGGACGGCCTGGTCGGGGACGGTGTGGCCCTGGTGGAGCAGGTGCCCGGGCGGGTCGTCCTGGACGTCGGGGGCGTCCGGCACGCGTTCGCCGTCCACGTGGCGGGCGGGCGGGTGTTCGTGGACTCCGCGCTCGGCCCGGTCGCGCTGACCCCCGAGCCGCGCTTCGCCGACCCGAGTGCCCTGGTCGCGCCCGGTTCGCTGCTGGCGCCCATGCCCGGCACGGTCGTCCGCGTGGAGGTCGGGGAGGGCGCGGACGTCGCGGACGGGCAGACGCTGCTCATTCTCGAGGCGATGAAGATGGAGCACCGCATCGCCGCGCCCGCCGCCGGGACCGTGACCGCTCTCAACGTGACGCGAGGACAGCAGGTCGAGGCCGGATCGGTCCTCGCCGTGATCTCTGAAGGGACCCCCCACCAGTGAGCTTCATCGAGTCGGAGGAGCGGCGCGCGCTGCGCGCGGCGGTCGCCGAGCTGGGCGCGAAGTACGGTCCGGACTACTACGTCCGCAAGGCCAAGGCGGGTGAGAAGACCGACGAGTTGTGGGCCGAGGCCGGGCGGCTGGGCTACCTCGGTGTGAACGTGCCGGAGGAGTACGGCGGCGGGGGCGGCGGCATCGGCGACCTGGCGGCCGTGTGCGAGGAGCTCTCCGCGGCCGGGTGTCCGCTGCTGCTCATGGTGGTGTCCCCGGCGATCTGCGCCACGATCATCGCCCGGTCCGGCACCGAGGGGCAGAAGAAGCACTGGCTTCCGCGGTTCGCCGACGGTTCGGTGAAGATGGCGTTCGCGATCACCGAGCCGGACGCCGGGTCGAACTCGCACCGGATCACGACCACGGCGCGCCGTGACGGCGACGGCTGGGTCCTGTCGGGGCAGAAGACGTTCATCTCGGGTGTGGACGAGGCCGACGCCGTCCTGTTCGTCAGCCGTACCGAGGACCAGAAGGGCAACCTGCGGCCGTCGCTGTTCATCGTCCCGACCGACGTGCCCGGTTTCACCTTCACCCCGATCGAGATGGAGATCATCTCGCCGGAGAAGCAGTTCATCTGCCACCTGGACGACGTCCGGCTGCCCTACGAGGCGCTCGTCGGCGACGAGGACGGCGGGCTGCTCCAGTTGTTCGCCGGGCTGAACCCCGAGCGGATCATGGCGTCCGCGATGGGCGCGGGCATCGGCCGGCTCGCCCTCGGGAAGGCCGTGACGTACGCCAGGGAACGGCAGGTGTTCAAGACGCCGATCGGCGCGCACCAGGGTCTCGCGCACCCGCTCGCGCAGGCGAAGGTCGAGTTGGAGCTCGCCCGGCTCATGGCGCAGAAGGCCGCCTGGCTGTACGACGAGGGTGACGACATGGGCGCGGGCGAAGCCGCGAACATGGCCAAGTACGCCACCGCCGAGGCCGCCGTCCACTGTGTGGACACGGCCATCCAGACGCACGGCGGCAACGGCCTCACCTCCGAGTACGGCGTCGGGATGCTCGCCGGGGTCGTCCGGCTGATGCGCATCGCCCCGGTCAGCCGCGAGATGATCCTCAACTTCGTCGCGCAGCACTCCCTGGGCCTGCCCAAGTCGTACTGACCGGGTTATCCGGCCACGGACTCGGCGGCGGAGGTGCCCGGTCCGGGGCCCGGGCGGAGGGCGTCCAGCAGCGCGCGCATGTCGTTGAGAGCGGCGCGCGCGTGTTCGGCGACCTCGACGAGCGCGGCGGACCGGTCGGCGCGCGGGTCGGCGAGCGCGTCCTCGGCCACCCGGACGAACCGGGCGGTCCGGTCCAGGACGGTGCCGCGGAGCCCCTGGGTGACGCGGTGCCGTTCGGCCGTGACGGCGACGCCCGCGCGGGCGGCCATGGTCTCCAGTGCCGCGTTCTCCCAGCGGTGCCCGCGCGTCACGACCGCTTTGCCGACGATCCAGGCGGGCAGGAAGAACGCCAGCCCGAGGAGGTAGCCGGTGATGAGGCCGGCCGGCAGCGCCGGGGTCCCCTTGAGGCGCGCGGCGCCGGCCCCGATCGTCGCGGCCCAGGCGAGCGCCGCGACGAACGGCGCGGGCCAGGTCGGGACGCCGCGCCGCGCGTAGGCGGCGACCGCGTACACGGCGCCGATCAGGGTCGTTCCGCCGACGATGAGCAGGCCCGTCATGGCGGCCCGGGTCGTCCCGGCGGTGCAGGACCAGAGGACGTCGAATCCGGTCGTCCAGGCGAGGACGGCGTAGGGCGTGTAGCGCCGCCACCACAGCGGCACGGCCCGCAGCAGGAACGCGACCAGCAGCAGCGCGCCGGACCAGAATCCCCAGCCGGGCAGTACGGGCTCGGGTGGGACGAACGCGATCAGTGCGGGCAGCAGCACCGACTGGGCGACCAGGATGCCGTCGACGACGTCGGGCCAGCCGTGGCGGCGGCCGTCCGGGGCGCCCGTGGGCAGGACGGCCCGGACGCGCCAGCCGCCGTCGTCGGCCGGGCCGGCCTCGAGTGTGCCGCCGAGCGTCGTGGCGCGGGACCGCATTCCGGCGATGCCGCGGCCCGTCCCGAGCTGCGGCACGTATCCCTCGACCTGCGGGACGCCGTTGTGGACCTCGACCTCCACCCCGCCCGCCACGTACCGGACGGTGACGTCCACGGCCGCGCCCGAGGCGTACCGCATGGCGTTGGTCAGTGACTCTTGGACGACCCGGTAGGCCGCCGTGACCACCGGCGGCGGCAGCCGGCGTGCCCGGCCCTCGACGTCCAGGGTGACGGGCGTCCCGAGGCGCCGGATCCCTTCGCACAGGGGCGGGAGCAGCGCGGGCAGGCCCTCGCCCGTCCGCTCGTCGGGTTCGACCTCGTCCACCAGGCGGACCAGGGCCGCCAGGACGTCGCGTCCGGTGTCGGCGGCGGTCTCCAGTGCCCGGACGGCCAGCGCCGGGTCGGGGATGGACGCGACCGCTCCGCTGTGCACGATCACCGCGCTGAGGTGGTGGCCCGCCACGTCGTGCAGGTCGCGGGCCAGGCGTTCGCGTTCGGCGGCCGCCGCGGCGTGGTGTTCGTGCTCGGCCGCCTCGAGCTGTTCGGCGAGCTCGGCGCGCCGGGCCCGGCGCTGCCGTCGCAGCTGCCCGAGCGCGGTGAGGGCCAGGAGCAGCAGGGCGTCGACCGAGACGTCGAGCGTCCAGTCGCCGACGCCGTCGGCCCGCAGCGCGGTCGCCGTCTCGTGGACGACGAACGCGGCGGCGCATCCGGCGATGGCGCGCCACCGCCCGCTGTGCGCGGCGAGGGAGAACACCGCCACCCACAGGGCGAGGTCGGTGGCGGGCACCTCCTGGGCGTGGATCAGGAGCAGGCCGGCGTTGCCGCCGAGGACGACCGTCATGATCACGGCCATCGGCCGGACGCGCCGGAACACCAGGACGCCGTCCAGGACCAGGACCAGGACGACCAGGGCGATCCATCCGCCCC
Organism: Actinomadura harenae; assembly: GCF_003696215.1. Taxonomy (GTDB): domain Bacteria; phylum Actinomycetota; class Actinomycetes; order Streptosporangiales; family Streptosporangiaceae; genus Spirillospora; species Spirillospora harenae. The sequence goes on along the minus strand of NZ_RFFG01000027.1, from coordinate 28,922 downwards.
GGTCGCGGGGCACCAGGAAGGTGTCCGACAGCGACATGAGCGCGGCGAGGCCGAGCTGGGGCGGGACGAGGAGCAGCGGCACCCCGAAGTCGGCGAGGCGCGGCCACCCCCGTGCGCCGCTCCCCGCCTCCCCGCCCGGCGTTCCCCCGCCTGGTGTGATATTCCCCCGAATCGTCACGGATCGACCCTAGCGTTCGCCGCCGGGAGCTTGGACCGCCGGAACGGTTCCGGTCAGGTGATACTCGCGATCTGATCGGCCAGGGAGGTGGCCGCGCCCAGCCGGTTGTCGATCTCCTCGTGCGGCACCGGCGGCGGTTCCTCCGGGAGCATCCGCGTGGCGAACGCGTCGAACGCGGCCAGTTTCCCGGCGTCCCGTTCCAGTCCGCGCGCCTCCAGGCGGTGGCGCAAAGTCGCCGGATCCGACCTGATCCACACCAGCCGGACGGGCGGCCCGCCCAGCTCGCCCACCCACTGCGCCCACCGTTCCGGCGAGCGGATCTGGCCGGTGAACGGGCCGCTGAGCAGGACCGGGCAGCCGTGCGAGCGGATCTCCCGCGCCGTCGCCGTCAGGCCCTGGTACTCGTGCGCCTTCACGTGCTCGTCGTACCAGGGGCCCTCGCGCTCACCCGGATCGCGGCCCGCGACGTCCAGCGTGGCGGCGACGAACGGGCCGTAGAGCGTGTCCTTGTCCAGCAGGGCCGGGACGGGACGCAGCCGGGCGAGCAGCAGGTCCGCGACCGTGCTCTTGCCCCCGCCGGGCGGCCCCGCCACCACCCACACCGTCGCCGGACCGCCCGCACCATCCGGAGAGCCCGGACCGCCCGGACCGCCCGGAGAGTCCGGGGCGCCGGTCATGCCGGGAGGCGGAGGTGCTCGCGGGCCAGCCGGACGATCGCGTCCTCGTCGATCACGTGGCCCAGGCCCGGCTGGGTGAGCGGCACCCCGACCACCCCGCCGGACGACCGGACCGGCGGCGTCACGAACACCGGGCCGCCCGCCGGATCGGTCACCTCGCTCGGCAGCGTCACGCCCGGCAGGGACGCCAGCGCCACCGCGGCGGCCTGCCCGATCCCGAACGCGCCCGCCCCCGTGCACCACACGTCCCAGCCCGCCGCGTACGCGTGGTCGTGCGCCGCGCGCGCCGCCGTCAGCCCGCCGAACCGGCCGATCCGCAGGTTCAGGGCCCGGCCCGCGCCGAGCTCGATCGCGGCGGCCAGGGTGTCCAGATCGCCGATCTCCGGCGCGACCGCCGCCTCCACCCGGCCCTGGAGCCGGGCGTGCGCGGGCAGGTCGTCCACCGGGAACGGCCGCTCGACCGCCGTCACGTCGTAGCCGTCGAGGGCGGCGAGCGCGTCCAGGTGCTCGGGCGCCTCGGTGTAGCCGTGCCGTCCGTCCGCGACCAGCGCCAGCGCCGGGTACGCGGCCCGGACCTCCCGGATCGGCTCCACGTCCCAGCCCGGCCGGATCTCCACCGTCACCCGCGTGTGGCCCGCGCCGATCGCCCGGTTCACCCGCGACACCACCGTGTCCAGCACCGGCTCGGGTGAGATCCGCGCCGCGGTCACGATCGAGGTGCGGGTGCCGCCGAGCGCGTGGGAGAGGGGTTCGCCCCGGCCCCGGCACCACAGGTCCCAGCAGGCGGTGTCCACGGCGGCCGCGGCGCCGCTGGTGCCGAGCTCGGCGACCGCCGAGACGTCCTCCGGGCGCTCCCACGGCAGCCCGATCAGCCCCGGCGCCATCCGCTCGGCGATGTCCGCCCACGCCGGGCCCGCGCCCGCCGTCTCCTCGGGCACCGCGACCTCGCCCCAGCCCACCGTGCCGTCCGCGCCGGTCAGCCGGACGAGGATGCTCTCCGGCCGCCGGGCCCGCGGCATCGCGACCCGGAAGGTCTCACAGCCCTCGATCTGCGGCACCCGCACCCGTCCTCACGCTCGTCGAACCGTCCCCACCATGATCCACCCTGCCGGGGGCGCGGCGGTCACCGGCCGCCCGGCGGCCACCGGAACACCGCACGCAGCACCCACCGGAACACCGCACGCGGCGCCTTCCGGAACACCGGACGCAGCGCCTTCCGGAACACCGGACGTGGTGGACGCCGCACGTACCCGCCGTCCGCGAGCCCCGCCAGCCGCTCGAACGGGTTGTAGCTCGCCGGATCCCCGCACAGGACGAGCGAGACGCCCGCGCACGCCAGGTACGGCGCCAGCATCAGCGGGCCCAGGCACCAGGCGTACTGCGTCGCGTGCCGCGCCTCGTGCGCCAGCAGCGCGGGGTCGCCGGTCAGTTCCGTCACGTCCTCGCGGGTCATGATCACGTTGCCCATCGTGAACGCGGCCGCCACCGGCAGCGGCAGCCGGTACCCGCCCGCCAGCAGCAGCCCCTCCGGGCCCCGCGCCGGTGTCGCGCGGGGCCGGGTGCCGACCCGGGCCAGGAGCAGCCCGAGCGGCGTCGACAGGTTCACGCCGTTCACGACCCGCCGGAGGCGGTGCACCGCCCTCACACCCGCAGTGTTCCCCAGGATCAGGACGGGCAGAGCGAGTCGAGCGAGATCGGTTTGGTCTTGTCCTGGCCGGAGGCGCCCGAACCGGTCGCGCCGGGCGAGGCGTCCCCGGACGGCGAGTCCGAAGGCGTCCCGGAAGGGGAACCGGACCGGGACCCGGAGGGCGACCCCGACGGCCCGCCGGACGACGGCGTCCCCGACGGGGCCGCGGCCCCGGACGGCGAGGCCGAACCCGACGGCGAGGGGGACCCCGAGGCGGTGGGGGACGGCGACGGGCTCATCGCCTTGGCCGCCAGGCGCCGGATCAGCGCGAAGTCCGGGTTCCCGGTGTAGATCAGCGGCGGGACGAACGCCAGCGTGCTGATCTGCGCGCCGTCCTTGACCTTCTCCGAGAGCTTCACCAGCGACGGCAGCAGCTCCTGCGGGATGTCGGTGGAGATCGCCCGCTTGGTCGCCGCCGCGAGCTTGTCGAACCGGGTCAGGACGGTCGTGGGGTCGGCCTGCCGGGCGATCGACCGCAGCAGGCACTTCTGCCGGCCCATGCGGGCGTAGTCGTCGCTGTCGTTGCGGGAGCGCCCGTACCAGAGGGCCTCCTTGCCGTGCAGGGTGCGCTCGCCGGGCTGGAGCACCCCGCCGTCCCGGCCGTAGGGGATCGGCTCGGTGATCTTGACCTTGACGCCGCCCATCGCGTCCACGATGTCGGCGAAGCCGAACATGTCGACCATGATGTAGTAGTCGATGTGCTGGCGGAGGATGCCCTCGATGGTCTGCTTCAGCAGCGTCGGGCCGCGGTGGTTCTTGGCCACCCCCGGCACCATGTCCGGGTGGTCCTCGGCGTACTGGAAGACCTCGTTGAGCAGGCCGGGGGTCAGCGGGCCGTCCCCGGTGAAGCCGTCGGGGAAGCGGTCGCGGGCCGGGCCGGGCGGCATCTGGAAGTGCTCCAGGTTCCGCGGGACGCCCAGCAGGACGGTCTCGCCCGTGCGGGTGTCGACGCTCGCGACCGTCATCGAGTCGGTGCGGGTGCCCTCGCGGTCGTAGGCCGAGTCGCTGCCGAGCAGGAGCACGTTCACCCGGGACTGCCCGTTCCAGGGGTCCTTGGTGTCGATCTGCTTGGTGCCGTTGGTGCCGCCCTCGTGGAAGATGCTGGTGAGGGTGGTGCGCGCGACGTAGGTGGTGCGCGCGGCCCAGGAGACCGGGACGGCCACGCCGAGGCACAGCGCCGCGACGACGAGCCCGCCGACCGCCTGCATCGGGATCGACTGCCCGCTCGGACGGGTGATCTGGTACGAGCGGATGATCACGCACAGCCAGGCCAGGCCGACCAGGACCATGCCGCCCGCGGCGGCCTGGAGCAGGTCCGGCCGGACGGCCAGGTGCAGCAGGTCCGGCCGGTAGATCAGGTACCAGGCGGTGAGCGCGGCCAGCAGGGCCACGAACACCACGACCAGCGCGGTGCCGAGCTTGCGGCGTCCCGTGCAGAGGTGCGCCACGCCCCAGACCAGGGTCGAGGCCAGGGTGAGCCCCAGTGCGCGGGGGAGTCCGCCTTCGGAGCCGGAACGTTCCGCCGCCTCGCCGGACGCCGGTTCGGACGCCGACCCGGCCTCCGGTTCCGCGCCCGGCTCCGTGGTCCGGCGGCGCCGCCGCGCCGGTCGACTCGTCATGGACGCTCCACTTCCCTACGCGCTCTCAATTCAGGCACCGAACTACATTCAGGACGCGCAAAACCGGGCAGAGGTTGCGGGAGTAGTCGTCCGAATACGAGCAGTACTTCGTTACGTGCAACTCTTGCCTACAATAGGCACTTTGCGCCCGCCACGCGTGGCCGACCACGAGGTCGTGCCCGAATTTTGATCATGTGCCTGCCTGTGCCTGCCCTCCGGAGACCGGAGATCTCCGTCCCCGATGGGAAAGGTTGCAGCTCAGCCCGCACGGCCCGGCGCATCGGCCCCGGCGTGTCGTGTCATCCCGGCCTCCCCGCGCCGCCGGTGAGCACTTTGGCGGAGCCCGCCGCGAAGGACCCGTGAACACCTGCGCCCGCGGACGTCGAAGCCGTCCGCGCGCCGAAGGCCACCGAACGCGAACCGCCGGGCTTCCGGGCACCGGTGAAGGCGCCCGGAAGCCCGGCGGAACCGATCCGTCAGGCGGATTACCAGGACGTGGCCAGAGGCATGCCCTCGGCATACCCCGAGGACGACTGGACGCCCACGACCGCGTTCTCGTGGAACTCCTCCAGCGTCCGCGCGCCCGCGTAGGTGCAGGAGCTGCGCAGGCCCGCGACGATCGAGTCGACCAGGTCCTCCACGCCGGGACGCTGCGGGTCCAGGAACATGCGGGAGGTGGAGATGCCCTCCTCGAACAGCGCCTTGCGGGCCCGGTCGAACGCCGAGTCCTCGGCGGTGCGCAGCCGGACGGCCCGCGCCGAGGCCATGCCGAAGCTCTCCTTGTACAGGCGCCCGTCGGCGGCCCGCTGGAGGTCGCCGGGGGACTCGTAGGTCCCGGCGAACCAGGAGCCGACCATCACGTTGGACGCGCCGGCGGCGAGCGCCAGGGCCACGTCGCGCGGGTGCCGGACGCCGCCGTCCGCCCAGACGTGGCGGCCCAGGCGGCGCGCCTCGGCCGCGCACTCCAGGACGGCGGAGAACTGCGGGCGGCCCACGCCGGTCATCATCCGGGTCGTGCACATCGCGCCCGGGCCGACGCCGACCTTGACGATGTCGGCGCCCGCCTCGATCAGGTCGCGGGTGCCGTCGGCGGTGACGACGTTCCCGGCCGCGACCGGGACGTGCGGGTCGAGGCCGCGCACCGCCTTCAGCGCGGCGATCATCTTCTCCTGGTGGCCGTGGGCGGTGTCCACGACGAGCAGGTCGGCGCCGGCCTCCAGCAGCGCCTTGGCCTTGCCCGCGACGTCGCCGTTCACGCCGACGGCCGCGGCGACCCGCAGCCGCCCGGACGCGTCGACGGCCGGGTCGTAGAGGGTGGCGCGCAGCGCGCCGGTGCGGGTCAGCACGCCGACCAGGCGGCCGTCGCCGTCCACCACCGGGGCGAGCCGGTGGCCGCGGGCGTGCAGCCGCTCGAACGCCTCGCGCGGGTCGATGCCCGCCGGGAGCGTCACCAGGTCGCGGGACATGATGTCGCGCAGGTTGGCGAACCGGTCGACGCCCTGGCAGTCGGCCTCGGTGACCACGCCGACCGGACGGCCGTCCTCGACCACGACCACGGCGCCGTGCGACCGCTTGGGCAGCAGCGCGAGGGCCTCCCCGGCCGTGTCGGCGGGGGACAGCGTGATCGGGGTGTCCACGACCAGGTCGCGGCCCTTGACCCAGGAGATCACCTCGGCCACCACGTCTCCCGGGATGTCCTGCGGGATGACCGCGATGCCGCCCCGGCGGGCGATCGTCTCGGCCATCCGGCGGCCCGACACCGCGGTCATGTTCGCCACGACGAGCGGGACGGTCGTCCCGCTGCCGTCGACGGCCGACAGGTCGACCTCGAGACGGGACCCGACCGACGAGCGGCGCGGGACCATGAAGACGTCGTTGTAGGTGAGATCGTGAGCGGGTCGCTCACCGTTCAGCAGGCGCACGGCTCTTCTACACACCAATCGTGGTTCCGGGTGGCTGGGCCACCGTACATTGTGCGGCATACCCGGTCATGCCCGAACCAAGCTCGCAGACCGGACGACGGCGTCTCGGACGGTGACGAAACCCTGGCCGGAAGGTGATCATCCGGCGGGGCCGCAGGCCGCCCCCGCATCCGGCCCGACCAGCGCCTACGCACCCTTTCCACGACCCTTACGCGTCTTTGCTCTCCGTGAAGTCACCTCTTGACGTTCATGCGCACTCGATGCACTTTTCTTACATAGCCTCGCGTGGACGGCCGGTCCCCGCAGGAGGCGTCGCAGCGGAAGGCCGGGAGTGGCGCATGTCGGTGACGCTCGTGGCCCCGGACCGGCCTGCCCGCCGCTGGGACGGGAGTGACGATCGCCACGCCCGCGCGGGACCCGCCCCCGGGCCGCCGCGCGCGGCCGGCCGGGTCGCGTTGTGTTGCCGCGCGCCCGTGCCCCGCCCCGTATTCGTCGCCGTCCGGGCCGTACGCCGACGCTTCGACGGCCGCCGGGACCGACGAACACGAGCAAGATCAATATTTGACGGCGGACCGCCGTGAAATGGAATGATCTTGCAGTTCCGACAAAAAGTTTCATCACATCGCGAAGGAGGACAGCCGTGCTGGATGCGGTCGACACCGTGCTCGTCCGCGAGCTCCAGCGGGATGGCAGAGCGACCTTCCAGGCGCTCGCCGACCGGGTGGGGCTTTCCCGCACGGCCGTGCGGGCACGGGTGCAGAGCCTGCTCGAGACCGGAGTGGTCCGGGTCGTGGGCATCGTGCACTCGGCCGTGGTCGGGGCGGAGGCGGTCGGCCATGTGTCGATCACGGTGTCGGGTCCGGCGCGCGAGGTGGCCCGTGCGGTCGCCGAGCGTCCGGCGGTGGGGTTCACCGCCCTGACGGCCGGGCCGCACGACCTGGTCGCCCAGGTCCGCACCCGGGACGACGCGGCGCTCGCCGCCGAGGTGGACCACATCCGCTCGGTGCCCGGAGTGGAGGCGACCGAGGTTTTCCGCACGGTCGCCACCGTCCGGGACGCCCACGCCGTGGTCCGGACCCTGGACCGGATCACCCTGGACGACATCGACTGGCGGCTGCTGCAGGAACTGCAGCGTGACGGCCGGGCGCCCTACACCCGGCTCGCCGACATCATCGGACTCTCGCAGGCGGCCACCCGCGCCCGCGTCGTCCGGCTGATGCGGTCCGGCGTCATCCAGGTCACCGGCCTCGCCGACCCGCTCGCGCTCGGCGCCGCCGAGCTGGGCGGATTCGGGCTGGCCGTGACCGGGTCACTGCGCCGGGTCGCGGAGGCGGTCGCCGGGCTGGAGGGCGTGCGGTACCTCGCCACCGGGTTCGGACGTTACGACATCGTCGGCCAGGCCGAGGCGTCGTCACGGGCCGAGCTGGTCGAGGTCCTGGACGCGATCCGGGCCATCCCGGGCGCGACGGTCCGGGAGTCCTGGCACCACCTCGACGTGGTCAAGGAGTCCTATGCCGTCGAACTGCCGGACAAACCCCCGAACGGCGCCGGCCCAGCCTGAGCCGTTCGGATCCCCCGTCCCGTCCCGCACGCCGTGAGGGACACACCGTTCCGTCCCGGACGTCATGTCCGGGACGGCTCGTCCACCCCCTCGACCCCGCCGGCCCCCGCAAGAGCCCGACCCCCGCAAGAGCCGAACCCCCGAAGAGCCTTGACCTCCCAAGGGCCCTGCCCCGCAATGGCCCTGCCCCGCAAGAGCCGCAGGCGCGCGTCAGTCGCGCTGGAGGGACGCCTCCTCCAGGTCCAGCTCGTGCAGGATGCGGGCCAGCACCGCGTCGTCCAGCCGCCGCTCGTTGCGCATCTGGATGAACGTGGACCGCTCGGCGGCCAGCATCTCGCGCCTCAGCCGCCGGTAGGTCACGCTGGGCACCTCGGCGCCCTCCGGGCCCGTCCCGCCGCCGAGCCGCTCCCAGGCGCGCAGCTGCCGGTGCTCGGCCATGTGCCGCAGCCGCTCCACCACGTCCTCGTCCAGGTCCTCGGACGCGGCCAGCTCGTCCAGGCGGCTGATCGCCGCCGACGCCGCCGCGTGCTGCGCCCCGGCCTCGGCCACGGTGTCGCTGTAGGTCTCGCGCTCGCCGCCGCCGACGCCGAGCACCCGGATCAGCAGCGGGAAGGTGAGCCCCTGCACCAGCAGCGTCGCCAGGACGGTCGTGAACGTCAGGAACAGCACCAGGTCGCGGTCCGGGAAGGGATCGCCGGACGTGGTCGTGAACGGGATCGCGAACGCCGCCGCGAGCGAGACCACGCCGCGCATCCCGGCCCAGCCGACCACCACGTGCCCCCGCCAGGACGGATCGTGCCCGTCGGCGGTCCGCCGGATGATCCCGAGCCTCAGCGGCAGGTACGACACCACGAACACCCACACGAACCGCGCGACGACCGTCGCGGCGAACGTCACCACCGCCCACCACGCCAGGTTCCCCCAGGACCGGTTCGACACGGCGTCCAGGACGGGCGGCAGCTGGAGCCCGATGAGCAGGAACACCACCGACTCCAGCAGGAACACCACGATCTTCCAGAACGAGTGCCCGATGAGCCGGGTGATCGCGGGGGACTCGGTGAACCGGTGGCCCAGGTACAGGCCGCTGACCACGACCGCGATCACGCCGGAGGCGTGCACGGCCTCGGCCGACAGGTACGCCGCGTACGGCGCGAGGACGGCGACGGCGTTCTCCACCAGCGGGTCGTTCAGCCGGGTCCGCAGCCAGTGCAGCGGCGGGCCGAGGACCAGGCCGATGAGCGTGCCCGCGATGGCTGCGTAGGCGAACCGTCCCGCGCCGTCCAGCCAGGTGAAGCCCGCTCCGGTGGCGGCGGCGACCGCGACGCGGAACGCGGTCAGCGCGGTCGCGTCGTTGAACAGGCTCTCGCCGACCAGGATCGTCACGGTGTTGCGCGGCAGGCCGAGCCGCTGCGCGACGCTCACCGCGGCGACGGCGTCCGGCGGCGCGACGATCGCGCCGAGCACCAGCGCGACCGGCAGCGGCAGCCCCGGCACCGCCAGGTGGACGGCCCAGCCGACGGCCAGGGTCGTGAACAGCACCAGCCCGACCGACAGGAACGCGATCGGGCGCAGGTTGGCGCGCAGGTCGACCATGCTGCTCTGCCAGGCCGCCGAGAACAGCAGCGGCGGCAGGAACACGTACAGCACGAAGTCGGGATTGAGCTGGAAGTCTGGTACGCCCGGCAAATAGGAGAAGATCAGGCCGGCGATGACCAGGGCGAGGGGGGCGGCGATCCGGCTTCGGCGCGCCAGCGCGGCCACGGCGAGGGCGACCACCGGCACAGCCAGCAGCCACAGGGCGTGCTTCGTCTCCACGTCCCGATCATGGCATGTCTCCCGGACCGCCCGATCCTTCGGCCGGGCAGGTCAGGGGTGGTGGACGCTGCGCGGACCCTCCTTGGCGAACGCCAGGAAGTCCCGCGCGGCCGGGGGCAGCTGCCGGTGCGCGTGGACGATCCCGACCAGCCGGGTCAGCGGCGGCATGAACGAGCGCACCGTGAGCCCGTCGGTGTCGTCCAGCTGGTTGCGGTACCAGAGCAGCGAGCCCATGCCCGCGCGGACGCAGCCGAGCCACGTGCCGCGCTCCTCCGACTCCACCGCGGCGACCGGGGACGCGCCGACCCGTTCGAGCATCATGTCGATCTCGGCGCGCGGCGCGGTGCCGCGCCCGGGAAGGATCAGCCGCATCCCGTTCAGCGCGGAGGTCGGGACGGGCTCGCGCAGCTTCAGGCCCGGCGGCGACACCAGCACGACCTCCCGCTGGTCCAGCGGGTGGGCGACCAGGTCGCCCGGGACGGGCAGGTCGGTCAGCGCCAGGTCGGCGCGGCCCTGCCGGAGCGCCGCCGCCGCGTGCCCCGCGCCCGGGCAGCGCACCACCCGGACCCGGACGGCGGGCTGGTCGCGGGCGAACCGGGGGATGAGCCGCCCGGTCAGCTCGGGTTCCAGGGACAGCGTGGTGGCGATCCGCAGGTCCGCGCCGCGGCCGCCGGTGCCGCCCGCCGACAGGCCCTCGATCGCCTCGACCGCCGACAGCGCGACCCGCGCGTGCCGGACCACCTGCTCGCCGTCCGCCGTCAGGACGACGCCGCGTCCGGACCGGGCGAACAGCTCCACGCCGAGCTCGCGCTCCAGCTCCCGGACGGCCCGGGACAGCGCGGGCTGGGCCACGTAGAGCGCCTGGGCCGCCGACGTCATGGTGCCGTGGTCGGCGGTCGCCACGACATAGCGCAGCTGCCGCAGATTCATGCCCTGACCGTATGACAACGAACTGATCCGGTCCTGGACATAGCCGGAATCGGCCCGAGATTCGCGCCGCCGCCACCGACGGTGACGACATCACGGACGAATCGGTCAGGCGCCTCCGGTGTCCGCCGGACCGGCCGGGCCGCCGCCCGCACCGGCGGGCCCGGGCTCGGCCGCGGCCCCCGCCGGAACCGCGGACCGCTCCGGCTCGAGCGGCGGCGCGCCGACCGCGCAATGCGTCCGGCACTCCGGTTCCCGCCCTTCCGGCGTGGTCTTCAGGGTGTCGTCCCGGACGGTGAACAGGGTCAGCACCGCCCCGGCGAGCAGCATGCCGGAGCAGATGAGCATCGCCTCCCGGAACCCCGAGGCGAACTTGGCCGGGTTCTGGTACGCCTCGCCGGTCAGGCCGACCAGCGGCGGGATCGCCGCGACCGCCAGCAGCCCCGCCGCGCGCGCCACCGCGTTGTTCACGCCGCTGGCGATCCCCGCGTGCCGGACGTTCGCGCTCGCCAGCACCGTCGCGGTGAGCGGCGCGACCATCGCCGACAGGCCCAGCCCGAACACCACCACGCCGGGCAGCACGTCCCGCCAGTAGGACGCGTGCTCCCCGACCCGCGAGACCAGCGCCATCCCGGCCGCGGCGAGCACCAGCCCGACCGTCATCGGCCGCCGGGGCCCGATCTTCTGCGCGAGCGCGCCCGCGCGCGCCGACAGCAGCAGCATCAGCACCGTCACCGGCAGCAGCGCCGTGCCCGCCGCGATCGGCGAGAACCCGGAGACGACCTGCAGGTTCAGCACGAACAGGAAGAACATCACGCCCATCCCGCCGTACACGACGAAGGTGACGGCGTTGACGGCGGAGAACTCCCGGTTGGCGAACATCGCCAGCGGCAGCATCGGCTGCGGCCGCCCCCCGCCGCCGTTCCCGCGTCCGCGCCGCCGCTCCACGACCACGAAGGCGACCGCGGAGCCGATCCCGACCAGTCCGGCGGCCACGACCCCGGCGCCCGCGCCGTTCGGGGCCTCGGTGAGGGCGTAGGTCGTCCCGGCCAGGGTCAGCGCCGCCAGGGCCGCGCCCGCGATGTCGAACCGCCCGGTCGCCTCGGGGTCGCGGGTCTCCGGGACGTGCCGTAGCGCCACCAGCACCACGATCAGCGCGAGCGGCGCGTTCAGCAGGAACACCCAGCGCCAGCCCGCGGCCTCCACCAGCCAGCCGCCCGCGAACGGGCCGACGGCGCCCGCCACCCCCGACAGCCCGGACCAGGCCCCGACCGCGCGCGGCCGGTCCTCCTCGACGAACGACGCCTGGATGATCGCCAGCGAGCCGGGCGTCAGCAGCGCCCCGCCGACGCCCTGCAGCGCCCGCGCGGCGATCAGCGTCTGGACGTCCGGGGCGGCGCCGCACAGCACCGACGCCGTCGCGAACCAGATCACGCCGATCACGAACACCCGGCGGCGGCCGAACCGGTCGCCGAGCGACCCGCCGAGCAGGATCAGCCCGGCGAGGGTGAGCGTGTAGGCGTTGACCGTCCACTGCAGGTCGGCCATCGAGGCCGACAGGTCCTTCGCCAGCCGGGGCAGTGCCACGTTGACGACGGTGGCGTCCAGGGACGCCACGCCGGACCCGAGCACGGTCGCGAGCAGGATCCAGCGGCCCTGCCCCTGCGACAGCCGGACCTCGGCCATCAGACGATCTGCTCGTCCACGAAGCACCAGCGCCAGTCCTCGCCCGGCTCGAACGACCGGATCACCGGGTGCTTGTCCTCGGCGGCGTGGGCGCTCGCGTGGCGCCGGGGTGAGGAGTCGCAGCAGCCCACATGGCCGCAGTCCAGGCACATCCGCAGGTGGACCCACTGCGTGCCGTCCCGCAGGCACTCCTCGCACCCCTGGGGTGTGCGGGGGGCCGGCTCGGGCGTGGGCAACTGGGCCACGTGCTCACAAACGCTCATGGTCCGATCGTCGCATGCCGCCCGTCCGGCGGTCACCCCGGAGGTGATCTCCGGGGCGCCGGGGCGCGGAAGCGCCCTACGGCCGGGTCACCAGTGGTCGGGGCTGAACGGCTCGTCCTCGGGACGGGCCGACCCCGACAGCAGCCGCAGGTCCGACTCGACCATCATGGTGACCAGCCGCTCGAAGGTCACCTCCGGCTCCCAGCCGAGCTGCGCGCGCGCCTTCTTCGGGTCGGCGCACAGCAGGTCCACCTCGGCCGGACGGGTGTACCGGTCGTCCAGGACGACGTGGTCCTCCCAGTTCAGCCCGGCGGTGCGGAACGCGAACTCGACCAGGTCGCGCACCGACTGCGTCTTGCCGGTGCCGATCACGTAGTCCTCGGGCGTCCCCTGCGTCAGCATCAGCCGCATCGCCCGCGCGTAGTCGCCCGCGAAGCCCCAGTCGCGGCGCGCCTCCAGGTTGCCCAGGCGCAGCTCGGACGCCAGGCCCAGCTTGATCCGGGCCGCGCCGAGCGTCACCTTGCGGGTGACGAACTCCGCGCCCCGGCGCGGCGACTCGTGGTTGAACAGGATGCCGCTGACCGCGAACATCCCGTACGACTCGCGGTAGTTCTGGGTGATGTAGTGCCCGTAGGTCTTCGCGACGCCGTACGGGCTGCGCGGGTGGAACGGGGTCCGCTCGTTCTGCGGCGTCTCCCGGACCATCCCGAACATCTCGGACGAGGACGCCTGGTAGAAGCGGATCTGCTCGTCCCGGGACGGCGTGCGCGAGCCGCCGATCCCCGAGACCACCCGGATCGCCTCCAGGACGCGCAGCACGCCCATGCCGGTGACCTCGGCGGTCAGCTCCGCCTGCTGCCAGGACATCGGGACGTAGGAGATCGCGCCGAGGTTGTACACCTCGTCGGGCTGCACCCGCTCCACGGCGGAGATCAGGCTGCCCTGGTCGAGCAGGTCGCCGGTGGTGATCCGGACGTCCCCGACGTGCTTGCGCAGCCGTGCCACGTGCGGGTTGGCCTGCCCGCGCACCAGCCCCCAGACCTCGTAGCCCTCGGCGAGCAGGTGCTCGGCGAGGTACGAGCCGTCCTGCCCGGTGATGCCGGTGATCAGTGCGCGCCTGGACAGGGTTCCTCCATGGCTTTCTGGTTCGTTCACGGGGCCCATCTGGCGGCCTGGGCCGGGAGATGAACGAGATTCTGGTTCACGAGGTTAGCGACCCCGCGGGGTGTTCGCCTAGGCGGGGGCCTGGGCGTCCCGCCTGCGGGCCCGGTAGGCCGCCACGTGCATGCGGTTGCCGCAGGTGCGGCTGTCGCAGTAGCGGCGGCAGCGGTTGCGGGACAGGTCCACCAGGACGCGGCCGCAGTCGGGCGCCTCGCAGGTCCGCAGCCGGTCCAGCTCCCCGGCGGCGATCACGAAGGCCAGCGCCATGCCGCAGTCGGCGGCCAGGTGCTCGCCGAGCGGCGCGCCCGGCGCGAAGAAGTGCACGTGCCAGGAGTAGCCGTCGTGGTCGGTCAGGTGCGGGGTGGTGCGGACGCCGCCGACGACCTCGTTCACCAGCGCCACGGCGGACGGCGGGTCGTCCGCGGAGAGGAACACCGCGTGGAAGCGGTCCCGCAGGGCGCGCACGAACTCCAGGTCCCGCTCGGTGAGGCCGGTCACGTCGCTGGTCCGATTCCGCTCGAGCAGCGCGCGCAGCGCGGCGAGGTCGGGCAGGCCCTCCTCGCCGGCGGCCGCGGGCGCGGTGTTGACCAGGTCGACCACGGTCGTCAGAGCGTGCTCGGTGTCATGGGCGAAGATCACGGTCACTCCAGTCTCGGAGACCGAGGGGCGGGTCCGTCGCGTCGCCACGGCAGGCGCGGACCGGGCCGTGGGGTGCGCGACGCGGTCTCACACCCTAGTCGGCCTGGACGGCGATCCGCCCCATCCCGGTCATCCCGCTGTTACGACCTGTCCTTTTCCTCGTCATCGGTCCCGTCCGCATGACGGATAGTCCGCCGGTCGAACGGGGAACGATCATCTCGTGGGGGAGGACCGCCTGTTCGTCGTGCTGCTGGTCGTGGCCGTCGTGGTGCTGCTGGCGCGCGCGCTGGCCCACCGGATCGGGGTGCCGGACGCGATCCTGCTGGTGGTGCTCGGGATCGCCGCCGGGTTCATGCCCGGACTGCCGTCCGTCGCGGTCTCGCCGCACGTGGTGCTGCTCGGCTTCCTGCCGCCGCTGGTGTACCACGCGGCGTTCTTCTCCGCGCCCCGCGAGACCCGCGCCAACGCCTTCCCGATCTTCACCCTCGCCGTCGGGCTGACCCTGGTCACCACGGTCGCGGTCGCCTGGACCGTGTACGGGCTGCTGCCCGGCACCGGCTGGGCCGCCGCGGTCGCGCTCGGCGCGGCCGTCGCGCCCACCGACGCGGTCGCCGCGACCTCGGTGATGCAGCGGGTCGGCGCCCCGGCCCGGCTGGTGACGATCCTGGAGGGCGAGAGCCTGATCAACGACGGGGTCGCGCTGACCGTGTTCGGGCTCGCCGTGGAGGCCGTCAGCGCGCCGTTCACGGTCGAGCACGGCCTGGTCCGGCTCGTCCAGGTGGTGCTGGGCGGCATCGGCTACGGCCTGCTCGTCGGGCTCGTCGTGCGCCGGGTGCGGCGCTGGATCTCCGACCCCAGCAGCCAGATCATCGTGTCGCTCACCACTCCCTACCTGGCGTTCATCCCGGCGGAGAGCCTCGGCGCGTCCGGGGTGCTGGCCGCCGTCGCCGCCGGGTTCTACCTCGGCACCCGCGGCGAGGGCCTGCTGCAGCCCGCGTCCCGCCTGCTGGGCTCGATGTTCTGGCGGATCGTGACGTTCCTGCTGGAGTCGGCGCTGTTCGTCCTGCTCGGCCTGGAGATCCGCGAGCTGCTGCACCAGCCCGGGGGACGGTCCTGGTGGGAGGTGCTGTGGATCGGGCTGGCCGTGTCGGCGGTCGTGATCGGCGTCCGGGTGGTGTGGGAGCTCGGCAACGGGCCACTGGCCGACCTGCTGCCCGGCGGGCGGCTCAGCCAGGAGGGCCTGGGCTGGCGGGAGCGCCTGGTCATCGGGTTCTCCGGGATGCGCGGCGCGATCTCCCTCGCGCTCGCGCTGTCGCTGCCCGCCTCCGTCGGCTCCGACCGTGAGCTGCACGTGCTGCTGACCGCGCTGGTGGTCCTCGTCACCCTGGTCGGGCAGGCGCCGCTGCTGCCGGTGCTGCTGCGCCGGTTCGGGCTGGTGGAGACCGACCGGCGTCGCCGCGAGTCGATGATCGCCCGGAAGGCCGCCGCGAACGCCGCGCTCGCCCGGCTGGACGAGATGGCCGAGGCCGAGGACGTGGACGAGAAGACCGCCGACGCGTTCCGGCAGATGCTCGAACTGCGCCTGGAACGCGTCGAGTACTTCCTCGAGGAGATGGAGGACGAGTCCGGCGAGGGCGAGAGCGAGGAGGACCGCGAGGACCGGGGGGAGCCGCCCGGCAGCATGCGGGTGCGGGCCGAGCTGGTCCGGGCGCAGCGCGCCAAGCTGGACGCGCTCTACCGCAAGGGGAAGATCGGGGCCGGGACGGTGCGTCAGGTCGGGAACGAACTCGACTTCGCCGAGCCGATCTCCCTGCGCCGTCCCACCAGCTAGCGGGCCGCGGCGAGGGGCCCGCCGTCGCGGCGGGCCGGATCAGCGCGGGTGGTTCCGGTCAGCGCGCGTAGTTGGGGTCGGCGATGACCGGGTAGGTGGCGCCCTCGTGCTGCACCCGCATCGCGATGGCCTGGCCGTCCAGGACGTAGTCGGCCTTGATCTGGCGGAACATCGAGTCGCCCGCCCACGGGTTGTAGAAGCGGCCCACCGTGGCGCCGTAGCGCAGGTGCACCACGTCGTAGCCGCCGGACGGCATCGCCTCGAGGGTCAGGCCGTCGGCCAGCGAGATCGGGAACCGGAACTCCATCGGCGCGTTCGGGCCGTGGATGACGGTCAGCAGCCGGACGCCGTGCGCGGTGGTCTGCGCGACGAGGTCGGTGTCGACGTCCACGCCGACGAAGACCCGCAGCGTCGGCCGCAGCACCTGCGGGACGGTGTCGGCGGCCGTGAGGTCGACGCCGATGTGGATGCGCTGGCCGTCCTTGGTGGGAACCCACACGCCGTCCCGCGCGCGCTGCCCCCAGGCGACGTCGGGGTTGTCCACCTCTTGCGGCTCGCTCTTGCCCCGGGCGACGAGCACTCGGGACGCGGCGTTCATCGCGGCCGCCGCGCCGTCCCGTGCATGCCTCATGGCGTGCCCCGCCTCCATTGATCACATCCATGACATCGCAGTGGTTCTGGTCTCTACCCCGGGCAATCGCGGCACGACCGTGTTTGGAACCGCACTTGGGTGATTGTCGGCGATTGCCCCACGCGACGACGCAGATTACACCACCGGAAACCGGCCCATCCCGTGATGGCGGCGGGATGGGCCGGCGGCCCCCGATGGAGGGCGGTCCGGATCTGGTCAGTAACCTGTCAGCACACTTCGGAGAGCGGTTCGAGGGCGTCGCGGGTCAGATCGGAGAGCACCTCCGACAGGCGGTCGAGCGCCGCCGCGATCCACGGCAGGGACGCCGGGTCGCGCGACTCCAGGGCGGCGAGCCGCTGCTCGTCGTCCGCGCCGTAGAGCAGGCTCGGCGCGACGCGCATCCGCAGCGCCTCCGGGGCGTCGCCGAACGCCGATCCGGGCAGGACGCCGACGCCGTAGCGCTCCAGCAGCAGGCCGGTCAGCTCGGCCCCGGTGGTCACGCCGTGGTCGGCGCGGAGCCGGTCGCCGAGCGGCGCGAGGTCCGGGTAGAGGTAGAAGCCGCCGCGCGGCCTCGGGACCTTCGCCCCGGCGGCGGTGAACCGGTCGGCGACGGCGCGCACGACCGACGCGTGCAGGCGGCGGCTCAGGTCGATCCGCTCGACCAGCTCCGGCGGCTCGCCGAACGCGAAGGCGGCGGCGTGCTGGACGGGCGCGGGCGCGCTCGACCAGATCTCGCTGGCGATGCCGGTGAGGGAGTCGCGCAGCCTCGCGCCGAACGGGCCCTCGGGAAGCCGGACGACGCCGAGGCGCCAGCCGCCCGCGGCGAGGTTCTTGCTCAGCGCGGTCGACACGACCGTCCGCTCCGGCGCCCACAGGGCCGGGCTCGGCACGGTCTGCGCCGGGTCGTGCAGCAGGTCGCGGTAGATCTCGTCCGAGATGATCACCAGGTCGTTGTCGCGGGCGACCTCGCACAGCTTCTGGATCGTTCCAGTGGAGGCGAGGGTGCCCGTCGGGTTGTCCGGGAGCGTCACCACGACCGCGTGCAGCGGCCGTCCGGCGGCGCGGGCCCGGACGCAGGCGTCGGCGAGCAGCGCCGGGCTCGGCACCCCGCCCTCACCGGGCGGTGTGGCGATCATGACGGCCTCGTGGTCCAGCAGGGCCGCCTGCGCCGCGTAGGAGACCCAGCTCGGCGCGGGCACCGCGACGGCGCCGCCCAGGGCGAGCAGCAGCGCGAACAGCAGCGGCTTGCTGCCCGGGCCGGCGACGATCCGGTCCGGGGTGGTGGGCAGGCCGCGTCGCGTCCAGTAGCCCGCGACGGCCTCGCGCAGTTCGTCGGACCCGGCGACCGGGCCGTATGCGCCGCGGTCGGCGGCCTCGGACAGGGACGTGATCAACGCGGGGTGGATCGGGATGCCGGCCTCGCCGAAGCCCAGCGGCAGGACGGGCAGCCCGGCACGGGCGCGACGGGCCAGGGCCTCGTTGACGGCGAGCGTGGCGGACAGTGCGACGGGTCGCGGCGTGGTCGAAACCGGCCGGAGAGCGGACGGACTGAGGGCAGGCATCAAGGTCTCCTGAACGGAGTCAAAAGGGGTCGTGGGAATCGGCTGAGGAGAGGTCGCGCTCGGTGAGCACTTGACTCTCTTGAGTGACCCGGCCGGGACATCTTCCATGTTGGTCGCCCGAGAGCATCATGACAAGCTCCTCTCAACGATGCTCACCGTAAGATGTCCTTATGCTTGAGGTGCGCCGACTGAAACTGCTCTCCGAGTTCGCCCGCCGCGGCAGCATCGCCGCGACCGCGGAGGCCCTGGGGTACACGGCCTCCGCGGTCTCCCAGCAGCTGTCCACCCTGGAGCGCGAGGCGGGCGTCCCGCTGCTCGACCGCACCGCGCGCAGCGCCGAGCTGACCGACGCCGGACGCCGCCTCGCCGCCCGCGCCGAGGAGATCCTCGGGCTCGTCGAGGTCGCCGAGGCCGAGCTGTCCGCGCAGGCCGAGGCGCCCATGGGCCGGATCGCGGTGACCGCGTTCCCCACCGCCGCCGTGGCGTTCGCCCCGGCCCTCGCCCATGGCCTCGCCGACTACCCGGGCCTGACCTTCGTGCTACGGCAGACCCGCCTGGGCAACGGCCTCGCGCAGGTGCGCGGCGGCGAGGTCGACATCGCCCTCGTCGACGACTGGACCGGATCCCTGCCCGAGCAGGCCCCGGCGTCCCTGGAGGTGTTCCGGCTGCGCCGCGACCCGCTGGTGCTGGTCGTCCCGGCCGACCATCCGCTGTCCGACCCCGAGCGGCCCGTGGACCTGCGCGCCCTGCGCGACGAGCCGTGGATGGCGGCCCCGCCCGGCGAGCCGTCCCGGCAGGCCGTGGACCGCCTGCTGGACGAGGTCGGCGGCACCGGGCCCGTCCCGTGGGAGTTCGAGGGCCTGCACACGATCCTCAGCCTGGTGGCGCGCGGCCTGGGGATCACCGCCGTCCCGGCCCTCGCCCTGGCCGCCGGGGACCGGGGCGTCGCCGTCCGCCGGATCCCCGACTGCACGCTGGCCCGCGAGGTCTACGCCGTCACGCGCGCCGCGAGCGTCCGCCGTCCCGCCGTCGCGGTGACCCTCCGGACGCTCTACTCCGCCGCCCGCCAGGCCGGGCCCACCCTCCCCGACGCCTAGCTGTAATCGAACCAGCCCTGCATCTTCGCGCCGAACATCATGTCGCCGGAGACCTTGATCTTGCCGGTCATCACGCCGGTGACGCCGTTCAGCTCACCGGCGCAGAGCCGCAGCAGGCTCTGGAGCGACATGGAGAGCGTGACCGTGGCCTTCCCCGGGGCCCCGCGCCCGCCGGTCGCGCGCCCGTCCGCGATCTCCAGCCGGTAGGCGCGCGGGCCGTCGGGCGTGGTGACGTTCCACTGGACGGTCCCGGTCCCGCCGCCCGCCTTCCCCGGGACGAACCGGGTGCCCATCAGGCCGAAGATCCGGTCGAGCACGTCGTCCACGCCCGCGGCCTGGACGAACTCGGCGATCACCGCGTCGTTCACGCCGTCGGCGTGCAGCAGCTCCCGCAGCTCGGCCGGGGTGCTCACCGCCTCCAGCAGCTGCCTGAAGTCGCCGGCTTCCGACGGGATCCGCTCGCCCATCACGCCTCCTCGATGAGACCTGCCCGGTGGGACCTGCTCCCCGCACTGTTAACGAAGCTTCCAATACGGTCAAGGGAAACGGCCGGATCCGTCGTATCGGCCGGCTCGAGCCGGCCGACCACCTGTCGCGGTGCGGAACGTCACGTACCGTGGAGCGGGTCCTCGGATGCGGCCGGGGCCCCTGAGGCAGGGCATGCGGGGAGCGTGAGGCTCGATGCACCAGAACCAGGCAGAAGGGGGCGCCGGCCCGGACACGGCCGGGGAACCCCCGCCCGCCACGGCCCGGCCCGATCACGCCCGGCCCGATCACGCCGGGGGAGCCCCGTCCGGCGCCGTACCGGCCGCCCCGGGGCACGGGCGGAACGCGGGCGGGCACGGCTTCGAGCTGCCCCGCCTGGCGGAACTCCTGCGGCACGCCGCGCCGCGGTTCGTGGAGGGCGTGATCGCGCCCGTGGCGGTGTTCTACGCGGCGTTCGCGCTGTTCGGGTTGAACGGCGGCCTCGTCGCGGCGGTGGCCTGGGTGTACGGCGGGATCGCCTGGCGGTGCGCCCGGGGGCACGGGCTGACCGGGATGCTGGTGCTGGCCGCCCTCGGCGTGACGGTGCGGGCCGGGCTGGCGGCCGCGACGCACAGCGCGCTGGTGTACTTCCTCCAGCCGACGCTCGGGACGCTCCTGGTCAGCCTCTCCTTCCTCGCGTCGGTGCCGCTGCGCCGCCCGCTGGCGCAGAAGCTCGCCACCGACATGGTCCCGATGCCCGAGCCGTTCCTGCGGCACGTCCGGGTGCGGCGGTTCTTCTCGCGGGTCTCACTGCTGTGGGCGTCGGTGTTCCTGGCGAACGCGGCGATCAGCCTGTGGATGCTGCTCCACCAGTCGATCACGGTGTTCCTGTGGGTGCGGACGTCCCTGGTCGCGGCGATCGGCGCCGTCGCG
The DNA here is from genome assembly GCF_003696215.1 of Actinomadura harenae. GTDB lineage: Bacteria > Actinomycetota > Actinomycetes > Streptosporangiales > Streptosporangiaceae > Spirillospora > Spirillospora harenae. The sequence continues at coordinate 8,268 of NZ_RFFG01000027.1, read as the reverse complement.
GTCGTCGTCTCGGTCTGGGGCTTCCGGCGCTGCGCAGGACGCGTCGCCGCCGAGCCCGCACCCGCCTGAACGAGCCTGGCCGGGCCGGAACGGGCCTGATCGAGCTGATCGAGCCCGGTCCGAGGCGAACGTCACGGTCCCGCCCGCCTGGGACGGCCTGCGAACCCGTTCGGGCCATGTCCTGATCTCCGCTAGATTTTCCTTCTGTACGCCATTTGGGGGATCTGGGGGGATTTGCATGGCGAAGGGGCGTTTCAATGCTGCCGTGGGCGCGGGGGTCGGGGCGGTGCTCGTCCTGGCGTCGGCGTGCGGGGGCGGCAGCGAGGGGACGGCGAAGGGGCGGCTCGCCGCCGAGTCGTCCAGCCCCGTGACCATCACCCCCGGGGACGGCGCGACCGCCGTGAAGCCCGACGGGACCGTCGAGGTCAAGGCCTCCTCCGGGACGCTGACGGGCGTCACCCTCCAGGGCGGCGGCGCGACCGTCGCCGGTGAGCTGGCGGCCGACCGCAAGAGCTGGCGGTCGTCCCGGACGCTGGTCCCCGGTACCGACTACACCGTCACCGCGCAGGGCGAGCGGAGCGGCAAGCCGATCGCCGTCACCAGCCGCTTCAGCACCCTGAAGCCGAGCAAGACGCTCCGGGTCGTCGACATCACGCCCAACCGGACGGGGGAGAAGGTCGGCGTCGGCATGCCGGTCTTCGTCCGCTTCAACCGCGCCGTCGCCGGCCAGGAGGCCAAGGCCGCCGTCGAGCGCGCGCTGACGGTCACCCCGGAGAAGCCCGTCGAGGGCGCCTGGCGCTGGATCGGGGACGACCAGGTCGTCTACCGCACCAAGACCTACTGGGCGCCGCACCAGAAGGTGCGCGTCGACGCCAGGCTCGCCGGGGTCGGCCTCGGCAACGGCGTCTACGGCGCCAAGGACTCCGCCGCCACCATGGAGATCGGCGCGGAGCGGATCACCAAGGGCAGCATCGCCAGGCACGAGATGACCGTGTACCAGGACGGGAAGAAGATCCGCCACATCCCGTTCAGCGCGGGTAACGGGTCGACCCGCGAGTACACCACCACCAGCGGCGTCCACCTGCTGATGGGGAGCGAGGGGCACGTGACGATGGTGTCCCCGGGCCGCAAGCCCGGCGACCCGGGTTACTACAAGACCGAGGTCGACTGGGCCGTCCGGTTCTCCAACAGCGGCGAGTACACCCACTCCGCGCCGTGGAACGTCGGCATCCAGGGCTCGGCCAACACCAGCCACGGCTGCCTGAACCTCAGCCCGGCCAACGCCCGCTGGTACCACGAGACCGCGCAGCGCGGCGACGTGCTCGACCTGACCGGCAGCACCCGCCAGGTCGAGTGGGACAACGGCTGGGGCTTCTGGCAGCTGTCCTTCGCCAAGTGGAAGGCGGGCAGCGCGCTCTCCTGAGCCCGCCCGTCTCCGAACCCGTCCGAGCCCGCCTCGGCCGCCTGATTCGCGAAGCGCCCCCGGTCACAGGCCTGGGGCGCTTCGCAACGCTTTGATCTCGGACTGCTGGAATGCCCCGATCAGACCCCAAACAGGCGACAATTGTCGCTAATGTCTCGGCCACACGGCGGGGTCTCGGGAGGTTGACGTGGGGCGGACGCTCACCGCGGGGGTGCGGACGGGCGCGGGGCTGACCGCGATGGCGCTGGCGCTGACGGCGTGCGGCGGCGGCGAGAAGCACGAGGGCGCGAACGTCGACGGCAAGGCCGAGGCCGGGTCGCCGCAGCTGACGATCACTCCGGGCAACGGCGAGGGCCGCGCGGCCCCGGACGTCGGCGTCACGGTGAAGGTCGCGGGCGGCACCCTGGACCAGGTCGTCGTCACGCGCAAGGGCAAGCCCGTCGAGGGCGAGATGTCGGCGGACAAGACGACCTGGCAGTCCCGGACGCTGCGTCCCGGGTCCCAGTACCAGGTCCAGGCGTCCGCGCGGAGCCCCAAGGGCAAGACGGCGTCGGCCAGCAGCGCGTTCGGCACGGTCAAGGCCGGGAACGAGCTGGCGATCACCGACGTCACCCCGAGCTCGGGCAAGGTCGGCATCGGCATGCCGATCATGGTGACGTTCAACCGGGACGTGGGCGACCGCAAGGCCGTCGAGAAGGCCCTCCAGGTGCGGTCGGAGAAGCCGTCCGTCGGCGCCTGGAAGTGGACCGACGACCAGCACGTCATCTTCCGCACCAAGAACGGCACGTACTGGCAGCCCAACCAGAAGGTCACCTTCACCGCCAAGCTGTCCGGCGTGAAGTCCGGCAAGCGCACCTACGGCGTCTCCGACGTCGGCCACACGTTCAAGATCGGTGACGCGCACATGGTCACCGTGAACACCAAGACGCACCGGCTCGTGGTGAAGAAGAACGGCGTCAAGGTCAACGGCTGGGGCATCTCCGCCGGCCGAGGCGGGCGGATCCGCAACGGGGTGGACGTCTACCAGACCACCAGCGGCGTCCACCTGACCATGGGCAAGGAGAACCCGGCGATCATGACGTCCGAGTGGATGGGCGTGAAGCCGGAGGACAAGGCCAACGGCGGCTACAAGGACATCATCCCCTTCGCCGTCCGCATCTCCGACAGCGGCGAGTACATCCACTCGATGGCCGCCACCACCTGGGCGCAGGGCCGCGAGAACGTCAGCCACGGCTGCGTGAACTCCCCGCCGGGCAAGGCCGAGTGGTACTTCAGCTTCTCCTACCTCGGCGACCCGGTCGTCATCACCGGCACCGACCGCGACCTGCCCTGGAACAACGGCTGGGGCTACTACCAGATGCCGTGGGTCAAGTGGCTGCGCGGCAGCGCCCTCGGCCAGGAGATCAACACCGCCGGCTGAGTGGGAGAACGGCCGCCTCCGCGGGTATGAGCCGCCTGTATCGGGGAAATCCCTTCGGATCCACCGTCCGGTCGAGCAGGATGGGCCCCGGAGTACCGAGTTTGCCCTGAACTGGGGGTTCGGATGGTGGCTGGTCAGGTTGCGGAGGCACCCGCCGGGGGCGGGGCCGCGCGGCGCCGCAGGAGCTGGAAGGTCCGCCTGAAACGGTTGGTGCGCGCCGCGCACCCGTTCGTCCGGAGGATGGCCTTCGTCCTGCTCCGGCTGCTCGCGCGCGGACGGCCCGGGCCCGCCCACGGCGAGCGTCCCGTCGTCCGGGTCCTGCTCCAGCACGCCTACGGCACGGGCGGGACGATCCGCACCGTCCTGACCATGTGCGGGCACCTCGCCCAGGACCACGACGTCGAGATCGTCAGCGTCCTGCGCACCCGGGACGAACCGTTCTTCCAGATCCCGGACGGCGTCCGCGTCACCTTCGCCGACGACCGCCGCCCACCGCCGCACGGCCCCGCCCCCGGACGCGTCCAGCGCCTGCTGCGCCGCCTGCCGAGCATCCTGACCCCGCTCGAGGAGGCCACGTTCCGGCAGGTCAGCCTCTGGACGGACCTGCGGCTCGTCGGAACGATCCTCGGGCGTCCCGCCGACGTGCTCGTCGGCACCCGCCCGTCGCTGGTCATGCTCCTGGCCGAGCTGGCCCCCAAGGGCGTGGTCACGATCGGGCAGGACCACCGCCACCTGCCCGGATACCGGCCCGCGCTGCGCGCGGAGATGCGCCGCCGGTACGGGCGGCTGACCGTCCTCGCCACGCTCACCGAGACCTCCCGGGCCGGGTTCGCCGACGCCCTGGCGGGCAGGCCCGTGCGGATCGTCGTGATCCCGAACGCCCTGCCCGAGCTGACCGGCGGGCCGTCCCCGCGGGAGGCGCGCGTCGTGCTGGCCGCCGGGCGGTTCGTCCGTGCCAAGGGCTTCGACATGCTCATCGAGGCGTACCTGCCGCTCGTGGAGAAGTATCCCGACTGGCGGCTGCACATCCACGGCAGCGGCGTCCGCGAGGACCGCCTGCGCAAGCAGATCGCCGAGCTCGGCGTCGGCGACAGGATCCTGCTCAAACCGCGCACCGAGATCGGGCGGGCCCTGGAGGGCGCCTCGGTGTACGCGCTGTCGTCCCGGTACGAGGGCCTGCCGATGGTGCTGCTGGAGGCGATGAGCAAGGGCCTGGCCGTCGTGTCGTTCGACTGCCCGACCGGCCCCGCCGAGCTGATCCGGGACGGGGAGAACGGCCTGCTCGTCCCGCCCCGCGACCTTCCCGCCCTCACCGCGGCCCTCGACCGCGTCATGTCCGACCGCGACCTGCGCGACCGCCTCGGCGACGCGGCCCCCGCCGCCACCGAGCCCTACCACCTGGACCGCATCGGCCCCCTCTGGACCAAGCTCCTCAAGGAGCTCTGAGACCCCGCGGGACCCCCGGGGAACCGCGGGTCAGCGGCCCGGGAGGCGGCGCGGGTGGCGGGACGCCGGGGACGCGCCGGGAAGGTGTCCGCCCTCGGCCCGCGGCTGGCGGGTCGGGGAGGGGGCGGGCCCGGTGCCCGCCCCGCCCGTGAGGTGCTGGGTCATCCACTGGAACATCGGGCGCAGCGCGTTGCGCCACGTCCGGAAGTCGTGGCCGCTGCCCTTCAGCACGGTCAGCGGCGCGACCTGCCGGTGGGCGCGCAGCAGGGAGGCGAACCCGCGGGCCGCGGAGGTGTCGGCCGCCGCCTGCGACCCCGAGGCCAGCCAGAACAGCGGCAGATGGGCGTTGCCCGCCATGCGCTGCAGGACCTGCATCGGGGTGTTCTGGTCGCGGTCGCGCTGGTCGCCGGCGAACGGGTCGCGCCGCCCGGACGGCGTCCGGTTCGTCGACAGCGGCTGGAAGTAGCCGCTCAGCACCGCCGCGACGCCGTAGGTGCGGGTGTGCCGGAGGGCCAGGTTCGCCGCGCAGTAGCCGCCCTCGGAGTAGCCCGCCAGGCCCCAGCCGTCGCCCGGCGGGCGGACCCGCAGCGTCGCGGCCACGTAGTCGGGGACGTCGCGGGTGAGGAACGTCTCGTCGCGCGGGCCGTCCTTGGCGTCCAGGCACTGCCCGGACAGCCGCCGCCCGCCGCTGATGTCCGGCATGACCAGCACGGCCGGGTCGGCCAGGTGCTGCCGGACGGACTGCGCGAGCGTCTGCGGCGCCGGGATGTGCCGGGTCCAGTCGGTCGGGGTGCCGGGGGAGCCGTGCAGCAGCTCCACGGCCGGGAACTTGTAGGAGCCGTAGGCCGGGTCGAAGTACTGCGGCGGCAGGTAGACCAGCACCTGCCGGACGAGGCCGGTCGTCCGCCCGGTCATCCGGACGTTCACCAGCCGCCCGCCCGCCACGCTCTGCCCGTGCGCGTTGGGGAACCCGGCGCTGAACGCCTTGATCTCGGGGACGCCCCGCCCGTCGCCGCTGGAGTCGTCGGCCATGTCGCGGTAGATGTCCGTCCAGCCCTGGTAGTAGCCGTAGTAGCGGTTGACCGCGGCGATCCCGAACATCGCGGCGGTGAGGAAGGCGCAGAACGCCGCGACCATACGCAGCGCGAGGTGCCCGGCCCGGTACTGCCACCATGTGGCTGCGACGAACCCCAGCAACAACAGCAGGAACACCAGTACGTTCTGCGGCCCGATCATGCCGATTCCCCGATCCCCGTCTTCGACTAGCGCAGTACCCCCGTGTGCCCCAGGGAGTAACGGCCCGGCTGAGGATAGACGCACAAACCGTGCGGACCCTCACCGACCCTGATCTTTCGGACAAGCCTTCCGTCGACGGTCGAGATCGCGTAGACCACTCCGTCGTACCGTCCCGACAGCCAGAGCACCCTTCCGTCCGCCGAAACGCCGCCCATGTCGGGGGAGCCTCCACCGGGCAGCCGCCAGGTGCGCGCGACCCGGCCCGTGACGAACGACACCAGAGAGATCGTCCCCTCCCCTCGGTTCGACACGTACAGGATCCGCGAGTCCCGGCTGACGTAGAGGCCGTGCGCGCCCTTACCCGTCGGGATGAACCCGGTCTTCCGGAAAGTGCGCGCATCGACCGTCCAGACACCGTTCGACGCCATGTCCGCTATATAGAACGTACGACCGTCCGGTGACAGTTTCACGTCCTGCGGCATCGCATGACGGGAGAGATCGATCGACCCCGCCAGCCGCCGCCCGGCGGTGTCGATCTTCACGACCTCCCCGGAGAACTCGCACGCGACGAGGAAGAAGTCGCCCGCCGCCGAGAAGTCGGCGTGGTTGGGCCCCCGGCAGGGCACGTCCACCGAGCTCACGGGCCTCATCGTGTGCGCGTCCCGGAAGTCGACGCGCTCGTGCCGCTCGGCCATGACGATCGCGTACCGGCCGTCCGGGGTGAAGTAGAGGTTGTACGGATCGTCCACGGAGACCGGTTTCCCGTGCTTCCCGGTGCGCGGGTCGATCGGGACGAGGTCGTTGGAGTCGTTGTCGTTGACCCAGAGCGTCCTCAGGTCCCAGGACGGTACGACGTGCTGCGGCAGGCGCCCGACCTTGAACCGGCCGACCCGCTTGAAGGTCCTCTGGTCCAGGACGATCACGTCGTCGCTCTTGCTGTCGGGGACGTACACGCGCGCGGGCATGTCCTTCACGACGGGACTGAGCATGCCGGGCCGGTCGTGCGCGTACACGTCGGTCCCGGCCTCGCCGGGAGCCGGCGACCTCGGTGCCGGCGGAAGCGCCATCGGCGGCGCCGCGACACCCCGTCCGGCCCGCGCCCTGGGCTGATCACCCGAGCACCCCGCGAGCGCGGCCAGAACTAACGCCGCGACCGAGACCCGGATCACCGGGGACGCCCCCGCCGCGCGAAGCACCCGGCTCATGAAGCCAGGAGGGTCGAGACGGTGACGGGTCTCAGGCCCCGGCGTCTCAGGCCGTCCAGGATGGCGGGCATCGCCCGGACCGTCCCGGCGTGGCCGAGGTGCATGCTCACGATCGAGCCGTTGCGGACCTTCCCGAGGACGGTTCCGGCCACGGCGTCCGCGCCGGGGTCGGTGCTGTCGAGCGAGTCCAGGTCATAGGAGAGGCACGAGTGGTAGCCGGCGCGCGCGGCCTGCGCGCGGACCATGCCCGACGCGTGCCGCGCCTGGGACGGCCGGAACCAGCGTCCCGGCGATCCGGTGAGCCTGCGCAGCCGGTCCGCGCATCCGGAGATCTCGGCGTAGGCGCGCTCGGGGCTCATCGCGGTGATGTCGCCGTGGCTGAGGGTGTGGTTGCCGAGCTCGTGCCCGCCCGCGAGGATCGCGCGGGCCATCTCGGGCCGCTGGTCCAGCCACGTCCCGACCGCGAGGACCGTGACCGTCGCGCCGCCGCCGGCGAACGCCGCGAGCAGACGGCGGGTGAGGGCGGGATCGCCCGCGCCGTGGAAGGTCAGCGCCACCTGCGGGACGCGCCGGGGCCCGTGGGTCACCTCTCCGGCGAGATGCACCGTGCCCGTCGGCGGCGGCGTCGGCGTGGCGTCCGGTGACCCCGTGGCGGTCGATCCTTCGGCGGTGGACGGACGGGCGGCGTCCGGCCGGTGTCCGCGCGCGCACGCGGTGGTGAAACCCGTGGCCAGCGCCCCGGCGGCCACGCTCAGGATGCTCCGTCGTTCCAGCGTCACGACCGCCAGCGTAAGGGCCGATACATCAGCGCTCGGTTAATATCCGATTTCGGTGCGTGTCCGAGTCGCCTTTCGACGCCGCTCACCATGCTTAACCCCTCACTAACCCGCGCCCTGCTCTACTGCGGACCCTGCGTGCGCTCGACTGATCGCGATCCCGGGGGAATCGGGAGGCAGGGGAACCTCATGCGCAAGTCAGGAATCGTCATCGGAGCGGTGGCCACGGCGCTGCTCCTCACCGGCTGCGGGGGCGGCGGGAAGAAGGCGGACGCGAACGCGTCGCCCAGCGATCCGCCCTCGACCACCGCCGCGCCCGCCACGCCGGCCGGCGGCACGGAGCCGACCGGGGCGCCGACCGGCGGCCCGGCCACCAAGCCGGGCGGGAAGACACCGGACGGCCCGATGGTCGGCCCCGGAAGCAAGTGCGGCGCGGTCAGCGTGAAGGCGGGCCGCATCAGCTGCGGCCACGCGCTGAAGGTGTTCAACCTCTACGCGCAGAAGAAGACGGCCACGGGCACGGCGGCGTTCAGCGGCTGGACCTGCCGTCACACCGCGGCCCCGAAGGGCACGTCCTGCACGCGGAGCGGCGTCACCCTGCATTCGGCGGAGTGATCCGGGTCCGTCCCGGACGGGAGCGGCGCGACCTGCCGGGGTCGCGCCGCTCCTTCGTTCCCACTGTCAGGCGATCTCGGGCGGGAGGGGCGGGCCGACGGCCGCGGCGTCCACGACGTCGCGGAGCAGGCCGCGCCGCCGGTGGGC
>NZ_RFFG01000269.1 GCF_003696215.1 Actinomadura harenae | reverse complement strand
CGCCAGGCCGGTGCCGGCGGCTGATCGGTGGAACGTCTCCTCGTACTCGGCCGGAGGAACGTTCCCACAATAGGAATGTAGCCTTTCGGAATTATACCAGGCAACCCATTCCATGGTGGCCATGGTCACATCCATGACACCTTTCCAGCCACCCTGGAACTCGATGAGTTCCTTCTTGTAGAGACTGTTCAGCGACTCCGCAGCAGCATTGTCATACGAGTCGCCCTTGCTCCCGACGGAACGAGCGGCGCCGGCCTGGTCGAGGCGCTCCGCATAGCGGATTGATGTGTATTGAACGCCCCTGTCCGAATGGTGAACGACGTTGCCGATGTCACCGCCCCGCGACCAGATCGCCATTTCCAGGGCATCGAGCGCCAGATCGGTACCCAGGTGGTCGGCGACCTGCCATCCGACGATCCGCCGGGAGTGCAGATCTTGGACGAATGCGGTGTACACCCAGCCCGCGGCGGTGGCGACGTAGGTGATGTCGGCGACCCATCGCCGGTCCGGCCGGTCTGCGGTGAAATCACGTTCCAGCAGGTCGCTGGGGCGCTCGACGCCGGGGACGGTGGTGCGAGGACGCTTACGTGCCCAGGTCGCCCCGGCGATGCCCATCTCGCGCATCAACCGCTCGACCGTGCACCGCGCAACCGTGACGCCCTGCCGGTTGAGCTGCCCCCATACCTTCCGGGCCCCGTACAAGTGACGTCCCGGACCTTCCCACACCTTCAGGATCTCCTTTTTCAGTTCTTCGTCTCGGACCACACGAGCCGACGGACTCGACTCCCGTTTCTTCGCCGCCCAGTACGTGGACGGCGCGAACTCCAACACGACACAGATCGGCTCCACCCCGAACTGCTCACGATGGGCATCGATGAACTCGACTAGCGCGGCAGTCTGGGATCGAGTTCCCGGGCGAAAAACGCCGACGCCGCCTTCAAGATCTCGTTCGCCCGCCGCAACTCACGATTCTCTCGCTCGAGTTCCGTGATCCGCGCCGCGTCGCTCGTCGACCTCCCGGGACGCTTCCCGCCATCGACCTCAGCCTGCCGCACCCACGTCCGCAAGGCTTCCCGGTGCACCCCGAGCTGATCCGCGACCCGGGCGATCACGCCCTGCCCCTCACCCGCCGCACGCGCCTCAAAGACCAGACGAACAGCGCGTTCCCGCAGCTCAGGGGCATACTTCCTCGGTGGTGCCATAACTCCTCACCCTTCCAGGTATCGGAGCCTCCAACCAACTCGGGCTGGCCCA
>NZ_RFFG01000268.1 GCF_003696215.1 Actinomadura harenae | reverse complement strand
CGGCGGAGGCGCCCCGCGCCGCCCGCTCGGCGACCGGCGCGAGCCCACGCGTGACCTCGCCGAGCCCGTCCACGGCGGCCCGTGCCGACCCCGCCACCACGCTCGACAGCGGCTCGGGCTCCCGCCCGGTCCCGGACACGCGGACAGGCGCGTGATCAGCCACGTCACCGGGCGCGTCACCGGGCAGGTGATCAAGCTCGGACGCCGGGACGGCGGGCGCCTGCGCGGACGCGTCGTCGCCGGTCGAGCCACCGTCGTCCGGCCCGCTCCCGCTCCGGTCGGTCATGTCCGTGCCCCCAAACCCGCCCACGTCTTGTTTCTCCAGACTAACGACCGGCCGGACGAATCGTTCCCACGCGCCCGTCCCTCCGCCCGGCCCGGTGACCAGGGAACCGGCATGAGGACGGGCCCGGACGGCGACCGTCCGGGCCCGTTCCGCGGGGCGGGATCAGACCTCGAGGTTCTCCTCGATGCCCCTCAGGTTGTGGCGGGCCAGCGCCAGGTTCGCGCGGCTCCGCTCGAGCGCCAGGTACAGGAACAGGCCCTTGCCCTTGCGCGCGGTCACCGGCCGGATGATGTGGTACTGGGCACCGAGCGTGATCAGGATGTCCTCGATCTCGTCCTTCATGCCGAGTTGCTCGATGGTCCGCATCTTGGACCGCATGACCTCGGTGTTCCCGGCCGCCGCGACCTGGAGGTCCAGGGCCTTGGAACCGCCCTGGACGCCCAGCGCCATGCCGCTTCCGTAGTCGACGACGGCGGCGCCGATGGCGCCGTCGATCGACATCATCTCCTTCAGGGACAGGTCCATGTTCGACACGAGGTCTCCTTCCGCTCGGATGATCCTTCTCATCACTCGTCCACGCATGCCGGGAAGACGCGGGCCCGCCCTCCGGCGGGCCGTCACACCTGCTCCAGCGCGGCCCGCAGCCGCATCAGGGTCTCCAGGCCGACCGGCGGCTCCGCCTGCGAACCGCGCGACGGGACCGCGGGCCGCGTCCGCCGCCGCAGCGGCCCGCCGACGCCCACCACCGGACGCTCGACCAGGCCCAGCGCCGTCAGCGCGCGCACCGCCTCCAGGCACACCACCACCGGACGGCCCAGTGCGGCGGCCAGCCCGGCGGGCGTCCGGCGCCCGTCGGCCGCGAGGGCCACCTCCGCCTGCACCGCCGTCAGCATCACCCGCTGCCGCTGGACGTGCCGCAGGCCGACGACCGGCGCGGCGTCCGCCAGTGCCAGCGGCCACCCGCCCGCCCGGTCGGCCAGCCGGGCGCACTCGTGCAGCAGCACCCCCGGCGGGAC
>NZ_RFFG01000267.1 GCF_003696215.1 Actinomadura harenae | reverse complement strand
GCGGACCCGCTCGGCGCCCGGCCCGCGCTCGTCGACGCGGGCGGCCGACCGGAGCGCGGCGCGCAGCACGCGGCGGCGCAGCCCGGCGTAGATCACCTCGGCGTCCCCGCGGCGGTCCCGGCGGTGGCGGGCACGGCCGACGATCCAGTGCGCGAGCACCACCCGGTCGTGCCGGTCGAGCCCTTCCGGAAGGACGAGATAAGCGATCCGGGCAAGTCTCCGATAATGCTTGTTCGCCACGGAATTGGCGCTGATTTCCTCCGCCACGGGAAACTCCTCGAGCCGTCTCGCTACCGGCGATGTCCGGGACCGGGCGGACGGACCGCCCGCTCCCCCGTCACACGCCTCACGCGGTGTGCGCGGTGAGGTCGATCGGGGTGTCCGGGCGCGCCTTGGGCTCGCCATGGGGGACGGCGACCAGGAGGCGGCCGGTGACGTCGACGTGGCGGAGCGGGCCGTCCGCCTCCGGGGCGAGGCCGTGGCCGGCGGCGGCGAGGTAGTACCAGTGGCCGGTGCCCGCGCGCCACCAGAGCCCGGACACCGGGCGGCGCTCGTCGCAGCCGCCCGCGCCCGCCGACAGGCTGGAGTCGGCGGTGCGTCCGACCAGCGCCGCCTGCCCGGCGCTGCCGCCGCCCGCGAAGTCGAACCGGGTGCACACCCAGTCGGCGGCGCCGCCGCCGTGGGGCACGGACCCGGACCAGAAGTCCGCGGCGTCCGCGCGGTCCACCGGGCGGGTCGGCTGGGGCAGGACGCAGCCGAGCCGGTCCCACAGTCTCAGGCCGGCGCCGGTGAGGCGTCCGGGCGCGCTGTGCGACGACGCGCTCCGGTGCCCGGCGGCCTCCGAATGATCGGCGTCCGAGTGGTAGCCGAGGACGACGGGACGGGCCCCGCCGAGGTCGCCGATCGTGCGGCCGCCGTCCGGGCCGGTGAGGTCGAGGACCGGGCCGCGCCCGCAGTGGGTCGGCGGCGCGAGCGGCTCGGTGACGCCGTCCCTGACCCGGACGGCGTCGCCGCCGGGGACGGCCGCCCCGGAGTCCCAGGGGGCGAGGAGGTAGCGGCCGCCGCCGAGCGCGACCGGCGCGGACGGGTCGGTGCCCGTCGCCGCGACCTCCAGCGGACGTCCGGGACCCGAGAAGCGGGCGACGCGGTCGCCGTCGCGGAGCACCGCGACGGTGCGTCCGTCCAGGTGACCGGCATAGAGGAGCTGGACCGCGCCGTGCTGGAGGCGTCCGGCGCCGCGCAGGGCGGCCCAGGTCGCGAGGGCGTCGCGGGTGAGGGCGCGGTCACCGGCGAGGTCGCCGCGCGCGGGCCAGGCG
>NZ_RFFG01000266.1 GCF_003696215.1 Actinomadura harenae | reverse complement strand
GATGCTCCTATGGATGTCAAGCGGCGAGTTCAAGATCGTTTGATGTGATGAGTTGGTAGAGCTCGCGGGCGATGTAGCGTTTGAGGCAGCGGATGATCTCCTTTTTGGTCATGCCTTGTTGGGTGCGTCGTTCGGCGTAGGCGCGGGTGCGGGGGTCCCAGCGCAGGCGGCAGAGGACGACGCGGTAGAGCGCTGCGTTGGCGTGGCGGTCACCGCCGCGGTTGAGGCGGTGCCGGTTGGTCTTGCCGGAGGAGGCGGGGATCGGGGCGGCGCCGCAGAGCATGGCGAACGCCGCTTCCGAGCGCAGCCGGTCGTGGTTCTGGCCGGCGGTGACCAGCAGTTGCCCGGCGACGTCGGTGCCGACGCCGTTCGCGGCGACCAGACGGGGGTTGATCGCGGCGACCAGGGGCTCCAGGAGCTCGTCCAGGTCGGCGATCTCGGCCGTCAGTTGCCGGTGGCGGCGGGCCAGGGAACGCAGGGCGATCTTGGCGGCGGCCGTGGGGGATGCGGCGTCTGTGCGGTCGGGTCGCAGGTCCGCGCAGACGGCGATCAGTTCCCGGACCGGCAGGTGACGCAGCCGCTCGCGCACCTGGTCGGGAGCGGTCACGATCAACGCCTTGATCTGCCGTTGGGTGTCGGCTCGCTGCTCGACCGCCGAGCGGCGGGCCACCCGCAGGTTCCGCAGCGCCTCGATCCGGCCGTCACGCTGCTTGGGGGTGCCGGTCCGCTCGCCGGCCAGGGCGGTCTTGGCCGCTTGGACGGCGTCGATCGGGTCGGACTTGCCCTGGAACCGGCGGGTCTTGCGGTCGGGGCGGTCGACCTCGACCACCGTGATGCCCTGGTCGTGTAGCAGGCGGGCCAGCCCGGCACCGTAGGCGCCGGTGCCCTCGACCCCGACCCGCCCCAGCCGCCCGAACGAGCGCATCCAGGCCAGCAGTGCGGCATATCCGGCGGTGGTGGCGGGGAACTGCTCGGTGCCCAGCACCCGCCCCACCTGGTCGATCACCGCAGCGGTGTGAGTGTCCTGATGGGTGTCGACTCCACCGGCGACCTCGCTGATCGCTGTGTCTTCGGGTGTAATGGGGGCCATCGTCGTCCTGTCGCTCATGGCTGTGGGCAGGGCGGCACGCACCAGCCGAGCGGACGGACAAGACAGTGATGGGGCCTCTGGCCAGGCTCCTATAAGGTCACCCCGCCACGTCCGGTGAGTGCACACGAGCACCTCCCGACCAGGGCCGACAGATCCCGTTGAGGACCCAAGGTCAGTCAGTCGGCGGGTCAGACCCCGGACGGGAGGTGCTCACCTCCATCATCACTGTCAGTCG
>NZ_RFFG01000265.1 GCF_003696215.1 Actinomadura harenae | reverse complement strand
GACCGGCGCCCGCGCGTCCGGTTCGAACTCGCCCGCGCCGAGTGGCAGATCGACCCGGCCACCGCCGCGCGGCACCTGTCCGACCTCGGCCGCGACGCGCGCGCGGGACGGCTCCAGGCCGACGCGGTCGTGACGGTGGCCACCTGGATGCTGTGGCTCGGCCGCACCGAGGAGGTGCCGGACGTGATGGCCGAGGCGTGCCGGGCGTCCGGCGAGGACCCCGAGGGTTCCGCCGCCCGGCCGCGCGTTCCGGAGCCCTGGCTGCGGTACGTCTACCCCGGCCTGTTCCGTTCCCTGCCCGGCGCGGCGGCCTCGTCCGGGGCCTCTTCTGTGGCCTCATCCACGGCCTCGTCTGTGGCCTCTTCTGTGGTCTCGTCCATGGGGTCGCCGCCCGGCCTGGATCCGGCGCGGCCCGGCGGGCACCGGGCGCACGCGGACGCCTGGCGGGGAACCGACCCCGACAGCGGATGGGCGGCGCGCGAGCGGATCGTCGCGGCGGTCGAGGAGACCTTCCGGGACGCCGGACTCGGCTTCGGGCACCTGACCCGGATCGCGGTCATCGCCGCGCTGGTCCACTCCGGGGAGCCGGACGAGGCCGAACGCTGGTGCGACGCGCTGGACCAGGAGGAGGGGCGGCGTCCGCCGCTGGTGGACACGATGGTGCTGGTGCTGCGCGCGCTGATCCACCACCGCCGCGGCGAGCCGGACGCGGCGGCGCGGTGCGTCGCGGGCGCGTTCGACCTGGTGCCCGTGCGCGGGTTCGGTGTCTTCGGCGGCGTCGCGATCGCCGTCGCCGCGGAGGCGCTGACCGTGACCGGACGGCTCGCCGAAGCCGACGAGCTGCTCCGGCGGCCCCTGCCGGAGGCGCTGTTCGCGAGTCCGCTCGGCCTGCCCTACCTGCGGGCGCGGGGACGGTACCAGCTGGCGGCCGGGCGTCCGCGCTCGGCGCTCACCGAGTTCCTCGCCTGCCGCGACCTGATGACGTCCTGGGGAGTCGACCTGCCCGGCCTGCTGCCCTGGCGCACCGACCTGGCCGAGGCGCATCTGGCCCTGGGAGACACCGGCACCGCCCACCGGCTCGCCGAGGAGCAGCTGGCGCTGCTCACCGCCGGGGAGACGTGCACGCGCGGCGCGACCCTCCGGGTGCTGGCGCGCGCACTGCCGCACGACCGGCGGCTCTGGCCGCTCGTGGAGGCCGTCGAACTGCTCGAACGGTCCCCGGACCGGCTGGAGCTGGCCCGCGCGCTGGCCGACCTCGCCGACCAGCACCGGACGTCCGGACGCCGCGCCAGCGCCGCCGCCCTGGCCAGGCGCGCCGCCGCGCTC
>NZ_RFFG01000264.1 GCF_003696215.1 Actinomadura harenae | reverse complement strand
GGGCGCTTCCACGCCCGACCCACCCCGCCCAAGCCGCCCACCAAGGTCTTCATCAACAAACCCCCGAAGGAGAACCCCGAGACAGAACAAGCAGCCTGAACTGTCTCATCCGGTTTGACAGGTTCCGCCCCGCCACCGGACTGGCAGCAGAGGGTCGACGCCCATCCGGCCGTCGACCAGCCCGGCCACCCCGACGAGCAGGACATCCTTCAGCGCCTCTACGGGCCGCCGGACGCCGCCGGGATCTACCGGGGGGAGGGCCCCCAGTGACCGCTCAGACCATGCTCGCCTCCATGCGGACCCTTCTGGGGCTCGGCGAGCCGAACTACGTCCAGCGCTGGTACCAGGCCCGGAACGGGAGCGACTACGCGGGGAACCCGCCGTGGTGCGACGAGTCGATCACCTGGGCTGCCGCGCACTCCCAGGACGCCAGCGACTACAAGGCGGTCTGTCCCAAGGGCGACCGCGCCTACACCGTCTACCACGCCCAGGACTACCAGCGCCTGGGGGAGTGGCACATCGGGACCGCCGACCAGGTCCACCAGGCGCTCCCCGGCGACATCGTGTTCTTCGACTGGTCCGGCAGCAACGACATCGACTCGATCGACCACGTCGGGATCTGCGAGGTCAACCTCGGCGGCGGGCTCCTCCAGACCATCGAGGGCAACACCAGCGACGCGTGCAAGCGGCGCGTCCGGGACGCCTCGGTGATCGCCGGGTTCGGCCGGCCCCCGTACAGCAACAGTCCCACTCCGCCCCCGCCGTCCAAGCCCGGGACTGCGCCACCGTGGCCCGGCCGATACCTCACCCAGCCGCCGATCATGGCCGGAGTAGACGTCCGCACCTGGCAACAGCAGATGCGCGCCCGCGGCTGGCACCTGGCCGTGGACGGCGCCTACGGCGCCGCGTCGGCCGCGATCTGCCGGTCCTTCCAGCAGGAGAAGCACCTGGTCGTGGACGGCGTCGTCGGCCCCGCCACGTGGAAGGCCACCTGGGCGGCCCCGGTGACGCCGTGACCATGCGCATCCACCTGCCCGAACGCCACGAGACCGGGATTCGTCTGGGCCGGCACATCGAGCACGACCCGCGCAGCCGCGCCCATGCGGTCCCCGAGCCGCGCGGCCTGCGCTGCTGGTCGATCCGGACGGTCGCCTGGACGCGACGTGCCGCCGACCACAACGAGCTGCTGCCCGAGGGCCGCGAGAAGTCCCTCACCATCACGCAGATCGAGCAGGCGATGTTCTGGGCCAACGCCGCCATCGCCAGACAGGAGCACTAACCAGGGTTATTGGGTGTTGGCGGTTGGGTGAGTGGACGGCCCGGTGCTGTGGGCGTATGCCGGTGGCATGGCCAGATACCCCCAGGGCGGCGGGATGACCGACGCAGGCCGAGAGCGTCGG
>NZ_RFFG01000263.1 GCF_003696215.1 Actinomadura harenae | reverse complement strand
CCTAATGGGAGCTGCCGGGTCGGGTTGTGATGCCAGACTCGGTGCCTGGTAGCCGCCGGCGAGTGAACACTCTCGTGTCCAGGACCTGGAGTCCTTGGGTCAGATCGTGTCCTCGCTGGTGGTCAGGGGCTGTTGATCGCTGATGGGATGTCGTGCCCGCCGGTTGTCGGCGTGAGTACTGGTCCATTAGGTCGCCGACGCGCTCCTGCGGGTTGCTGCGTTCCGTTGTCGATCTTGGGGGCTGGTGTGCTGTTCGTCGGGGATGACTGGGCCGAGGGCCATCACGATGTCGAGGTGGCCGACGAGGCCGGGAAGGTGTTGAAGCGGGCTCGGCTGGCCGATGGGACGGCCGGGATCGCCCGGTTCCACGAGCTGGTCGGCCGGTATGCGGGGGAGGACGCCGAACCCGGTGATGTGCTGGTGTGCATCGAGGTCGACCGGGGGCCGTGGGTGCGGGCGCTGGTCGCGGCCGGGTACCGGGTGTTCGGCGTCGATCCGAAGCAGGCGGCGCGGCACCGGGAGATCCTGGGGTCCTCCGGCGCGAAAAGTGACAAGGGCGACGCCCATGCCCTGGCGGACATGGTCCGGACCCGCCGTCACCAGTTGCGCCAGGTCGCCGCCGACTCCGAGGTGGCCGAGGCGGTGAAGGTCGTCACCCGCGCTCATCAGACGCTGATCTGGGAGAGGACCCGGCACATGCTGCGGTTGCGGGTGGCGTTGCGGGACTACTTCCCCGCCGCCCTGGCCGCCTACAAGCCCCTGGGCCTCACTTCGGAGGCGGTGCTGAGGCTGCTGGTCAAGGCTCCCACCCCGCAGGCCGCGGCGAAACTGACGACCGGGCAGATCACCGCGTGCCTGAAGGGCCGCCGGGACGTCCCCGCCAAAGCGGCCGCGATCCAGGAGGTGTTGAGAGCCGAACACCTCGGCCTGGCCCCGCTGGTCACGACCGCCTACGCCGCGACCGTGAAATCACTGGCCGCGATCATCACCGTCCTGAACGCTGAGATCAAGACGCTCCAGAGCGAGGTGGAGGCCCATTTTGGCCGGCACCCGGACGCTGAGATCATCCTCTCCCAACCCGGGATGGGTGCGATCCTCGGCGCCCGGGTGCTCGCCGAGTTCGGAGACGCCCAGGGCCGGTACGCCTCGGCCAAGGCCCGCAAGAACTACGCCGGAACCTCACCGATCACCCGGCAGTCCGGCAGGACACGGGTCGTCCAGGCCCGGTTCGTCCACAACGACCGGCTGGTCGACGCCCTCCACATGCAGGCGTCCTGCGCCATCCTCCACGACCCGCACGTCCGCGCCTACTACGACCAGCTCAAAACCCGCGACATCAGCCACAACGCCGCCCTCCGCCAGGTCGGCAACCGCCTGGTCGGCATCCTCCACGGATGCCTCAAAACCCACACCACCTACGACCAGGCAACCGCCTGGTCACACCACCACCACGACCTCGCCGCTTGACATCCAACCTCCAGGGATGTCTGACCC
>NZ_RFFG01000262.1 GCF_003696215.1 Actinomadura harenae | reverse complement strand
GGGCGCGGGGAGCGCCTCGGCGACGGCGTCGAGCACGTCGCCGACGACGCGGGCCGCGACCGGGCCGGTGGCGGCCAGAGCCCGCAGGTCGGGCGCGCCGGCGGCGCCGGTGCCGGGGAACAGGAACGCGCAGGCCTCGTCGGGAGCGAGTCTCGAGGCCCACGGGGGCGGGTTGGGGGTCCGGGTCACGCCGCACTCCTCGCCAGGAAGGAACACTTCCACTTCTCGACAGACAAACGCTATATAAAAAACTTGTTATGGAAATAGAGCTGCGAAATGCGATTATTCACTCATGGAATCGGGGTGTCGACAAGCGTCTTCCGGTCGGCCCGGCGGATCGATCACCGCGAGACGACCGGCCGGTCACCCCGAGTGAAACGGTCGCCCCGAGTGAAAGGAACAGGCCAGCACAAATCACAGCAAAAGCCGCGCCGCACCAGGACCACCGAAATCCGGCCCTCCCGGCCGGATGGGGGGAGAACTACGTGACGATCCCGTACGCCATCCGCGGCACCGGCGCCTACCTGCCCGAGCAGCGGATCACCAGCACCGAGCTGTCCACCGCCCTCGGCCTCGACCCGCAGTGGATCGAGAGCCGCACCGGCATCCGCGCCCGGCACCGCGCCGCCCCCGGCCAGGCCGCCTCCGACCTGGCCGCCCACGCCGCCCGCGACGCCCTCGCGGCCGCCGGGATCGACGCGGGCGACCTCGCCCTCATCGTGCTCGGCACCTCCACTCCCGACGAGCTCGGACCCGCCACCGCCTGCCGCGTCCAGGCCCTCCTCGGCGCCGGCCGCGCCGCCGCCTTCGACGTCGCAGCCGCCTGCACCGGCTTCCTGCACGCCCTCCAGACCGCCGCGGCCCTCCTCCACGGCACCCCCGGCACCCCCGGCACCCCCGCCCCGGGCAACACGGCCCGGCCCCCCGGCGGCGGCCCCTACGCCCTGGTCATCGGCGTCGAGGTCTACTCCCGCTTCCTCAACCCCGGCGACCGCGCCACCAGAGCCCTGTTCGGCGACGGCGCCGCCGCCGCCGTCCTCGGCCCCGTCCCCGCCCCCTACGGCATCACCGCCATGGGCATGGGCGCCGACGGCACCCGCGCCGACGACGTCCTCATCCCCGCCGGAGGCAGCCGCCTGCCCGCCACCGCGGACACCCTCGCCGCCCTCGACCACACCATCCACATGGACGGCGCCGCCGTCCGGAACTTCATCACCGACGTCTTCCCCCGCATCGTCGCCGACGCCCTCGACACCGCGGGCGTGAAGACCACGGACCTCGCCCTGGTCGTCCCGCACCAGCCCAACCCCAAACTCGTCGCCTCCCTCGCCCCCGCCGCCGGACTCGACCCCGGCCGGCTCGCCATCGCCGGACAGGACGTCGGCAACATCGGCGCCGCCAGCCTCCCCTACGCCCTGCACCGCGCCGTCACCGACGACCGCCTCTACCCCGGCGACCAGGTCCTCCTCGCCGGATTCGGCGCCGGACT
Source organism: Actinomadura harenae (assembly GCF_003696215.1). Classification (GTDB taxonomy): domain Bacteria; phylum Actinomycetota; class Actinomycetes; order Streptosporangiales; family Streptosporangiaceae; genus Spirillospora; species Spirillospora harenae. Next base: position 50 of record NZ_RFFG01000262.1, on the reverse strand, counting down.
CACCTGGGCCCACGCCCTCCTCACCTGGCCGCCCCTCGACTGATCCCCGC
>NZ_RFFG01000261.1 GCF_003696215.1 Actinomadura harenae | reverse complement strand
CTCGGCCTCGGCGACCCGGCGGCGGTCGTGGCGGGCCGGACGGGGGTGCGGCTGGCGTTCGTCGCCGCGCTCCAGCTCCTGCCCGCCCGGCAGCGCGCCGTCCTGACCCTGCGGGACGTCCTGGCGTTCCGCACCGCCGAGGTCGCCGTGATGCTCGGGACCACGCCCGCCGCCGTCGACAGCGCCCTGCGCCGGGCCCGCGCGCGCCTCGCCGAGGCCGGACCGGTCGCGGACGAGCTCACCGAACCGGACGAACCGGTCGTGCGGGCCCTGCTTGACGACTACGTCCGCGCGTTCACCGCCGCCGACCCCGACGCCCTGGTGGGCCTGCTGCGCGCCGACGCCGAGATGGAGATGCCGCCGGTCCCGACCTGGTTCACCGGCCGCGACGCCGTCGTCGGGTTCCTCGCCACCCGCGTCCTGCACGCGGAGGACTGGCGGATGACCCCGACCCGCGCGAACGACCAGCCCGCGCTCGTCGTCCACCGGCGCACCCCGGACGGCGTCGACCACCCCTACGGCGTCCAGGTCCTGACGCTGGCCGGAGACCGCATCGCCCGCATCACCGCGTTCCGGGACCCGGCCCTCGTCCCGGCGTTCGCCTCGGACATCCGATCGCCGACCTGACCCGTCGCCGGACGCGCCGCCCTTCAGCGGCCCGTACGGGCCGCCGCCCGTTCGGCTAGCCGATGCGGTCGAGCGCCTCGGCCAGCATCGCGGGGTCGGCGACGGGGTTGAGGCGTTCGAGCAGGTCAGAGGTCAGCCGGCGGTGGCCGAGCACGGCCTTGATGTCGGAGAGTTCGACCACGCCCCTCCCCGCGTGGCGGGTGGCGTAGTCGAGGAGCGTCTCGGGTGTGGCCGAGGCCAGAGTGCCGAACAGCCAGGACGCGCCGTCCGGGTCGTCCCCTGGAGGGAACTCGATGTCGCCCGTCCGCCAGGCCGGATCGTCGTGACCTCGCCAGATACAGACCGTGGCCGCCAGGAACGGGCCGTCGGGGCCCTGGTGGCCGAACTCCGGGGACGCCAGGAGTTCGGAGAACACGCCTGGAACATCGTCGACCAGCCCCGGCCAGGTCGCGTAGTCGTCGCTGCCGTACGGGCTCATCTCCGACTCATGGTCGAAGCCGAGGAGCAGCGCGCCGTCCGGGGTGAACACGATCGAGTACGCGTCCCCGCCGCCGTCCGACATCGTCGCGAGCTCGTGTCCCGGACGCCATGCTCGATCGAAGGTGTGGGGCCAGCCTCCGCCCAGGACGGCGTCCAGCGTGGCGAAGGCCCTGCTCAACGCCCGCACCTCCGCGATCGAAGGCAGGGCCCGGGCGATGTCGACTGAGCTCATCCCGCCATCCAAGCGGGCCCCACCGACGTTTCGGGGGCCAAGGCGCTCCGCGGTGATCCTCGGTGGCGTCCAGCAGCGCGGGGGAGTGGATGCTCCTATGGATGTCAAGCGGCGAGTTCAAGATCGTTTGATGTGATGAGTTGGTAGAGCTCGCGGGCGATGTAGCGTTTGAGGCAGCGGATGATCTCCTTTTTGGTCATGCCTTGTTGGGTGC
>NZ_RFFG01000260.1 GCF_003696215.1 Actinomadura harenae | reverse complement strand
CGGAACCTGTCAAACCGGATGAGACAGTTCAGGCTGCTTGTTCTGTCTCGGGGTTCTCCTTCGGGGGTTTGTTGATGAAGACCTTGGTGGGCGGCTTGGGCGGGGTGGGTCGGGCGTGGAAGCGCCCGGGGTTGGCGGCGTAGGCCGCGGTGAGGACTTCGGCCCGCTGCCGGCGGATCGTGACGGCGGTGCCGTCATGGACCGAGGCGGGGGTGTGCAGGCCGATGCCGGAGTGCCGGTGGTGGTCGTTGTAGTGGGTGAAGAACGCCTGGCAGAACCGGGCCGCGGCCTCAGGGGTGTCGAAGTGGCCGGGGAAGGCGGGGCAGTACTTGAGTGTCTTGAAGTTGCTTTCGCTGTAGGGGTTGTCGTTGGAGACGTGCGGCCGGGAGTGGCTGCGGGTGATCTTCAGGTCCTCGAGGAGTTGGGCGACGTCCTTGCTGGTCATCGCGGGCCCGTTGTCGGCGTGCACGTGGGTGGGGACGATGCCGCCGTTGGCGGTGAACGCCTCTTCCTGGAAGGTCTTGGCGTTCGCTCCGGACTCCGGGACGATCTTCCAATGGACGGCCTTGCGGGAGAAGATGTCGATCATCACCATGAGGTCGTGGTAGACGCCCTTCCACGGCCCCTTCAGTTTCGTCACGTCCCAGCTCCAAACCTGGTTGGGGCCGGTCGCCATCAGCTCGGGCCGCTTGCGCGGCGGGTGGGTGGCCTGACGGCGCCGCTCCCGCACCTCGCCGTGCTGCCGGAGCAGCCGATACATGGTGGAGATCGAGCACAGGTAGGTGCCCTCGTCCAGCAGAATCGCCCACACTTGAGCGGGAGACTTGTCGGCGAACCGATCCGACCGCAGCACCGCCAGTACCCCTTCTCGCTCGGCTGCCGACAGGGCGGCGGGATGGATGACGGGGCGGCGCGGCCCGAACGGGCGAGGGCGGGGGTTGCGGTGCCGGTAGAGGGTCGCGCGGGGTTTGCCGGTCAGCCGGCACGCCGCCGCCGTCCCCAACAGGGGCTCCAGCTCCGCGACCGCCTGGTCGATCAACGGCGTGGTGGCGTGGCGGAGTCCGAGCCCTCGACCAGCAGCGTCAAGAGCTCGTGCGCTTTTCCCATGATCGCCAGAGCCTTCTTCGTCTTCTCCAGCTCCTCGGCCAGGGCGGCCTTCTCCCGCTCGAGCTTCTCGACCTGCCGGTCGGCCTCGCTCTTGGACGGCTTGGGCCCGGACGGCCTGGCCGCCAGCGCGTTCAGCGAACCGGCGTCCGCCAGCCGCTTCCAGTCCTGAATGTGTGAGTGGTAGAGGCCCTCGCGGCGCAGCAACGCGCCCCGGGCACCGGGCTCGGTCAGCTGCTCCCACTCGGCCACGATCGCGAGCTTGTACTCGGGCGTGAACGTCCTTCGCTTCGCCCGGCCCGCACGAGGGCCTTCCTTCTTCTTGCCCACGACACCATCATCGCGGAGATCAACAACACTCAACGTCACGACCGGAAAATCCTGCTCTCGCCCTACTCATGTCACAGAAGACTCATATGTCCTGTTGTCTCTCAAGAGTCTGACAGAGAGGG
>NZ_RFFG01000026.1 GCF_003696215.1 Actinomadura harenae | reverse complement strand
CGGCGCGCCCGGCCCCGGGGCGGCGGCGCACCGGGACGGGCCAGGGGCGGGCGGCGTGCCGGGGACGCGCGGGTGCGGGCGTGGGGGAGAGTTGAGAACGTCAGCAGGCGGGGTAGGGCCGACGAAGTGAGGTCGGGGACGGACATGGTCGTCGCATTCATACTGGTCGTGGCCGGCTGGTACGCGCTGCGGGCGCTCGGACTGGCGTGGGGGCCGGCCCGCCGGATCGTCGCGGCCTGCGAACCCTGGACGCACCGCGCCCACACCTGGGCCCTGTCGGCGCCCGCCACGTTCACCTACGTCGCGGTCTTCACCGCGTCCACCCTCGTCCAGTTCTCCGCCCCGCCCAAGCTCATCGACCTGCTCACCACCCTCCAGAGCACCAACCTGCGGAACCTGCACCGCGCGCCGCTGCGCGCCCTGCTCGACAGCGCCCTGTGGGTCGCCGACAAGGGCGAGGGCCTGGCGATGTACGTGGTGCTGTTCGTGACCGTCGTCGCCTGGGCCGAACGCCGCTACGGCACCCCCCGGATCCTGCTGGTGTGGCTGAGCGGGCACGTCCTGGGGTCCCTGCTGACCGCCCTGGTCGAGACCCACGCCCTGGAGAACGGCCGCGCGCCCGCCCGCCTGGCCATCACCACCGACGTCGGCGTCAGCTACATCATGGTCGCCGGATGCGCCGCCGCCGTCCTGCTGATGCGGGGCCGGTGGCTCCTCTTCGGCATCGCCGGGCTCCTCTTCGGCGTCGTCGGGCCCGTCTTCTGGAACCACTCCCTGTGGGACCTCGGGCACCTGTTCGCCACCACCTGCGGCCTGGCCGCCGCCTGGGCCCTGCTGCAGATCGCCCCGGCCCGCACCCCGCCGGACCTGAGGCCCTGCCTGCCGCGCCCGGCGCCGCTGTGGGGCCGCCCGCCCGGCCCTCCGCTTCCCGGCACCCTCGGCACCGCCGCCCCCACCGGCCCCGCCCCGGACGGGGAAGGGCAGGAAATGCGGGACGACGGCCCCTGACCTTCGCCCCCGCGAGCGTCCTGGCGTGCGGTCCGGCGTGTGTCCTGGCGGGTCAGGGGAGGCGGGAGAACCAGGCGAGGGACGTGCCCGCCGCCGCCAGCGCGAACAGCAGCGCCACGCCCAGGAACCGGGCGGAGATGTCCCGATGCTCGGTCTTGAACCCCAGGGAACTGCCGATGTGGGTGTACACGTCGGTGAGCTGCCCCAGCGACTCCGCCTCGTAGGCGCGGCCGTCGGTGGACTCGGCCAGGGACCGCAGCGTCTCCTTGTTCACCGACACCCCGGTCGTCTCACCCTCGATGTCGACGGTGCCGTACGGCGTCCCGAACGCGATCGTGGACACCGGGACGTGCGCGGCGCGCGCCGCGTCGACGGCCTCCTGCACCGACCGGCCCGTGGTGTTGTCGCCGTCCGACAGCAGCACGATGTGCGCGGGCGGCGGGTCCTGGCTGGCCTGGGAGTCGAACGTCCGGACGGCCTGCAGGCAGGTGAACACCGCCTCGCCGATCGCGGTCCGCTTGGCCAGCACCAGCTGGTCGATCGACGCCAGCGCCGTCTGCCGGTCCGCCGACGGCGCGGCGATCAGGTTGGCGTTCCCCGCGAACGACACCACGCCCACGTTGAACCGGGACGGCAGCTCCCCGATGAACTTCTTCGCCGCCGACCTGGCCGCCTCGACCCGGCTCGGCGGGACGTCCTTGGCCATCATCGACAGCGACACGTCCACCGCCACCATGATCGTCGCCCGGTCGCGGGGGACCTTCACCGTCCCCGCGGGACGCGCGAACCCCACGACCATCAGCGTGATCATCACCAGGAACAGGCCCGCGCCGACATGCCGCCGCCACCCCGGGTGACGTGGCGCGACCTGCGACAGCAGCGCCAGGTTGGTGAACCGGACGGTGTAGCCGCGGCGGCGCCGCTGCAGCAGCACGTAGACGGCCACCAGCAGCGGGAGCAGCAGGAGCAGCCAGAGCCGTCCGGGGGACAGGAGGGTCATGCGTGGTCTCCCGCGGACGTGCCGCCGGTCGAAGGGGCAGAGGCAAACGAAGAACCGGCAACCGAAGAACCGGCAGAGGAGGAGCCGCCGCCAGCGGGGCCGGCGGCGCGTCCGGCGGACCGGCGCCGCCGCAGTGCGAACCGGGCGATGTCGGTGACCCAGTCACGGTCGGTGCGCAGCACCAGGTGGTGCGCGCCCGCGCGGCGCAGCGCCGCCCGGGTCGCCTCCCGCTGCTCCCGTGCCGCCGCCGCGTACCGCTCGCGGACCTTCCGCGACAGGTGGATCTCCTGCGTGGCGCCCGTCTCCGGGTCGGTCATCACGACCGGGCCGATGTCGGGAAGGTCCAGCTCACGCGGGTCGATGATCTCCACGGCGAGGACCTGGTGCCGCGCCGCGAGCCGCCGCAGCGGCCGCTCCCACGGCAATTCCCCAGGTGCCATGTCCGGGACGGGCGCCGCGTCGCCACGGCGGCCCCGTCCCCGTCCCCGGCCTGAACCGGCCTCGGCCGCGGCGGGCCCGGTGAACGCGGCGTCGGGGAGGAAGTCGGAAATGATCACGCGGAGGCCGCGGCGGGTCTGACCCCGGTGCAGCGCCGCGATCCCCGCCGCCAGGTCCGGCCGCACCCCACCGGGCAGAACCCCCGACAGCGTTCCCGGCGCGGAACCCGGAACGGCCTCCCGCAGGGCACCCGCGAGCCCGATCGTCCCACCCGGGCGCGCGGCCTCCGGACGATGCGGATCGGTGTCCAGCACGTCCTGCAGCAGCGCGTACAGCGCCGCCTTCCCCGTCCGGGCGGGCCGCCGCCGCAACCGGTCCCGGTCCAGCAGGTACGCCCCGACCCGGTCGCCCAGCCGGACGGTCAGGAACCCCACCGCCGCCAGGGCCGCGACCGCCAGGTCACGCTTGACCATCCGCGCCGTCCCGAAGCCCATGCTCGGCGTGAGGTCGGCCAGCGCCCACACCTCCAGCTCGTGGTCGGCGATCAGGTCCCGGACGTGCGGGGTGGTCGTGCGGGCCGTCACCGCCCAGTCCATGTGCCGGACGTCGTCCTCACCCGGCTGGTACAGGCGCGCCTCGGCCAGCTCGGTGCCCGGACCCGGCAGCAACCCCAGATGCTCACCGTTCAGCAGGCCGTCCAGGCGGCGCGTCACCGACAGCTCCAGCCGCCGCAGCGTCCGCTCCGGCACCAGCTCCGCCAGCCGCGAATCCCGCGGACCGGACCGCTCGGGCGCGGGCGGCAGCGGCGGCGCGAACCCCGGCCGCTGCCCCCACGCACCCTCACCTGCCGCGGGGGTGCCGGGATGGCCGGGGCCGTCCGCGCCCGGCACCGGATCGGACGGCGGCGGCGGTGTGGACGGGCCCGTGGCGGGAGGCATCAGGCCGTCACCTGACCGGCACCGGCCCCGGCACCGGCGGTCGTCCCCTGGTTCCACACCACGCGCGGCGGCGGCACCGCCGCCAGGATCTGCTCCACCACGTCCCCGGTGTCGACACCGTCGGCGAGGGCGTCGAACGACAGCACGATCCGGTGCGACATCACGTCCCGCGCGACCGCCCGCACATCGTCGGGCAGCACGTAGTCACGGCCGTTCAGCAGCGCCAAACCCCGCGCCGCGCCCACCAGCCCCAGCGTCGCCCGCGGACTCGCGCCGATCTCGATCACCGGCCGCAGGTCCGGCAGCCGGTACTGCTCCGGCTCACGCGTCGCCATCACCAGCCGCACGATGTAGTCGGCGACCAGCTCGTGCACCGACACCTCCTCCGCGGCGCGCTGCAACCCGATCAGCATCTCCGGGGTGAGGAGCGCGTCGGCCTCCGGCGGGTCCACGCTCATCCGCCGCAGGATCTGCAGCTCCTCGTGCGCCCCCGGATACCGCACGTCGATCTTCATCAGGAACCGGTCGCGCTGCGCCTCCGGCAGCGGGTACACGCCCTCGGACTCGATCGGGTTCTGCGTCGCCAGCACGATGAACGGCGCGGGCAGCTTGTAGGTGTGCCCGCCCAGCGACACCTGCCGCTCCGCCATGACCTCCAGCAGCGCCGACTGGACCTTCGCGGGCGCCCGGTTGATCTCGTCGGCCAGCACGAAGTTCACGAACACCGGCCCGAGCTCCACGTCGAACTGCTCGGTCGAGGGATGGTAGATCCGCGTGCCCACGATGTCGGACGGCACCAGGTCCGGCGTGAACTGCAACCGCGCGAACGTCCCGCCCACCACCCGCGCGAGCGTCCCGACCGCCAGCGTCTTGGCGACACCCGGCACACCCTCGATCAGGCAGTGGCCGCGCGCGAGGAGCGCCACCACCATCCGCTCGACCATGTGCTCCTGCCCGACGATGACCTTCTTGACCTCCGTGACCGTCCGCTGGAGCAGCGCGGCGGCCTGGTCGACGTCGTGGGCGGCGACGGTCATCTGCGGGTCCCTCACTGGATGGACGGCAATGGACGGACGGGCGGTGCGGCACGAGGCGCGGCGCCCGGAGCCCCGACCAGGGGCGGGACGGCGCCACCGAAACCTCCAAGGGCGCCGGCCGCGCGTCCCGGCGGGCCACGGCGGGCGGGGACGCCCCGTGCCGGTGCGGCCCCTTTTCCGACCTTACGCGATCACTCCGAGGGGTGTGGCGGGGAACACCCACCCTTGCCCTGCGGACACCATCCGGCCAGGCCCGGCACGATCGCCCCGGGAGCCCCACAGGAACGCCCCGCCCGGCGGCCGGCGCGACGCCCGCAGGGGCGGTCGGCGGCCGCCGCCACGGGCGGGATCCCGGAGCGGGCGGGTGTTGTTAGGCTGACGGACATGTCACGGCCGCTGCCCTCCGGGGATCCTGTCCGGGTGGGGCCGTTCCGGCTGACGGCCCGGCTCACCGAGAACGCGGCCGGGATCGTGTACCTCGGCGTGGACGACCAGGGACGCCGCGCGAGCGTCGCGGTCCTGTCCCGCGACGCCGCCTCCGACGCCGCCGCCCGCGACCGGTTCCGCGCCGCGATCCTGGCGGGCCTGGCAGGAACCTCTCACGCCCCCGGCCACCTCCCCGCGCCCATCCCCGGCGCCACCGGAACCGTCCCGGGGACCGCCGCGCCCACCCTCACCGACCCCACCCCCGCGCCTGCCCCGGCGGCGCCCGGAGCAGGGCCGGACCCGGGGGCGGGGGCGGCCGTGGACGGTCAGGCGCGTCCGGTGTTCGCCGCGCACGACGAAACACCCGGCTTCGGCACCGGACCCGCAGCCGCGCCCGCGCCCGTGGTAGGTGGCGGGCCCGGGGGAGTGGCGGAGATCCTCGCGGCGCAGCCCGACGGGCCCGCCCCCTGGATCGCGACCACCTTCGACGGCCACACGCCCGGCGCGGAACGGTTCCTCGAGCCCGTCGTCCCGCGCGGCGCGCTCCGCGGACGCTGGGGCGGCGTGCGCCGCCGCGGCCCCCTGTTCCAGCCGTACTGGGCGGGCGGCACCGGCGAACCCGCCCTCGAGGCCCCCCTGGGACCGCCGCTGCCCGCCGGGCCGCCCCCCGAACGGCCCCCGGAACGCGGCCTGGTCGCCGCGATCCTCACCCTCGCCGGAGTCCTGGCCGTCCTCGCGGTCCTGCTGCTGGTCCTGTTCGCCTGCCAGCCGACGGTGAAGACCCCGCCGCCGCAGCCCCCCGAACCGACCCTCGAGAGCCCGTCGGACACGCCACCGCCGACCACCCCGGCGACCCCGTCGCCCTCGCCGACGCCGACCCCCCGGGGCACCTCACCCGTGACCCCGGGCCCGACCGGCTCACCCGGCGACGACGGCGGCGGCGCCGGATCCGTCTGACGCCGCCCCCGGCGCGCCGGCGGGCCGCCGGGCGGTCTTGCCACGGGACGCGGCGCGCGGCGAGGATGCACCCGTGAACGAACTGGTGGCTTTCCTCGGCGCGGCGTTCCTCATCGCGATGGTGCCCGGACCCAGCACCGTGGTGATCGTCCAGCGCGCCGCGCGCGAAGGACGCCGCGCGGGACTGGCGACCGTCCTGGGGAACGAGACCGGCGTCCTGGCCTGGGGCCTGGCCGCCGCACTGGGACTGTCGGCGCTGCTGGTCGCCTCCCGCGTCGCCTACGACGTCCTGCGGATCACGGGCGCCGCCGTCCTGGTCTGGTTCGGGCTCCGGGCCCTCTGGCAGTCCCGCCGCGCGAAGCCCACCGCTTCCACGGCGTCCACGTCATCCGCGGCGTCTGCGTCGTCTGCGGAAGGGGCGGATTCGGAGGCGGCGGGCGGCGAGGACGCAGCGCCGACGGGCGTGGGACGGAGCTACCGGCAGGGCGTGGTGACCAGCTTCGCCAACCCCAAGGCCGGCGTGTTCGCCGTGTCGTTCCTGCCGCAGTTCGTCCCGCACGGCGCGTCCGTCCCCCTCACCCTCATCGGGCTGTCGGTGCTGTGGGCCCTGGTCGACCTGGCCTGGTACACGCCGATCGTGTGGCTCGCCGGCGGCGCCGGACGCGTCCTGCGGCGGCCCCGCGTCCGCCGCGTCCTGGAACGCGTGTCCGGCGTCGTCCTCCTCGGCTTCGGCCTGCGCCTGGCCACCGACTCCACCTGACCGGACCACAAGATCACGGACACGCGGAACGGGCACCGCGTGACCGCCCGCCGCCGGGCCCTACGCTGGGGAGATGATCACTTCCCTGGACGCGCTGGCCGACCGCCACGTCGACGAGATGGCCGCGCTGGACCCCTGCCTGGCCGCGATGATGGGCATCGCCGGGCAGGACGACCGGCTCACCGACTACAGCCCCGACGGCGAAGCGGCCCGCACCGACCTGGCGCGCCGCACCCTCGCCGAACTCGACAAGACCCCCGTCGACGACACGGGCGGGGCGCGGATCGCCGCCGCCGTCCTGCGCGACCGCCTCGAAACCGAGATCGCCCTCGCCGACGCCGGCGTCCGCGACCAGCTCCTCGACACCACCGACGGGCCCGTCCAGCGGCTGCGGCAGGCCGTCGAACTCCTCGACCAGGGCCCCGCGACCCGCTGGGAACCCGTCCTCGCCCGCCTGTCGGCGTTCCCCGCCGTCCTCGCCGGGCTCACCACCACCCTCACCGCCGCCCGCCAGCGCGGACGCGTCGCGCCGCTCCGCCAGGTCCAGCGCAACATCGAGGTGTGCCGGATCGCCCCCGCCTACCTCACCGGCCTCGCCGACCGCTACGCCCAGTACGGCGGCGGCCCCCTCGCCGAACCCCTCACGGCCGCCGCGCGCGCCGCCGCGGCCGCCCTCCACGACTTCGCCCACTACCTCGAAACCGAGATCGCCCCCCACGCCCCCGCCCACGACGCCCTGGGCCGCGACGCCTACGCCCTCGGCGTCCGCGACTACCTCGGCACCACCCTGGACCTGGAGGAGACCTACGCCTGGGGCTGGGCCGAACTCGCCCGCGTCGAGGCCGAGATGGCCGAGGAGGCCGCCCGGATCCTGCCCGGCGCGCGCGTCGCCGAGGTCATCGCCGCCCTCGACGCCGACCCCGCCCACCGCGTCACCAGCGCCGAGGCGTTCCGCCGCCACATCCAGGACCTCGCCGACCGCGCCATCGACGACCTGGACGGCACCCACTTCACCATCCCCGAACCGCTCCGCACCGTCGACTGCCGCATCCCCCCGGTCGACTCCGGCATCTACTACCTGGCCCCCGCCGAGGACCTCTCCCGCCCCGGCACCGTCTGGTGGACCGTCCCCGCCCCCGACGCCGACATGATCACCTGGACCGTTCCGGCGACCATGTACCACGAGGGCGTCCCCGGCCACCACCTGCAACTCGGCGCGACCACCCTCAACACCACCACCCTCAACCGCTTCCAGCGGACCTCCAGCGAACTCCACCCCGGCCACTGCGAGGGCTGGGGCCTGTACGCCGAACGCCTGATGGACGAACTCGGCTACTACCGCAACCCCGCCCACCGCCTCGGCATGCTCGCCGGCGGACAGCAGCTGCGCGCCGCCCGCGTCGTCCTGGACATCGGCCTGCACCTGGAACTCCCGATCCCCGCCGGGACCGGCTTCCACGAGGGCGAGCGCTGGAACGCCGACCTCGGCCGCGAGTTCCTCACCCGCCACGGCGGCGCCATGACCCCCGCCGAGGTCGCCTTCGAGATCGACCGCTACCTCGGACGCCCCGGCCAGGCCATCGCCTACAAGCTCGGCGAGCGGATCTGGCTGGAGGCCCGCGAGGCCGCCCGCCACCGCGACGGCGCCGCGTTCGACCTCCGGGCGTTCCACCAGCACGCCCTGGACCTCGGCCCCATGGGCCTGGACCGCCTCCGCGCCGAGTTCACCCACTCCGCCTGACGCCTCACCTCCACCCCACATCGCCCACGTCCCCCTCGGCCACCGAACCGGCCGAGGGGGACGCTCATTGGTGGGGGAGCGCTCACAGACCGGTGACGCGGAGCGTGAGGTTCAGGCGCCCCGCGCCCATGCCGGTACCGGACGGGCCCGTCCCCGGCAGCACCCGCGTCACCCCATGGAACGCCAGCCGGTTCGGCCCCCCGAACACCAGGACGTCACCCGACTCCAACGGCACGTCCCGCCACGGGCGCCCCCGCCCCTCCGGATTCCCCAGCCGGAACACCCCGGTGTCGCCCACGCTGAACGACACCACCGGCGCGGCGCTGCGCTCGTCCCGGTCCTGGTGCAGCCCCATCCGGGCGTCGGCGTCGTAGAAGTTCACCAGGGCCACGTCCGGATCCCAGCCGTCGGCCGCCGGATCCGCGGCCAACGCGGGGGACAGGCCGCGCGCGTCCGCCAGCGCCCGACCGCCCAGCTCCGCCAGCCACTCCGGGAACGGCTTCACCGGAACACCGTCGACGGCCCGGACGTACCGGTACGGCTCCCAGTGCCACCCCAGGCACACCGTCCGCACCGACATCACCCCGCCACCCGGAAGCCGCACCCGCCGCATCCCGGCGGGGCCACGCGCCCATTCCCGGCACGCCTCCACCAGCCGCGCCTGCACCCCGGGCCCCAGCCAGCCGGGAACAAGGACGACACCCGGCGCGAGTTCGGCAGGCGGACGCGGGATCAGCGCGTCCACGGCCGTCAGCGATCGGCGGGCCGCTGCCCGCTCACAGCATCCGCGTTCACGTCCGCGTCCGCGTCAGACGCGGTGTCGGACGCGGTGTCGGACGCGGCGTCGGACGCGGCGTCGCCGCCCGTGGCCCGCTTCGGGCGGGCGGGGGAGACCGCCTCGAGGTGCTCGCGGTGCAGCCACAGCTCCAGGCCGTCCAGGATCCGCTGCGCGCCGAACTCCGCGCCCTCCTCAGGACCGTCCCACCCGGCCATCTGGTCCCGGTTCTCCAGCCACCACCGCGCGTAGGCCGGATACCGCTCCGCCTGCTCCACCACAAACGGATCGAACCGCTCCAGCAGCTCCTCGTGCTCCAGGCCCAGCCCCTCGGTCGCCCGCTGGTAGGACGCCTGACCCGCCGCCGACCCGACCGCGTGCGACATCAGCACCGAACTCGCCCACGACACCGCCTGCCCGGAGAACCCCGCCGAGAGGAACACCTCGATGAACCGGTCACTGAACCGCAACGAGTTCGGGCCGATCGTCAACCGCGTCCCGAACAACCCGATCACCCAGGGATGCCGGACCAGCATCCGCCGCATCTCCCGCACGAACCCCGCCGCGGCCTCCCGCCACCTCACCTCCGGGCCCGGCAGCGGCACCTCGCCCATGATCTCGTCCATCGCGAGATCCAGCAGCTCGTTCTTGCCGTCCACATAGAAGTACAGCGACGTCGCGCCCGCCCCCAGCGCCGCGCCCAGCCGCCGCATGCTGAACCCCTCCAGGCCCTCGGCGTCCAGCAGCGCCACCGCCGCCGTCACGATCTCCCCCCGGCTCAGCTGCGGACGGCCCCGGCGCGGACGCTCAGGACGCATCCACACCGAGTCGCTGATCGGGTCGGTCTTCCGCGGCATCACACGTCCTTCGATCTCACCAGGTCCCCGGGCAGGGAGCAGGCCTTCACCCTACCTACCGTCGTACAGCGTGCGACGAGTAGTACAGTGTTCGAAAAATCGTGCACCGTACGATAGGAAGTGAGCACCCCCATGCCCACCACCACGCCGGATCCACGGCGCTGGCTCATCCTCGCCGTCCTCTGCCTCAGCCTCCTCGTCGTCGTCATCGACAACACCGTCCTGACCGTCGCGATCCCCTCACTCATCCGCGACCTCGGCGCCAGCAACGCCGACATCCAGTGGATCCTCGACGCCTACATCCTGGTGTTCGCCGGACTCCTCCTCACCGCGGGAGCCCTCTCCGACCGCTACGGCCGCCGCCTCGGCCTCATCACCGGCCTCATCCTCTTCGGCGGCGCCTCAGGCCTCGCCGCCTACGCCGGCGACCCCACCGAACTCATCACCGCCCGCGCCCTCATGGGCATCGGCGGCGCCTTCCTCATGCCCGGCACCCTGTCGATCCTCACCACCGTCTTCGACGACGACGAACGCAAGAAGGCCATCGCGATCTGGAGCTCGGCCCTCATGGTCGGCGCCCTCGGCGCCCCCGTCGCCGGCGGACTCCTCCTCCAGCACTACTGGTGGGGCTCGGTCTTCCTCATCAACATCCCCGTCGCGATCCTCGGCGTCATCGCCGCCCTCATCGTCATCCCCGAATCCCGCGGCCCCGCCAACCGCCCCGACCTGCCCGGCGCCCTGCTGTCCACCACCGGCATGACCGCCCTCGTCTGGGCCGTCATCAACATCGCCCGCCACGGCTGGACCGCCCCCACCGTCCTCATCGGCTTCGCGCTCGCCGCCCTCGGTCTCACCGGCTTCGCGCTCTGGGAACGCCACACCCCCCACCCGATGCTCCCCATCGCCCTGTTCGCCAACCGCAACTTCACCGGCGCCAGCCTCTCCATCGTCCTGATGTCCCTGTCCGCCGGCGGCCTCACCCTCGCCCTCACCCAGTACCTCCAGTTCGTCCTCGACTACACCCCCCTCAAGACCGGCCTGGCCTTCATGCCCATGCTCGTCACCGTCATCGCCTTCAACGGCATCGGCGTCGCCCTCGACCGCAAACTCGGCACCCGCGCCGCCCTCGCCACCGGACTCCTCCTCCTCGCCGCCGGATTCGGCCTCCTCGCCCTCATCCGCCCCGGCGACGGCTACCCCCACCTCGTCGCCGCCCTCATGGTCATGGGCGCCGGCAGCGGCACCGCCGGACCCGCCGCCTACGGCACCCTCCTCGCCGCCCTCCCCAAGGACCGCGCCGGAGTCGGCTCCGCCGTCAACGACACCGTCCAGCAGATCGGCCAGGCCCTCAGCGTCGCCATCCTCGGCACCGTCCTGACCACCGCCTACTCCCGCAACCTGCCCGACACCATCACCGGCCCCGCCCGCGAATCCCTCGGCGACGCCCTCGCCCTGGCCACCCGAACCCACGACACCGCCCTCGCCCACACCGCCCGCGACGCCTTCGTCCACGCCATGACCACCATCGCCATCGTCGGCGTCCTCGGCGGCATCGCCGCAGCCGCCGTCGCCTACACCGTCCTCCGCCGCCCCACCCCCCAACCCGCCACGGACCCAGACGCGGGAGAACCGGGAGAGCAGACCACCGCCCCCGAACCCACCCCGTCCACCACGGAATGACCCACCCACCTCCAGCGGACGCGCCCGGAAACCCACAACCCCGGGCCGTCCCACAGACACCACACGCCCCACCCGGCAGGCACCCGAACACCCCACACCACGAAACGCCCGCAGCCGGTCGTCGCCGTACGAGGGGATTCCGGGACGGGGGACCAGAGGGGCCAAAATCGGACGAACCGCAGGCAGATCTACATCGGATGGGGCGGCAAGTACGCCAGGAGCAGGGGGCGGCGCACTGAGAAGCGGCGCCACCGGCAGCACCGTCGTCGAGACCCGGCCCTGGACGACCTGAGCGCCCGCCCGGCCGGCCCCCGAACCACCGCGCCCAGTCGGCCGGTGAGCCTGCTCGTTCGACGCTGGTACCGCTCGAGCAGCCGGGCACCTGCTCACGGAACGTCTGATGAAGGCATCCCCGCGCCGGGCAGACCAGACGCCGCACCCGTACCGAAATCACCGCCCGCGCTCAGCACCACTTGGACGCTGCGGTCCGCACCGACGCCCGGACCCGGCTGGACGCTGGCGAGGTTGCGCACGTGGCGGAGTTCGACGTGATCCGCAGGCTGACCGGCGTCGGCGGCTACCTGCTGCGCCGCGCCCCGCACGATCCTCTGGCCGCCGATGTCCTGAGCTACGTGGTGCGTCCGACCGAGCCGTACCTTGGCGACGACGGCGTCTAAGGTCTCCACCATGACCACACTCAGTAATCACAAACCTACTGCAGGCGAGCTCCGCGCCGACCTGACCGCCAGGCTCGTCCAGCAGGGCCTCGTCGCCCCCGGCACCCCGATCGAGAGCGCGCTGCGGGAGGTGCCCCGCGACAGGTTCGTGCCCGGGGTGCCGCTCGCGGACGCCTACGCCGACACCCCCGTCTACACCAAGTACGACGGGACGGGCGCGAACATCTCCGCCGCGTCCCAGCCCGGCATCGTCGCGATGATGCTCGGCCAGCTCGACGCCCAGCCCGGCCACGCGATCCTGGAAGCCGGAGCCGGAACCGGCTACAACGCCGCGCTCATGGGCCACATCGTCGGCCCCGCCGGCCGCGTCGTCACCATCGACGTCGACGAAGACCTCGTCGACGGGGCTCGCGCACACCTGACCGACGCCGACGTCACCAACGTCACCGCGATCCTGGGAGACGGTGCCCTCGGCCACCCAGAGGGCGCGCCCTACGACCGGGTGATCGCGACGGTCGGCGCATGGGAGGTCCCGGCCCCGTGGCTGGAGCAGACCGCCCGCGACGGGCGCCTGGTCGTCCCCGTCCGGCTTCGCGGCACCGCATCCCGGTCCATCGCCTTCGAACGCACCCGGGACGCCTGGTCCTCGGTCGACAGCCGGCTCGCCGTGTTCATGCCGCTGCGAGGGATCGGAGACGACCCGCGCCGCACCGTCCACCTCACCCCCGAAAGCGACGTCGCACTCCAGATCCACAAGGACCAGCAGGCCGACGGAACGGCCCTCGCCGGCATCTTCACCACGCCCCGGCACGAGGCATGGACCGGCGCCCGCTTCGGTCACACCACATCCATGGAGTGGATGGAGCTGTGGCTGTCGCTCACGCTCCCCAACCCGCTGATGCGCATGCAGGTCCAGCCCGCGGCCAAGGAGCGCGGGACCGTGACGCCGCTGTTCGGCTGGGGCGCGATGGCCACCACCAGCGGAAGCAGCCTGGCGTACCTGACCTCGCGGCGCGGCCAGGAGGACGTCGAGGTCGGTGTCGTCGGCCACGGCCCCGACGGCGCAGCTCTCGCAGACCAGGTCGCGAACCAGGTCCAGACCTTCAACACGCATTGGCGGAACCGGACGGCCTCGTTCGCGCTGCCTGACCCGGGCACCGACCTGGGCAGCAGCACCCCCGGCACCGGCCGGTTCGTCCTCCAGCGCCCGCACCGGCCCATCGTGGTCACCTGGGAGTGACCACATGGATCCCACCAGGCCGACCGCGTGCCGACACCGTGCGGCGCGCACTCGAACCCCTGGACAGCCTCGCCCGTCTCCTCACCCGCGCGGGACGCGGCGGCGACGCCTACACGCTGCTGGCACGCCAGTACCCATCGGTCACCGGGCGCGCCGCCTCACCATCGACGGCATCGAGCCTCCTACCGACGAGCTCACCGCCACCGCGCGCGGCCACCAGGAGATCAACCGTTCCCCGAAACCTCACGCTTTGCCGCAGAACCGGTCGATCCAACATGACGGGCGCCCTGCATCTCTTGCCCGACACCTCTCGGCGCGAACGATGAAGACCTCAGCCCCGATCGCCTTCGAGTATGGCTGGAGCTCAGATGACCACCTGGGACATGCGCCTGCGGGCCATCCCCGGCATGCCACGCATCCACACCGGCGACGAGCTCGGCCGGCTCATCGCTGACGCGATCGCGT
The DNA here is from genome assembly GCF_003696215.1 of Actinomadura harenae. GTDB lineage: Bacteria > Actinomycetota > Actinomycetes > Streptosporangiales > Streptosporangiaceae > Spirillospora > Spirillospora harenae. The sequence goes on along the minus strand of NZ_RFFG01000026.1, from coordinate 85,837 downwards.
GCGACGGACATGTCCTTCAGCCTGGCGACGTCCTGGTCGTCGCGCAGAAGATCGTGTCCAAGGCCGAAGGGCGCATCGTGTCCCTCGACTCGGTCACCCCGGGCGACCGTGCTGAGGAGCTCGCCCACCGCACCGGCCGTGACCCTCGCCTGTGCGAGCTGATCCTCACCGAATCGCAGGACGTCCTGGCGATCTTCGGCCGCCACATCATCACTCTCGACAACCGCGGCATCGTCGACACCTCCGGCGGCGTCGACAGCAGCAACGCCGGCCCGTTCGCCGAGGGCTGGGCCTGCCTGCTCCCGGTCGATCCCGACCGATCCGCCCGCACCATCCGAGACGATCTCCACGCCCTCACCGGGATCCGCCCCGCCGTCATCATCTCCGACAGTCTTGGCCAGCAGTGGCGCGAGGGATCCTCCGGCGCCGCGATCGGCCTCGCCGGGATCGCGGGCCTCGAACGCCCCGTCCCAGGCGACAAGGACCTGGACGGCAACCCGGCCTGGGGCGACATCAACCGCGTCGACGAGCTCGCCGCCGCGGCATCCGCCCTGATGGGGCAATCCGGCGCAGCGACACCTGTCGTCCTCATCCGAGGCGCCACCTACACCCCCGACGAGAACGCGACCATGCACGATCTCCTCATCCGCGTCCCGCAAGCCCAGGAGCTGCTCTGACGCGTCCAATCGACCCCTGACCGCCACGCGGACGCGCCTCAGCCGAACCTCGGTTACTCGAAGGAGGCGTCGGCACTGAACGTCGCGCCATTGAGGACGGCTGCAGCCGTGAGGTTCAGCAACGTTTGTGCGCGGGTTCGAGTGACGGCTGTGGAGGCTGGGAGGCGGTGATGTCGATGAGGATCAGCGACGGTGGCGGGGGTGGAGTACGCCAGGTGCGCTGGTGATCAGGCCGGCGGCGACCAGATGTAGGGGGTCGTGGTGGTGATCGCGGTGAAGCCGAGACGCTCCAAGATGGGGCGGCTGTCGTCGGAGGCGTCGACGTGCAGGTATCGGTAGCCATGCTCGGCGGCCAGGCGCGCTCGGACGGCCACGAGGGCCCGGTAGATGCCCTGGCCTCGCCACTCCTTCAGCGTCGACCCGCCCCAGAGGGATGCGAAGACCCCGCCCTCGATGAGCTCCACCCAGGCCGCGCCGACGACCTGGCCGGCGGCTTCGGCTGTGAAGATCGCCAGGCGGTCGGGAGCGGCGGCCAGACTGCCGGACAGGTGGTCACTGATGAAGCCGCAGTCGCGTTCCCAGACCTGCGACTCCATCGCCACGATCGCGGGGATCGCCTCGCGGCCGACCCTGCGGATCACCACGCCATCGGGGGCGGACGGTGCGGTCAGTGTGTCGGAGATACCGCCGATGACGACCGTCTCGGTGGGGTCGGCGACGAATCCCGCGGCTCGCAGCCGGTCGGGCAGGTCATGAGGGAGGTCGTGGCCACAGGCCTTCCACTCCACGGCCTCACCGCGGCCGCCGAAGAAGGCGATCTGCGCGGCGATGAGAGCTTCGACGTCATGGCCGGACAGGTCGCGCGGCCCGGTGACGAAGCCGCGATGCTCCCCGACGATCCGCAGCAGCGGACCGTCCCGCTCGATCCAAGCGCCCAGTGCCGGGACGCCTGTTCCGCGCAGATGCTGGTCATAGGCGGCCAGAAGATCTTCACTCATCCGGCCGAGAGTAATGACGCGCCGTCCGGGTGGCGACGGCATTTCCACGCCCTCGATCCACCCACGCTTGAAGGCAGCGTCTCAGCCGGCAGCACGAGCTCGGGCGCGGGGCTGGGCAAACCGGTGGGAGTCGGCGCCGGTCTCGATGATGGTGCCGCCGAAGGCTTCGTTGGGAGCGACGGCCAGGCTGTTCTTCTCCTCGCGCTTGGTGAGAACCCGGAACAGCAGTTCGGCGCCGCGGCCGTAGCGGGCGATGGTCTTGATCAGCGGCTTGTCGTCGGCCGCCTCGACCAACTCGTTCACCAGCTTGGTGGCCAGGGCGTGGATGGTGGCGGGGTCGATGCCCGGTTGGCCTCGAAGTCGAACTCGCGCGGCGACTTCTGGCGGGGGAAGGCGGCGGCCTTAGGGCGGCTGACCGGACTCCGGCGAAGGATCAGCCCGGTCCCCGGCTGCCCTTATCCCGCCCACGGCCTATCGCGGCGTGCCACCGGGGGCTCCCGGCCGCGCCCCGGCGGCCGGTCCGCGGGGGCGACCCCCGCAGGACCCCACCGTGGCACGGCCGGGAAACCTCACCCGCCGCTGCTCGGCCAGGGCTCCTCCTTCGGCGGGGCGAAGGTGCCACCGCCGGGGTAGAAGTCCTCCTTCGGCGGGGCGAAGGTGCCACCGCCGGGGTAGAAGTCGTCGCTCGCCGGAGCGAACCCGCCCTTGCCCGGCCATATCTCCTCACCCGCGTGGGCGGGGGCGGCGGCCAGGCCGAGGCCCACGGTCGCCGCCGCGGCGGCGATGAGGATCTTGAGGTGTGCGCGCATGCTTCTCCCTTGCGCCGGATGCCGGATGCGGGGGTGCACGGCCGGGGACGGCCGCTCGGACCCAGCCTTGGAGGCGGAGAATTGTCTGACAACCCCCACCCACCAACGCCGGACAAACACGCACGGGCCGCGCCGCCCCGGCCGTCGTCGACGCATCGGCGACCGATCTGCGGGCGTCAGCGCGGCAGTCCCCAGATGAAGAAGGTCGCGAAGAGGATCTCCAACCCGAAGACGAGCGCGAACGCCGCGCCTCCCGTTGGGGGGCGACCGGAATACGGGAGAAAGGGGCCGCGGGGATGGCCTGGCGTCGCGGTCTTCGGAGCTGGCGTCGCTTCCGAAGCTGACCCCAGCCCCAAGGTAGCGATGCGCTAAGTCACGGTCGCGTCCCAGCTCGCCCTGGCCCACGCCCGTGAACCCGCCTGCATCCTCGTCGACGAGTGGAAACCAGCTCCGCGAGCACCTCGAGCTGCCGGAGCGCGGGTGCGGGGTCCGCACCGGGCGGAAGGTGACTGACACTTTGTGTGGTTGGGCACCGTTGATCTTTCGGTGGAGCTAGCCTGAAGGGGTCCGATTAGCTCAGTGGATAGAGCACCCGTCTCTTCGGCGGGGGGTCCCAAGTTCGAATCTTGGCTCGGACACTCAAGCTCCATCTGGACTTCGCGGGCCCCGGCTCCGGAGTCCAGTTCTTTTTGGGCGCCCGCACCGCGGCGGGCCGAGGTGGGCCTGCCCCCACCAGGAGCTCAGCCGGACACCGACTTTGGGGCTGGGGTCAGCTTCGGGAGCGGGACGCCGAGCTGGTCGCTAGCTTGATCGGCCATGGGCTTCTTGGGGGCGGCCGGAATACGCCGGAAAGACACCGTCAGAGCTAGACGCTTGCCCCGTGCTAGTGGCCACTGAGACCTGGGGGTAGGCGGTCAAGATCTAGCGGTGTACGGCCACCGGGAACGGCATTGGGCGGACGCGGTGTTGGTGATGGACGGTCAACGGGGGCGTTGACGGGCGGCCATGGCCTGGTGGTGGGCGGACGGGGAAAGTGGAGGTCCGGGCCGCGGCTGGGGTTGATCAAGGGGACCCCGCTTCGCGTGAACACGCCCCCTTGATCAACACCAGCCGGTCCAGCGAGGGCACGACCGGGGTGTCGCCGGGCCGCAGGTAGTCCATCGCCTTGATCAGCTCGTCGCGGTCGGCGTTCTTGCCGGATTGCTGGTCGGCGAAGATCCGGATGCAGCCCACGCCGGTGAGGGCGGCGCCCCGCCCAGCCCCGTTCCTCAGCCCCGAGAATCGAACGTTTTACGACACGCCTCGCCTGGCGGTCCTCTCGGGGCAGCCGGCGGCGTAACCGCAGCTACAGAGCTGCATGTCACCTATAGGAGTCAATAGTGACCCTTCGTAGCCTGTCACTCATCGATGGTGACGGGGAGACTGCGAAGCGCACCACGGGCGCCAACCGCCATCCCACCTCGGAACCCGATAGGAGAGCCTCATGCGCTTCATCATCTCTTCCGCGTTCGCCGGCGTGACGGTGGCGGGTCTGGCGGTGATGAGCCCGGAGGGAACGGCGGCTGCTGCGGCCGACCCGCCGCCGCGGTCCGTCGTCAGTGTCAAGACGCCGTACGGGTGCCTGACCAACCACAGCGGCCCCCACGCCTCCATGCGCAAGTGCGCCCAGGGCTCCCGCACCCAGCAGTGGGTATGGACCCCGGGCCCCGACAAGTCCGTGCTCCTGCGCAACGTCGCCACAGGCCGATGCCTGGACGGCGACAGGACCGGCTCGGTCTACACCTCCCCCTGCAAATCCGACAACCGCTACGAGCAGTGGCGCACCAGCGGCCCCGACAACAACAAGCAGTTCTACAGCGTAGGTACCGGCCGCTACCTGCGCGCTAACGCCTTCAACAACCTCTACACCGTCGTCCTGGGCGAAGGAGCCCTTCCCACCGGTTTCGCGGTCGCCCGAGTCTCCTGACGCCGGGAACGCCAAGCCCGCCCCTCGTCGGCACCTCCACGCGCCCCCCCGGGCCCCGGGGCTGAGGCTGCCCCTGCCCCCGAGCGCGGGTCAGGGTCCGCCTCCGTTATGCCGTGGCGGAACCCGGGCCGTGGTCTCGGCTGCACCGTTACGCCATGGCGGACACCAGCGTGGACACAGGCCCGAGGCGGTGTGCGAGCGCGGTCTGCTCCAAGCTGCTGCCGCCCGACGCGGGCCCACGCCGCCGGTACTGCTCACCGGCCTGCCGCCAGGAGGCCCATCACGCCCGGCACCGCTACGCCGACCCCACCTCCGAGCAGACCCGGCACCGACGCGCCTGGGCGTCCCGCCGGGCCGAGGTCGCCGACGCCGCGGCCACGCTGCGTCTGCCCCTCTCCGACCTGACGACCAGGATGACCAGGATGACCAGCGACACCGACGGCCGCCGCGGCGCGATGACCGCGGCCGCCGCCGAGGTACTGGCCGCCCCTCGGGAACGGCGGCCCCAGCCCGAACCGGAATCGGAGGCGCAGACCGGAGGCGGCCATGGGGGCGGCTGGGACGACACCGACGCGTGCCTTTGGCGCGATGAGGGCCGATGGGGACTGACCGGCCTGGACGGCGACATCGAGGCGCCCGAGTTCGGCTGCTCGGCAACAGCTTGCGCCCCAGCGACACCACCGGGCGCCCAAGCCGCGGCCGCCGCAGCCATCACCGCGATCACCGGCCGTGCCGTCACCGGCTGGGACCGGGACGCATGGGCCCGCTCGGTGTACGGGCCCGCCTCCTGGTAGGCGTCCTTCTCCCGAACGTGGCGATTCGGGCTCGGGACGAGCCCCCGCGTCACAGCCTCTGGAGCGTCCCGTTGACGCACTTGTAGTACGAGCTCCTGATGTGGAGGACGGCTCCCTCGGGGGTGGTCTGGCCGTAGCCCAGCTTGCAGTCCGCGAGGCCCGGGGCACTCGCCGCCTTGGCCGCGGTCCCCACGGCCCGGGACTCGGGTCCGTGTCACCCAACCTACTTTGGGGCCGGTGGCACGGACCCGAGTCCCGGGACTTCCGGGTGGTGGCGCCGTCCTGGGACGAGTCGCTGGGGCGTGTGATCGCGTGTCTGGACACCACGCTCCGGTGGATCGGGGCCGCGCCGACGTATCTGCTGACCGACAACGCCAAGACCGTCACGGTCCGGCATGTGGCCGGGGTCGCGGTCGGCCGTCCGGGGCCTCCTTGCGGGTCGGCCGGAGTCGGGGTGTGGGGTAGCGGCTCGGGGCGGGCCGGGGCGCCCAGCCCGTGATTGCTCAGGGTGGGTTTCCCCGGCCCGCCCGCTCTACGCGGCCCTGCCGAGCACCGCGGGGTACGTGCGTGGGTGACGTCCGTGTGACCGGCTCGGAAGGGACGCGATGGGTCCCATTCACTGGGAAGGCGTCGGCTTGCTCATGTCAGCCGTGCTGGTGCGGGTTCCCCAGGTAGGGGAAGTCGGCGAGAAGGTCGGTGTGGGGCCGCAGCCCGTCGTGGGGCACGGCGCCGCCGCTCAGCTGGGCGATGCCCATGTTGATGACGTCGTCGGTGAGGTTGCGGCCGTTGGGGAATCCTTCGCCGCTGGTGTAGTCGTAGGTGAGGAGGTCGGGGAGCAGGCTTTCCGCGAGAGCGGCGGCCCGGTCGGCGGGGTGACCGGCGTGCTCGAAGACGTGGGTGAACTTGCCGAGGAATCTCTCGCGATCGTGAGACGGCTCCTGCTGGTTCCAGACCCGCTTGTCGTCGTCGTCCTGGTTGAAGTTGTTGTCGATCCCGGGCCGCCCGGCCCGGTCGCCCTGGACGAGCCGGCCGTCATGGGGGACCAGGACCCTGGCCCAGACACCGACCCGGGGGTTCGGGCCGAGCGCACTGTTGGGGACCTCCAGCACGATGCCGAACACGTTCTTGTCGGCGAAGAAGTCCTTGCCGGTCCACTGGAACTTGTCGGTCGCGCCGACCGGGTCGGCGAAGAACGGGTCGCTGCGGAGCCCGGCGAAGAACCTGAAGCCGCCGTCCGCGGTGACCTGCGGTTCGGAGCCGAAGGTCACCGGCGCGTCGGCAAGGATCGTGTCCCCTGCGTCGAGGTCGGCGGCGGCGTCCCGGCCGGTCGCCAGTTGCACGCTCGCGGTCTGTCCGTTGTCCCGCACGGGGGAGAAGCGGACGCGGAAGGCGATGTCGGTGACCGCGTCGCCGTCGGTGTCCACACCGAGCTCGTAGACCGACTCGTGGTCGACGGCGTCGTCGGTGATCGGCGAGGTCGGATTGACGTCGACCGCCAGGATGGTCTTGCTCACATCGCCCGGCTTCTGGAAAACGTAGAGGTCGGTGATGTGGCTCCTGGGGTCCATGCTCGTGGGGCTGATACCCAGACCGGAGACGTGGTGCGCCATGCCGAGGCTCCTATCAGCTTGCGGTGCGGACCGGGCCCGCCGCCGCTGTCCGCTGCGACAGGTATATCGATCTCCTGCTTCGATGGGCCTGGGGCCGGGTAGCCGGAACCGGCCAAGTAGTACGGCAACCGGGGCCTGCTCTGCCCCTCACCCCACTCGCCTACTGCCAGGCGCGGCAGGGCCGACGACGCGGGACCACTACGCCCAGATCGCCGCTTCCGACTCCACCGCCGACCGGGAGGGGGAGGAGCGGCTGTCACGGGAGGTCGGTCCCGTACAGACTCCTCGTCCGGAAACCGGTCGTGTCCGCGGACGTCTCGCCGGGAGGTCAGGCACGACCACCGGTGGCGGGGACGCGCGGCCGCTCGTCCCGCGGTACCGCCGCGCGCCGGGGTGCCCGAGCGATGACCACGCCCGCGAGGATCAGGAGGCCGCCCGCCGCCGTGTTCCAGCCGATCGGCTCGGACAGGAGCGTCGCCCCGAGCATCGTGGACCACAACGGGGCCACGTAGGTGACCGTGGCCGCGACCGTCGAACCGGCGCTGCGGATCACCGCGAGGTTGAGGACGTAGGCGACCCCCGTGCCCGCGGCGCCGAGGACCAGCAGGGCCGCCCCGGCGCGTGGGCCCGGCCAGGTCGGCGCGCCGCTGATGAGCGGGGTGAGCAGGGCCAGTTCGGCCGTCGCGCACCCGATCTGCATGGCCGACAACCCGGCCGCGGAGGCGCCGTGCCCGGAGAAGAACCGCTGGGTGTAGGCGAAGCCCGCCCCGTAACAGATGGTCGTCGCCAGACAGGCCAACGCACCGGCGACAGTGCCGCCTTCGATGCCCTGCCACACCCCGAGGACGACGAGGACCCCGGCGAACCCGGTCAGCAGGCCGAACAGACGCCGCCCGGTGAGCCGCTCCTGCGGCACCAGAGCAGCGGCGAACATCATCGTGGCGAGCGGCGTCGTCGCGTTCCAGATCCCGGCCAGCACCGAACTCACCTGCGTCTCCCCGTAGGCCAGCAGCGTGAACGGCACGGCATTGAGCAACGCCGCCACCACGAGCGCGTGCCCCCACAGCACAGGTTCGCGAGGCGGCCAGGTCCGGCGGATCGCGCAGATCCCCAGGAGAGCCAGGGCGCCGAACAGGCACCGCCACAACGCGACCCACGCCGGGGCCACCCCGGCGTCGACCGCCACCTTGATCAACGCGAAACTGGCCCCCCAGATCGCGGACAGGGCGACGAAGCCGGGCATCCATCGGAACGTGTTCAGCACAGGCCGCATCCTGCGGACACCTGCCATCATGAGTCCAACAAGTAAGCACGCGCGCCCCATGAGGAAGGCTCATGAACATCAGCTTGCCGCAGCTCCGCGCCTTCCTCACGGTGGCCGAGGAAGGCAGCTTCAGCGCCGCAGCCGACGCGCTCGGGGTCAGCCAATCCGCCGTTTCCCACTCCGTGGCCACGCTGGAACGCGCGCTCGGCAGCCCCGTGCTGACCCGGCACGGGCGCCCGCAGCCGACCGCGTTCGGCGACCGGATCCTCGCCCACGCCCACGCCGCGATCGCGGCCACCGCCGCCATCTGCGACCTGGCCGCACAACGCGACGGACTCCCCGCCGGATCACTCCGGCTGGCGGCCCCGCCGACCGTGTGCCAAGGCCTGCTGCCCGGACTGATGATCCGCTGGAAGGCCGACTTCCCCCGCGTGGAGATCGCCCTCTTCGAAGGCGAGGACGACGAAGTCGCCGACTGGCTCACCAGGAACACCGTGGACCTCGCCGTCCTCGTCGACCCGCCCCCAGGCCCGGGCACACCCATCGGACGCGACGTCTTCCAGGCGGTCCTGCACCGCGACCACCCGCTCGCCGGCGAACCCGCGATCGACGTCGCCGACCTCGACGACGACCCCTTCCTCCTCTCACAGGGCGGCTGCGAGAGACACATTCAGGAACTGTTCCGCCGCGCCGGTACACCGCTCGCTCCGACCCACCGCGTACGCGAGCTGGGAACCCTGCTGGCCATGGTCCGGGCCGGCATCGGCGTCTCCATCGTGCCCGGCCTCACCTTGGCGATGATCGACCCGCAACTGGTCCTCGTCCCGCTCCGGCAGCACCTCGAACGCACCCTGGTCCTCACCGGACCACCCCACCGACCCTGGCACCCGGCCGCCACCGCACTCGTCAACGCCACCAGCACCACCAAGCCCCTGAGCACACCCGCGTGATCGTGATCTGACCAGGGCCGTTGGGTGATGGCGGATGGGGGAGCGGAGGCCCCGGTGGCATGGCCGGGCCCCCAGGGGGACGACCACCGACGCCAGCCGCGGCACACGCTCCCATCGGTCAGCCCTGCAACCCCGGTATCGGCGGGCGGTCAGTGGACCTGTGCCTGTGCCCCGGCGACGGCGGGAGACACCGTCGAGGCACGCGTGTCTCGAGGCTCCCCTCACATCCACCGGCATATACCTTACTTTGTAAAGGCCCGGGGCGGGTTCAGTGCCTGCTTAGCCACCAGCATGAACCTCCTCTCGCCACCACCAGGGGGCCGTGGTGGTGGTCGGTGACCGGGCCACCTCCGAGGACGTTGTTCAAGGTTGTCGTGGCGCTGCAGCAGCCGAACACGGGCGTGCTGGGCGTCGAACTCGGCGGTGCGGATGCGGCGCTGCTTCCACAGCACCGCCAGCCAGCGCAGGGCGCAGGTGCGCTGGGCGGCCAGGAACAGGTGCCGGTCGCCGGGCGTGACTCCCAGGTCGGGCAGCAGCACGATCCAGGTGCTGTCGGGGATCTCACGGGCGCTGATGTGCTCGATCAGGTCCGCGGCGTCGAAGACTTTCGTGCTGTGCCCGCTGTACTCGAAGTCGACGCAGGGCGAAGTGTCACCGTCGCGGAGCCAGTTGAGCAGGTTGGAGTCTCCGCGGGAGAACACCCCTGGGGCCGTGGTCTGGCTCAGGAGTTCGGCGTCGCCACTGTCGTGCCAGGCGGTGAGCAGAGCCCTCATGGCCGGAGTCAGGGGACCGTCCTCATCGTCTGCCAGGAGCGCCGGCCAACTGCCGGTGAGACGCTTCATGTAACGGGGGACCGAGTCGACACGCTCGAGGTCGGCGAGCAACCCGGACAGGGGCACCTGCTGCAGGCGACGAGTGGTGTGGGCGAGGCCCCTGAGGGCGGCCTGGTGGTCGGCGCTGTCCAGGAGCGGCGTGCCGTTCAGCAGCGTCATGCCGATGGCGGGGACGTTCTCGTTGCTGTTGAGCCACAGCGGGCGGGGGACACCCCTGACCCCGTGCTCGGCGAGCAGGGTCAGGGCCGCCCACTCGCGGTCGACGCGGCGGCGGTGGTTGCCCTTGGCGTAGAGCTTGATGCAGATGGGGCCATGATCAGGGTCGTCCCAGGCGTAGACGTGGTTCTGGAAGCCGCCCGCGAGCGGCCTCAGACCGTGGCACTCCAAGGCCGCAAGGCGATCTTCGTGCGTCCATGCAGGCGCTACCCAGCTCGGCGAGGAGAGCGGCGGTGAGCGGGGTGATCACGTGGCGTTCATACGGGTGCCCCGTACATCCGGCGGCCGAGGCGAGTTGAACTCGAGCGTGGCGATCCTGGCGACGAACAGGGGGGCGATCCCCGCAGGTCGATCCACGACGTAGCCGCACCGCAGTTCCTCGACGTTGTGCATGTGGTCGTAGGGCGGGTTCATAGCTTTGTCGCAGGTGTACTTGCTGTTCACAGGAGTTCTCCGGGGTTTGAACCCGGGGCGGGGTTTGATTCGGAGCGGCCGGGTGGGGCCGCTGGTCGCTGAACGGTGGTGATCGCGTCGTGGACTCGGCCGAGGTCGAGAAGCAGCCACGCCAGAGTGCTGCTGGTGGCAGGCAGTTGGGCCTGGAGAACGGTGATGGCCTGCTCGGTGCGGCCAGCGTCGACCAGGACAGCAGCGACTGCGTCGGCGACGCGCCACGTATCGGCGTCAGGGTGGGCTCGGGCGAGTTCGATCGCTTCGTCGTGTCGGCCGCATTGGCTCATCAGCCACAGGCGCAGCCCGATGAAGTCGCCTTCCTCGTCGAGGAGGCGTGCCTCGGCCGCGTCGAGGTAAGCCAGTCCGTCGGCGGCGCGGCCGTGGTCGGCGAACAACTTGCACATCATGGGCACGATGCAGTCGTCGCTACCGTCGGGGGTGTCGGCCAGAGGGCGCAGCACTTCGATGGCCTCCTGACCTCGGTTGTGCCGGGCCAGGAGCTGGGCGAGCTGCACCGCGTGGTGGATGCGGCGGGCGGTCGACGCCTCAGGCTGCTGCGGGTACAACGCGATCGCGCCGTTCAGGTCACCGCGCGCCTCCAGTAGCTCGGCCAGGCATCGGGTGGCGTCGTCCGAGGGGCTGGCGGCGGCGTAGGCGCGTAGCTCGGTGATCCGGTCGTGCCGGGCCAGCAGGTCAGCCAGCTGGTCGCGGCCGGATATCGAGGTGGACTCGCGGGTGTGGAGCACCGCGATGGCCTCGTCGATCCGGCCCTGGCGTTCGCGGATCCCGGCGAGCAGTTCGATCGCATTGGACGGCCGGATCTCGACGTGCAGGCACGTCGGTGAACCACAGCGGCAGCGCTCACCCGCCTGGATGCACGCCTCCAGTAGTTTCGCGGCGTCGTCGGCTCGGCCCGTGGCTTGGGTGGCCTGGGCCATGGCAGCGGCCAGATACCAGTCGTCGATGTGCGGGGCCAGCAGGGTGAGTCCTTCGTCGGCGCGCCCGTGCCGGGCCAGCAGCCGTCCGACGAACTCCAGTGCGTTCCGGTCTCCGGCCTCGGCATGGGGGAGGGTCAACGCGATCGCTTCCTCGCCGCGGCCCCATTCCTCCAGCAGCTCGGCCGTCTCCTTGGCCGCCCGCCACCATCCGGTTGCCGCATACGGGGCCAGCACCTCCAGGGCCTGTTCCTGGCGCCCCTGCTCGCCAAGCAGCTGAGCCCACTCGTACGCGCAGAACCATTCTCCTCGGCCGGCCTGATCTGCCACCTGCTCGTGGTGGCCGAGCTCCAGCAGACGCGAAACCAGATATGGCGGGATGCAGTCGGACATCATCCGGTGCCGATGCTCAAGCTCAGTAGCGTTCACAGGGCCGCACCTTAACCAGGCTCACTGACAACGCCAGCTGGCCGTCCCTCGCTGCTTCAGCACCCCGAAGCGGGGGCTGCGTTCTCGGGCGGCATGGGCCGCCTGGCGTCGGACACCGCCAGGCGGCCGTGGAACCCGCCGCATGGGCCGACACCGATCGTCGCCTCAGACCTGAAAGCGCGCAGGCATGGGAAGTAGAGAGGGTGTCGCCTGCCTGGATGGACCGGCCGAGGAGGTCGCCGTTCAGCTGGCCCCACCGGTCAGTGTTGGCGCTCGTCGCCTACAAGGTCTCCAGAGCGAGGCCAGCAGAGCTACGGTGAAGTCCTGGTCGACAGTGCCTGGGCGCTGAGGATGCGCACTGCGGTCGGCGCTCCGTCCAAGGCCGGGTTGACCATCACGCGCCATCCAACTCGGGCAATACCAACGCATTGCCATACGTGCCTCAGAATCCGAACCAGGCGTCCGCCTCTACTTCGAGGCCGAACCCGCTCACCAGCGACCGGACGATGCCTTCTTGGGCGGGGAACGATGAACGAGGACACCACGAACGTCACCGACCCGAGCAGCGACCATCGCCGCCCCCGTCACGACCAGCGCGGTCTGGGCGGCGCCGATCGCTCCGAACGCCAGCAACGGCCCGACCAACAGGGTCCGGTGGGGGATCCTGTCGGCGGCCGCCCCGGATACCGGCATCGGCAGCACATGTGTCCCGACCTGCGCCGGCAGCAGCATCGCGATCCCCGACCCGAGGGCGTTGGCGACCGAGGACCGTTGCACCGCTGGCACCCGGGCAGGCGCGCAGCGGCGCGGAGATCCGGACGGACTGACCACGCGCCTGGCCCACGACTCGGCGAGCAACCCGGTTCCCACGCCGCCCGCCGCCGCCCAGAAAGCGGGACCGCCGTGCGACACGTCGTGGACGTCACTGGAGAGCACCGCATCGGCCTTCTCGCCCCGCACGGCACACCTACGACTGCTCGGCTGCCAGCGCCCCAGGCTCCCGCCCCGATTCGGTGCTCGAGCCTGGTTCCGGTCAGGGACTGCCGCTCCACCCTGTCGGCGGTGGGGCACGAACGTCACGTGGTCAAGCCGATCCTCGACCGCTCGTCGATGAGCATGACGCGCAGGGAACTGGGCCTGTGGCGCGGCGGTTGTACCAAGTGCTTCTGGTCGATCGCCGAGTGCGGTGCTTCCACGTCCGTGAACGCCCTGACATGCTCTGGTTGGCATGGCGAACATGGATGTGTGTCTGCCTGGAGGATGCCCGTGGACCTGAATCTGGATGTGGATCCGCTGGAGCCAACTGATCCGGGCAGGGTGGGGTCGTATCGTCTTCGGGGGCGCATCGGTGCCGGTGGCATGGGGCAGGTGTACCTGGGGCGGAACCGGGGCGGCCGCCTGGTCGCGGTGAAGCTGGTCCGTCAATCATGGGCCGATGACCCGCAGTTCCGTCAGCGCTTCGAGCAGGAGGTCGAGGCGGCCCGCAAGGTCGGCGGGTTCTACACTGCTCACGTCGTCGACACCGGCCTCGCTGATACCCCACCCTGGGTTGCCACCGCCTACATCCCCGGCCTCTCGCTGCAGGAGGCCGTTCACGCACACGGGCCGTTCTCGGCGGAGGCTATCGAGGATCTCGGCGCCGGGCTCGCCGACGCTCTCGCCCATATCCACGAGTGTGGGCTGGTGCACCGCGACATCACGCCCAGCAATGTGATCCTGGCTGTCGACGGTGGTGTCCGTGTCATCGACTTCGGCATCGCCCGCGCCCTGGACGTCCGCACCACGACCGGAACCGACTTCGGAACCCCGGCCTACATGTCTCCCGAACACGCGCGCGGTGAACCCGTCGGCCCGGCCGGCGACGTGTACTCGCTCGGGCGTGTGCTGGTCTTCGCCGCCACCGGCCGTAACCCCTCCGCTCCCCATGTCGGCCCTGACCACGAAGGTGTTGAGAAGGAAGCTTCCGAGAAGGTCGCCTCTGGCGCATCCGACCTCGCCACCCTGCCGGGCAGCCTGCCGGACGACCTCATCACCCTGATCACCGACTGCTTGGCCGAGGATCCCGCCCAACGACCAAGCGTCTCCGCGATTCTCAGTCAACTCGCGCCGGACTACGACGGCACAGTGCGGCTTTCACCAGACATCACGGAAAAGATCACCCGGCGGGGCAAGGCCGCCGACTCCCTCTCCGCCATAAGTGGTCGCTTCCTTGGCCTCGCCGCAGTCGGCCTTGCCGCCATCGCGATCACGCTGACCGTCGTCGCTGTGCTGGCGCCAGGGCAAGACCGCCGCGCCGACACGACCAAGCAGCCCGAGACCGTCCGTGCAGCCGCGGTGCCGGTATGGCCGTCCTGCAACGACGGCGTCCGCCAGATGCTCGGCCCGTCGGTCCCGATCAGCGTCAAGGCCCCCGGCAACGACCACGCCCGCCCCGTAGGCGACCTGTACCTTGCCTGGATCCCGAGCTGCCGCCGTGTCTACGCCGAGGTCCACTGGCGCTCTGGAGATCAGAATCCCGGGCGCGGCCCATCATCGGCCGACGTGTCCGGAGGCGACATCTACCTCAACGACCAACTCCACAACACCGTGGGCCACCACGTCTTCACCAAGGCCGACGTCGCCCGCTCGGCGTGGACCACCTCGGGCCTGGTGTCGGTTGACGTGCCGCCCTACGACCGGGTGCCGGAGTACGCCAGCCCGAAGTCGTTCACCGCCGCCCTGCGGTGGTCCGCGTTCACCGGACGCTGCGAGGGAGTAGCCGTTGGCAACACCCACTCCTTCTCTACCAGCGCCAACAGCGGCGGCAGCGGAACGCAATGCAAGCCATGACCGGATCACCCCATCCCACAGCGGCCCTTGCCCGCACGCCTCCACATAGCTGGGCACCCAGCCGGTCATCTCGGCCATCCGCCGCGCGCTCCTCATCAGGGGCGAGTAGACCGACACCGCTGTCGCCCATGCGCGGATGGGCCGCTGGGCGGCCCGCGAGGAGGCTGAGTGCAGAAATTAGCGGTATCCCGTCGGGCTCTCGGTCGCTCCCGAACGTGACCTGATCCCCGAAGTTGGCGCGACTTTCTGGACGGGGTTTTCAGGACGGTATCGGTGCAGGTCGCTAAGGTGTCCTGTCGATTTCAGGAGTCCTGTGCAGTGGTGTCAGAAGTGGTCTGCCCAGCCTGGTCTCGGACTGCCGTGTCGACGGCTGTGCACAGTCGTGCGATCGCCTGGTGGTGGGCGGCGGGATCCTGGTCGGCGAATGCGGATGACTGCCAGAGGCTGCCGGTGAAGCGGTCGGCTCGGTGGGTGCCGCGTCGCTCGTCGAGGTGGAGAAGGGCCCCGATCGCCGGGCCTTGGTCGTAAAAGCAGTCTGTCTGCGGTAGGTAGCGGTCCAGGTAGGCCGCCAGGATGTCGGCGTCCTCGCTCTGGCCGAATCTGGCGAGGGCGAAGCAGTAGCCCTGGCCCGCGTAGGGACCGGCGCTTTCCAGGAGGAGATCGCCGAGGACCGAGCGATAGCGCTCGCGGCGGTCGATGCCGATCAGCCATGCGGCGGTCAGGCGTGGCCGCCAGCCGCAGGACAGCAGCCGATCGAGGTCGGGGTTGCTGATCTTTCGGGCGTCCCGCAGGAGGGCGTTGCGGAACCGGCGGTCCCACGCTTCGAACCGGCCGCCGATGAGCTTGAGGTATCGGGGTTTGAGGCCTCGTGCATTGACGTAGCGCTGGATCGCTTTGGCGTTGTCGGGATCGAGGTCTGGGATGGGGCGATCGTTAGTGCCGAAGACATGCTGCAGGAGAGCGTCGGCCTGACGTTCGTTCAGCTCGGCCATCTCACTGTCCTTCCGGGCCGGGACTGGATGCTGCGCCGACTGCACGGTCCAGAACGCGGTAGACGGTGGCGCGGCCGATGGAGAACACCTCCATCAGCTCGGCGATGGTGTAGTCGCCGGTGGCGTGCATGCGGACCAGCTCGGCCTGTTGACGTGCGGTGAGTTTGGGTTGGCGGCCTTTGAGCTTGCCGCGGGCGCGGGCGATGGCCATGCCCTCGCGGGTGCGCATCTTGAGCAGGTCGGCCTCGAACTCGGCGAACACCGCCAGCATGTTGAAGAACATCTTGCTCATGGGGTCGGCCGGGTCGTAGATACTCCCGCCGAGCGACAGCCGGATGCCGCGGGTCACGAGGGCGTCGCCGATGTCGCGGGCGTCGGGCACCGACCGTGCGAGGCGGTCCAGCTTCGGGACAACGAAGGTGTCGCCGGCTCGGACGGCCGCGAGGGCCTGGTCGAGGCCGGGCCGTTCCCGGTTGGTGCCGGTGAGTCCCTTGTCGAGATAAATGCGGTCTTCGGGGACGCCGAGTCCGATGAGGATCTCGGTCTGTGCGGTCAGGTCCTGCAGCACGGTCGAGCACCGGGCGTAGCCGATCAGTTCTCCCACCCGCGCAGCGTACCGTTTAGGCCCCCTTCACCGGACACATTCGCGGACCACCTATGTGAGACGGCGTCGCCGCAGGTCGCGATCTCGCGAACGAGGTGGTCGCGGGTGTCCGGTGAGCGTTCCCCTAACGGACACACCCCTGTCGGTCCTTGTGAAGGTCACTGGATACCTCGGTCCCAGTACAGAACGCCGTCCTGCGGCACGTGAGGGCGGAGCCCGTCGAGTGGGGTGTGGTTCTCCAGCGCGTCGGCGACCTCGGCCAGCATGTCGGCGATCCCGGCCCACCGCGGCTCCAGGTCGGTGAAGACCTTGTCGAACTCGCGGACGCATCCGTGCAGGGGCCCGGTCCGCAGATCGACGAACAGGGTCTCCCCACCGACACCGCCGGCGATGGGCAAAAAGCCCGGAAGCCACATCCCGGCCTTGCTCCCTGCGGGGCCGGCCTGGGCACCGAGGAAGTCCTCCTCCGCCAGCCATCCCCGCTCGATCGTGTCGTCGTGCCAGACCTGCCACCAAATCCGGCGGCTGCGCAGGGCCTGCTGGATGCTGCACGGATAGAAGCGCGGGATCAGGTACAGGTCGCGCCCTCGGCCGGGTCGCGTGGTCCCGTCGGCCCGCCGCCACCAGTGCACCAGGTCGCCAGGCAGTTCGGCGCCCACCGCTTCTTGCGCCTCTGCCAGGTCTGCGGCGCTAGCCGGCCCGCCAAGAAGCTCCGCCGACCTGGGTGCGTGTCGCGCGAGCCAGGCCACAATGCGATTCCATGATTCGTCAACGGCCGCAGTCACGAGCTCATGATCGACAGGGGTGGCGGGATTCTCAACCCAGCTTCCCCAAGCGGACCTCTCACCGATGTCAGCAAGAAGGGTGCCCCGGTGGCCTGGGCAGCAGGCCGAGGCGGCGGGCGTCGGGCAGGGCGGCAGCGTTGAAACCGATGGTGATCAGAAGTTGCCGGTTGCGGTCGAAGTCCTCGAGTGTCCGGCAGGGCTCGGTGAAGGCGGCGAGGACTCCTCGGGGCGACGCGGGCACCTTCCGTTCCAGGGAGGCGAAGTACTGCACGACCTTCTCCCATGCCTCGTCATAGACGGCCTGTGGTGGGGGCGGCGGCTCGCCGTCGTAGACGTGCTGGTGCGGCTGGATGGTGAGCAGGTGGCCGAGGGTGCCCTGGGCGGTGATCTGCCCGGTGCCGATGAGGTGGAGCGCAGTCGCGGCGGCCTCCAGCATCCTTCCCTGGCGTAGGAGGTCGAGTGACTCGTAGGGCCGCCAGACCTTAAGGCCCGCTCGGCGGGGATAGCCGGCGGTGTCCCAGATCAGTTCGAGCGCGGTGGCTGAGCAGCGGCGCACCTTGGAGGTGGAGATGCTGACCTCGTCCAGCAGGGTGCGCAGCATCCGCAGCCAGACCCCGACGTGGACGGCCCTGCGGGGCAGGGTGACGGTGCCGGTGGTCAGGCCCTGGTGGGTGAGGTCGTCCATGGCCAGGACGTGATCGCGGGCGTGCTGAGGGGAAGCGCCCCCCTTCCAGGTGGCGTAGGCGACGTCGTCGCGGTCTTCGAGCTGACAGCGATGCTCGGTGCAGGACCGCATCAGCGCGACGGTGGCGGTGAGCAGGGTTCCCCGGCCAAGGTCGGCGTAGCACAGCGGGCACAGGCGGCTGGGCGCGTGCCGGGTCGGCGGTTCGGCAGGCAGCCAGGGCAGCCATCGCCCGACCACGTTGGCGCCGGCCTCGCCGCGGCCGAGTAGCACCGAGTCTTGGCGGGCGTAGGTGTGGAACGCCTCCGGGCCCTCGTCGGGGTCCAGAGTGTCGGCCAGCCATGGCACCCACCCGGCGATCGTCATCAGGCGTATGTCTGCCAGCGCCACGCCGGTCCGCGCCGCGACGGCCTGCAGGACCGGGGCGGCCGGGGCCCAGTCCAGGTCATCGGCCGCGGAACCAGTCCTGGAGCCGGGCGCGGGAAGCAGGGCAGAGGCCGGGCCGAGGTTGTGTTCGACCAGCTGTCGGACCGAAAGGCCGTAGGGCTGGGCGAGGCGATGCAGCCAGGAGGTCAGTGCCTCGCCCGGGTGGGGTGGTGGGTGCAGTGGCCACCGCCTGGCGCGGCCGGCGCCGGAGTTCATGCGAGTTCGCGCTCGAACATCGCCCGCCGCTGGGTCGGGCCCGCGTAGGAGGCCAGGAGCAAGGTCCGCTGGCTGATCGCTTCCTCCCCGGACTCGATCGCGCCCACGGCCGCCTCGGTGAGCAGGGCGGTGAGTTCCCCGATCGTCCCTCGCTACGAGTCAGCAGATACTCAGCCATGTCCGGGGTGGCGATGAGGGAGGGGCGGCGCAGCGGGAACGCCGCGGCGAAGCTGGCCAGCAGTTTGCACGCCTGCTCATCGGGCTTCCAGCTGGGCAGCACGAACGGGGCGAACCGGTCTCCAGCTGGTCGTCGGAGCGGATCGCCAGATAGGCGTCCCTGGTACCGACGCCGACCAGTGGGATCTTCAGCTCGTTGCCCAGGAACCGCAGCAGGTTGAGGAATTCCCGGCGGGCGGTGCCGTGACCGGCCAGCGTGTTGTACAGCTCGTCGATCACCAGCACGCGTACCCCGGTCTGGCGCAGCAGCCGCAGTGTCAGCTGTTCCAACTCGGCCAGCCGCTGACCGGGACGCAGCGGCGCTCCGAGCGCGGTCAACAAAGCAGTGTAGAAGCGCGACACCTTCGGGTCCGAAGGCATCTGCACCGTCAGCACCGGGATCTCCTCCCAGTCCGGATGCCAGACCGGCGGATGAGCGCGACGGAACTTCTCGATGATCACCGATTTGCCGTTGTTAGTAGGCCCGAGCAGCAGCAGGTTCGGCATCCGCTGCTTGGCCGGCCACGCCAGCAGCGCCTCCAGCCGGGCCAGGGCCTCGGTGGCGCGGGTGTAGCCGATCCACCGGTCCGCCCGTAGATACGCCGGCCGCTCACCAGCCGGCAGCCGGGCGATCTGCTGCGCGGCCTGGTGGAGATGCGACAGATCTTCGGCCGCCACGAGCTCCGCCTCCAGCACCGGATCGGTCGGTTCCATCGCGCCAGCACCAGGCGGCCCCGCGCCTGGATCCGAGGTCACCACTGCTCGATCACCTCGAACGGCTCGGCCGCCACCCGCAGCCGCCGCAGCATCGCCGGGGGCGGGAGGACTCGGTACCGCGGCTGGGGCAGGGGAGGGTGGCGTCTGGCGACGGCGCTCCAGGTCCCGGCGGGCGGGCTCCGCGGGTCTTGGCAGCGGCCTCCTCGGTGAGACGCCGCATCTGCTCCACCATCTGGAACAGGGAATTCTCATCCACTTGGGCACGGCCCTGCTCACGGAGCCGGTCGGTTGCGGCCTTGTTCTCCCAGGCGCTGATCGGCGGTCGTGACAGCGTCCGGTACGGCACCTGCACGTACGCCGTACCGTCGGGATCCAGCACCCAGATCCGGGAGATGTCACGCGGATCACGGCGCAACACGAACTTGTCCAACCGTTCCCGGCAGGCGATCCACGGCTTGAGCGCGTCGCTGTAGTACTGAACGTGGTCGAGCTGGAAACCGGTCCGAGTCAGCGCCCACCGGAACACCGGCAGGAAGTCGACCAGGAAGGCCAGCTCGCTGGCCACCGTGACCGGACGGCCGTCCTCAGCAATCCCCTGCTCCCAGCGGCCGGCCGGAGTCTGCCCCAGAGTGCCGTGGATCTGGCCGTGGTAGACCGCCACCGCCAGCGCCAGCCACCGGTTCAGCTCGGCCAACGTCAGGACAGCCGAGGCGTCACTGTCGTAATCGCCGCGCTCGGCCGGGTTGGAGAAGGTGGTGCCCGGCAGTTGGTGCACCATCTGCATCATCGTGCCGATCACCCGCTCGACGATGCCGCCGAAATGCGGCATCCCCGGCGGCCGGTACTCCAGCTTGATGCCATGCTGCTCGCAGCCCCGCCGCAGCGCCTCACCGTGGAATTCCGCCGCGTTGTCGGTGAACACCTCCCGCGGCTTCCCCGACATCGGCCAGACCGCATCCGCGCCAAGCCGCTCCAGCCGGGCCCCTTTGTCGGTGACCATGTGCGCCAGACACAGCCCGACCGACAGCGCCGACGGCGCCTCCAGCGTGACGACCAGCCCAACCACGCAACGGCTCGCCACATCAATACCGGCGACGACGTCCAGCTCGCCTTCAACGCCGAGTGGCAGGAGGAACGCGGCGAGGACCACCTGCCCACCGGCCGCCACATCGACCCCAAGCCCGGTCCCTGGGACGACTGCTTCGGGATGCCCGACGGCGTGAACGTCACCCTGACCTGGCCCGGCGCCCTGGAGTTGAACATCACCAGCCGTGCTGAATGGGTCCAGATCTACGACGAGGTTGAAGGCGCCGTAGTCGGCGGTGCGGTCGATGCGCCACAGCTTCTGGTCGGGCAGCTGCGGGGCGTAGGTGAACCCGGCCAGGGTGAGCAAGCCGAAGACGATGTCGGAGTACGAGGCGGTGTCGGTGACCACCATCTCTGGGCGCCGGCCACTGTCGCGGTCGTAGAGGACGTCCAGCACGTACAGGGAGTCGCGCGGGGTGCCGGCCACGACCTTCCCGCCGAGCCCTGCGGCCTGGTCGTTGATCAGGTTCAGCCACGTCGCCCCGGACCGGCGCCCGCCGCCGCCGGTGGAGGCGCCGAAGTACTCCGGGTTCGGCCTGGCGTACACCGAGGGCACCGGCACGACGAAGCGCATGCCGTCGACCGAGGCGACCAGGCCGCCGCCCCAGACCTGCGCGAGCGGGATCGACGCCTGGGCGCCGATCAGCGCCGAGTTGGCCTGCCGGCAGGTCTCCATCCGCAGGTACGTCTGGTCCACGTGCGACAGCCGCCCGTACTTGAGGGTGTCCGCGCCGCCGACCACCGGGGTGAAGCCGACGTTGCAGCCGTGCACGATCAGCAGCGCCGCGATCTTCACCGGCAGGTCCCTCAACCGGGGCTCGCCGCGGTCACCGAGGCGTCCGCGATCCCCACCTGCTCGGCCAGGTACTCCGCCACCTCGTGTGGCGCCTGCCGCGGGTCCGGCATGAAACGCCCCAGGAAGCGCACCGTCGTCAGCTGCGCCGCGAAGCCCAGCCGGTTGTGCGCCCGCCGCTTCGCCTGCACCTTCTCCCGATCCGCGTCGTCCAGGAAGAAGAACCGCTCCAACTCCGCCCGTGCTGGGGCACCGTAGAACGCCCCGTACCGGGACGCCTGCTCATCCGTCAGAAACTCGACCGCCACAACGGCCCTCCGAAGATCGACAACATCGACCCGCGAAGGTTGGAGCCCACGATCAGCCCAGGTCAACGGCCTCCGGAGACCGTCTGGCCTTAGCGCACGATCTGGCATGAATGTTCCTTGACCCCCAACAGCGGCAAGAGCAATGGTCAAGAGTGGTGTGGGTGAGCTGATTTCAGCTCTCGCTGGGGTGGCTGAGGGTGGCCTTTGCGGTGTTGCGGATCCGCTTGGTGCGGCCGGCTTCGGCGAGGATCCCGATGGCTTCGGTGTTGGTCCCGGCGGCGGTCATGAGCTGGAGCCAGTTGGATGACGCGAGCAGTTCGTCCGGCTGCCAGGGCAGCTTGAGCGTGACGGCGCGGAACAGTGTCCACTCCCGCAGGCGCTGAGTCAGGAAGGGGCGGTCGGTCACGGCCCGGGTCATCGCCCGCGCCCACCCCTCGTAAGCGGGACCGGGGTAGAGGCCGGCCGCTCGACGGTCCAGGTGCCGCAGCACCGCGGACTGGGCCATCGCCTGGTCCGGATCGGTGAGCACGCGGCCCACCAGGTCGACCTCATCCGGATCGGCAACACGCCCCAGCCTGCCGAGGTAGGCCGCGAAGCGGACGTGCTCGTCCGGGTTCTGCAGGATGTCGTCGGCGTTCACGCCGCAACCTCGGACCGCTCGGCCAGGACGCCGTTCTCGAATCGGGCGCCCGCGCGGACCAGGGACACCAGGTGGGCTCCGGTGACCGCGCGCCGTCGCGCCGGGGCGGACTCGGCCGGCTTGAACACCATCGCAAGCGCGCCCGCCGGGCTTCCGGCGCCGCAGGTGACCTCGGTGCGGAGCTTGACCATGGAGAAGGCCGACTCGATGGGGTTGGTGGTCCGCAGGTGGATCCACTGCTCGGCCGGGAAGCCGTTGAAGGCGAGCAGTTCGTCCTGGTCGTCGGTGACTGCGCTCAGCACGGGCGCGCCTTCCCGACCCGCGCTGCAACGCGGGCCTACTCGGAGACCATCAGGGGGATCATTCGGGAAGGTACGCCCTCCGCGTGGCCTCCAGGAACCGATCCACAAGTCCTGATCGCTGCTTCAGCGGCACGCCCTCCCTCACTCCCGCGCATTCGCCTGAGCCGCGATGACCGTC
Organism: Actinomadura harenae; assembly: GCF_003696215.1. GTDB lineage: Bacteria > Actinomycetota > Actinomycetes > Streptosporangiales > Streptosporangiaceae > Spirillospora > Spirillospora harenae. The sequence continues at coordinate 63,132 of NZ_RFFG01000026.1, read as the reverse complement.
CTGGTGGTGGCCCGGCTCCACGCACATCGCATCTTGTGGCACTGACGTCGCAGGCTGCAGCCGCATGAACGTCAGTACCGACCTTCGCCTACCTGGTCCGGGGGAGCGGGCGGCCAGCTCACTGATCAGTTCCTCGGCTTCGAGGGGGGCGGCGATGAAACGCGACTGGCTTTCAGGCAGAAGCCGGGCCGACGGCCTCACGGCGACTGGATCAGCTCCGGCGACGGCGGGGGACTGCATCGCCGTTGGTGGAATGGTCGGTTCCAACGTCGTCCAGCCTGGCAGGAGCCACGACACGGGCAGCAGCGGATCCACAACCCCATGGTTCGGCAGCCGATGTCTCATCATCGATCAGCGACGTCTCGAGCACTCGCCCGGAACGAGGCGAGGGAGACCAGATCAGTCCCGCAGCAGCCTGTCGCGTACGGGAATCCAGTCCAGGGCGGAGCGGATCGCACTCTCCAGGGACAGTCCGGGGGTCCAGCCCAGCAGTTCGGCCGCGCGGTCGCTCTTGGTGTAGCCCCCGGCGACGTCACCGGGCCGCGGGTCGGCGTCGACGGTGTCCAGTGGGGTGTCGACCACGTTGTTGAACGCGGCGCACAGCTCGCGGACCGTGGTGCCGGAGCCGGTTCCCAGGTTGATCGCGATCGAGCGCTTCGTCCCGGTGAGGATGGAGTCGAAGCGTTCGATCGCCGCGACGTGGGCCGCGGCCAGATCCCAGACGTGCACGTAGTCCCGGATGCCCGAGCCGTCGCGCGTCGGCCAGTCCACGCCCGTGATCGGAAACGGGCGGCCCTGCTGATGCGCCTGGATGAGCACGCCCAGCGCATGACTGGGCCGCTTGAGCTGGAGCCCGGTACGCAACTCGGGGTCGGCCCCGACCGGGTTGAAGTATCGCAGCGACAGCACGCGCGGACCACCGGCGGTGGCGATGTCGGCGAACATGCCCTCGCACACCGCCTTGGTCCGTGCGTAGGGGCTCTGCGGCGCCAGCGGTGAGTCCTCGTTGAGGGGCGAGCCGTCCTCCGCCCGGTAGATCGAGCCCGAGCTGGAGAAGATGACACGGTCGCAGCCGTTGCGGTTCAGGTGGCCGACGAAGGCGAGGCTCTTGGCGACGTTCGCGTCGTAGTACCCGATCGGGTTCGCGACCGACTCCGGCACCAGGATCAGCGCCGCGCAGTGGACCACGGCCGCGATGTCCGGATGCTCGGCGAAGACCCGATCCACCAGCCCGCCGTCCGCGATGTCGCCCTCGTAGAAGGCGCGGCCCCCGGTGAACTCACGGCGTCCCCGGACAAGACTGTCCAGGACCACCGGGGTGATGCCCGCGTCCAAGCAGGCCGACCCGACCGTGCTGCCGATGTAGCCGGCTCCACCGGCGATAAGGACCTTCACAGCATCTCCTCCGACCTTGATCAGATCCACTCGGGGACGGGCAGCAAGGCTAGCGAGGATGCCAGGCGCGGGAGGGCCGTCACTACGAGCCCTGTGTACGAACGGGCAATGACGCCTAGCCGTTCTGTCCTGTGAGGTTGTGGTTCTGCTTGCGGGGATGCTTCACCTGACGGAGGTCTGCGTACCTCAGCTGGAGATCACAGCGGGAGGTCGAGCATCAGCACATCGAACGTCGGCGCGTCAGGCATGTTCGGGCGAAGTTGCCCGATGGTCTTCCAGCCCCACCGCCGGTACGCCTCATAGGCGTCGTTCGTGGGACGCACCAGCAGCGTGCAACGCTGTTCGGGTCGACCGTTCAGCAACTCGTTGTGGAGCTTGTGGCCCGCGCCCTGGCCGGAGGACTCCTGCCGGACCATCAGCTCCGACAGGGCGAACGTGCGTGTGCCGTCCTCGTCCAGATAGCCCGGCTCAACTGGCGTCAGCAGACCGCCCCACCAGCCGGTGTCGGCAGGGAGCGGCCATCCCCACGCCTGCCCGGCCGGACGCCCTTCCTCATAGGCGATCACCAGATCGAATCCGTCGCGTTCGGTGTAGGCGTCGAACCGCTTCATGAACGCCTGACCGGCGGCGAACCGGTCGCCCTCGGCGATCTTCTTGCTGTAGGCGTCGCGGTGGATGTCGGCGACGTCGTCTCGCCGCGCACGGGCCTGTTCGCCGTTGAAGTGCTCGAACGTCACAGCCACTGAATCGCCCCTCCGTTACGCGCTGGCCAGCATGGCCTCGGCCCGGTCGTACTGCTCGCGGAACTCCTCGGCGCGGGTCTCTGCCGCGTCCCGTACGGGTCGCAGCTCGCGCAGGACCCGCCCGGACGTCATGGTCCCCTCCATGAGCCCAGGGAGCACCGCGAGCCCTTCCTCGATGGCGCCGGAGGTGTCCCCGACTTGCGTGAGGCTACCGGCAAGCCGCGCACGGTAGTAGGCCAGATCCCGGGGCGACCGGTCGTGCTCCAGGACCTGCCGGTACAGGCCCGTGGCACGCTCCGGCCGGCCGAGCGCGCCGTAGCCGATCGCCTCATAGCCCGTGATCTCCGAATGGCCCACGAACAGCGTCCAGCTTTGATCGGAGTCGTGCCGGCCGCGGTCGACCTCGTCGCGCGCCCGCCCGATTGTTCGACGGAATGCGACCTCATCGCCGAGCTCGGCATGCGCGAGGGCCTGCCGGAGTGCGATGAGCGCCTGCAACGTCGCGGACGGCAGATGCCGGGCCGCGACCTCGGCCTGCTGGGCAAAGCGGAGCGCCTCGCGTGCTGTGCCCTTCCGCCCCGTCGTCCGGGCGAGGTACGTGGCCTGCTGCGCCATGTTCGCGTGCAAGTGCACTTGGACCTCGGGGTCTCCCGAGCACTGGGCCAGTAGCGCTGCGTCCTTGTAGAGGGTCCGCGCGAGATTCTGGTCGCCCGCGTCGTACGCGAGCCAGGCCGTGACGATCCCAAGGTCGGCCGTCACGACCAGGAGATCACCGCCGATCTGGGCGGTGAAGTCGCATTCGTCAAGCATCGCCCGCGCACGCTCCAGCAACCGCTGCCCCTGCTGGAGGAGACCCGTGCCTCCGATCAGCCGGTCCTGCCCACGGAGCCTCTCTTACCCCGCGCACCTAAAGGAATCTACGGCGTGAAGACTCTGTCGCTGCGCAGGAACCCTCCCGGCGACCGGAGGTCGAGCTTGGTTGCGGCGACAGGCGGGGGAGCTGGTCCGGCCGGACGGGGCCAGGAGACGGAGACGTTCGGGGCACCATGTCGGGAGATTTAGGGGGACACCTGTTCGAATCACCGCGCGCGCCCGGACGCGCGCTGCGGCTAGGGTCGCTGACACAGAGCTAGCCAAAGAGGGAGCGCCAGGGCAGGGGGTGAGGACATGATCCAGCTCGTGGTGCCATGGTCCAGTGGCTTCGTGGGCATGCAGGACCTGCGGATCAGTTCGCCCGTCCTTTCCTGCGAAGGCATCGATGCCAATCCGGCCTTGTTCGAGTGGGCTGTTGCGCTATGGGATCTCCTCAAAGAGGAGGCGTTCGGCGCCTGCTTCGTCCCCGGTTCCAAGAAGCGTTCTCGCCTGCCTGTTGTCAGGCACGCCGCATCACGGACCGGTCTGACGGGCGCTCGTTCCGCCCTCAGTACCAGGGCCATTTGCGCTGCCCGGTCGGCACCGGCGCGCTGGCCCGGGTTCAGCGCCACCATGGGCCAGGCGGTCTACGCATTGAGGGACGGCCTGTTTTGGCGGCCCGGGTGGACGCCGGTCCGCATCACCGTGCTGCACCGGCCGTCCGCACCAGTGCCCAACGTGGACGTCGCCACTCCGCCCCTCGACAGGCCGGTCGAGCGCTGGAGCGTTCGGGTGAGCCAGCAGGTTGCCGAGGCCACGTTGGAGGCGCTCTGGCAGTTCCTCAGCGGCGTCCTGATTCTGCTGCGGCGCCTGCGGGTGCTGCTGCTGATCGCGCTGACCCGCGTCTTCGACCAGACCGACTTCACCTCTGTGCTGCTCGCTACTGTCCGCCGCTTCGGGCGGCGTGGTGAACCCTCCGATGGTCTCTCCCTACCCCTATCGCTATTGGACCAGATAGCGGGGAGGAGCCTGGCAGCGGTGTGACGCTCCTGCTCTCCCCGCACGAGTACGGGGAGAGCAGCAGGTGCTCACGGAGCTTCTTCGCCTGGTCGCCGAGGCAGGCCCGATGGCGGGCTGGATCGTCGGCGTCGTCCTCACACTGATCAGTTGCGCCGTCCTGGCGGTCCTGATCTTCCTCGGCTTCACCCTGCGCGCGCTGCTGCGCTGCCAGGACCTGGCGACGGCGCGCCTGTACTTGCAGGCGCTCAGAGCACAACTGGATTTCGTTCGTCAGCTGGTGCGGCGCGGGTCGCGGTGACGATGGAACCCGCCCCGATCCCGTCCTCGGGCAGCCCGCCGCCGGAGTCGGCCCCAGGCGCACGGCGTGGGCGTCCGCCGTCCTGCCCGCCCGAGGTGGTCGCCGAGGTGCTCGCGCTGCGCCGCGCGGGCCTCAGCCTTCAGGGCGTCGGCATCAAGCTGACCGCCGCTGGCGTGCCCACGCCCGGCGGCAAGACCATCTGGACCCGCAAGCACGTCCACCGCCTGCTGCAGGCGCGCCACGTCCAGCGGATGCCCCAGGACGTCCCGCCCACCGAAGGCGCCCCTTCCGCCAGTCGGCCGCCAGGGCCGATCCGGCAGAACTCATCGTCTCGCGCGGCGCGTCCGGCGAACGGCCCGCCGTCCCGGGCGCGCCCGTTGGGCAGCGGTACACGAGGAGAGAGGGACCGGAGTCCGGCGGGCACCCCGACCCCGTCCCCCGACCGCGCCCCTATTCATCGCGCCATCCCAGGCCCTGCACAAGGACCGTCCCCTGCGCCCGCCACGGCCACCGCCCTCGGCCGGGGCAGGTCACAGGTCGAACTTGGCGACCGGGGTGTTGACCTGGTCATCGCCGTCGCGCCAGTACCGCATCACGGTCGCCACCGAAGTCCAGCGGACGTGGCGCGCGATGGTCTCCGGGGCGGTGTTGTTGCGAGCCGCGGTGGTGGCGAACCCGGCGCGCAGCCCGTGCCAGCTGTAGCGCCGTGGATCGGCGAGAACGAAGCCGTTGGACTCGTCCTTGTCGGCCAGGTCCAACGCGGTGCGGAGCAGGTCGTTGAGAGCCTGGTCGGACAGCCGCCCGACGTGCTTGGGCCCGGCGTACTCGGCGGTTCCGGCGATGCGGCCGCTGCGGTCCACGCCGCGCAGCAACGGCCCCGAGGTGATGCGCTGCTTGTCCAGCGCGGCGATCCAGGCGCGGGTGACCCGGACCGGGCAGGTCGCAGCGTTCGATCGGTTGGGCAGATGGTGGATGCTGCCGTCGGCGTCCTGGTCGGTCTTGCTGTGCAGCAGCGCGCACTGGTCTCGCCGCACCCGCACCGCGGGGAGCGCCTGCTCTTCCTCGGCTTTCAAAAGCGAGGCGATCAGTACGCCCACCAGGCGGTCGCCGATGGGCAGGGACTGACGCCGGACCGGCAGGGATTCGGCGCGGCGCGCCTTGGCGTGCTCGCGGCGGTAGGTGCGCAGCACCAGCCGCGCCAAGCGGGTGTCGGCGGGAGCACCAGCGAGCTTGTGCACCGCCTGCAACGCACCCAGCACCTTGTCCAGGGTGCCGGGCGCCGGGGGCGTGCCGCGCCGAGTCGGCTGGCGGGACAGGTGATCGAGGTAGTTGGCCAGGGCCTCGGCGCTCGCGGGCAGCGGCTGGTGCCCGGTCAGGTAACACCACCGCACCCATCCCGCCCACTCCCGCTCGTACACGGTGCGGGTGCTGGAGGCCAGGGACTCCCGGATACGCTCGGCGGCACCGGCCGACAACTCCTCCCGTGGCCGCTCACCCCCGGCGACGCCGCGCGCGGCAGGCGAAGGATCCACCGGTATCGACGCCACCACACCGCCCACCAGGGCGCTGGACGAGTCGGTCGAGGACGTGGCGGGGAGCAGCGTCACGGGCCGGACGACGTCCGCAGCAACGGGGCCGGGAGCGTCTTCATCACCGATCATGTCGACGGCCGGGGCGCGAGATGCCCCGGCGACGCCGGACCCGGTCGGCGTCCGAAGATCATGACCACGGTGCGACTGGAAGACGGACGCACCGTCGGAGTGGAGAGGGAGCTCAGCCATGTCGGGCGTAAGGAACGCCCGCCGTGCCCGGTGGCGTCGGGAATCGTCCGCAGCGCCGTGCGCGTCAGGAACCCGCCGCCCCGCCGAGCGCGTTGAGCGGCCGGTTCAGCGCTGGGAACACTCGCCCCGGCTGAGCTCGAGGCGGCCCTCGACACCTACCTGGACCGGATCGCCCCCTAAGGCGCCAGGCCGAGCCGGCCAATGGCAGCTTCAACTGGCACACCCGCCTGACCTCGTTCACCCTCCCGGGCTGCGCGAGCACGCCGACCAACGGGTTCGACCACCGACCCGAACTTCTCTCCCCCCTTCTTCACCCCATCTACCTAGGCAGATGATGAATATCGGCGCCCGGCGTGGTCATCCTGCTTGGCGCCTCGGCCTCAACGCCCGGGAAGGTGGGCCCTTCGGGCGGGGGGGAAGACAGGCATTTGCCAATGGGGGAGACGCCGGTGGGAGAACCGCCGAAGCGGTCCGTCGTTCGTGCGGCCCTCTCACAAGACAAGGCCAGGGCCGGACGCCGGTGTGGCGAGCTCCGGCCGACGGGGCGGGGAGCCAGCTGGTCGAAGACGTCACGGCAGTGTGAAGGTCAGCTCGGGGAAATGCGGGTTGGTGATGGTCTGCCGGTCTTGGTCGATCCGCATGCGGAAGGCTTCGGGGCCGGGTCGTCCGGCGTGGTCCCAGGCGTCCCAGGCGGTTTCTATGTCGTCCCACAGCCGCCGGGGGCCCGCCTGGCGGACGTTGTATCCGCCGCCGGTGGTAGCGGTGAGGGTCGCGGCCGAGCCGGTGGTGACGTCCAGCAGGTGCCGCACATCCCGGCCGCCGTCGACGGGCTGGGTAGCGACCTGGGCGTTCGGCGCGGCGAGCTGGGCGAGGAACCTGGCGAAGAACCCGGTGAGGGTGGCCTCGTCCAGGCGGGTGGGGGCGTGGCGGGCCTCACGGGCGGGGGAGGCGGAGGTGAGGTGCGCCCAGTGCGCGGGGTTGCCAGGGGCGGGGCGTTCGTGCCGGCGGGCGGCCATGAACGAGATCGTGCCGGGCAGCAGCGGCCCTTCCGCGATATGGGAGCCCGTGACGGTGAGCAGCACCCGCGCATACCCGTACAGCCAACCGGACAGGGTGGTGAGGATTCTCCCGCCCGGCGTGGTCTGCGCCAGCCACGCGGAAGGCACACGGCGCACAGAACAGGCGGCCACGATCCGATCGAACGGGGCTGAGGGCCAGTACCCCCACAGACCGTCGGCGACCGCCAAGTCGGGGGAGTACCCGCACCCGTAAAGGGCACCAGCGGCCTGCTCGAGCCGACGGGGATCGACCTCGATGGAAGTCACCTCCCCGGTGCCGGCGAGGCGCTGGCAGGCCAGCGCCGTGGAGTACCCGGTGCCCGTGCCGACCTCCAGAACATTGTGCCCGTCGGCCAGGCCAGCGTCAGCCCACATCTGCACGACCAGCGACGGCAGCGTCGACGAAGAGGTCGGCGCGCCCCCGAGCCGGGCGGCCGGGTGAGTCCAATCAGGTTCGTCGCCGTCGAACTGGGTGATCAGGGTGGTGTCGCTGTACACGGTCTCCAGCCATCGCGCGGGGGCAGCGCGGGCGGTGACCGGCTCCCAGACCGTCAGCCCGTCCGCATGGCCGGACGGAGCGTAGAAACCGGCGACGAACCGGTGCCGGGGGACTGTCTCAACAGCGCTTCGCCACGCGGGGGAGTCCAGCACGCCCTGGCCGGCCAGGTTCTCGGCCAACGCCGCACGCAGCGGTACTGCCGCCGCGTCGGCACCCGCCTCGGCCCCATGGGGGGCGCTGTCGGCGTCGATGTCAGGGCGCGTGCCGGTCATGGGTCACATCCTGCCTGCAGCAGAGCGGCGAAGGCATCAGCGATGGCCTCGAAGTCGGGCAAGAATCCCCACTGTCCGTTGGGGTTCATCTCGATGAACCAGAGCTTGCCGGCATGGTCGAGCGCGAGGTCGAAGCAGCCGAACTCCAGCCCGAAGCAGTCCAGATGGGAGCGCAGCAACCCTCGAAGGTCTGCTGGGACGGGGAACGGCTCGCAGATCAGCTGGTCCCAGTCGGATGCGCGCCAGTCCAGCCTCCCATCGGGTGTGGTGATCGCTGTGGCGAAGACGCGGTGGCCGACGACAGTGATACGGACATCGGCGGCCTTGTCGATCTCCGCCTGATACAGGTGGGCTGTGACGCCGATCGAAGCGTCCAGGTCACCGGCTTGGATCCGCTGGGTCCAGATCGCACCCGCGTGCCCGCCCTCAGGCGGCACCCCGCGGAAGGTCTTGTAGACCACGGGGGCGTTGTCGACTGCGAAAGACTTGGCCTCGGCAGGCTCGTTGGTGATCAGTGTCGCCGGGACGGCGAAGCCGAGCTCAGCGGCGACCTGAAGCCGGGCAGGTTTGTACAAGGTGCGCCAGCAGCCCCGACAGGCCGGCCGGGCCTCGCGGATCGCGAATTCCCGCACCCGCGGCTCCAAAGAGTCGAACCGCCACGGTCCCGGCCGCCGGTGGTACACCGACCCGACCCTGCCGAGCCCCAGCGCCCGAGAGGTGGTGCGCAGGACACCGTCCCAGGCAGTAACGCCGCCGCCGATCCGGGCGGCGAACCCGAGCCCGGCCCCGATGTCGGCGGGGTCGGCACGCACGACCGGAACGCCGCGGCCGTCGAGCGCGGCGATGACCAGATCCGCGGTCACATCCTCAAGGCTGGTCACCACCAGGACGGTGTCGCGCCGGCGGTCGGTGGACACCAGGTCAGTCGGACTCGTAGTCGGTGGTGTTGTCGTCCTGAGTCTGCTCCGAGGGCGAACTCCCGTCACCTCCACCGGACAGGGACGCGGTGCCTCGAGTCTTGCTGGTCCCGTGCCGGCCCATCTCAATGACCTGCCCCGCACCGTCGTAGTACCGCGCGCACTGCGTCACCGGGTCCAGCTCCACCCTCACATACGACGGCGAGCCGAGGGGGAGTCGGTCGGTCATCCTGCCCCATCCCCAGGGCGTTCCTGTACTGGTGCTGGCTTGGTCCATGCCGGGCCCTCCCGCCGCCACACGCGCGTGTCGAGGCGAAGTCGTGAACGAGCGATCTGATCATCTGTGGCGCAGCGGGCGTCCGCCAGTGCCCAACGCGATAGACCAGTGAAGCCGACAGTGACCAGCACCAGACGCCGAGTGAGGAAAGGCGTAGGGCGGACCCCCGACTTAGCTTCCTGGGTGGGGGCTACTCGCGCTCAGGGGCAGCCCGTACGGACAGCCTCCCTGAGCCCGCCGGGCGACAGCCGGAGCCGGCGCCAGCCGTGGACCATGGGGGTCTTCTTTGCTGGTGCGGACTCCAACCACAGTCTCGGAGAGACGCGCGACCTCCACACGGTCGCCGTCGGCCGGGGCGTGACACCGGACGGGTCAGGTCCTGGCGCATCAGACGGACTTCTGTTCGGTTTGCCGTGCAAGCGAGCAGGCGCCACGTGCTCAAGAGGCCTAAACGTGGGGGAGTCGACGAGGGGACCGCGCCCGGCTGCGAATGCCGGTCATCTTGATCAAGCCGGGGAGCCGTGGCGCAGTGTGAGGGGAAGCCCAGACGAGGCGGCTCAGGCATTGCTGCGCCGCCGAGGACCCGCCTCACGTTTGTGCGCAGCGATGAAGCGCGGGTGCCGACTGCATGCCCCGGCTTGCTTCACGGTCGCGAATCTTCCTGAGGGCGCCTCCCACGAGCGCGGACGGAGCGGGCTCAAGGGAGGCGTCGAGATCTGGGGGTTGGGGAGGGTGTGGGGAGGGGCTCATCCGGCTTACTTGACATAATGTGCATTATCGACCAGGCGGACACAAGCGGATCAAGGTGTACATATGCACCCGGGCGCGTCCTGCGGTGAAGCTCTGCCGCCCGACGCGGCTCCGGGCAAGAGGCGAACGCGATCTTTCCGCGGACGTGGCCGCGCGGGGCGCCGCCTGCGGCTGGTGGACGTCAGCGGACGACGCGGAGCAGCATGCTCGTCCCGGCGTCCGTCGTCACCGTCCGTAGCGGCTCGAGCTGGACCGTCCGACCACCCGGATGCGAGAACAGCCTGACGCCGTCGCCGAGCAGCACCGGAACGACGCTCACGAAGATCTCGTCCAGCAGACCCGCCTCGAGGCACTGCGCGGCGACCTGCGCGCCCAGCACGCCCACGTTCTTCGGGCCGGCGGCCTCCGCCGCGGCCGCGGCGGCGCGCCGCAGGTCGTCCATGAACGTCACACCGGGAAACGTCCTGTCGGGGGCCTTGTGGGTCAGGACGAACTGAGGCCCGTCCCATCCTCCCCCGTACGGCTCGCCCTCGTTCTCGGTGCCCTTGTACGGATCGTCCCCGCCGAACGTCCGGCGCCCGACCAACAGGGCGCCGGTCTCGTTCATCAGCTCGTCCGTGGTCGGGTCGGGCGTCAGGTACTCCACCATCCAACCCATGTCACCCCCGGGCCCGGCGATGAACCCGTCCAGCGACATCGCGCACTGGTACTGCACGGCCATGACGTCCTCCTCGAGTCTGCTCCGAGCAGGATGACCACGCCGCGCGCCGATACTCATCGCCGGCCGCCGAACTCGCCCACCCAACTCCCCTGAAGTCACGCAAAACGGCACAAAGATTGCCTAACCGGACAGAAGGGGGATTCTGTCCGGTTAGAGGTTCTTTGTCCTGCTCGTCCCGGTTCGCATCAGGATTGCGCAGCGCCAAGACCTGGGCCTGGTTGGCGTAGGTCTGGATGGTCTCTCCCAGGGCGCGGACGGTGTCGGCGTGCCCGCGGCGCAGCTCCTTGACCTCCTGGCGCAGGGCGGCGATCCGCTCGCGCGCCCAGGGGAGTTCGGGTCGTTGCGCTCACCAGGCTGCACCCGGCAGTCCCCCGGTCTCAGCGGGGCGACCATCGTTGTGCGAACAGCTGCGCCCGGATCAGGGCAGCGATGGAACGCGACTGTTCGGCATCGGCGGCGCTGCCGGGATCCTCGAGGCTGTCGGACACGGCCGCCCAGCGGTCCAGCGTGAGCACAACGATGTCCCATTGGGCTCGGTTCAAGGTCATCGTTGAGGTCTGGCCAGGCGCTGGCCAGTGCTCGAACCCCTCCACCTCGTTCGGCCAGCCGGGGATCTGGTTCCAGCCGGCCTGACGAATGCTGGAGCCAAGGTCGACCACGTTCCTGGAGTCCCCGCTCCGGGCCTCCACGCTGACCTCATTGTCCAGCGTGGCATCGATGACCAGCCACTGGCGGGTCTCCATCCGCACTCGATATCTGATCTCTTCGAAGGGGTGGCTCATGCCGTCCGATCGTCGCGGTCCCCATGAAGGTCCGTCAACACTGCGGCAGGACGATCTGAAGGGCCTCGCGTTTTCCGGACAGCTGCTTGATGGGTGATCTATGCGGCCTGCTGTCGGTCCAGGTACGTGGACCCACCTCACCGGCGCCTACGACGGCATCGCCCACACCACCAAGCCCTACGTCAACGGCACCCTTCAAGCCACCGCCTGCCGTACAAAGCGGGCACCTTCACCAGCAGGTCACGGGAGTGGGAGGTGATCCGGAGCTTGTCGAGCTTGGCGGGCCGGGTCTTGCCTGATGAGGTCGGCTGGACATCGCCGATCCGGATGCGGCCCAGCTCACGGAATCGTTTCTGCAGGTCGATGATGGGCATCAGGCAGCAGCCGCCTTCCGCGGAAGGTGGGGAGGAGTGAGTGCCGTGCCGACGACGGCCTTGGACGCGCCGGTCTGGAACTCGGCGACGCGCTGAACGTGGGTGAACACCTCGAACTCGGCGTCGCCGCATCGGACGGGGTACAACCTGTACCCCTCGGGCCGCAGGTGCAGGACGACGCCGACGTCATGGGTGAGCAGCCGGGCCACCCGAGCGCCGGCGTAGCCCGCCTCGTCGTTGGCGACCACCATCTCCGAAGCGGTGAAGGTGATCTGCCAGTCGTCGACGAACGCGTGGAAGTGCTCGATGTAGGGCGCGAACTCCTCGTTGTTCAGCAGCTCTTCGGGGACGGGCTGGCCGAGGATGTGGGCCTCGATCAGGGCGTGGACCGCCGACCCGAGCTTGACGCGCTCGTTCTTCTTGCGGTCCGGTGCCCCGCTCAGCCACCGCTGGGCGCGCTTGCGGGGCTCGGGGTCGCGGGAGGCCCGCACCAGGGCGGTGAGCCTGATCCGCCGAACACATCGGCGGTCGGACAGGTGCCTGTGCAGGTCTCCGTTGGCTTCGCGGACAGCAACCGCCATCTCTGAGGTTCCCCCGGCACCCCGGACGGGCCCGAACGACTCACCCCGCGGGCAGTGGCTGGCGCGGCAGCCCCGGTGACGGCGTGGCGGCTGCCGGACCTGACCGGGGGCCGACATCCCGGACGCGGCACGGCCCTGGCCAGCCGAGGCGGCTCCGCACTGGCACCTGCGGGCCGAAGTGCTCAGCCACACCAGTGGCTCCGACTTGCCTTGTCCGAATTCCAGTCCGTACTGAGCCGGTGCCGGTGCTTTTCTCGGCGTTGCGTGGTGGAATCGTGCGCGATGCGAGTGACGTCAGCCTGCCGTGACAGCGTCGGCATGCTCGCTGGTTCGGGTGGCGCTGCGAGTGGTTCGGTGAGGAGATCGAGACCCATGACCCGCGGTAACCGGCCAAGGCCGAACCCCGATCACTCCGCCCGGTGGTTGCCCGGCCGCCAGATCACTCCCCCGCCAGGTGCTCTGGCCGCCCTGCTCATATGCGGTGTCGTCCTCGCCGCCCTCGGCTGGGTGCTGCTGGCCGCGCCCTTCGGCCCCGACATCCGCGCCCAGGAGCCGCTGCACACCGCTGTTCGGATGTGGGCCCTGACCGCCGGGTCTCTGTGGACGCTGGCCATGGTGGGCGTGGTGTCCCGCGCAGTGGTGACGACCCCGCGGAACATGCGGGCGGCGCAGGAACAAGCCGAACAGGATCCGCCCGGCGCGCCCTTGCCCGGGGAGCCCTCTGCCGGGGAGCAGAGGAGACAACCTGCCGGCTTCGCCAGAGACCTGGCCCTCCGCGCCACGGCGCTGGCAGCGGCGGCGCTACCCATGGCACTCTGCGGCTGGCTGCTACCCAGCGTCATCCTGAACCCCCGCCACCCGGCCCCACACTTCGCGGCACCGATGCTCACCCTGACCTTCGCCCTCGCAGCGTTCACCCACGCGACACTCTCGGTCGCCGTCCTGCTCCCCGCCGTCCGGCCAAGACGCGACGCGGACGCCGACCCTGCGGAGCGCACGATGGTCGCCCCGAGCAAGCGGGAAGAGTCATGAGTGCCGGAGCCGAGTGCGCCCTCTACTCCGGCTCCAGCCATTGAAAGACAACCCCAGAGTTCCCTGAGCACTCCCCCGCCTCGGCAGCCCCTGGACCGGGGTTTCCTCGGCGGTAGGGGATCTCGTTATGAGGACTTTCCCTGGGGGTAGGGGGCGATGCCGAACCGAGCCATGAAGTCCTGGTGGACCAGCATGCCGAGCCGGCCGCCCTTGATCCGTTTGGCGAACCCAAGTCGGCGCCCCGGCCCACGTCGCCGCAGCCGGGTCGGCGCTGCCGGCCAGCGCGGCGGCGTACCGCTCGGCCCAGCCGCGAACCTGCGCGCGGGCGGCGGCGCCGGGGCCGTCGTCGAGGGTGTCGATGAGCAGCCGCGTGATCGTCTCGTCCCGGGTCTCGCCGGGCAGCACCCGCCGGTTGAGCAATGTGGGCTGTCCCGAGCCCGTTTGGAGTGGTGATCGTGGCCCGAGCAACCTGCGTCGCCATGTCGTGCTCGGCGTGGGTTCACCGACGACGCCCAGACGCCCACGGGCGCCGCCCCCGTTGCGCTCGACTGATCGGAAGCCGAGGTGCTCGCCATACTTCGACGTGTCGCCTGGTTGGACGGCACGGTGCTGTGCGTTCGCGGTCTCTGGGGGACGCGGCGTTGTGACCTGGCCTGGGCGTCGGGCTTCGAGTGCGTGGCCCCGACTGGCGCCCCATGGCGGCCCGTCTCATCGTGAGCGCGGGCGACACACGCCCCCTCCGGGTCCCCCTGGTCGACCCCGCCGCCCACCGGCCCCTGTCACGGCTGCTGATCGCGTCCCTGACGGCCGCCATCGCGGGCGGCAAGCCTCTGCACGAACTGAACCCCGCCTTCCGTGCCACCGTCACAGCACTTCACGACCTCTACGTGACGGTCTGAGCCCTCCCCCGTAGCTCAGAACTGGTGGGGAGCCGCGGAGCCGGGCCTGGGAACCTGTTCGTGCAGGCCGGCCCTGCTCCCCTTACGGACCTCCGCGTGGCCGTCTGTGCACGAGGGTGCGCGGCTGGCGGCCAGGTGGTGCGGTCCCGCCGCATGCGCGGTTCCGTTCGTTTGTGCACGGGGCGCATGATCCTGAGGTGGCCCTGTGCGCGGCAGCCGTGCCAGCGCGTCTGTGCGAGGCGGCCCGGAGCGCGTGCACGGCCGCGCCTATAGTGAGGCCCATGACGGCCCCACACTTCGAGTCGCCCGCCGGGCCGGGCCGGCCCTACGGCAACGACGCGGCCCGGCGCCTCCACGACAGGCTCCCTGCCGACGACCGTGCCTTGTTCGAGGCCGAGTTCCGCGCGGCTCTGGAGGCGGCCAAGGAGACTTTCGACTTGACCGGTGTTCAGCGGGTCCTGGAGCGGTGGCGTCGTTATCTGGTCGTTCACGCGGACGCGCGCGCGGGCGAGGGCCTGGAGGCGGCCACGCGGGCTGCAGCAGGAGAGAGCGTTCCCGTGGTCCCGGTCGACTGGACGCTGTTCGCGTGAGCAGCCTGGGAGAGCCGTTCGAGGTCGTGTTCGCGGCGGTCGCGGCGGATTTGCCCGGTGTGCTGCCAGTGGAGGGCCGCAAGGCCTTGGGTGAGGCGCTCCGGCAGGTCGCGGCGGACCCTTGGGCGGTCACCGAGCGGTACCACCCGAGGATGCCCGCAGAGATGCGCACCGGGGTGTTCGGCGAGGATGGGGTGCTGGTCGTGGTGGTGTCGGGCCGGCATCACCGGGTGATCGTCACGCATGTGACGTGGATGGGCTGATCCCTCTGGGCCAGGGCCGGGCCCCGGCGATATCGCCAGGGCCCCGCCTTCCACCCGAAGCCAGGTGGCACCCGTGCGGGTGGACGGATCCGCGACCGCGGGAAGGACCACGCCGGCGTCCTGGACGTTGTGTCGTCACCGTTCGTGCGGGCCGCGAGGCCAGGGCCCTCGATGCGCCCGGCCGGTTTCCGGGGTGGGCGGCGTGCGATGCGCCTCGCCACCGGCACTGACAGGCAGCGCCGATCCCCCGGCCGACCTCGCGCAAGGGTGAATCTAGGACGACCGACGGCCAGGTGTGGCGACCGCCTTGGCGACCGTCGCCCTTGCGGGTACGGCCGCCACTGCGTCAGCCAGCACAGGTAGTCTCAGCGGCGTCGTCCAGCCGAACTGCGGCGGGCCGAATGGCGGCTGCACGTACTCCCGTTGGGGGCGCACTTCGACACCTTCGGCCAATGCCATGACGAGGGCGGCTTTCTGGAGTACCTCTATGGCTTTGCTGACTGCTATCGCGCACGGGACGACACCCCAGGGCTAGGGCCTTGTTCTATACCTATGACACGTAGCCAGTGAGCTCATCGGCGCCGATTCCGGCGAGGTCGTCTTCACCGGCAGCGCTGCGGCCGCCGAGCGCAGGGCGCTGCGGGGCGACGACTGGGCGCAGGCGGCTGTGCGACGCGGGCCACGGTGCCTGGTTCGGCGCTTCGTCGACGGCCGAGTGCGGGCGGGCCTCGGGCTGTTCGGCGACGGTGGTGGCCTTGCCTGCTTCCAGCACGTCGAGACCGGCGCCGACTCCTACCGCCTCGCCCAAACCCGCGCCCGAGAACACGCCGCCGGCCGACCCCTCACCGCAGCTCACGCAAGGGCGGGTCCGCACCGCGGCCCGCCCCTCAACCGATGGGTTGATACCTCCACGAGCAGACGTTCTCGCACAAGGCGGTAGCCGACCGCCCGGTTCACGGCGAGCATCGGCGCATTCTGCTGGTTGACCGTCACCGTGACCGATTCGACCGCCGGGAACAGCTCATGCAGGCGCAAGGTCTGCCGGGCCTTCATCCATCGGGCCAGCCCGCCACCTCGGTGCCCGGGCAGCACCGCGGTGTCGTGCTGCTCAGCCGCCCTGGCTTCCCAAGACGGAATCGTGGTGACTGTCGCACCGATGACATCGCCCGATGGTGAGTGCACTACCGCGCCGACGAGCAGATGCCGGCCGCGGCTCATCCCTGCCTCCCACGCACGGACCGCCGCAGTGTCCCAGGCTCGAGACGCCATCTGCAGCTCAGCGCCCGGCGCGTCCAGCACATGGCCCATCACCCGCCCGAACGAGGCCACCCATTGTGTAGGCGCCGCCCCCTGCCAGAACACCAGCCGGTGATCCGAGCGCGCAGCCATCCCCAGCTCATGGCAGCGCCGCAGAGTGTCCTGATCGAGTCGCTGCTCATGCAACTCCAGGCGCAGCACCACCCTCCATCCGCTGGCAAACGGCTCCCCAGGCGATCCCGTCAGCACGGTCGCCTGAATCCGCTCCACATCCGCATCCTCCGCGACCCGAGCAAGCAACCTGGACCCGACTCCCCTGCGCCGGGCGGACGGCGTTACGAACAGGCGAAGGAACCCGGCCGCGGGATCGTGCTGCTGGGGCCGCAACTCTGCCACGCCACAGATCGACCCGGCCCGGCGCGCCAGCCACCGTTGCACACGCTCCTCGGCCTCAACGCGCAACCGTTCCGCCAGCACTCCGGGATCGACCACCCCGCCGGACAGTTCCGCCTGCCCCTCTCCGAACACAAGGCACCAGGCATCCAGATCTCGTTTCACGGAGGCCTTCGCTTCGAACACCTCAATCGCCGGCAAGTCCGGGACCTCCCTGGGGCCGTGAGGCCGCCACGTCGCCACCGCCTGCCCCGGCCGGGCTCAGGACAGGTACTCGCCCGTCCATCGCGACCTCACCGTCGCTGAATCTCATCAACATCATCGTCCCCGCGGGCCCCTGGCCGTCGCTCAAACCGACGCATAGACGTTGCTGCTTCTCACGGCCGCAACCACTTTCAGTTCGCGCGTTTCCCGGGTGTGGCACCCAGTCGCCGCCGGGGGCGCCATGGCGCCCCCGGCTGCCTTCCGTGTTCCGCAGACCGGTGACGATGGACGCGAGCGTCCGCTGTGTCTCGGGTCGTGGGCTGTGGTGGGGCCGGTCCGGGGAGCGGGTTCCGGTCCGGGGGGCTCCTCCCCCCGCTGGGCGTCCCCGTCTGAGAGCATCCTTGCGTGAAGTATGCGTTTCTGCCCGTCTTGGTGCTGTTGTTGGCCTCTTGTTCGGCCGGCGGTGAAAGGCTCGCGGCCGACTGCGCCAAGATCAGCGCCCTGGTCAACAAGCCGGTCACGCGCGACTTCGACGAGGCCGCGTTCGCTGCCCAGGTGCGAGCGCTCCGGCCGGGAGTGGACGACGAGCGTCTGGTCAAGCAGCTGGGGATCGTGGCCGATCACTGGGGCCGTGAGGCGCGCGCCAGAGGCCCGATCAAGGATCTGCAGAAGGACGCCGAGGAGTCTGACCGCGCCATCGCGGCCAATGACGAGCTCACGCGGATCTGTGAGAAGACCGGCCGTTGGACGGCCGACCGCCCCACGTCCCCGTCGTCCTCCGGGTAGCTGCGACCGGCCTCGGGCGCGGTTCTCTCTGCGGAGGGTGAGACGGTCGGGATCGTCTGCCGCACCGCCCGGCGCTGCCTGGCCTTGTCCCGTCGCGCCGGGCTGGGATTCGGTTGTCGGGCGCGCCTCACCTTTGGCCCGTGACATGCGTTGATCTCCCTATCTTGGGCTCGGGCAGCTTCAGGGGAGCGTGGCGGAACGGCGACAATCCAGCGGATACAGCTCTGACCTCGGGTGATCAAGTGCTAGGTGGCTGCTGCGACGCGGGCGGCGTCGGCGATGCGGATGGCTTCGCCGACGGATGGCTTCGCCGACGGGTGGCCTCGTGCGGGAGTCGGGTGAAGCCCGGACGGTCCAGAGAGTTGTCGGCTGGAGGTGGCGGGGGCCTTGCAGGTGGGGGCACCGTCGGCCGGGAGCACGGCCAGGGCATGCCGTTGGTGGGCGCCGGTCTGCTGATCGGTGGGATGCCGAAGGTAGACGCGGCCGGCCATGCCCGATCGTGTCCCTTCCCGGCTCGCCCGGCGCCGAGGTCAGGAATCCTGTGCGGGCCCCTGAGGGGGCGCCTGCCGGAGGTCGGCGGGGATGCGGTCGACGGCGATGGCGATCGCTTCGGCCGGTGTGGTGACGTGGTGTAGGGCGGGGCCGTTCCACCACTCCCTGATGGTGTAGCCGCCGGTTCCCCATGGTGAGTCGATCGAGACGAAGGGCGGGGAGAACGGGTAGTCGGGTGTGTTGGAGAAGCTCAGTGCCCAGTGGCTGGTGAAGGGGTAGAGCCTGCGGAGGGTCGGTTGGGCGTGGGCGGTTTTGATGAGCGCCCGGTACTGCGGCCAGTCGGCGTCGACGGCGCCCTTCAGGAGCCACTGCCACTCGGAGGCGATGACGCCCACAGGGTTCTTGTCGGCGACCTCGAAACGTCCTGTCAGGAGATCGAAGGGCGCAGCCTGCCCGATCTCGTCGAGGCCGGCTCCCTCGGCCCAGTCGCGGATCACCCGAGGAAGGTCGCGCAGGTCCTTGGTGTTGCCGCAGATCATGAGCCTGTCGTTGGAGCAACCCAGGATGCTCCAGCTTCGTTCGTGGTGTCGCGCGGCGACGTAGGAGGAGTGGCGATGCGGGACGACACTGGTGAACGTGGCGTGCCGCAGCGGGTCGGACGGCGTGACGGCCACGGGAAGGACCAGGCCCTGGTCGGCGGCTGCGGCTTGGAGTGCTGCGGCAAGGCTGCCGCGGGCGGCCACCTCCGGGTAGAGGACGGCCGGGTCCGGTTCGCGGCTCATGATGTTCCGATCTTCTGCCCGTTCAGCGTGCAGTGACGGCCATCGTAGGGGCGGAAAAAGCGGAGGTGAAGACCGGAACCGACGGGTAGCTTCACGCCATGGTTGATGTTGCGACGCTACGTGATTTCCTCAGGTCGGAGGTTCCCGAAGTCCAGGCCCCGCTCGCCGCGTGGGAGCAGAGGGAGATCGCGTGGGCCGCCGAATACGAGACGGAGCCGTTTCTTGACAACGTGTACGGGCTGATCTCTGAGGTCTTCTGGTGGGAGGTGTTCGAGCCCGCCGTCTCCGCAGCGGACGTCCCGGTGCTCGAACGTTGTTACGCGGTGACGGAAGCGCTCCTCACCTGTACCGTCACCCCGTCGAACATGATCCGTGAATGTGTGTGCATCCGGGTCCTCAAGTACCTGCGCCCGGATTCTCCGGGGTACGCCTTCGCCGGGCCAGTGACCAGGCGACTTCTCGAGTCGCCGTGAGACCCGGCGATGCCCGACGAACACCCCGGCGAGCCTTCGCGACCTGCTTCCCGGCATGACGGTCGAGACACGCAAGATCCTGGAGATCAAACCGGGGCGCACCTGGCTGGTCGTCCTCGACGGACGATGGGCCTACGACGCGCCGCCCGACCATCACGCGGTCCCGCTCGACGTGGCTTCCGTTTGGTTGCTCCTCTGGTCGAACGGCCCCGTGACGAGGTCGAATCCGAAGCCCTCGCGCAGCTTCGCCCGAACGACCCGGACCTCGCCGAGCCGATGCGGTCCGTGATCGGCGCCGGGTTGGGAGCTTGGTCGGATCACTGGATCGCGCACGCGCTCCGCTGGGTGAGGCCCGACGAGGCCGAACTGTTCACCGACCAGCTCCACACGATCGCCGCAGCCCACACCGCTGCCTCCCAACGAACCCAGCACGCCGCGAAGAAGCTCCTGAAGGAACGGGGGCTCTGGGGACCCCTGCCCTGCAAGGAGAGCCGAGGCCGCAGCGAAGACCGGAACCGGGACTGGCTCGGGGATTGAGCTCGATGACGGTCTGTGCGGCGGGCGGGGGTGCGGCCCGTCCGTTCCATTGGCGCTGGCATCGGGCCGATGTGGCGCGCCGTCACCTCGTTCCCGGCCACGACCGTCCGTCTTACGACCTTCGCTCCTGGGGCCCAGGACTACTCTGCAGGACATCCTCGGCATCCTCACCGGCGCCGGATCACCGTCGACGACCAGTGACCGCGACTCCCGTCATGGGCACCGCGTGAGGTCGTCAGGGTGGGTGACTGGGAGCGGGGCAGGCGTGGGCGAGGGGTCGTGGCGGTCGGTGGTTGTGGAGGGTGGGGTGCGGGCGTGAGCACGTTGGGGTTCGTGGTCGATGTTGTCGTGCGGGGCTCGGTCCTGGGGGCTGACCACACCAGCAGTCCTGAGGACGTCGACCGGGTTCTCGGCGTCACCCCGGCGGAGAACCGGGGCGAGGGCCAGATGTGGCGGGATTACGGTCTGGTCGACTTCTTCTGGGAACGCGGCCCTGACGGGACGGAGTGGCGGGGCACGCACTTCACCGTGCAGCTGCATCGGCTGGGCTCGGCGGGAGTCGGTGTCGCGGACGGTCCGATCCAGGAGAGGCACGGCCCGTTGCAGGACTCGCTCCGCTTCGCGGATCTGCGGGCCGCGCTGGCGGACCTCGGCGTCGACATGGTCGAGCTGATGAGCCCGAACGAGGGCTATCGGGAGTACTGGCAGCCGGACACCGCGGTCCACATCCTCGCCGCCGACGGCGAAGTCGACCGCGTCATCGCGCCCTTGCCCGCCGAATCCGCCGCGCACATGGTCGCCGGCGTGCCCGCCGACCGGCAGCACATCGGGCATCTGCTCCAGACCTCCGATGAGCAGCGGCTGGCCTGGGTCGACCGCCACCGGCCCGAGGCGCGAGACGCGGCCAACTGGTGGCTGCGGTTGTTCCTCCAGATCGAGCACAGGATGCACGGTGGTGCCGATCAACGCGTTGCTGCCGCGCGGCTGTACCTGTGGGCCGTTCGTCGCTCTCACCTGGACGGTGCCTTCGGGGCCGGTGAGACGGCCATCAGGGTCTCCGCATTCAGCTCCTCGCTCGGCTTCCACGGATACGCCGCCGAGCTTGCCGGGGTTGTGCCGACTGCGGAACAGATCGTTCGGGACTGTCTCGACGCTCTCCCGATGCCCTTGGATCAGGCGCGGGTTCCCTGCGTCGTGAGCCCTGAAAATCTTCCGGCTATGCGCGCCTCGCGTCAGGCCAAGAATCTCATCGGCGCGGCCGCCCAGCATCTGCCTGACGTCCGCGACCATGACCTCGCCGAGCGACTGCGCGCGTGGATCGAAGTGAAACCTGGCCTCGTCTGATCAGAAGGTGCCGAAGAACCGGTGCCACCAGGTCGGCCGTTGGACATGTCCGGGCAGTCGGCTCGGCCCGTCGTAGTGACTTTCCAGCAGCTCTTCCGGCACGACCGTGTAGCCGAGGTCGGTCAACGCCCGGTGTGTCCGGGCGAGGTCGGCGGGGTCCAACTCCCCCATGTCCTGGGCTTCCTGGGTGCCGAGGAAGGCCCCGGGATTGTCGGCGCAGATGAGCGCCAGGGAACCGAACCTGCTGATGCAGATGACGATCCTGGTCCCGCATGCGGTTGCTGTCGCTGGTATGTGGACACGGCCGTACTCGCTGGAGTCTTGTGTGTCCTGCTCTGCCGCGCAGTCGGTTCCGAAGTCCGCCTCGATCCGGGCTGCCAGCTTGTCGAACTGCTGAGCCGGCGCATAGTGGTCGTCCCCGCGGGGGCGCTCCAGATGCCCAGGGTCGTCGAGCTCGCGTAGTAGCGCGAGGAGGTCTGCCTCTCCCCTGATCATCCGTCCACCCTGTCGTCGTGCTGCTTGAGTCCTGAGGACGTCACCGTGGCACCTTGGAGATGTGGTCGGCGCTGGGTGTCGGGTGCGCGTTTCTGGTGAGTTGGCCAGGACTACCGTGTCTGCGCGCTGGTCCCCCGTGTCGAACGTTCTGTGGGTCGCGAGCAGCATGTGCGGCGGGCTTTCGGCGGGTCAGCGGGCTCGGGGCAAGGCCGCTTGTCGGCCAGAGTCGTACCGGCGCAGAACCCCCCTTCGTCAGGTGGGGAAAGGGCTCGGCCCCTCCGTGGGGAGGCCGAGCCCGATGTCAGCGAGTGGGTGCCGTGCACCCGATCACGGCCTCTGCACCATGCCGTCCTTGCATGCCCTGGTCGCGCTCGTACGCCAACACGTTGGCTTCCGGGTGGAGGTGAGTGCGGCCCGGGTTGCGCAGGGCCGGATGTGCCCCCCGTGCGCCCCGGCTCGACAGGCGCGCCGCGCGCGATGCCGTACGTGGCCTTCCTTCTCCCGCCGCGTGAGCAGGCGGGCTTGTGCAGAGCTGTGCCGGGGCTGGTATGTCCGCTTTCCCTAAGAGGCTCCGCCGCGTCCGCCGACAGTAGGTGGGGTGGTCACTGGATGTTCTGAGTCTCGCGCCGCTCAATCTCCTCGAAGATGTCGCTGTCGGTTTCCTGCTGCCAGGTCGGCAGGTTGCTCCAGTCGGCAACGTAGGACGGCTTGGGGTTGGGGATCTGCTTGTAGATCTGAGCGATCCAGCACAGGGCTACGAACTGCCCCTTCTGCTGGCGGGACAGGTTGGCCGTCGCCCCGTCCGCCAAAGCCACGAAGTGGGCGACCTGGCTGTAGACCGCACTGGCAGCCTGCCGTTCCCAATCGGGCGTGGTGTCCCAGGGGGCTACGTATCCGGGCTTGGGGTCTCCAGGAAAGTGCTTCCGCACCCCGGCGATCCACGCCTCACGGAAGACGCGGCCGCCTTCGGTCTGGTGGTTCTTCTGGGCTGTCATACGGCCTCCTCAAGTTGGGAAATGCGGCTGCTGAGTTGCGCCGCCCGGTGGTCGGTCAGCAGTGGCCTCAGCTCTCCTTGGAGGGCGTGGAGTTTTCGGCCGACGTATCCCGATGATCGGGTCTTGTCGGCTAGATCTGCGGCTTGAACGCCGTACTCCAGGGCTTGGTCGAGCTCGCGGGTTCGGGCGCCGAGCACGGCCAGGTCCGTGAGGATGCTGCCCCTGCGGCGCAGCGACGTCGCGGATTCGAGAGCCTCGGTCAGTGCCACGGAGGCCAGGTCCGGACGGCCGAGCGCCGTGTAGCAGGTTCCCCGTCCTTCAGCGAGGCGGCTGCCGTCGAACCGTAGCCATCCACCCGGCATGACGGGTCCGGGCAGTCCCCTGACCCCCTCGGCAACGTCCAGTTCGCGCTTGCAGGCATCGAACTCCCCGAGCCCCGCGTATGCCTCTGCTCGAACGGCAGCCACCCAATAGCGCGTGGAAAGTCGGGAGTCGCCCCGCCTGGCAACACGGTCCGCCGAGTCCAGGAGCGAGAGCGCGGGGAGGACATCGCGCTCGTACAGGCTGACGTAGGCGTGACGGACCAGCGCGCACGCCCAACGGTCGAAGTTCCGCGCTTCTCTGCTCGCGTCGGCGGCCAGCGTGTAGCAGTGAGCTGCGTCCGTGTACATGTTCGCGTCGAACATGATCTCTCCGGCGAGCTGGAAGAGGTCACCGACCGACATGCACAGCCGCTCGTGGACGACTTGAGAGTGCGGTTGCCGCAGCGCGCCGGTCAGCACGTCGAGTTGCTGGTGGACCGCCGGGTACACGGCTCGTTTGGAGGACGCCAGGGCGAAGACCTGCCAGAGGTGGGAGTTCAGCAGGTCGAACTCGCTGATCGGCTCCATGTCTTCGGAGTGGGCAGATGCGGGGGCAGGAAGGGCGACCAGCGTTCCCGTGACGGTCAACAGGCGTAGCAGTTCCCTGCGGTTCATGTCGTCCAGTTCACCAGAGGACGGTCCCGATGGGGCTACCGCGAGGCCGATCACACGCTGAGGAAGTTGAGGGGAGGACACGGGAAGCGGCGTGGGCGAGGAGTCCCCTTCGGGATTGAACAGGTCGTCCAGGCCGTCGCGCGAGACCTGCAACAGGTCGCAGAGTCGGGCGCGATGGTGCGGCTGTGGAACGCAACGGCCCCGTTCCCAGCGGGCGATCGTGGAGCGATCAACGCCTAACTCGACCGCAAGGGACTCCTGGGTGAATCCGAGATGCCTGCGGCGCTTCGCCAGGCGCGGCCGCCTCCCTGCCGCCATCGTCCCTCCGAAGTGAGGCCGGTACCTCGCTGCCTGTTCACCGAGGTCAGCCTA
Organism: Actinomadura harenae; assembly: GCF_003696215.1. Lineage (GTDB taxonomy): Bacteria > Actinomycetota > Actinomycetes > Streptosporangiales > Streptosporangiaceae > Spirillospora > Spirillospora harenae. The sequence goes on along the minus strand of NZ_RFFG01000026.1, from coordinate 38,921 downwards.
GAACTCGCACCCAGGGCGCGCCGCGAATGCACCAGAGATGCACCACAGGTGCGCCGCTGATGCCCTGGGCTGCGTAGGTCGCTCCGGATTCCATGGTCCATACAGGGGCCGTACCTAGTGACTCTGGAGGAGCCATGACCATCGCGTTGGACAGCATCACTTCGACCGGCCGTGATCCCCGGGAGCTGATCCCGGGAGAGGCGTTCGCGCTGCTCGTCGACGACTTCCGCAAGGCCACGCACGCCACCCACGACTACTGTGCCCGCGCCGTCGGGCAGAACCTGGTGTTCCTTTCGGCGGTGGGCAGGATCCGCTGCGCCGAGCGGCAGGACCCGCGCGCCTACGTCCGCATCGTGCCGACGCCGCCCGTGGACCAGGCGTGGCACCTGAGCCTCCAGCGGACCGAGGTGTACCTTCCGATGAGCCTGGCGCTCGCCGGATCGTTCATCCACCACCGCCCCGTCATGGACGACGACATCAGGTCCGGGGCGGCGCTGGCCCGGACCATTCCGCAGCTTCACGCCACGGGATACTTCGTGGACCCGGAGTTCTGGGAGGGCGAGGCCGGATCGAGTTGCTGCCCGCCCGAGTGCAACAGCCCGGGTTTCCAGGACGCCGGGATCGACTGGCGGGACCTGTTGCCGACCGGCGCGAACACCATCCGGTTCTGACCGGGTGATCTAGGAAGGGCTTCACGTGCGTAGCGACTGGGCCGACCTGCCCGAGGATCTGCGGAACCAGATCGAGGCCGAGACCGGGCGGATCGGGCAGATCGTCCCCGCGTCCACGGGCAACCACGCCGACATCGCCTCGACCGTCCACACTGCGGCGGGGCGGGTGTTCGTCAAGGCCGCCCGCAAGCTGGCAGACCGGGACGGACCCGAGGTCATGTCGCTGCGCCGTGAGGCCGCCATCAACCCCGCGGTGCGCGAGTTCGCCCCCCGGCTTCGGTGGCAGACCGAAACCGGGGGGTGGCTCGCGCTGGGTTTCGACCACATCGAAGGCCGCCGCGCCGACTTCACCGCCGGGTCACCGGACCTGGAGACGCTGGCGAAGATCGTCCACGCCCTCCAGGACGCGTCATGTCCGCAAACCCCGATGCTGGCGGCCGAACGACGCTGGCAGAAGTACACCGACAGCCCCGCCGTGTTCGCCGGTGCCGCTCTGCTGCACACCGATCTGAACGAGGACAACCTGATCATCGCCGAGGACGGGAACGCCTACGTGGTGGACTGGGCGTTCGTCACACGCGGAGCGCCGTGGCTGGAGCTGATGATGCTGATGCCCTGGCTGATCGGGGCCGGACACCACCCTCGCGACGCCGACGCGTGGGCCTCTCAGTTCCCCGCATGGGCCGGAGCCCCACCCGAGGCCCTCAACGCATTCACCGCCGGATACGCCGCGCACTGGAGCAACGCCGCACAGGCCCGCCCGGACGAATGGGTGACCCGACACGCCGCCCTGATCGGCACGTGGGCGGCATACCGATTGGAGGAGTACCCGTGACCGACTGGCCCAGGTACACCCCACCCGGCTCCTCACCAGCCCGGACGGCGACATGGTGAGCATCGACGAGGAGCTGGTGCCGCTCATGACCCAGGTCTGGCGACTCGGGTTCGAAACGAAGGTGTCCTGCCAGGACGTCGGAGAAGCCGTCCGAGACGGCGGCACCCGCACCGCCCCCGCCGACCGCCCCACCGTCGCGGCCCGGCTGAGGGGACGCGCCTGGCTGGTGGTGAAACGCGAACACGGCCCCCTGCTCATGACGGCCGTGAGGTTGGCCGGAGCCTCGGAGGGATGGGCCCTGCATCCGGTCAAGCAGGACACGGACCCAAGTACCTGGCTGTCCATCACCCTCCCACGAACCCGGATCCGCCAGGCAGCCCAAGCACTCACCTCAAGGCCGTCACCGCGCCCCTGAGAGCCGATACCGGGAACAGGGCCGGGACGGACTGCGCGAGTGACGCGGCGGCCCCGCTCGGCTGTGGCATAGGGGTGGTTGACCGGCCCGTCCTTGCCGCTGGGGCGGGCCGGGAGGGTCAGGCGGCGGGGTCGCGGCGGTGGAGGACGGCGAAGGCGAGGGTGGTGGCCAGGGCGATGGTGATGAGCTGGCACAGGGCTCCGGTGGCGAGGGGGGCCGTTCCGGACGGGCTGAACAGGGCGGTCCAGCTCTGCCAGTAGTGGACGGGGAGGACGGCGGCGAGGCGGTGCAGTGAGGACTGCTGGTTGAGGATGGTGGCGATGACCACGAACGCGAGCGATGCGCCGAGGGCTTCGGCGCCGCGCGGGAGGAGCAGGCCGAACGCGAACGCGATGGTGGCGATGCTGAGCATGCACAGGAGGGTGTAGCCGGTGGCCTCGGTGACGCGGGTGAGGGTCTGCCCGGTGGTGAGGGTGGGGGCGTTCAGGATGTGGAAGGGGTGCCAGCCGAACAGGGCGATCCCGGTGAGCAGGCCGCCGATCAGGACGGCGAGGACGGCTCCGGTGGTCACGATCGTGACGGCGGCGAGTTTCCCGGTCAGCAGGCGGCGCCTGCCGACCGGGGCGACGTAGAGGTAGCGGAGGGTTCCCCAGTCGCGGTCGGCGGACCCGATGGCGGAGGCCAGGAGCGCGACGACGAGCGGCAGCAGCAGCGGGCCGATGAACATGAGGCACGCCATGGCGTGGTTGAGCGCCGAAAGGGTGGACGCGCCGAACAGTCCGCCCTGGGTGCCGTTGTGGCGTCCGGCGTGGGAGGCGGTGGCGAGTCCGGCGATGACGGGGACGGCGGCCAGGCACGCGAGGGCGACCAGGGTGCGGATCCGCAGGAGCTGGGTGGCGAGTTCAACGCGCAGCATGGTCGTCGTCCCCTCGGGTCATGGTCAGGAAGGCGTCTTCGAGGGACCGGTCGGCGCGGTTCACGGAGGTGACGCCGACACCTGCGGTGACCAGGGCCTGGACGAGGTCGCGGGACGGGACGCCGGGGGCGGTGACGGTGATCGCGTCGTCGTGGGCGGTGACCGTGGTGACGCCCGTGAGCGGGCGCAGGGCGTTCGCCGCCCCGGCGGTGTCGTCGACCTCGATCCGGTAGGCGTCGTCGGCCGCGCCGGTGAGGCGGTCGAGGGGCCCGGCATCGACGAGGTGGCCGTGGTTCATGACGACGACGTGGGTGGCGAGTTGCTGGACCTCGGCGAGCTGGTGGCTGGAGACCAGGACGGCGGCTCCGCCGGCGGCGCGGGTGGTGAGGTGTTCGCGGAGGGCGCGGACTTCGGCGGGGTCGAGGCCGTTGGCGGGTTCGTCGAGGATGAGGACGTCGGGGTCGCGCATGAGGGCCTGGGCGAGCATGAGGCGCTGTTTCATTCCCATGGAGTAGCTCTTGGCCCTGCGGTCGATCGCGGGGCCGAGTCCGGCGAGGTCCAGGGCGTCGTCGAGGGCGGGTGGGGGCCAGTGGTGGCCGGCGGCCGACCAGAGCAGGCGCAGGTTCCGCAGGCCGGACAGGTGCGGGACGAAGGCGGGGCCGTCGATGAGGACGCCGGCGCGGTGCAGGGCGGGGGCGCCGAGGGCGACCTTGTCCCCCAGGAGTTCGGCGGTGCCGGTGTCGGGGGTGGACAGGCCGACGAGCATCCGCATCGTGGAGGTCTTCCCGGCGCCGTTCGGGCCGAGGAGGGCGCAGACCTGGCCGGCTTCGACGGAGAAGGCGAGGTCGACGACGGCGGGGCGGCGTCCGTAGCGCTTGGACAGTCCCGCGGCGCGGATCATCGGCCTGGCGGGGGCGGTGGGTGGTGTCAAGGGGGGCCTCTCGTGGTGGGTGGGGGGGGGTCGTGTGTGTGGGGTGGGTGGCCCGTGGAGATGGGCGGGGTGGGCGCCCCGGCACGAATAGTACGCGCTTCGTACTACGCGGCAAGTAGTATCACGGGAAGGCGGGCGACCGGGACCGGGCGGGGCAGGGCGGGCGGGTGGACCGTGGCGCGGGTTCTGACGTCCGTCCGACCGAACCGCTGGCCCCGGGACGCGCCCGCGGGGACCATGAAGGGATGAGCGGCGACATCACCGGCACTCCCCCGGGCGGGACGCCGAACGACGCGACGGTGCCGTACTCGGCGCGGATCTGGAACCACTGGCTCGGCGGCAAGGAGAACCACCCCGTCGACCGCCGGGTCGGCGACCGCGTCGCCGAGCTGTACCCCGACATCGTCAACGCCGCCCGCGCGTCCCGGCACTTCCTGCGCCGCTCGATCCGGTACCTGGCCGCGGACGCCGGGATCCGCCAGTTCCTGGACGTCGGCACGGGCCTGCCGGCCGTCGACAACACCCACGAGATCGCCCAGCGCGTCGCCCCCGAGACCCGCGTGGTGTACGTGGACAACGACCCGCTGGTCCTCGCGCACGCCCGCGCCCTGCTGACCGGCAGCCCGCAGGGCGCGACGGCCTACGTCGACGCCGACCTGCGCGACCCCGACCGGGTCCTGGACGCCGCCGCGCGGACCCTGGACCTGACCCGGCCGGTCGCGCTCGTCCTGAACGGCGTCATGGGCCATATCGCCGACGACGACCGGGCGCGCGCGGTCGTCGGCCGGCTCCTCGAGCCGCTGCCCGCGGGCAGCCACCTGTCGCTGTCGGACGGCACCGACGGCGCGCACGTCGCCGGGCACGCCGAGGCGATGCGGTTGTACAAGGACAGCGGTGCCGTCCCGTACCACCTGCGCACGCCGGAGCGGGTCGCCGCGTTCTTCGACGGGCTGGACCTGGTCGAGCCGGGCGTGGTCCGGTACCACCTGTGGCGTCCCGACCCGGGGCCGTTCACCGGGCCCGACATCGACGGCCACTGCGGCGTCGCCCGCAAGCCTTGAGCCCCAGGGCAGCGGCCGTCCGGCGAGATCGCCGGGCAGTAGGGTGACGCGCGTGCAGAGACATATCGCGTTCGAGCGGCTTCACAACTTTCGTGACCTGGGTGGGTACCGCGGCGACGGCGGCCGCACCGTCCGCTGGGGACGTCTCTACCGAACCGACTCGCTCGGCAAGCTGAACCCCGGCGACGGCGCCGACTGGCAGAGGTTCCTCGGGCTCGGCGTCCGGACGGTCATCGACCTGCGCTACCCGTGGGAGATCGAGCGGCGCGGACGCGTCCCCGAGTTCGACGGGCTGGAGTTCCACAACCTCAGCATCGAGCACCGGCCCTACGACCAGGCCGCGATCGACCCCGGCGTCGACCCCTGGCGCTACCTCGCCGACCGGTTCGCCGAGGTCGCCGAGGACGGCGCCAAGGAGATCCGGACCGTCCTGGAGGTCATCGCCGCCGCCGACGCCCCCGTCGCGTTCCACTGCCACTCCGGCAAGGACCGCACCGGCATGATCGCCGCGCTCGTCCTGTCCCTCGTCGGCGTGGACGGCGACGAAATCCTCGCCGACTTCGCCCTCACCGAACTCGCCACCAGGCATTTCGTCGCGGACTGGCACGCCGAGAACCCTGGACGTGAACTGCGCTGGCCCGGATACGGACGCGCGCCCGCCGACGTCATGCGCCTGTTCCTCACCGACCTGACCGGACGGTACGGATCGGTCGGCGAGTACGTCCGGGGACGCCTTGAGGTCGGCGACGACGTCGTGGCCCGCCTCCGCGCGAACCTCCTCGAGCCGTGAGCGTCCGAGCTCAGGTGCAGGAGTCGCCGAAGTCGCCCACGGCCTTGCGGAACTCCGGGGAACGAGCCCGATCGGCCGCGTCCGGCAGATGTTGACCGCCGGACGCCTCGATCCGGATCCGGCGCCCGTCCGGACGCCCCCCGAGGCCGAGCAGGGCCACTCGCAACGACACGCCCATGTCCCCCTCCACGCAGAGGGCGGACGTCCAGGACCCGGCCCGCCGTCACGATCCCGCATCGGCCCACCGGCGACCCCAGCCCGTTCAGTTGGCAGCGGCGCCTCCAACTCGGAGGTTGAGGAACATCGGAACGGAAACCGGCGGTAAGCCTTTCGAGGGCCCCCGCTGATGCCGGTGTGGACGCACCCCGGGTGCGGCCGTCCCCGGATCTGGACGGCGCAGCAGGCCGACGCCGCCCGCCACGCGCGCGGCCTTCCCACCGGCGGCGCCGCGCCCGCCCCGTACTCCCCCGGGCCCTACGGTCAGGCGGACTGGTTCACCTTCAGCCGGGTCCGTCTCGGCAGGGCCGTTCACCCGCTGCTGGTGGTCCAGCCCGGCCAGCCCAACGCGCACGGGTCCGCCGGCCACTACGCCGACATGCTCTCCATGGGGCTGCGCCCGGTCGATCTGCACCGGGGCCGGGTGGAGGACGTCGAGGCGTGGACGGTGCACATGGACCGCGGCCGTATCGCCCGGATCACCCGGCGCGGTGCGGGGGCCTGGTGGGTCGCCGACGCGGGCACCGGAATCGTCGACGGGCAGTGGCGGGCGGTGGGCAGGTCCCGCCGGGTGGTGGTGCTGCTGGTCCTGCCGCCCGGGTGGCGCCATCTGGCACAACTGGCTCACCGACCAGCCCGTCAAACGATCCCTGATCGCCTACGACCACTAGCACCAACATTCCCATCAACGATCTAGCGGCCCCCGTTCAGGGACGGCGCGGTCTCGGCCTGCGGCTTTGGGCATATGGGGGGTTTGGTGTCGGCGCGCTCAGTAGGGTCCCTGAGCATGATCAACTTTGCTCCCGCTGATCCGCCGTCCGCCGATGACCTGCTGTGCGATCCGAAACACTTGGTCCGTGGCGATCCGGGCGAGATTCTGGCCCTGCTTCCACGAGCCGTGAGCGCCGAGGCGCGGTTGGCGGCGACGGTCTACCGGACGTCGTTCGAACGGCATCGGCGCGTGGACGCCGTCCGGCGTCGTCAGGCGCTGAGCCTGGACGCGTCCCGTTGGGGAGCCGACGACCTCGCCCGCCGGATCGCGGACGTGGCGGTGCCGCCGGGTGACGACCCCCGCTCCACCACGGTCTGGAGCACCGGACGCCTGCCGGACAACCGGCGGCTCCGGCGCTTCGCCGGACGGACCGAACGCATCGAGGCGCTGGCGACCGCTACCGTCGACGGCAGGGCCGTCGCGATCGGCGCGAAGTACATCAACGACACCGTGCGCGTCTGGGACATGGCGACCGGCGACGAGACGGGCGTCCTCGACCAGCGGGCCACGGCCCTGGCCACCGCGACCGTCGACGGCCGTCCGATGCTCGTCGCCGGTTACGACAGGGGCGTCCAGCGGTGGGACCTGACGACCGGAACGAAGGTCGGGGACGCGCTGCGCGCCGGCAAGAACAGCCTGATCAGGATCACGACGGGCGTCCTGGACGGGCGGCCTGTCGCGCTCTGCTGCGGCTACGATCCCGACCCGATCCAGATCTGGGACCTCCAGAACGGCACGCGGATCGGCGGACCGTTCGAAGGCCACGCAGGGCTGGTGCAAGACGCGGACGCCGTGGAGGTCGACGGCCGGACGGTGCTGGTGACCCTGGGCGGGGACCACACGATGCGGTTCTGGGATCCGTTCGACGGGCGCGGCCTGGGCGAGCCGCTGAAGGCTTACGGAACCACCCTGGCCGTCACGGTCCTGAACGGGCGTCCCGTGGCCGTGACCGACGGCGGGCCGTCCAAGTCCCTGCAGGTCACGGACCTTGCCGCCCGCAAGGTGGTCGGAGAGCCGTTCCGGGGCCACGACACGGGCGCCTTCCGCGGGATCGCCACCACGATGGTGGACGGGCGGCCGATCGTGATCGTCGACTGCACCGACCGCGCGCTCCGCATGTGGGACCTGGCCGAGGACCGCCCCGTCGGAGATCCTCTGGAGTCCCACGCCCATTGGATGACCGCCCTCGCGGTCGGCGAGCTGGACGGCCGTCCGGTCGCCGTGACCGCCGGACGGGACAACGCGATGCTGCTCTGGGACACCTCGATCGAGGGCCCGGATCGTCCGACGGGCGTGAGCCGTTCCCGCTTGTCGTGGCGCGTGGACTGGGCGACGGGAGCCGCCCTGACCGACCGCGCGGCGCTGTCCCTCCCCGGGAGCACCTGCCGGGCGCTCGCCACGGGAACGGTCGAGGGACGCGCCGTCGTCGTCTCCGCGGGGTGGAACCAGAAGCTCCGCGTCCTCGACCCGATCACCGGCGACCAGATCGGCGGCGATCTGAAGGGCCACCAGGGAGCGGTGAACGCCGTCGTGCTCACCACCATCGAGGGCCGTGACGTCGTGCTGAGCGGCGGCAACGACGGCACGGTCAGGACCTGGGATCTGGCGCTCGGCAAGCAGGTCGGAACGCCCCTGACCACACCGGACGCCGAGGTCCGGGCCCTCGCCGTCACGAAGGTGGACGGCCGTCTCGTGGCCTTGTCCGGCGGACGCGGCGGCGCGGAGAACGAGGTCCGCGTCTGGGATCTGGCCGAGGGCCGCGAGTCGGGGGAGCCGCTCGCCGGGCTCGCGGCCGAGGTGCACGCCATCGCGGTCACCGACCTGGACGGCCGTCCGGTCGCCCTCGTGGCGAGCGGCGCCTACCCGAACGACTGCACGGTCTCCCTCTGGGACCTGACCACGCGTCGGCGACTCGGCGACCCGCTGGTCGGGCACGGGCGGGAGATCGTGGGGGTGGCCACCGCCACGGTCGACGGCCGCCAGGTGGCCGTCACCACCTCTCGTGACCACACCGCGAGGGTCTGGGACCTGGCCACGCGGACCGAGGTGCGGCGGTTGCCCATCGCCGGACGCGGGTCCCACCCCCTTGCGATCGGCGACGTCGGTGGGCGACCCGTCGCGATCATCGGAGGCACCAGGCGGACGGACGCCGAGATCCAGATGTGGGACCTGGCCGCCGGCGAGGCCGTGGGCGACCCCTGGACCGGCCACAAGTCGGGGCCCGCCGCGTTCGCGCTCGCCGAACTCCACGGCCGTCCCACGCTGGTGTCCGGCGACGACGACTCGATCTTCCTTTGGGAACTGCGTTCCCCCGCCGAGGACGACCCGGACGCCCCTCGTCCCCGCCCCGGTGGCGGGGCCGCCAGGGCGGCCGTCTCGGAGATCGACGGTCGCGGGGTCGTGGTCACGGCCGGCGGCGGCCGCCTGCGAACCTGGGACCTGTCCGACGGCACGCCCGTCGCCGAGCCGATCTCCACCGGCCCGATCTCGGCGTTCGCGGTGACCGAACTGGACGGCCGTCCGGTCGCCGTCGCGACCCCGAACGAGAAGATCGTCGTGTGGGACCTCGCCGACGGCCGCGAACAGGCGCGCTTCGCCACCGACCACCACGTCGAGATCATCTCCGTCGCGCTCGGCAAGGAGGGCGAGCGGGAGGTCGTGGTCACCGGGACCTACGACAACGCCGTCTCCGTCCACGAGCTGCGGACGGGCAGGCGCGTCGGCAGGCGCCTGCGGTCCCTGCACTACGCCCCGGTGCGCGCCGCCGCCGTCACCGAGGACGACAGGGGCCGCGCGGTCGTCGTCACGGCCGGTGGCGACGCGTCCGCCGAGACCGTGGTGTGGCAGGCGCGGAACGGCCGGAGGGTCCACGACCCGCGGCTCGGCGACACCGACGACCTGTGCGCGGTCGCGGTGACCAGGCTCGACGGCCGCTCGATCGCCCTCACCGCGGGCAGGGACCAGGTCGTCCGCGTCTGGGACGCGTCCAACGGCTCGGTGGTGTGGCCCGCGCTGGCGGGCCACACCGGCACGATCACGGCCCTGGCGACGGCCGTCCTCGACGGTCGTCCGATCGCCTTCTCCGGGAGCGAGGACCGCACCGTCCGCGTATGGGACCTCGCCGCGGACGAACCGGCCGCGGACGAACTGGTCTTCCCGCACCCGGTCACCGCGCTCGCCACGACCTCCCAAGGACGGCTCGTCGTCTGCTTCGGCGGCGACATCGCCGTTCTGAGCCGGGAGGAATGACGCGAGGTGCAGCGCGAGGAGTGACGTGACCCGCGCGTGTCACCAGGTCTCGTGGTCGATTCCGGTGGTGACGATGCGCAGCGCGCTGAACGCCGCGAACGGACGGTCGTGCGAGGACATGCCAGCGTAGGTCGGCATGGGCAGCTTCGGGAGGAGCGCGAGCACCGCGTCGAGCCGGTGCTGGCGCGCCGCCTGGATGAGCAGGTCGGCGGTCGGGACCTGGCGCTTCGCGGGCGGGATCTGGGTGATCTCGGCGTACCGGCGGGCGAGGTCCTCGTCCGCCGGAACGCCCGGTTCGTCGGCCGCGAGGTTGTTGCGCTCGGCCCAATCGCGCAGCAGGTCGTCCTGGCCGTGCTTCCGGAGGAGCGCCACCACCGTCCAGTCGTGGAACCAGTCCTCGGCGTCGCGCAGAATGCGTTCGGCGAGGTCGACCCGGCCCTTGCGCAGCGCGTGGGCGACGAACGGAACACCGGCGGTGCCGCCGGGATCGCCGGTGGCCTCGGCCAGGAGGGCCCGCGCCTCGTCCTCCCGGCCGCACTCCAGCAGGGCCCAGACGACCGGGAGGCGATGGTCCCAGCCGTCGCGAAGCTCGCGCAGCGCTTCGCGCGCCGACCGGAACCACCGGTCCGCGCGCTCGGTGTCGCCCGCGTGCGCCGGGCCTTGCATGACGCCGTGGCCGTCCGCGCGCACGGCAGGACGTCGCTCAGCGCGGACCTGTCCGGAGGGATGGACTCCACGAGCGTGTGCTTCCTGGCGGCCGGAAAGGTCGAGCGCCTGCTCACCGTCCGGGCCGAGTCCGGTGACCCGGGCGACGAGGACGGGCAATGGGCCGGGCTCGCCGCCGCCGCGCTTCCCCATGCCGATCTAGGCCCGTGTCGACGCTGGGTTTTGTGTCTGGACGCAGGGCGGAGTGCCGGGAGGTGATGATGATGACCGCCACAGCGACGATGAAGGACCCGACGCCGCACTCGAAGGAGTCACCCTGGTGCCGAGCAACAAGACCGAGGACTACGGCTACAACCGCGCGACCGACACGTGCGGGTGAACCGTCACGACCTGGCGCGGCTGCAGCTGGAGTTCCGGTCGCTGACCAGACAGCAGGAACCGGGAAGCTGGTCGCACATGTACGACTACGACCTTTCGTTCGAGCGGCTGGCCGATGCCGTCGACGCGGGCAGCAGGGTGTTCTACGGACGCCGGGAGAAGGGGCCGGACCACCGGATGCGGTGTGACCTGTCCCCGGCCTACCGGTGGCCCGAGGGCGCACCCTACGACGGGAGTAAGGCGACCACCGTGCGCGTCACCGGTCACGGCTCGCACTATGTCGCCGATCCCGCCGACGACTGGCCCAGGGCGCTGTGCGGCTTCTGGTGGGCACCGGAAGAGGGCAGGGTGGTCACCGGGGAGCCGAGCTGCCCCGAATGCCAGCGCGAGCCCGGCCTGGTCGAACACCTGCGTTCACCGCAGAACTGACCGCGTCCGCGCAGGGCTGACCTCCTCGGCCTTAGCTGGCGGGACGACCCCAGAAACCGGCACCGTCGTTGACGGCCATGGACCTATCGAAGCGGTCGGGCCTCCGGCGTCGGCGCGGCCGTCCCGGCAGCGTCCCGGGACATGACCGCACCCACACCGCCCGCCGGGGCCGCCCCCGGCGTACGTCCGCGTCCGCCAGCCCTCGGGCGATCCCATCCCCCCGAGCAGTACGCCGAGTCCCTGGCGCGCAGGTTGGACGCCCACCGGGGCGGGGAACGGCACCCCCTGCTGAACGCCGGTGAGGCCGAGGTGGTCGCCGCGCTGCTGGATGAGCCGGCCGCGCTGTACCCGGGGCCGCTTGGGAACCTGGCGCGCGGCCTGGCCGTGACGCTGTACGACCGGTGCGGGTTGTAGGCGCCTTGGGGCCTGGTGCGGGGCGGGTCGACGTCGAGCGCGAGACCGAGTGATCGGATAAGGGGGACGCGGCGTCGGGGTGCGGGAGTAGCGTCGCGGCGTGAGCAAATCCCCCCACGTCACTGAGCCGCCGGGGCCGCTCCCGGCCGGGCCGTTCACCGATCGAGACCATGTTCTCCGGGACTCTCCGGTCTGCCAGGATCTCTCGGCCACGGTCCAGGGCCTGGAGGACGGCGGGCTCAGCCCTGCGGATCGCGGCCAGATGGCCGAGGATCTGGCCGCCGAGCTGCGCGTGCTCAACCTGGTCGACACGCTGAACAAGTGCGGCGTGAGCTTTCTGGAGGATGCGAGCGTCTCGGTGTACGAGCGGGGCGCGCTGAGGCGGGTGTTCTCCGCGATGCCGATCGCTGACGTCGCGGTGCTCCTGGACGTGCTCAGGCGTGTGCACGCGGCCGGGCGGGCCGCGTGGCGTCCGGTGCTCGCGCAGGCGTTCGCCAATGGCGACCAGGAGGAGACGCCGGATGGGGGGACGGGCAGCGAGGCGGACGCCGAGCGGTGGGCGGGCCCCCGCGAGAGTCGGCACCTTCAGCACCTTCGCCAGCGCGGGCACGAGCTTGAACCGGGCGGTGTGGTACTGGACGGCCACCCGGTTCTTGGTCGTCCGGAACGGGGAACCGGCCGGGACGCCGCACGTCGACATCGGGCAGGTGAAGGCCTCCACACGCAGGAAGGCGTCCTCAGGGTCGCTAACCCGGAAATCGTTTCATGAGTCGATTTGAAACACGCCCATCCCGAACCGCATCGGAACGAAGAGTCACGCCACCGTCAGGCCGAGCCAACGCCTAACGCGGATTCTCGTTCCGATGCTGCTCAACCCCCGGGGTGTGGGCGTGGCGGTGCGCGGTCAGCCCGCGGCGGCCGCGGCCAGCATCGCCGACGTGATCGCGGCGAGGTCCTCGTCCGACGTCACGTACGGCGGCATCGTGTAGATCAGGTCCCGGAACGGCCTGAGCCAGACGCCGTGTCCGACGGCCGCGCGGGTGGCGGCGGCCATGTCCACCTCGTGGTCCAGCTGGACGACGCCGATCGCGCCGAGCACGCGGACGTCCCGCACTCCGGTGATCGCCCGGCCCGGTGCGAGACCGGCGGCGAGGGCCGTCTCGATCCGCCGGACGTCGGCACGCCAGTCCTGTTCGAGTAGCAGCCCCAGCGCCGCGTTGGCGGCGGCCGCGGCCAGCGGATTGCCCATGAACGTCGGCCCGTGGGCGAGCGCCGGGGAGTCGCCGGCGCTGATCCCGGCCGCGACCTCCGCCGTGCACAACGTCGCGGCCATGCTCAGGTAACCGCCGGTCAGCGCCTTGCCGACGCACATCACGTCGGGGCTCACCCCGGCGTGGTCGGCGGCGAACAGCTCGCCCGTGCGTCCGAAGCCGGTGGCGATCTCGTCGAAGACCAGCAGCACATCGTGCGCCGTGCACAGCTCGCGCAGCGCGCGCAGGTATCGCGGCGAGTGGAACCGCATCCCGCCGGCGTTCTGCACGATCGGCTCGACGATGACCGCCGCGACCTCGTCCCGGTGCCGGGTCAGCAGCGCGTCCAGGTGCTCGACGTAGGCCGGGTCGAACTCGCGCGGCGGCGCGTCGGCGAACACCTGGTCGGCCAGGGCGCCCTGCCACATGTGGTGCATGCCGCCCTCGGGATCGCACACCGACATCGGATGCCAGGTGTCGCCGTGGTAGCCGCCGCGCCACGTCAGCAGGCGGCGCTTGCCGCCCCGGCCCCGGGCCCGCCAGTACTGCAGGCACATCTTCATCGCGACCTCGACCGAGATCGACCCCGAGTCGGCGAGGAACACGTGCCGCAGCGGCTCCGGCGTGATCTCCACCAGTGTGTGCGCGAGCCGGATCGCCGGCTCGTGGGTCAGCCCGGCGAACATGACGTGGCTCATCCGCCCCATCTGGTCGCGGACGGCCGCGTCGATCACCGGGTGCGCGTAGCCGTGCACCGCCGCCCACCACGACGACATCCCGTCGACCAGTTCCGTGACGCCGTCGACGGGTTCGGCCAGGCGTAGACGTACACCGGAGGCCGACTCGACCAGGAGCGGCCGGGACGTCCCGGGCATCGGCGCGTACGGATGCCACACGTGCTCGCGGTCCAGGTCGAGCAGCTCGGCGGCCCTCACGCGTTGGCCGGCAGGTCGCTGCCCGCACCCCGGCGCCGGATCGCGACCAGGTCGTGGCGGGCGTCGGGCAGGGTCCGCTCATCGGTGCCCTCGATCACGAAGCCCGCGTCGGCGATCATCTGCCGGTCGTCCGCGCCCGGCTGGCCCTCGCTGGTCAGGTAGTCGCCGAGGAACATCGAGTTGGCCAGGTGCAGCGCGAGCGACTGCAGGCCGCGCAGGTGGATCTCCCGTCCGCCGGCCAGCCGCACCTCGACGTCGGGGAAGACGAAGCGGAACAACGCCAGGATCCGCAGGCAACGCTCCGGTGTCAGTTCCCAGGTGTCCGCGAGCGGTGTGCCCTTGAACGGGATGAGGAAGTTGACCGGCACCGAGTCCGGGTCCAGTTCCTTGAGCGCGAAGGCCAGATCGACGATGTCGTCGTCGCTCTCCCCCATTCCGAGGATCGCCCCGGAACACGGGGAGAGGCCGGCGTGCCCGGCACGGCGGAGGGTGCCGGTGCGGTCGGCGAAGGTGTGTGTCGAGCAGATCTCCGAGTAGCGGGCCTCGCTGGTGTTGAGGTTGTGGCTGTAGGCGTGCGCCCCCGCCGCCGCCAGTCGCTCCGCCTGGCCGTCGGCCAGCAGGCCCAGGCACACGCAGACCTCGACGTCCGGGCTGTCGGCCTTCACGGCCGCGATGGTGTCCTCGATCCGGGTGATGTCCCGGTCGCCCGGGCCGCGTCCGCTGGCCACCAGGCACACCCGCTTGGCGCCCGCCCGCACCGCCTGACCGGCGGTCTCGGCGGCCTTCTCCGGGGTGATCCACGAGTACTTGAGGATCTCGGCCGACGAGCCGAGGCGCTGCGAACAGTAGGAGCAGTCCTCCGGGCACAGCCCGCTCTTCATGTTGATGATCGTGTTGAGCTTCACCCGCCGGCCGAAGAAGTGCCGCCGTACCCGGGCCCCGGCGGCCACCACGTCGAGGAGTTCGTCCGGGCCGGCGAGCACGGCCAGCGCCTCCTCGCGGGAGGGGGTCTCGCCGCGCAGTGCCTTCTCTGCCAGGTCGTCCAACGAAGTCGTCATGCGTGCCAGCCTCACCGAGCACCGACGGTCCCGACAATGAAGCGGTCCGACAAGATCACCACCCGGACTCTGTCCGGCTCCACCACGCCCCCCGCGAGGGGACTCTCCTGCGCCGCTTCCCCGCCAGCGACCGGATCCGGCTCCTCATCAGGGCCGTCCCCCTTCGGCGGACGCCGAGAGACAAGGGCCGGACCACCGGATGCGGTGCAACCTGTCCCCGACCTGTCCCCGGCCTGCCGGCGGCCCGAGGACGCACCCTGCGACGGCGGCGAGGCGACCACCGTGCGCGTCACCGGCCACGGCTCGCACACTCGGCGGACCCACCGACGACTGGCCCAGGGCTCTGCGCGGCTTCGGATGGGCGCCGCACGAGGACAAGGTGATCACCGGCGAGCCGGGCCGCCCCGAATGTCGACGCGGGAGGCGGCTTCGGCATCGGCCAGGCGGCACCGTGTGCCGTGCGCGAGCGGCTGGGGGTGTCGGACGAGGCGGCCCGGGGCCGGCAACTGGACCCTCCACCTCACCCCACCCGCCCAAGCCCCCGTGACCCGGCCCGACCTGGAGCCCGCGTGCTGTTCGGCGCACCGCGCACCTGAACCGGACCGGATCAGGGAACCCGCCGGCAGGCTTGCGTCTCTTCCACGACCCTTCTTGAGGTTCGTGGTCGGGTCAGCTGCCTTCTGGCCCGGTCGGCGCCGGCTGGGGCGTGGAGTTCAGCCTGGTGAAGATGCGGGTGAGGGCGGCCAGGTCATCGGCGTCCAGTACGGCGAGCACCGGAGGCGGGGCGGTGAGGATCCTCCGGGCCGTTTCGGCCGCTTGCAGTCCGGCGTCGGCGAGGTGGACGAGCTTGCGGCGGTTGTCGTCGGGGTGCGGGTCCCGGCGGACGAGGCCGCGTCGCTGGAACTGGTTGACGGCGATGGTGGCGGCAGGAGGATCGACGTCGGCGGTTTCTGCGATCTCGCGCAGTGTCATCGGGCCTTCGGTGAGTTTGATCAGTACCCCTGCCCTTTTGGGGCCGAGGTCCAGCTCGGCGCGCAGGGCGCGACGGCGGTCCGCGCCAGTGACGAACGCCTGCATTTCCGTCCAGGCCCGTGTCGCCAGGGCGGGTGCGCTTGAGACGCCGTCGGCGGTGGTCCTGTCGGGGCCCGCCGGGCCGGGACTCATCCGGTCAGGGTTCATCGGGTCGCCTCCAAAGCGTGCGTGCTCAGCCGCCGGGCGCTGCGTTCGGCCCGGGCTCGGGCCCAGCGCCCGGTCGAGATCAGGCCGAGCAGCGCGGTTGCGATGCCGCAGCCGGTCAGGACGGTCCAGGCGGTATGACTCGACGCGAGGAACCCGGCCGAGCCGCCCGCGACGATCGAACCGCACACCGCGACGCCGACCGCGCCGCCGGTCTGGCGGCATGTCGAGGCGATCGCTCCGGCCACCCCGGCCCGATCGCGCGGCATCCCTGACAGTGCGGTGTTGGTCAAGGGGGTGCCGACCAGGCCGAAGCCGGCACCGAACAGCAGGTAGGCGAGAACGAGGTACCAGGTCCCGGTCCCGTGCCCGGTCCCGACGAGCAGGCCGGTCCCCGCCGCCAGCAGCAGCCCGGCCAGCACGAACGCCGGCCTGGACCCCCGGGCGGCCACGATGCGCCCGGAGATCATCGCGCATGCCGCCAGCGCGGCCGCCATCGGGAAGGTGAGCAGACCCGCGTGCAGCGCGCTGTAGCCGCGGACGTCCTGCAGGTAGAGGGTGTTGAGGAACAAGAACCCGCCCAGCGCCATCAAGGCGACCACCGAGATGATCGCCGCTCCCGAGAACGCAGGACTGCGGAAGACCCGGATGTCCACCAGCGGGTCGGCACGTCGCGACTCCACCACGATCAACCCGGCCACAGCGCCGGCGGCCAGGACCAAGAGCCCGATGATGAACGGCGAACCCCAGCCGTGTTGGGGCACTTCGATGACGGCCGCGGTGACCGAGCCGAGGAAGGCGACGACGAGCAGCTGGCCGAGGGCGTCGAACCGCATGCCGTGCGCCGCCCGGGACTCGGGGACGAACCGCTGGGCCAGGCAGATGGCCAGGGCACCGACCGGCACGTTGACCCAGAAGATGGACCGCCACCCCAGGCCGCTGACCAGCAGGCCGCCGAGCACCGGGCCGGCGGCTCCGCTCAGACCCGCCGCCGCTCCCCACGCGCCCACCGCGCGAGCGCGTTCCTTGGAGTCGGTGAAGGTGGTGGCGATGATCGACATCGCGACGGGGTTCAGCATCGAGCCGCCCACCGCCTGCAGGGCGCGGCAGGCGACCAGAGCCTCCAGAGACGACGCCAGGCCGCACAGCAGGGAACCGAGAGAGAAGAGTCCCAGCCCGATCTGGAACACCCGGCGCCGACCGAACCGGTCGGCCAGTGAACCCGAGAACATCAACAGGCACGCCATGACCAGCGTGTAGGCGTCGACCACCCACTGCAGGCCACTGACCGGCGCGTGCAGTTCCCTCTGGATCGAGGGCAGCGCCACATTGGAGATCGTCGTGTCCAGCCCCGCCACGACCACGCTCAAGAAGCAGGTCAGCAGCACGATGGTCCGTCCGCGGGACGACAGCGCGCGAGAAGGCTCGACCGGAATACCCACGAGAGTCGTTGTACAGCGATGATTGTTGTGCCACAACAACTACATCCCCGGACCAACATGGTCTTGCGGCGGTGTTCCGATGGGGAATCTCCGCCGGAACACCCACCGATCGTGACGAACGTCCTTCAGGCATGGCGGCGTTCGTGCCAGAAGGCGTAAAGGGCGAGGCTAAGTCCGGTGATCTCGATGCCGGCGCCGACCGGTAGCCACATCGTCGGGAAGAGCGACACCAGTACTGCGGTCGTCAGGCCCAGCAGGAGGCAGATCGTCGTGGCGATCACGTGTTGCGGGACGAAGACGCCTGGGCCGTTCCCCGAGGGCTGGGGTGGGTGGTGGTCGCGGGCGGTGCTGTTCGCCACCGTGGTGTCCTTCCTGGTGGAGGGGCCGGTGACAGCACGATCGCGCCGAGGGGTGTTCGGGTTCGAGATGGTTCAGCGATATCGATCGATCCTGGCGGGATGGCCTGGTCAGGGTTGTGGGTGTAGGTGTGGAACCGAACGTTTCCGAACAGTTGGGTGGTGTGGATGGCTGCGATCGACCCGGCCCGGATCAGGACCAGCCAGGACCTGGCCGAACAGTTGGCTGTGCTGTCCGCCCGGTATCCGCACGGCGTGCACCACCTGGCCGCGGCCGCCGATTTGAGTCCGGCGACCGTCCACGCGCTCATCACCGGTCGCACCGCGGTCCCTCGGGCGGGAACGCTGGAGAGCTTCGTGGAGACGTGCGGTCAGGACCCGGTGCCTTGGCTGGCGGCACGGGCACGCCTGGTCGAGGGTGCGCGGTCGAAGAGAGCGGAGGTTTCGCCTGATCCGGACCGCCCCTCGGAAGGGCCGCTGGGTCGGGTGATCGGTGAGTTGGATGAGCGGGATGCGCTGGCGTTGGGGGTTCACCAGGCTTTCGCCGCCACGGGCATGGCGTCCGGGGCGGCGCCGATGCCGGTGTTGCCGCCGTACCTGGACCGGGCGGGGTTCGACGACCGGCTGAGGGAGGCAGTGACGGCGGCCGGGGAGGGCAGTCGGCTGGTGATGGTGATCGGGGACTCCTCAACCGGCAAGACGCGGGCGTGCTGGGAAGCGATCCGGGCCGAGCTGCCGGACTGGCGGGTCTGGCATCCGCTGACCCCGGAGCGGCTACTGGCGGTGGTGGAGGCGCTGCGAACCAGGCGGGTGGCGGCGCGGTCGGTGATCTGGTTGAACGAGGCCCAGTTCTATCTGCAGCCCCAGCAGGTCGGTGAGCTGGTCGCGGCCGAGTTGCAGGCGCTGCTGGCCGACGACTCCCGGGGACCGGTGCTGGTGCTGGGCTCAATGTGGCCGGAGTTTCGGCGGTTACTGACCACCACACCCCAAGAGGCGTCGGCCCCGGACCCGCACCGGGCTGCCCGCGCCCTGCTCGACCGGGGCGAGGAGGTCACCGCCCCGGCCTGCTTCACGCCCGGCCAGCTCACCAAGCTGGCCACGGCTGTTGCCGCCGATCCCCGGCTGGCCACCGCCGCCAAGCGCGCGCGGGGTGGGCAGATCAATCAGGAGTTGGCTGGGGCGCCGGAATTGCTGCGCCGCTACCAGCAGGGCGGTCCGGCGGTCCGAGCGGTGCTGTGGGCCGCGATGGACGCCCGCCGGCTGGGCCACGGCCCCTACCTGCCCGAACCACTGCTGCAAGAGGCGGCCCCCGGATATCTCGACGACCACATCTGGGACCAGGTCGCCGGTGACCCCGACTGGTTCATCGCCGCCCTGGACGAACTCACCGCCACCCACCGGCGACTCCCCGGCCCCCTGATCGAACACCGACCCCGCCCCGGCCAAACACCCCCACCCACCCCGCAGTACCGCCTGGCCGACTACCTGGAACAACACGGCCGCACAGAACGCATCTTCCTCTGCCCACCGGCCACCTTCTGGAACGCTGCCGCCCACCACGCCCGGACCCCCGAAGACCAGGCTGCCCTTGGCGAGGCCGCCGAGGACCGGTGGCGCCTCCGCCATGCCGATCACCTGTACCGACACGCCGCCGATACCGGAGACCCTCACGCGTTGAGCTACCTGGCGAAGCGGTGCTATAAGGTCGGTGACCATGCGGGCGCCGAACGGCTTGCCCGGCAGGCCGCCGACGCAGGGAACCCCCATGAGCTGATCTACCTGGCGAGCCAGCGCGAGGGGGCCTGTGACCGTGCGGGCGCCGAACGGCTTGCCCGGCAGGTCACCGACGCCGGGAACCCAGAGGTGCTGAGGTACCGGGCGGGCCTGCATGAGCGGGCCGGAAATCCAGCAGGCGCCGAACGGCTTGCCTGGCAGGCTGCCGACGCAGGGAGCCCAGAGGCGCTGTTGTATCTGGCGGACATGCGCGAGCAGGCCGGGGACCCTGCGAGCGCCGAACAACTTGCCCACCACGCCGCCGGGGCCGGACACCCCGGGGTGCTGATGCACTTGGCGCGCCGACGTGAGCGGGCCGGGGACCGTGCGAAAGCCGAACAGCTGTGTCAGCACGCCGTCGACGCCGGACATCCTGCCGCGCTGATGTACCTGGCACACCTGCGCGAGCAGGCCGGGGACCCTGCGAGCGCCGAACAACTTGCCCAGCACGCCGCCGACGCCAGGAACACCGGCGATCTGATGTACCTGGCGGACCTGCGCGAGAGGGCCGGTGACCGGGCCGGCGCCGAACAACTTGCCCAGCACGCCGCCGGGGCCGGACACCCTGGGGTGCTGATGCACCTGGCAATCCTGCGCACGCGAGCCGGGGATCCTGCGAGCGCTGAGCAGCTGTGTCAGCACGCCGTCGACGCCGGACATCCTGCCGCGCTGATGTACCTGGCACACCTGCGCGAGCAGGCCGGGGACCCCGCGAGCGCCGAACAGCTGTACCGGCAAGCCATCGACGCCGGACATCCTGCCGCGCTGATGTACCTGGCACACCTGCGCGAGCAGGCCGGGGACCCCGCGAGCGCCGAACAGCTGTACCGGCAAGCCATCGATGCTGGGAACCCCAACGCGCTGTGGTCCCTGGCGGGCTTGCGTCATCGGCACGGTGACGCCGAAAGTTCCGGTCGGCTCCACTGGTTCGGTCTGGATGCTGATGGGGAAGTCGAAGATCCTTGGGAGTGAGCAGCCGCAGCGCGTGTGTCGGGAAGTCGTCTACTCGCTTTGCGGTTGATCGCTGGCCGTCAGGTAGCGGTGCAGCGAGGTCTTGGGGATGCCGGTCTTGGTCGCGATGACGCCGAGGGAGTCACCCTGGGCCTTCAGGAGCCGTGCGTACTCGATCTTGTCGTCGGGGTGGGCGACGGGGCGGCCGATGTGGCGACCAGAGGCTTCGGCGACGGCGCGGGCGTGAGCGGCGCGTTCGGCGGTGAAGGTGCGCTCCATCTCGGCGAACAACGCCAGCAGGAGGAACGCAATCCGGGCCATGCCCTCGTCGGCGGTGTTGATGGGCAGCGGGTCGGCAAGTGACCGGACCCCGATCCCGCGCTCGGCCAGGTCATGGACGAGGTTAAGGACCTCACGCAGGTTGCGGCCGATCCGGTCAAGAGTGTGCACCACGATCGTGTCGCCGGGGCGGGCATAGGTCAGCAGCCGGTTCAGTCCGTCGCGGTCGACGGTGGTCCCGGTCTTCTTGTCGACGTACATCCGTTCGTCGCCGATCCCGGCGGCGGTCAGGGCGTCGGCGCGGCCGCGTCGGTGGGGATCCCGGCCTGGGCGTGGAACGCGTCCACCAGCGGCTGGCACTCCTGCCAGGACATCAGCTGGTCGCGCAGGTTGGCGTAGGAGTCCGGCCCGTCCACCGCGATGTCGCCCGAGCGCAGCTCGGCCGCCAGGTAGGAGAACACGCAGACGTCCAGGTGGCGGCGCGCCGGCATCCCAGGTCGCGCCGGGGCCCGGACGGTCTTGCGCCATTGCAGCGACGCGAACGCCTCCAGGTCGATCGACAGCCTCACCTGCATCGCCTGCCCGCCCGGTCCCGCTCGTTCCACCACCATCTGCTCGGGTACCGGCACGGCCTTGGCCCCGCGCAGCGCGATCAGGAACTCCGCCAGGGGGGTGCGCTCGACGCCCTGCTCGTGCAGGACCCTGGCCGCGGCGGCGGTCAGGCTTCGGCGCCTCGCGAACCCTTTGAGTTAGTCACCCAACTAACTATAGACAACCGGCCCGTGGTCGATGCTAGGGTCCTTTCAAGTCAGCCGACTAACTAACTAGCAAGGGAGCCGACAATGATCGTGGTGACGGGTGCGACCGGGAACGTCGGGCGGGCACTGGTGGCGATGCTGGACCAGGCGGGCGAACGGGTGACCGCGGTGGCCCGGCGGATCGGCGAGGCCGACGTCCCGGCGGGGGTCCGGGCCGTGCCGGCCGACCTGGCCG
This sequence comes from Actinomadura harenae, assembly GCF_003696215.1. Lineage (GTDB taxonomy): Bacteria > Actinomycetota > Actinomycetes > Streptosporangiales > Streptosporangiaceae > Spirillospora > Spirillospora harenae. The sequence goes on along the minus strand of NZ_RFFG01000026.1, from coordinate 16,965 downwards.
ACCCGGCCGGCCTGCGGCCCGCCCTGGCCGGTGCCGACGCGCTGTTCCTGCTGGTCGCCGGGGACGCCCCTCACGGCCTGATGGCCGAGGCGCGCGCCGCCGGGGTCGGCAAGGTCGTCCTGCTGTCCACCCAGGGCGTCGCCACCCGCCCGGAGGCCTACCGCCATCCGGCCAGCTTCGAGGCCGCCGTCGCCGACAGCGGGCTGGACTGGACCGTCCTGCGGTCGGGCGGGCTGGCCTCCAACGCGTTCGCCTGGGCCGAGCCGATCCGGGCCCACCGCACGGCCGCGGCGCCGTTCGGCGATGTCGCCCTTCCGTTCGTCGACCCCGCCGACATCGCCGCCGCGGCCGCGGCCGTGCTCCTTCAGGACGGCCACAACGGCGCGACCTACGTACTGACCGGTCCGGAAGCGCTCACCCCCCGGCAGCGGGCGGCCGCGATCGCCGAGGCGCTCGGCGAACCCGTCCGGTTCGTCGAGCAGACCCGGGAGGAGGCGCACGCCCAGATGTCGCGGTTCATGCCGGAGCCCGTGGTCGAGGGCACCCTGGCGATCCTGGGCGAGCCCACCACCGCCGAGCGGTCCGTCGGCCCGGACCTCACCGGCCTCCTGGGCCGCCCCGCGACCCCGTTCGCCGTCTGGGCCCAGCACAACGCCCCCGCCTTCCGCTGACCGTTCCGACCTCACCGGCCTCATCGGCCTCATCGGCCAGGGCCGGCCCGCTCAGGGCCGGCCCGGTGGGCACCGGCACGGGCGCGCAGACCCGCGCCCCACCCCAGCAATCCCGCATACCCGAAGGAAACGCCATGTCCACCCGAGAAGCGCCGCCCGTCCCCCGCCTGGAGACGGCGACCGCGTCGCCGTCCGCACCCGCCCGCAGGCCCGGGCTGATCCTGGCCTTCCTGTGCGTGGCCGGGTTCATGACCTTCCTCGACGTGTCGATCGTCAACGTCGCGCTGCCCACCATCGAGCGCCAGCTGGGAATCTCGCAGACCTCGCTGGAGTACGTCGTCACCACCTACGGGATGCTGCTGGGCGGTTTCCTTGTTCTGGCCGGCCGCCTCGCCGACACCTTCGGCCGCCGCCGGATGCTGCGGACGGGCCTGGTCCTGTTCGCCGTCGCCTCGCTGCTCGCCGGTCTCGCCCAGGACGCGACGCTGCTGATCGCCACCCGCGGCGCGCAGGGCCTGGGCGCCGCGTTCATCGCGACCGCGGCACTGTCGCTGCTGACCGCGAACTTCCCCGAGGGGCCCGAGCGCAACCGGGCGCTGGGGGCGTGGGGCGCGCTGAGCGGCATCGCCGCGGTCGCCGGTGTCACCCTGGGCGGCCTGCTCACCGACGGGCCGGGCTGGCGGTGGATCTTCTTCGTCAACGTGCCGATCGGCCTGGCCGGCGCGATCGCCGCGCCTCGGATCGTCGGCGAGAGCCGCGCCGAGCAGCGCCACCGCTCCTTCGACATCGCGGGCGCGGTGACGCTCACCGCCGGCCTGGTCGCCCTGATCTTCAGCCTCGGCCAGACCGTCGACGACTCCCACGTCCCGGCCGCCCGCCTCTACGGCGGGTTCGCCCTCGCCGCGGTCCTGCTCGGTGCGTTCCTGCTCATCGAACGGACCACCGCCGCCCCGCTGATCCCGCTCGGCGTGTTCAGGCGCAAGTCCCTGCGCGCCGCGAACCTCATCGCCGTGCTGCTCCTGGGCACCTGCGTCACCCTGTTCTTCTTCGCCAGCCTGTTCATGCAGCAGGTCCTCGGATACTCCGCCCTCCAGACCGGACTGGCCTACGTTCCCCTGGCCGTGGTCGTCGCGGCCGGCGCGGGCGTCTCCTCCCAGCTGGTCACCAAGGTCGCCGCCAAGCCGGTCCTGCTGGCGGGGCTGGCACTGACCGCCACCGGCATGTTCCTGCTCTGGAGCGCCCCGGCTCACGCGTCCTACCTCACCGACCTACTGCCCGCCTTCCTCGTCGCGGGCCTCGGCCTCGGCACGTCCTTCGTTCCGGTCCAGATCTCCGCCTTCGCCGGAGCCCGGCCCGAGGAGTCCGGCCTCTCCGCAGGCCTGATCAACACCGCCCAAGAGGTCGGCGGCGCGCTCGGACTCGCCGTCGCCGCCACCTTCGCCTTCCGCCGGGTCGCCGACCTCACCACCTGGGCCCAGGGCGCCCCCGCCCGGGTCGCCGAAGCCCGCTCCATGGTGTTCCACGACGCCTTCCTCGCCGGAGCGTGCTTCGCCGCCGCGGCCCTCGCCGTCACCCTCGTCCTCCTCCCCCTCACCAGGACGGCCGACCAGCCCGCCGGCGCATGACCGACGCGGCACACCGAAAGGCGGGACCGGGACTCCCGGTCCCGCCTTTCGGCCGTGACCCGGCGGCAACCCCTGGAGGGGTCCGCCGTCCGCCGCGTCCGGCGCTCGCGAGCACGCAGACCGGCTCCCGCATGCGACCGGGCGACCGCCCGCCCACGCCACACCCAACACGCGCCCCACGCCCCCGCGACCACCGGCGCCCGAACGGCGGGCCGACACGCGACCGTCATGCCGCAGGGCCTGCCTCGGGAAGGAACCAGGCCCGGCCGCATCTCTTCCGGAGTCAGGCGCCGCAGTGTCGGTCGCGGGAGGTAACGTCCACCGGGTGCGACCCACGGATGTTCAGCGGCTGACGGTGGCGGAGGCGGTCGACCGCTACGCCGAGATGGTGCGGGCCAAATGCTCCACGGGGGCGCTCGCCCCCGCGACGGCCGAGGTGTACGCGCGGGACGTCCACACCTTCGCCGACCTCGCGGGGCCCGACCTGGTTCTGGACGACCTGGCCGGCGAGGACGTCGACGAGGTGCTGCTGCGGTTCGCCCGCAAACCCGACGGGCGGCGCACCGCCACCGCCGGAACGCCCCCTGCGGCGAAGAGCGGGGCGGCGCGGGCCGCGGACGGGGCCTCGCAGAGCGCCGCGTCGCAGGCACGGTTCCGGCGGTCGGTGTCGGCGCTGTTCCGGTACGCCACGGTCGCCGGATGGGTGCACCTCAACCCCATGGGAGCCGCGACCGTCCGCCCCAAACACCGCGGTGGGCTCCGCGCCGAACGCCGGGCCCTGACGGCCGAGCAGGCCGGCGGGCTCGTCGGCGCCGCCCGCGACCTCGCCGACGACCCCGACAGCACCGCCGCGTCCGGCGGAACGGCCACCGGACGCGGACGACACGACCAGCGGACCGAACTGCGCGATGCCCTCATCGTCCTGCTGCTCGCCGCCGTCGGCCCGCGCGTGTCGGAGCTGACCCGCGCGAACTCCGAGGACTTCTTCGTCAACGCCGGCGTCCGCTACTGGCGGATCTTCGGCAAGGGCGGCCGGACCCGCGACGTCCCGCTCCCCCGCCCCGTCGCGGACGTCCTGGACGCCTACCTCACCGGCGGCCGCCGCCTCCTGGACCGCGGCCACGAACCCAAGGCCCTGCTGCTGTCCTGGCGCGGACGACGGCTCGCGCGCGGCGACGTCCAGGCCGTCATCGACCGCGTCCAGGCACGCGTCGACCCCGAACACCGCCGCTCGGTCACCCCCCACGGCCTCCGGCACACCACCGCCACGCACCTGCTCGCCGCCGCGACCGACATGGACGCCGTCCGCCGCGTCCTCGGCCACGCCGACCTGTCCACCCTCGGCCGCTACCGCGACGAACTCCCCGGCGAACTCGAGGCCGCCATGCGCGTCCACCCCCTCCTCGGCCGCGTCGACACCGCCGGCTGACCAAGGCGGGACGCGGCCTCACGCGGGACACACGGGGCCGAGGAACCTGCGGGCGGCCGTCGGCGCTAGAAACGCTCATGCTTCAGGGGCGCTCTGTCCGCGACGATCTCATCGCACGCATCGCGGAGGCCGAACGTGACGGCTGGACCGGCGACGCCGAGGGGACTTCAGGTCAGCCCCGCCGCCAACGCCGAACTCGCCCAGGTCGGCCCGCGAGGAAGCTGAGTGCAGGAATCAGGGGTAGCGGGCTGGTTCGGTAGCGGGCTCGCTCGGGTCGGCTGGTCGGGCAGGAGGCCGGTCACGGTTCGTACGGCGGCCCGGCTGACCCCATGGGTGCGCGCAAGAGCCGCGATGGAGGTTCCTTCGTCTCGGAACGCCGCCCGCACGTCCTCGTGTTGGGTGCCCTCCAGCGCAGGCGGCCGACCGCGGAAGCGGCCCTTGGCCTCGGCGGCCGCGACGCCCTCGTCGGTCAGCTCCTTGCAGGTCGCGGTGGAAGCCGCGGGTGCCGGGATCGCGGTGGACGACCTGGGCGTGGATGCCCAGGGTGGCGGCGTGGTCGGCGGACTGCCTCTTGAAGCCGGTATCTCATCCGCGTCGTTTCGACGGCCCGTCGGAGTCGTGTGATGACGCGGTGGGCCTCCGGTCACCGCGGGGTCAAAAGCTGTCAGACATGAGTGTTTGTCTGTCATGCTTCTGGCGTGGTCGAGATGATCGGGCGGTACCGCGTTGTTCGCCGGCTGGGCCGCGGCGGGATGGGGACCGTGTGGCTCGCCGAGGACGGTGACGGACGGCGCGTCGCGGTGAAGGTCATCAACGCCGAACTCGCGCGTGAGCCCGAGTTCCGCGAGCGGTTCCGGCAGGAGGTCGAGGCGGCGCAGCGGGTGCGGCGGTTCTGCACCGCGCCGGTCCTGGACGCTGGTCTCGACCAGGATCCGCTGTGGGTGGCCACCGACTTCATCGACGGCCCGACCGTGCGGGAGGCGGTGTCCGCGCATGGTCCGCTGCGCGGAGCCGATCTCGACGCGCTCGCGGTCGGCATCGCGACGGCCCTGACCGCCATCCATCAGGCCCGGTTGATCCACCGGGACCTCAAGCCCTCCAACGTGATGCTGTCACCGGTCGGTCCGCGGGTCATCGATTTCGGCATCGCCCGGGCCCTGGACGCCACCGGACAACTGACACGTTCGGGGGCGGTCATCGGCACCCCCGGATACATCGCGCCTGAACTGTTGGCCGGTGGTCGACCGCTCCCCGCCGCCGACGTGTTCTGCTGGGGCGCGGTCGTCGCCTACGCGGGCACGGGCCGTCATCCCTTCACCGGAGCCGACGGCGCCGAGATCAACGACCGGGTCCAGCGCGCCGAGCCTGATCTGGACGGCCTCGAGACGCACCTTCGCGAACTCGTCGCCCGTGCCCTCGCCAAGGATCCCGCCGCCCGACCGTCGGTTCCCCAGTTGCTCTCCGAGCTCACCGGCTCGCCGTCCGCTCCACCCCTGGCCGGGGAATTTCGCACCCGCCAGTTGACAAAGCGGTTCGACTCTCACGGTGCCCGGCGACTCGTCCCGTACGCGGGTCTGGGCGCGGTCGCACTCGTCGCGGCCGGTTTCGTCGCGCTGGCCTTGGCCGCATCCAGCGGAAACGCCGGAGCAAGGAACAGCGGCCAGGCCTCGACCGCGACCTCGCCTGCCGTCAGCGACACGCCCTCGGAATCCCCGACGAGCGCTGAGCCGTCCGACTCGGCCTCGCCTACGAGCCCTCCGTCGGCTTCCTCGTCTGCGCCCGACCCGCAGCCCAGCACGCCATCACCCCTTCCGGACCGGGGCCCGATCACCAACACCGCCAGCGGGCTGTGCATCGACACGGACGGCCCGCAGGGTTCCGGTGTCCGAGTGCAGGTCCGTGACTGCGGGAACTTCAGCGGCCAGAACTGGAACTACGACCAGGCCACGAATCACCTCGTCAACCCGCCCAGCGGCCTGTGCCTCGACACGAACGGGGCGCCCGCCCGAGGCGTCAACGCCGTCCTGAACCCCTGCGGGAACTTCACCGGCCAGCAGTGGCGCTACAACTCCGGCACCGGCCGGTTCACCAACCTCACCAGCGGTCTGTGCCTGGACACGGACGGGCCTCCCGCCAACTATGTCGCCTTGGTGACCAACCCCTGCGGCACCTACACCGGCCAACGCTGGCAACGGTGACCCCTCGCCCGAGGTTCATTCATCCGGGTGAGGAACCGGCGTCCGCGTGGGTGGTGGGCCTGTCCTGAGGACTCCTGCCCCAAGCGCCGGCGCGGCCAAGCCCTCGTGCGCTAGACCTCACGCCGCAGGGCGGCCAACGATGCCTCGGTGGCGAGGTCAACACGGCGGTGACCTTCAGTCCTCGGAGGCGAATCCGGTGACGGCGGCGGTGATTGCTCCGTGCGGGGACGGGCCGAGCGGCAGCTCGGCCAGCTCGGCGAGCACGTCGACCGGCCGGCCGTAGTCGGCGAGCTGCTCGACGGTCAGCACGCGCGTGCGGCCGCCGGGCGGGGCCCTGCCCGGCCTGCCACGGCAGAGTGGCGATGTAGGCGTGCGGCGGCAGGCGATGGAACGCACAGTGCGGGTCGTCGCCGCCACCCAAGTTCTGCAAGCTCGACTACCGCGAACGCCACGCGGTCGAGTGCGGCATCAACCGGCTCAAGCGCCACCGCGCCGTCGCCACCCGATACGACAAACTCGCCGTCCACTACGAAGCCACCGTCCAGGTCGCCGCCCTCAACGACTGGCTGACCTGCTTTTAAAACAGGCCCTAGCGCCCCAGCGGCATCGGGTTCGCGTAGGGTCCGGGCACGCCCACGTGCCTGACCCGTGATCTGGACCCGCACCGCAGGAGTGACATATGACGGCCGCGACAGGCAACTCCACGACCACGTCGGCGGCGCCCGTCGCCGCGCCCGGCGACCGTGGCCAGGGCGCAATGACGCTGGCGGAGCTCGGCCGGTGGGCCGGCCGGCAGAGTACGCGGCTGGCGGCGAAGTTCGACCTCGGAGACTCCGAGCAGGACCGTGCGTTCATCCTGCTCGCCCAGGCCGCCAAGCTCGGCGAGGAGGCCGGGGAACTGCAGCGTGAAGTGCTGGGATTCGTCCGCTACCAGCGAGCCGAGAAACTGGACGGCTTCACCCAGCAGTCCGCGGCCGACGAGATCGCCGACGTGATCATCTGCGCGGCGATCCTCGCGGCGCGGATGGGGGTCGACGTGGAGGACGCCGTCCGCCAGAAGGTCGCGCGCGTGTCTTTGTGAATCGAGTGCCGTGACCGGCAGGCCCCCAGGATGTGAGTGACTCATCCGGCACTCTCCTTCCCGCGGAATCCGAGAAGGGGCGATGGCCGGTGCTCACGACAGCGGCGTGGGAGGTCCGATGGGGCCCGATCCCGTCCTCCCGTCACCCTCTCGATCCCAGGTCGACGGCTCACACGCACCGGGCCTCATCCGGCCGACCGGGGAAGCCCCGTGGTGTTTGGACGCCGAGGTCATACCGGCTGGGTCCAGCAGGCGGTTCAGGAGGCGGTCGGCGTCGTCGGCGTGCAGGTCGAGCAGCGATACGCGGGTGCCGTAGCGGGCGTCGGCCCAGTTTCCGGCATGGCGAGGGCTGACGGTCTAAGGCGTGTCTCGAGAGTCGGCGTCTGTGGCGTGGGGCGGGTGGCTTGAGGTGCACCCTGGCCCCGGTGTCGGCGCGCCCAGTGCGTATCGGCCTGGCGTCTCAGGGGGCGATCCGGTCCAGGTAGGTGTCGAGGGCCGCCTCGAGCTCGGCCGGGGCGAGTGTTCCCGGCGCCGTGACGGCGTCGAACATGAGGCCGTCGACCACGGCGAGCAGCAGGCGGGCCTCGGTTTCCAGGGTCGCCCGCCCGTGGTCGGCCCCGGCCGTGCCGGCGAGCGCCTGCCGCAGGTCGGCGCGGATCGCGGTCAGGGTCTCCTCCTGGACGGCGGCGAGTCCTGGGCTGGTGGCGGCGCGCGCGGCGAAGGCGAGGTAGACGCGGCACTCGGCCGTCCTCTCCGCGTCGAGGGGCAGCAGTTCACGGAGTGCCAGGCCCAGCCGCCGCCGGGGCGGGAGCCGCGGGTCGATCCGGGCGACGCGGGCGCGCGTCCGCCGGACGACGTGCCGGAAGGCGAAGACGAGCATCGCGTCCTTGGTGCCGAAGTAGTGCTGCACCGTTCCGATCGACACGCCCGCCGCGGCGGCGACCTCCCGCACGCTGACCTGGTCCAGCCCGCGGGTGGCCGCGATGCCCAGCAGGGCGTCGGCGAGCTCCTGTTGTTTTGCCGAGTGTTGGCGTCCGACCTCGCTCACAGCGACTACCATACAGACGTATGAACCAATACACCCGTATGAACGAGCGCCGGACGCGTGGACTGCTCACCGCGACACTGGCCTTGATCGGCCTGGTCTGGGTGTGGTGGTCCATCGATCCCACGGCGCAGGAAACGACGACACCGATCATCCTCACCGCGGTCCTCGCGGTGAACGTGCCGCTCACCCTGAGCGGTGCACGGCTCAAGCGCGCGATCGTGGCGCGGACCCAGCGATACCTCATCAACCCGCCCATACGCCTGCTCCTGCGGCTCGGCCTGATGCCTCTGGGCTACGCGCTCCTGGAGACCAGGGGCCGGGCCAGCGGACGGCCCCGCGCCACACCGGTCGGCAACGGCCGGCAGGGCGACACCTTCTGGATCATCGCCGAACACGGCCGGCAGGCCGGCTACGTCCGCAACATCCAGCGATGCCCGCGGGTCCGGCTCCGGCTGCGCCAGGGCCTGCGCTTCACCTGGGTGGGCGGAACCGCCCACATCCTGGCCGACGACGACCCGTACGCGCGGCAGCGGCAGGTGTGCAGATGGCATCCGCTGCGCGCGCTCAACGCGGCGATCGTTCGCGTCATGGGCACGCACCTGCTCACCGTCCGCGTCGACCTCGACCGGGATCGACCGCCGCACGCCGGCCGGAACTCCGCGCACCCCGGCCCGACCGAGGTGCTCACCCCACGGTGACGGCACAGCGCGCTGTGACGGCCCGACGTGAGGGCCCGGCACGGTGGCCCGGCATGAGCCGGGCCACCGTGGGTGTGGTGCTGCCCGCCGATCTCTACCGCAACCCGCCGCCGCTGCCGATGCGGAGGCGGTCCTGGCGGTGGGTCGGCGTGGGGCGCTGAGTTCGCCGTCGCCGGGCGGGGTGTCAGTGCCAGTGGGGTGGGCGGGTGAGGTCGTCGGGGAGGCGCGTGGCGGCGTCGCCGCGTGCCGCGTTCAGCTGCGGCTGCGTCAGGAACAGCGCGGTCGACAGGTCCGCGCCGGACAGTACGGCGGCGCGCAGGTCCGCGCCGAGCAGGTCGGCGTGGGTCAGGGTGGCGCCGGTGAGGTCGGCGCCGATGAGGAGCGCGCCGCGCAGGTCCGCGGCCCGCAGGTCGGCGTTCCGCATGTCCCGTCCGGTGAGGTCGGCGCGGGCGTGGTCACGTGCCCGCGGGTTGGCGTGGCGGCGGGTGAGGCGGCTGGCGGTGCGGAGCAGTTCGGCGGCCTGTGCGTGCAGGGCGGGAAGGTCGGCGGCCAGGAGTGTGTCGGAGTCCTGGTGGGTGAGGTCGTCCAGCGTCGCGATCATGCCGGTGACGCGGTCACGGACGGGTGCGGCGGGCGGTAGCGCCGCCGCGTGGTGCAGGTGCCACAGCAGCTCGTGCAGGTGCCGCATCACCGGATAGGCGGCGGTCATCACCGGGAGCAGTTCGGGGTGGGCGCGCCAGTCCCGCCCGCCGAACGTGTGGCGCGACAGCTTCTGTCCCGCGCCCAGGCACTCGTACACCGTGCAGCCGGTGAAACCGCGCTCCCGCAGCCCGGAGTGGATCCCGCAGCGGTGATCGTCCGCGAGGTTCAGGCACGGCCGCCCCGCCGGTTTGGTCAAGGCGAAGTCGCTGGACCGCGTGAACGGCAGGGTGACGCAGCACAGCCCGAAACACGCGGCGCAGTCGGCGCGGAGGTCATCGGGCTGGGTGCGGGGCGAGGTGGTCACGGCGGGCCGATCTTGCGGAGGATCCGGGGGACGCTCGCCACCGGCGGACGGGTGAGACGAAGGGACGGCGCGGGGCCGCCCCCTTCATTGTGCCTGGTCGGCGGGGGTGAGGAGGGTGCGTGCCAGGCCGTAGGCGCGGGCCAGGTCCCCGCCGCGGTAGTCCAGGGCCGCCAGGTCGGCCAGGTGGTGGTCGGCGTTGATCGCGACGGTGTGCCGCAGATGCCGGAACAGCGGGGCGTCCGACATCGAGTCGCCGTAGGCCACGCACCGGTCCCGGGGCACGCCGTGGCGGGCCCGGACGCGGTCGGTGATGGTGACCTTGTCGGCGGGGGTGAGGATGTCGCCGGGCTTGGGCGGCCCGGCCAGCGGCAGCGGCGGGAACCGGGACGCGGCGACCTCGTCGAAGCCCAGCCCGAGCAGGTGCCGCGCGAAGAAGTCCGGCGACATCGTGATCACCAGCGAGTGCTCGCCGCGGGCGCGGATGTCCGCGCAGACCTCGGCGATGCCGTCCAGCCAGGGGCTCGCGGCGTAGGCGGCGGCGACGGTGTCGGGGGTGAGGCGGTCCCGCCAGATGCCGTACAGGGCCGTGGAGAACGTCGTGGTGGTGATGGTCCCGGACGCGAACCGGGCCTCCAGGTCCGCCAGCTCCGCCTCGGTCCCGGTGTGGCGGGCGATCTGGAGGCTGGCGGTGGACCCGGTGAGCAGCGTGCCGTCCATGTCGAAGATGTGCAGGATTCCCACAAAACGATCATTGTGGCACCTGCGGCGGCGGGTTCCGCCCCCCGTTTTCCCGGCGGCCCCTCGTGTGGGCCCGGTGTCAGACTCTCGGGCCCCGGCCGGGCCGGTCGCGGTCCCTCTTGTCGCGTTCGGGCCAGAAGACGTACGACAGGAGGATCGCGGCCCAGATGCCGAGCGGCCATGCCGGCCAGTAGGTGTCCAGGTGGCCCTTGCTGATCGATCCGGCCACCCAGATCACGTTCATGATCACGGCGCCGCCGATCCAGTACAGGATCTCCTTGCGCCAGCGCAGCAGGTCGGCGCGGCGGCGGGCGGTCTCGGCGCGGGCCGCCGCGCGGGCGCCCGCGGTTCCGGACGCGGGCAGGTCGGCGGTGAGGGCGGCGAGCTCGTCCTGGGTGACCGCGCCCAGGGCCCGGTCCAGGCGCGCCTGGTACTCGGCGGCGCCGAGGGCGCCGTCGGACAGGGCGTCGCCGAGGCGCTCGGCGACGGCGTCGCGGTCCCGGTCACCGGCGCGCAGACCCGGCCGGGCGGGCGGCTGTGCGGACGGGAAGCTCATATCGATCTCTCCTGCGTGGGCGTCTGCTTCCAGTGTCACGCCGCCGGGGTCGCGCGGGCATCGTCGGTGGTGACGAACCCCGCGTACCACTTTCGATGTAGGACGAGACCTCCCAGGAGGAATCCGGCTCTAGACGACAAATGTCGCATTGCGGTGAACCGTGCGTGAACCCTCCAGGTCTGGTAGATGATCTGAATCTGTCCCGGGACGCGTCCGCTCCCGGGACCGCGCCGTCCCGGCCCCGGGACGGCGCCGGCCATGGAGGGGGAGCATGCAAGCACCGGGTTTCAGCGCCGACTGGTACCGGAGCGTCACCGAGTTCGCGCACGGGACGCCAGGCTGGGTGCACACCGGCGCGGACATCGGCACGGACGCGGGCCTGCTGGTGTTCGCCGCGCTGTTCGCCGCCGCCTGGTGGCGGGCCCGGACGCGGGACGGCCGGGCGATGACGCTGGCGCTCCTGGGCCCGGTCGCGATGGTCTGCGCCTTCCTGGTCAACTCCAACATCAAGGACGTCCTGAAAGAGGAACGCCCCTGCCGCGCCCTCCCCCACGCGATGAACATCGCCACGTGCCCCGGGCCCACCGACTGGTCGTTCCCCAGCAACCACGCCACGATCGCCGCCGGAGCCGCCGCGGGCCTGCTCGTCGCCTGGCGCGCCCTGACCCCCTGGGTCCTGTCCCTGGCGGTCCTCGAGGCGTTCTCCCGGGTGTTCGTCGGCGTCCACTACCCGCACGACGTCGCCGCCGGTCTCCTGGTCGGCCTGGCCGTCGCCTCGGTGGTGTCGCTGCTCGCGGCCCGGCTCCTGACGCCGCTGGTCGAGCGGATCCGCGCCTGGGACCCGGTCGGCCCCCTTCTCCTCGGCACCCCCGCCCCCGCGGACGGCACCGGGCCCGGCGCGCAGGGCGGTCCGGGCGGGTACGGGCCGGGCGGATACGGGAACAGCGGATACGGGCAGGACATGCCGGTCGCGGGACAGTCCCACCCCGCCGGAGCCTACGGAGCCGCGCCGATGCGGAACGACGCCGCGATCACCGTCCCGGACCTGCCGGTGCTGGACGCCCAGGGCCGCCCCGTGCCCGGACGCCACCGCCGCTCCTGACACCCCGGCCGGACCGCCTCACCACGGCGGGACCGGCCCACTCCCGGTCCCCGTCCCCTGACGGCCCCGCACCCGCGCGGCTACGAGGTGACGGGGACCTCGCTATGACCGGTCCCGACCGTGCGCAGGCGCGCCTGCCCGGCGGTGACCTCCGCGGCCCACGCGGTGAACTCCTCCAGCCCGTCCGCCGGGACCGAAACCTCGGCGTGGACGGCGTCGCCGTACCGGACATCGGCCGGGTGCGGGCCGCGGGCGTGCAGATCGCCGAGGAACCGTCCCGCCAGCGCGTGGTCCACCGTCACCTCCACATGCACCACCGGGCGCAGCTCGACCACGCCGACCGCGTCGACCGCCTCCGACACCGACTGCGAATAGGCGCGGACCAGCCCGCCCGCGCCGAGCTTCACGCCCCCGAAGTACCGCGTGACGACGGCGGCCGTCCCGGTCAGGCCGCGCCGGACCAGCACCTCCAGCATCGGGATCCCCGCCGTCCCTGCGGGCTCCCCGTCGTCGCTGCTCTTGGTCAGCTCACCGAACTCGCCCACCACGTACGCCGAGCAGTTGTGCGTGGCGTCGCGGTGCGCGCGTTTCTGCTCGTTGACGAACGCCGCGGCCTCGTGCTCGTCGGCGACCCGCGCGAGCGTGCACAGGAACCGGGAACGGCGGATCTCCAGTTCGTGCGAACCGGACACGGCGATCATGCGCATGACGGCGGCCCCGGGGCGGTCGGAGACGGCGCGGTCAGGAACCCGAGCCCGAGACGGGCTCGGGGGCGGCGGCGGGGGCGACCATGTCGACGACGTCGGCGATCGACGGCACCACGTGCGAGGGACGGAACGGGAATCGGTCCACCTCGTCCTTCCGCGTCACCCCCGACAGCACCAGGATCGTCTCCAGCCCCGCCTCCACGCCCGCGCGGACGTCGGTGTCCATCCGGTCGCCGATCATCACCGTGGACTCGCTGTGCCCGCCGACCCGGTTCAGCGCCGTCCGCATCATCAGCGGGTTCGGCTTCCCGACGAAGTACGGCTCCACCCCCGTCGCCCGCGTGATCATCGCCGCGACGGCGCCCGTCGCCGGAAGCGACCCCTCCGTGGACGGCCCGATCGGGTCGGGGTTGGTCGCGATGAACCGCGCGCCGCGCTCGATCAGCCGGATCGCCCGGGTGATCGAGGAGAAGCTGTAGGTGCGGGTCTCCCCCAGCACCACGTAGTCGGGGTTCAGGTCCGTCAGCACGTACCCGGCCTCGTGCAGCGCCGTCGTCAGGCCCGCCTCGCCGATCACGTACGCCGACCCGTTGGGCCGCTGGTCCGACAGGAACTGCGCGGTCGCCAGCGCCGACGTCCAGATCGCGTCCTCGGCGACCGGCAGCCCCAGCGCGTGCAGCCGCGCCGACAGGTCCCGCGGCGTGTAGATCGAGTTGTTCGTCAGCACCAGGAACCGCTTCCCGGACGCCGTCAGGCGCCGGAGGAACTCGTCCGCGCCGGGGATCGGGTGGCCCTCGTGCACCAGGACCCCGTCCATGTCCGTCAGCCACGACTCGATCGGCCTGCGCTCACTCATACCGATCATTGTCGCAGCCCAACGGCGTGCCCCGCGCAACGCCCCACCCGGCCCCCGCGCCCGGCCCCCGCGCCCGGGGCCCGTCCGGCCGGGGCGCGGCGCGGCGGGGCTACCGTGGACGGGTGAGCGATCATGAACTGCGCGCCGGTACCGACATCCGCCAGATCGACCCGCCCGGCCTGCCCGCCGGCCCCGGATACAGCCACGGCGTCTCCGTCGAGGTGCCCGGACGGCTCGTCCTGGTCAGCGGACAGGTCCCCGTGGACGAGACCGGCGCCCTCGTCGGCCCCGGCGACCTCGCCGCCCAGACCCGCCAGGTGTTCCGCAACATCCAGACCGTCCTCACCGACGCGGGCGCGACCTGGGAACACGTCGTGAGACTCGGCTACTACCTGCGGGACGCCACCGGCGTCGGCGCCGTCCGGGAGGCCCGCGCCGAGTTCGTCCCCGAGCACGTCACACCCGCCGCGACCCTCGTGGAGGTGTCGCGGCTGGTGCGCGAGGAGTTCCTCGTCGAGATCGACGCGATGGCGGTCGTCCCGATCCGCTGACCGGGACGACCGCCGCGCCGGCCGCCGGGCGGCCGGTGGCCGGCGCAGATGTCACGGTGTGGCCGGTTCCCTCGGTGTCGTCGGCGCGGCGACCGGGGTGGGGGTGTCGAGCGCGGCGGCCAGGTCGGTGACGCGTCCGGCGAGAAGGTCGCAGACCTCGCGCCGTCCCGCCCACACCCGCTCCAGCAGGCCCGGCCCGGCGACGCCGTGCTCCAGCAGCAGCGCGGCGCGGCGCTCGATCCAGTCGAGCCCGAACATGCGCAGCAGCGGTTCCAGCAGCGGCGCCGCGTCCGCCGGGACCGACCCGGACGACTCGTCCACGATCCGCAGGACGATCCCGTCGGCGGCGACCCGCGCGGTCGCCGCCGCGAGCGTCAGGTTGTCGTTCCACGCCGTGAACCCCGCGTCCGGAGCGTCCGCAGCGTCCTCGGCGGACGCGGTGCGGGTGGCGAGGACGGCGGTCAGCGCGCGTTCCAGGCGGGCGGCCAGGTTCCGGCACATCGCCGGGGAACCGAACTCCCCGGCGTCCCCCGCGACCGGATCACCGGACGGGGCGGGCGGGTCGGCGGCCAGCGCCCGCGCCGTGTCGAACAGGATCAGCTCGTTGTCACCGCCCGCGTTCTGGTAGGCGTGCGCCAGCCCCCGGTAGCCGTTCAGCCGGTGGGACGCCGCGAACCCCGGCGCGCCCGCGTGCACCCGGCACGCGCCCACCACGTCCTGCGTGTGCTCGGTCACCGCCGCCTTCAGCAACGCCAGGTCCCGGTCCACCGCCGACCACGGCGCCCACGCCGCGCCCCCCGTTCCCGCGCTCGACGGCGGCACGGCCGGGGCCCGGCCCAGCGGACGCGGCCCCTTCACCCGGTCGGCGACCAGTGTCAGCGCGTACGCCGACGCGAGCGCCCCCAGCATCGCCTCCTGCTGGTTGCGGTAGTCCCCCAGCGGACGGCGCGGAGCCAGCCGTCCCAGCGTCGCGCGCCCCGCGGTGTGCGCGGCGAGCGTCACCGCCGACGCGCGCGCCAGCGCCGCGCACGCCGACACCACCGCCCGCCACACCGGCGGCGCGATCCCCATCGACCGCACCAGCCGCTCCCCCGGCCCGCCCACCGGATCGTGGAAACCGCCGCCCGGGTCCAGCCGCGCGCCGTCGCTCAGCCACGACCCGAACGGCACCCGCACGTCCGACAGGGTCACCGCGCCGTAGTCCACCATCAGCCCGAACGTGTCGGGCGCCGCGGTGATCCGCACCCCGGGCGGCGTCGAGCCGTCCGCGCCGCGCAGCGGGACCGTGAACACGAACACGCCGCGCTCCTGGCCGCCGTGCACGAGCGTGGCGTACACGGCGGCGACCTTCGGGACGTCCCTGTGCGCGGTGTTGGTCGGGAACTTCGCCGCGGCCGCGTCCGGTGTCGTCAGGACGAAACCGCCCGTCTCCGGGTCGTGGCGGGCCAGTGTCCGTGGCGACAGGTGGCTGTTGCTGCGGCCGATCTCGGTCATCAGCAGCGTCCCCGCCGCGTCCATCGACTCCAGCGCCTCCCGGTCCGGGCGCGGCCCGCCCCCGTCGTTCGCGCCGAACTTCACGATCGGGCCGAGCGCGAGCGTGTAGTGCAGCATCAGCGTGTGGAACAGCGCCGGATCGGCGACCGCGCAGCGCTCCAGCAGCCCGCACAGCAGCGGCGGATCGTCCAGCAGGTCCGGGGCGGGCGGCGCGGCCAGGCCCGCCGCCCGCATCCGCCGGTAGGTCAGGCCCTGCCGCTCGGCCAGCGTCAGCCCGTCGGGATAGCCGAAGAACTCCTCCGGGACCGCCTCGGCGATCATCAGGCGTTCCTTGGCCTCGAGCCGCCCCTCCGGGACGGTGCCGCGCATCCAGCCACGCAGGACGGACGCGTCGGCCGGCATCGCCGCCGGGGCCGCGCCCGGTTCGAACGCCACCCCGAACGGATCAGCCGAACCGGACGGCGAGGCGGAGGGGCCGGGTGAGGCGGAGGGGGTGGGCGAGGCGGGTGGTCGGGTCATGGCGATGCTCCTGTCGCTACACGAAACCGAACGGAACCCGCGGACGACGGGCGGGCGGGGTCGACTGCGGGCGGGTGGGGCGGGGCGGGTGAATCCCGGGATCAGGTGGTGTCGGCGTCGTCGTCCGCCCGGGGGGCGGGACGCGTCGGCAGCGACACCGGCGGCTCCTCGGCCCGCACCTCCGGGGCGGACTTGCCGACCGGCGGCCTGCCCCCCGGACGCGGACGCTCCCGCATCGGCGCGACCGTCGCCGCGTCCGGGACCGTCAGCCGCACGCACCGGCACAGCGCGTCGCCCGCGCCCGCCTCCACGAACACCGTCGCGCCCGCCTTGGCGACCTCCACCAGCGTCTCGGGCAGCCGGACGGGCCGCACGATGCAGTCCGCCAGCGCCCGGTGCAGATCGTCGTCGTCACGGTAGGCGCGGCCCCGCACCGGCGAGTGCACGGCCGTCTCCAGCGGACGCCGCGGGAACCGCCGGATCGTCTCGTACCACTCGTGGTCGGCGCCCACCATCGCCGGATGATGCGACAGGTACGGGACGGCGAGCCGGACCGCCTTCACACCCCGCTCGCGCGCCGCGTCCAGCACCGCGTCCAGCTCGGCGTCCGGGCCGGACACGACCGTGGCCGACGGCGCGTTCAGGCACGCCACCACCACCTCGCCCGACGCCGCCGACCGCGCGCC
>NZ_RFFG01000259.1 GCF_003696215.1 Actinomadura harenae | reverse complement strand
CGCCCGGCGGATCCGGCCCGGCCGGTGCGGCCGGTGAGGGACGGTGAGCGGCGTGCCCGGGACGCCCGGGCCCGCGATCGCCGTCGTCGGCGCCGGATGCCGGTACCCGGACGCCACGTCCCCCGCGCAGCTCTGGGAGAACGTGCTGACGGGGCGCCGCGCGTTCCGCCCGCTCCCGCCCGGACGGCTGAACCTCGGCGACTACGCGGGCGGCGGACCCGACTCGACGAACGTGCGGTCCGCCGCCGTCCTGACCGACTGGACGTTCGACCGGGCGCGGCACCGCGTGTCCGGGGCGAGCCACCGCGTCACCGACCCGGTGCACTGGCTGGCGCTGCAGGTCGCCGCCGAGACCCTGGAGGACGCCGGGTTCCCCGGCGCGCGCGGCCTGTCCCGCGACCGGGTCGGCGTGGTGCTCGGCAACTCCCTGACCGGCGAGTTCAGCCGTGCCGGGCTGCTGCGGCTGCGCTGGCCGTACGTCGCCCGCGTCGTCCGGGACGCGCTGGCGGACGGCGGCCTCGGCGGTGCCGAGGCCGCCGCGCTGATGACCCGGCTGGAACGGGAGTTCAAGGCGCCGTTCCCCGAGCCGACCGACGAGAGCCTCGTCGGCGGGCTCGCCAACGCCGTCGCGGGCCGCGTCTGCAACCACTTCGACCTGCGCGGCGGCGGCTACACCGTGGACGGCGCGTGCGCGTCGTCGCTGCTGGCGGTGACGACGGCGTGCGCGGCGCTCGCGTCCGGCGACCTGGACCTGGTGCTGGCGGGCGGCGTGGACGCCAGCCTCGACCCGTTCGAGCTGGTCGGCTTCGCGCGCCTCGGCGCACTGGGCTCCGCCGAGATGCGGATCTACGACGCGCGGCCCACCGGGTTCCTGCCCGGCGAGGGCTGCGGCATGGTCGCGCTGATGCGGGCCGGGGACGCCGTGGAGGCGGGCCGCGTCCCGCTGGCGGTGATCCGCGGCTGGGGCGTGTCGTCCGACGGGAGCGGGGGGCTGACGCGGCCCGCGCGCGAGGGCCACGTCCTCGCGATGCGCCGGGCCTACGCGCGCGCCGGGTTCGGGCCGGACACCGTCGCGCTGTTCGAGGGCCATGGCACCGGGACCGACGTCGGCGACCGGACGGAACTGGAGGCGCTGATCGCCGTCCAGGTCGGGCGGCGCCTCCCGCCCGCCGCGCTCGGCTCGATCAAGGGCAACATCGGGCACACGAAGGCCGCGGCCGGGGCGGCCGGGCTGCTCAAGGCCGTGATGGCGCTGCACCACCAGACCGTCCCGCCGACCGTCGGCTGCGAGACCGAGCACGAACTGCTGCGCGCTCCGCGGGCGCCGCTGCGGACCGTCCGCGAGGCGGCCCCCTGGCCGGACGCGCCGCTGCGCGCCGGGGTGAGCGCGATGGGGTTCGGCGGGATCAACACCCACGTCGTCCTGGAAGCGGCCGAGTCACGGAAGCCGCCGCGCGCGCGTCGCCTGCCGCAGGGCGCGCTGGACGCCGAGGTGTTCGTGGTGGGCGCGGCGTCCGCCCCGGCCCTGGCGGAGAAACTGGAACGGCTGGCCGGGCGCGCCGACATCTGCGCGCTGGCCGAACACCTCGACATGGCGGCCGCCCTGGCCGCGAGCGCGCACGGCAGCGCCGGGGCGGACCTGGCCGTCCGCGCGGCGCTCGTCGCCCGGACACCCGCCGAGCTG
>NZ_RFFG01000258.1 GCF_003696215.1 Actinomadura harenae | reverse complement strand
CGGTCACCGCCACCTCGTCCCGGCCGAGGAGCAGCGCCAGCGGCGTCGCCTCCCCGCCGCGCCGCGACGAGGCCGCCGCCGCGCCGTCGCAGGGCGGCGGGTCCGACGTCGCGGGAGCCTCCGGCGCGGCCGTCGGCCGCGTCCTCGGCGCGCGTCCCGGGAACCACCTCATGGCTAGCCGGCCAGCGCGGTACGGCGGCGCAGCGCGCCGGTGAGGAGGGAGACGACCCGGTCCTGCTGGGCCCCGGTCAGGCCGGGGAACAGCGGGAGCGACAGCAGCTCCTCGGCGACCCGGTCGGTCACCGGCACCGCCCCGCACTCGTCCGGGCCGAGCAGGCCCCGGTACTCGGTCATGTGGCTGATCGGGATGAAGTGCACCGACGTCCCGACGCCCGCCTCGGTCAGCTCGGCGATCACCGCGTCCCGGTCCGGGATCCGGACCTGGTAGAGGTGCCAGGCGTGCGTGACGCCGTCCAGGTTCCGCTGCGGCAGGACGAGGCCGGGCAGCCCGGCGAGCGCCTCGTCGTAGCGGCGGACGAGCTCGGCGCGCTCGTCCTGCCAGCCGGGCAGCGCGGCGAGCTGCGCCCGCCCGATCGTCGCCTGGATGTCGGTCATGTTCGCCTTCAGGCCGACGTTCCGGACGTCGTAGCGCCAGCTCCCGCCCGGCAGGTACCGCTTCCAGGAGTCCTTGCTCATGCCGTGCAGCCGCGTCGACCGGACCCGGTCGGCGAGGTCGGGATCGGTGGTCGCGACCGCGCCGCCCTCGCCGATCGGCATGTTCTTGGTGGCGTAGAAGCTGAAGCACGCGGCGTGCGAGTCCGCGCCCGCGCTCCTGCCGTCGCGGGCCGCGCCCGGTCCGTGCGCCGCGTCCTCGACGACGCGGTTCCGGTCGAGCCCGGCGGCCCGCGCGAGCGCCGGGACGTCCACCGGGTAGCCCGCCTGGTTCTGCGTGACCATCGCGAGCGGGCGCGTCCGCGCCGCCGCCTCGGCCACGGTCGCCTCGGACGGCACGAGCGTGTCCTCGTCGACGTCCACCAGCACCGGGCGCAGGCCCGCGTGCAGGATCGCGTTCACCGCCCCGCAGAAGGTCAGGCTCGGCGTCAGCACCGGCGAGCCCGGCGGCAGGTCGAGCGCCCGCAGGCACAGCTCCAGCGCGGCCGTGCAGGAGGCGACCGCGACCACGGTCTCCGCGCCCAGGTAGGCGGCGAAGTCCCGCTCGAACTCGGCGACCTGCGGGCCGGTGGTCACCCAGCCGGAGGTCAGCGTCTCGGTGACCCGCTCGGCCACGCCGTCCGCGAAGGACGGCACCGCGAACGGCACCCTGTCCCCGGACGGTCTGTCGACGTCGCGGCCGTTCTGCTTCCCCGCGTCGTGGCTCATACCGCTACCCCTTGATCTTCCGGCTGGTCGCGACGACCCCGAGCAGCGGCCAGCCGGACGCGGCGACCAGGTCGCGCACCGACTCCAGGCCCGCGACCGGCGTCACCGGCCCGGCCACCGCGACGATCCCGAACCGCGTGTCCGCGCCGGGGTCGACGTCCTCGAACGCGTGCACGAGCGTGAGCGGGCGGACCTCCACCGGCCGGGGGCCGTCCGCCGGCGAGGCGACCTCGCCGGACTCGCGGGTCAGGACGGGCCGTCCGCCCGCCCGGACGACCGACGTCGAGGGCGGCTCGTCCGGCGGGGGCGTGGGCGCCGCCGGGCCGCGCGCGTCGTCGCCG
>NZ_RFFG01000257.1 GCF_003696215.1 Actinomadura harenae | reverse complement strand
CGGCGCCGGGCAGGGGCGCGCCGGATCCGTCCCAGGCGGCGAGGACCGGCGCGGGTCCGCCGCGCGCGTCCTGGCCGACCACGACGGGCTGCTCGCCGCTCAGCGCGAACCCGGCGGCGGCCCGGCCCTCCGGGGCAGCCAGGGTCCCGCCGTCCTGCCACGCGCTTCCGCTGGCGCTGCGGGAGATCAGCAGGTCATGGCCCCGGACGACCAGGGCCGCGAAGCCCTTGTCGGATCCGGCGAGGTGCGTCGTCATGCGGTAGCCGGACGTCTGGAGGGACCCGGCCTTCGTCCACGACCCGCCGTCCTTGGACGTGAACGCCTGCGCGAACGCCTTGCCGCCGTCGTTGATCTCGCGCAGCGCGACGAAGCCCGCGGGGGCGCCGCCGATGACCAGTCCGCGCGTCCCCTTGGGGACGGGGACGACCGACTCGGCCCAGCTCTTGCCGCCGTTGGTGGAGCGCCAGACCTTGCGCCCGGTGTGCTTGGCGTCGACCGCGTGGAAGCCCTCGACCAGCAGTGCCGAGCCGGACGCGGCCGCGTCGTACAGCGTGACCTTGCCCTTGCGGATCGGCAGGCCGAGGCCTCCCCCGGCGTGCTCCTCCCAGCGCACCCCGTCCGAGGACGTCCAGACCGCCGGGACGGTGTCGCGGAAGTCGCCGCGCCGCGAGGTCTCGCCGACCGCCACGAAGCCCGAGTCGGTCGCGATCAGCCGCTTGACGTGCGACTTCGGTCCGAACTGGCTGCCCGCGGGTTCGGCCTGGCGGCGCCATTCGCGGCCGTCGGAGCTCGTCCAGACCGTCCCGCCGCCGGGACGGGAGCCGATCGCGACCCAGCCGTGCCCGGATCCGGCGACCAGGCCCGGGATCTCGCCGGGCGCGGCCGCGTCGCCGTCGGTGTCGCGGACGCTCGCGGGCGCGAACGTCCGTCCGCCGTCGGTCGAGACGACGAACCAGCCGCGGTCGTTCTCGGCGCCGACCGCGACGACGGTCGCGTCCGCGGTCCCGACTGCGGTCAGCCGACGGGCGCGTCCGTCCTGGGCGGAGAGCTGCCCGGTGGGGAAGACCGCGTCGCCGGCCTTGACGTTCTCGCCGCCGCCTCCGTGGCCGCCGCCCCGCAGCAGGAAGAACCCGCCGCCGCCCGCCGCGGCGAGCACGACGACTCCCGCGACGCCGATGATCAGCGGCTTCTTGGAGCGGCTCTGACCGGGGGCCTTCGCAGCCTTGTCTTTGCCGCTCCTGCCCTTCTTGCCGCTCTTCGCGTCGGAGCGCCAGGGCTCGTCGATCAGCGGCGGCGCCATCGGCTGGACGCCCTCGTCCACCCTGGTCCCGGCGTCCGGGATCCGCTGGGCGTAGGGGAAGCCGGACGGCTGGTCGAGGACCGTGTGATCGGTCATCGTCCTGTCCGCCACCGGGGGCTGCGGGCCGCGCGCGAGTCCGCCCTGCGGGATCTCCTGCGCGTACGGGAACGGCTCGGGCGCGTTCGGCTGCTTGTCGGGGATCTGCTGCGCGTACGGGAACGGGTCGGACGAGGGTTGCTTGTCCGGGATCTGCTGCGCGTAGGGGAACGGTTCCGGCGCGGCGGGCTGCGGTGCCGCGGGCTTCGGCGTCTCCGGGATCTGCTGGGCGAAGGGGAACGGCTCGGCGGCCTTCGGCGCGGCGTCCGGGATCTGCTGCGCATACGGGAACGGATCCATAGCGGGCGGCGCGGGCGGCTGCGCGGGAGCCTGCGGCGGGACCTGCGGAAGGTCGGCCTGCGTGCGCGGCGCGGCGGGCGCGGACGGCGGCGC
>NZ_RFFG01000255.1 GCF_003696215.1 Actinomadura harenae | reverse complement strand
CCGACGCTCTCGGCCTGCGTCGGTCATCCCGCCGCCCTGGGGGTATCTGGCCATGCCACCGGCATACGCCCACAGCACCGGGCCGTCCACTCACCCAACCGCCAACACCCAATAACCCTGGTTAGTGGGCAGAGGCCGAACCGCCCGTCGACTCCTGTCGGCGGGCGGTTCGCTACTCAGGGCCTCTAGGCCAGATGCAGCCGGGCGGCGAACCCCCGCAGTTCCGGCGACGTCCGCCCGCTGGTGAGCATCCCGTTGACGAGGTTCCGGACGGCCGGACGGGTCCGGACCTCCTGCGGCGCGATCCGCTCGGCCCGCAGGAGCGCGTCCAGGCACTCCGTGCGTTTGCCCCACATGCCGTACGAGGTGGCCACGTCGGTCAGGTACCGAGCGCGTCGCTCGGTGGTCGGCAGCGCGTCCAGCCGGACCTTGTGCGCCACCCGAAGCGCGGCGGCCGGGTCGCCGGCGGCGTTGTGCCCCGAGATCAGGTGCAGCGCGACCACGGGCCGGCCGAACCCGCCGCCGTGCGTGGGAAGCAGGATCCGGTCCGAGAGTGTTCCGGCGATGCGGTCAGCCTGGGCGGTGAGGTCGGTCAGCCCGGCTGTGTCGTGGCGTTTCGCGGCGGTGTACCCGGCTGACATCAGCAGCAGTCCGCGCTGGGCTTTGGACCGCGGGTCGGGGGCGTGAAGCTGCTCGGCGGCGCGTAGGGCGAGGTCGGTGGCCTGGTCGTGCCACCCCAGCTTGCGTGCGAGGACGGCCATGTTCCGCGCGGCCTCCCCGGAGAGCACGAGGTCGCCACTCGCCGCCGCGAAGTTGTGGGCGCGGTCGGCCGCGAGCAGCCCGAGTTCGGCGGCATCCAGCTTGATCAGCAGCCTGGTCGCCAGGATGTATCCGTGTGCGACGACGGCGTGCGCGGCCGGACGGTGGTCGTCTGCGGCGGCCTGCTGCGCCCCTGCGATGAGACGGGGCAGCGCGTCGCCGAGCTCGGAGTACCGGCAACCCGTGAAGGCGCACGTGGCGCTGGCCAGCAGCGCCCGGGTCTGGTTCGTGCTGGCCGGGACCGCGCCGGTCAGGCGGGTGGTGCCGAGGAGCATGCCGCGCATCGCATCCAGCAGCCGTGTCCCCGCATCCGGGCTCGCGCCGGCCGCCCCGCCTGGCCATCCTGCAGGGACGGCAGCGGCAGCGGCAGCGGCGGTCACCGCGAGATTGGCCAGGAGAGCACGACGACGCACCGGATCCTCCTCGTCCTCGGCTGTACCGGGCACCACAGTAGGGCCCGAAGGTCTCTGGGGGTTCTTCCCCCGCTCGGTAGGTTCTTCATTCGCGGGAAGGAGGCCGAAGATGGCGGGCGACACGTGCAGCGCTGTTGCGAATGTCCGCAGGATCCCGACGTCATTCAGGGGTGCGCGGTCTCGCTCCAGCCGGGAAAGCCGGGAGCCGGAGTAGCCGCAGCGGCGGCCGAACTCGGCCAGCGTGAGTCCCTCGGCCTGCCGGAGGATACGTACGACCTGCCCGTAGTGCTGGTGCGCGATCGCTTCCCGGAGGGTGGGCGTTGCCCACACCGGATGATGAGGGTCCACCACATCACCACCTGCTTCAGGGCGTATCGGGGCGCGAACCGAACGTAGCCCCGTCTGAAGGTCAACTCCATCGTGTTTGCGGAATCGGCAAAAGGGTGTGCCTAGTGGCTCGTGACTGAACCTTGCTGGGGTAATTGATCTCGGTGGGGTGGCGCGTCAGCCTTGTCCCAGTCGGTTCTGGGAGGTGGGTGTGGCGCGGAAGCCTGAGGTGTTCGTGCGGGCGTTGTC
>NZ_RFFG01000254.1 GCF_003696215.1 Actinomadura harenae | reverse complement strand
GAGCGGGCCCTGGCCGAGGCGGAGGCGGGCGCGTCGAGCGCGCCCGCGCAGATCCGGGCGCTGGCCGGGGCGGGCGTCGCGGCCGTCGGGCTGCTGGACGCCGTCGAGCTGGCCGAGGACGTCCGGGACCGCTGGGAGGCCGCGCTGTGGCCGTACCGGGAGGCGGTCGTGCTGGACGCGGCCGACCTGCCCGCCGCGTCCGAGGCGCTGCGCGCACTGCCGGGATCGATGATCGTCCCGGCGGACGGGGCGCTCACGCCGGACGCCGAGCCGCCGTCCGGGCTGCCGGAGGGGGTGGGCTGCGGGCTGCCGCTGACCCGGTTCTTCACCGCCCTGGACGGCGGGGACGGGTCCGGCGTGGTGATCGTCGGCGGGTTCCCGGAGCCGGTGACGGGGCGGGTCGCGCGCGTCCGGGCGGCGCGGGTGGCGCTGGAGTCCGCGCGGGAGGCCCTGGAGGACGCCCGGCAGGCCACCTCGGACGCGGCGGGCGACGTCGCGCTCGCGGCGCGGCGGCTGGCGGGCGCGGGGGCCGGGGCCAAGCTGGAGTCCGTCCGGGAGGCGATGACGGAGCTGCGCGCCGAGCTGGAGGACCTCGCGGGCGGCGAGGCGAAGCTCGGACCGCGCCTGGGCGCGGCGGAGCAGACGCTGCGGCGGCTCCAGGCGAAGGCCGACACGCGCGCGCTGGAGGTCGACCGGCTGCGCGGACGCCGCGAGGCGCTGGACCGCGACCGCGACAGGCTCGCGGCTAAGGCGGGCGAGCTGTCGGCGCGGCGGGCGGCGCTCGGGCTGGACGACCTCGAACGGGAGTGGGGCGAGCCGCGCGACGCCGCCGCCACGTGGCTCGGCGAGTTGTCCGCCGACGAGCGCACCTGGACGCCGGACGAGTGGTGGCACACGGCCGAGAAGCACCTGTCGGAGGCGCTGCGCCGGGTGTTCCCGGACGGCGTGGCCGACGAGGACATGCCGGAGGAGATCCGGTTCCTGCTGCGCGAGCGCGCCGAGGGCGAGGGCCGTCGCACCGAGCGGGAGCAGGCGACGTTCCCGCGCCTGGTCCGGGCCCTGGAGTCGTACCTGCGGCAGCAGGAGGACTACGAGCGGCACCAGCGCCGCCAGATCGAGGTCCAGATGACCGCGCGGCGCGCCGACCTGGACAAGGCGAGCCGGGGCGCGGACGAGGCCTCCGGGGCCGCCGAGGCGCACCGGACGGCGCTGACCGCCGCGATCCGCAGCCGCCTCCAGCGGGTCGCCGAGGAGTTCGAGAAGCTGGACGTCCAGTACGGCGGGTACGGCGCGACGCTGGAGTTCCCGACGCCCGAGCCGCCCGGGGACCCCGAGCAGGAGTGGCGCTGGAAGGTCACGCCGAAGTGGCGGCGCAGCGACGGGCAGCGGTACGTCCCGTACAACCGGCGCGCGAACACCGCGCTCATGGACGAGAAGGCCGTCAAGCTGGTGTGCGCGGCGGCGCTGGCCTCGTCCGGCGGCGGTCGGCTCTGCCTCGTCCTGGACGAGCTGGGCCGCAACCTGGGCAAGGAGCACCGCAAGGAGGCGGTCGCGCTGTTCCGGGAGATCGGCGAGCAGCACGGCATCACGGTGATCGGCGCGCTCCAGGACGACATGGAGCCGTACGCGATCGACGCCTGCGGCCAGTACATCAAGCTGCGCCGCTCGTCCGACACGATGCCGTACAACGAGCCGCCGGTCGTGGTCGGGTACGACGAGCACGAGCCGCGCGTCCGGCGCCTGGCCACCGCCGTGCTCTCCGCCCGCGCCTCGCTCGCGCCCGCCCCCCGGGACGGCGAGGCCGCCGACACGCCGGGCGGGCAGG
>NZ_RFFG01000253.1 GCF_003696215.1 Actinomadura harenae | reverse complement strand
CGCCGCGCGGGGCGCTCCGCCGGGCGGGGAACCGGGCGGGTGCGGGCCGCGCGCGGGGCGGGCGCGGGCTCCTCCTCGGCGCCGCGGACCGCCTCGACCACCGTCTCGACCACGGACACCGCCGTGTGCTGGACGTCGTCGCGGAGCCGCCCGAGCACCGGCTTCACCCCGCCGCCCTCGGTGATCTCCTTGTAGTCCCGGGTCACCCGGTCGCTCAGCAGCAGGGCCCGGCCGACGCCGAACATGGCCAGCCGGACGGCGTGCAGCGGAAGATCGCGGACCTGCTCGCCGACGGTCTCCCGGACCTGCTCCCTGAGGCGGCGCGGCGATCTCGTCATCGTTAGTCACTCCTCCTGCTGCCCCGCCGGCCTGGGCCGGGGCCGGTGGTCGGGCGTGCACCGTCTGTTCATCCCAACTCTGCCCCATTGCCGGGATAACGGTCACCCCGCCTACTGGAATAACGTCCAAGAAAGGTCGTGGGGTGGGTCACACCGCGGGCTTCACATGGGCCTCTCCCGCCCCCGGACCTCGCGGCGGGGCAGGTCCTCCGAGCCGTCCGGTGAGGGTTCGGTGCCGGGTCCGTGCGGGTGTCGCGGAGCCGGTCCGGGGCGCATGGGACGGCTCGTACGATAGGGACATGACCTCCACCAGCCAGCGCCGTGTCCTCCTCGCCAAACCGCGCGGTTACTGCGCCGGCGTCGACCGGGCCGTCGAGACGGTCGAGATCGCCCTGGAGAAGTACGGGGCGCCGATCTACGTGCGCAAGCAGATCGTCCACAACGTGCACGTCGTCCGGACGCTCGAGGAGCGCGGCGCGATCTTCGTGGACGAGACCGAGGAGGTCCCCGAGGGCGCCATCGTGGTGTTCTCCGCCCACGGCGTCGCCCCCGTGGTGCACGACGAGGCGCGCGGCCGGAGCCTGCGCACCATCGACGCCACCTGCCCGCTGGTGACCAAGGTCCACAAGGAGGCCGTCCGGTTCGCCAAGGACGACTACGACATCCTCCTGATCGGCCACGAGGGCCACGAGGAGGTCATCGGCACCACCGGCGAGGCCCCCGACCACATCCACCTCGTGGACGGCCCGGACGACGTCGCCAACGTGACCGTCCGCGACCCGGAGAAGGTCGCCTGGCTGTCCCAGACCACCCTGTCGGTGGACGAGACGATCGCGACGGTCGAGCGGCTGCGCGAGCGCTTCCCCAAGCTGATGGACCCGCCGTCCGACGACATCTGCTACGCCACCCAGAACCGGCAGGTCGCGGTGAAGCAGATGGCCGCCCGGTCCGACCTGGTGATCGTCGTCGGCTCGACCAACTCGTCCAACTCGGTGCGGCTGGTCGAGGTCGCCAAGGAGCACGGCGCCGACGACGCCCACCTGGTCGACTACCCCGAGCAGATCGACGAGTCCTGGCTGGAGGGCGTCACCACGGTCGGCGTCACGTCCGGCGCGTCGGTGCCCGAGGAGTTGGTGGAGGGCGTCCTCGCCTGGCTGGCCGAGCGCGGCTACGGCGAGGTCGAGGAGATCGAGTCCGTCCAGGAGAGCCTGCGGTTCGCCCTCCCGCACGAGCTCCGCAAGGACCTCCGCGCCGAGGCCACCGCCTAGAACCTGCGCCCCGCCCCGCCCGGCGACGCCTGGCGGGGCGTGTAAGCCGCCGTCGCTCGTAAGCCGCCGTCGCTTTTGAGCCGGTATCGCTTTGAAGCCGGTATCGCGTGTGAGCCGAGGCCCCGTGTCCGACGGCGGGACGCCGGGATGCTCCTATGGATGTCAAGCGGCGAGTTCAAGATCGTTTGATGTGATGAGTTGGTAGAGCTCGCGGGCGATGTAGCGTTTGAGGCAGCGGATGATCTCCTTTTTGGTCATGCCTTGTTGGGT
>NZ_RFFG01000252.1 GCF_003696215.1 Actinomadura harenae | reverse complement strand
CGGGACCGCGAGCGGCGGGACGGCGGGCTGCCAGGCCGTCCCGGTCGCGTGCGGGGCCTCCGGGACGCACGCGTCCGGGCCGTCGTAGGGCGCGGACTGGACGTCCAGGGGCAGGCCGAGCACGACGGTGCGGCGGGCGGCGACGGCGGTCCGGCAGGCGCGGGCAAGATCGGACAGCGCCGTCTCCGGCGCGTGGATCCGCTCCGGGACGGCCCCGACCGCGCGCGCCAGCGCCCCCTGGTCGACCCTGGAGTTCGACCGCACCGCGGACGCGGCGACCTCGCCGGTCAGCACCAGCAGCGGCGTGCGGCTCTTGGCGGCCTCGGCGATACCGGTGAGCGCGTTGGTCAGGCCCGGCCCCTGGTGGACGCTGAGCACCCCGAGGCCGCCGCCCGTCCGCGCGTAGGCGTCCGCCATCGTCGCCGCGCCGCCCTCGTGCCGGGCCGCGACGAACCGGGCACCGCCCTCGACCAGCGCGTTCGTCACCTCGAAGTTGCCGCTGCCGACGACGCCGAACACCGTGTGCGCGCCGAGCCGGGCCAGGGCCCTCCCGACCGCCTGGGCGACGTTCACCGGCCGACCGCGTCGAGCGGGCCGCCGGCGGCAGTGTCGAGCGGGCCGCCGGAGAGGGCGGCGGGAAGGGCCCCGTCTGGGAACGCGGACTGGGTCACGGCGGCCTCCCCTTCCCCGGGAACGTTCGCCACGCCCGGATCTCCCCGAACGTAACTTGACCGCAGCACCTTGAAAAGGCGCGGCCGGGAACCACCGGGCTAGCCGAGGTGGCGGCCGAGGCTGCCCTCCAGGAGCGCCAGCAGCTCCGCCAGCGCGGACGCCAGCTCGGCGTTCCGCTCCGCTCCGAGGCCGTCCAGCAGGGACGCCTCGTACTCGACCTGCTCGGACAGCAGCCGGTCCAGGAGCGCGCGGCCCTCCTCGGTCAGCGACACGTGCTGGACGCGCCGGTCCCGGTCGTCCGCGCGGCGCTCGACGAGGCCGCGTTCGGTCAGCGCGCGCAGCCGCTTGGTCACCGCCGCGCCGGACGCGAACGTCTCGCGCGCGAGGCGTCCGGGGGTCACGCCGGGGCCGAGCCGGTACAGCGCCGTGAGCGTGTCGTACTCCGGACGGGCCAGGCCCGCGCGGCCGAGCGGGGTGTCGCCCGCGTGCTGGAGGAGCGCCGCGCACCGGTTCACCCGGCCGATCACGGCCATCGGGGTCGTGTCGAGGTCGGGCCGCAGCTCCCGCCACTGCCGCAGCACCTCGGTCACCGCGTCCCGCACCGGCGGCCGCCCGGCCGTGTTCCCGTCCTGGGCGGGGACGGTCTCGTCCGGGGTCATCAGGCGGCCTCCTCGTCGCGGACGGTGCCGGTCGCGGCGAGCGTGGCGAGGGCGCGGTGGCCGTCGCGTTCGGCCCGCTCGACGCGTTCGGCGGGGAGCGCGCGCTGCCACCACTCGCCCTCGGCGACGTCGACGGCGTCCCGCAGGTCGACGAGGGCCGTGGTGACGCGGTCGCGGAGGGCGGCGACGGTGCCAGGCGCGGCGCCCGTCACGGCGTGCGTCTCGGCGACGGCGGCGGACAGCCGGTCCAGCGCGCCGCCGATGCGCCCGGACGCGCGCCGGTTGGTGATCAGGACGCAGCCGAGCAGCCCGACGGCCGCGCCCACGCAGGTGTCGAGCCAGCGGTCCCCGACCAGCTCGCTCGCGGGCCGGTACCCGGCGAACTCCACCATGCTCAGCGCCATCGGCGTCACGAACACCGAGCCGAGCCAGTAGTTGCGGGACATCGTCGCCTCGGCGGCGAACTGCGCGGCGAGCGCGACGAGCACCAGCGCGAGCGGCCCGATCCCGATCACCGGCAGCAGCGCGGTGAACAGCGCGAGGCCGAGGAGGTTCCCGAGCACCCGCTGGAGGGCGCGCCGCCAGGTCAGGACGAGGTTGGCCTGGAAGATCGCGGCGGCCGTGACGACCGCCCAGTAGGGGCGCCCGACGCCGAGCAGCATGGTCAGCCAGCCCGCGGCGGCCGCGCTCACGCCGACGCGGGTGGCGACGGGCAGCAGCGGCGAGCTCCGGCGCAGGGCGGCGAGGACGGC
>NZ_RFFG01000251.1 GCF_003696215.1 Actinomadura harenae | reverse complement strand
GTCCGGTGAGTGCACACGAGCACCTCCCGACCAGGGCCGACAGATCCCGTTGAGGACCCAAGGTCAGTCAGTCGGCGGGTCAGACCCCGGACGGGAGGTGCTCACCTCCATCATCACTGTCAGTCGGGTTTCGGCTGGGAGCGCAGGTGGCGGGCTTGGGCGTGGCCGAGGTCGTGGGCCCGGCGCATGTGCCGGGTGATCACGGCCAGTTCCTCGTCGGTGTGCTCGTCCAGGAGCGCCTGCCAGCCCTGGCCCAGGTCGTCCCACACCGCGGTGACCCGCGCGACGCGTTCGGGGGCGGGGGAGACCAGGACGCGGCGGCGGTCTTGCGGGTCGGGCGCGCGGGTGACGTACCCCTGGCGTTCGAGCCGGTCCACCAGCCGGGTGGCGGACCCGGTGGTGAGGCCGGTCATGTCAGCGATCTGCTTGACCGTGAGCGGCTCGGATTCGGCGGTGAGCAGGCTCAGGGCCTGCACGTCGGTCGGGTGCAGCCCGAGGTGATCGGCGATCGCCTGGTTGAGGAGCACGTACGACGCCAGATAGCGGCGGGACGCCATCGACAGCTCGCAGGACAGTCGGGCCCGGTGCGCGTCTGTCATCTGGATCACACTCCCATTTCGCCTGGTTCGCCCCGAATATCGCTGCGTGGTGCAGCGATCGTGGGCTAGTCTGCTGCGCGACGCAGTCAATGTGTAGCGCAGTCAATGTGTCGCGCAGCTATTCTATCGCTGGGAGAATCATGCTCACCATCGCCGTCACCGGAGCGACCGGGGCCCAGGGCGGAGCCACCGCCCGCGCGCTGCTGGCCGCCGGCCACCGGGTGCGCGCCCTCACCCGCCGTCCCGGCGCGCCCGCCGCCGACACCCTGCGGGACCTCGGTGCCGAAGTGCGTCGCGCCGACTTCGACGACCCCGCCTCCCTGGCGGCGGCCCTCGCCGGAGCCGACTCCCTCTTCGCGGTCACCACACCGTTCGGCACCGACCCCGCCACGGAGACCCGCCAGGGCAAGGCCCTCGTCGACGCCGCCTCGGACGCCCGCCTCGGCCACGTCGTGTTCACGTCCGTCGCCCACGCCGACCGCGGTACCGGCATCCCGCACTACGAGAGCAAGCACCTGGTCGAACAGCACCTGCGCGCCGCCGGCGTGCCCTGGACGATCATCGCCCCGGCGGCGTTCATGGACAACTACGCCAGTGGCTGGACCCTCGACGGCCTGCGTGGCGGCACGTTCGCCTGGCCCATGCCCGCCGACCGGCCGCTCACCCTCATCCCCGCCGTCGACATCGGTGCCTTCGCGGCGCTGGCCCTCCAGCGCCGCGACGAGTTCGCCGGGCACCGCATCGACATCGCCTCCGATGAGCGCACCCCCGCGCAGCTGGCCGACATCCTCGCCTCCGCCACCGGCCGTCCCATCACCCACCAGCAGGTGCCTCTGACCCGGGTCCGGACCTGGTCCACCGACCTGGCCGCCATGTTCGACTACTTCTCCACCACCGGCCTGGACGTCGACGTCGCCGGCCTGCGACGCGACCACCCCGAGGTCGGATGGCACGGCTTCGCCGACTGGGCCACCGCCCAGGACTGGCCCGCACTCCTGTCCGCGCCGGTCTCCGACACCCGCCACTGAGGAATGGACCATCCATGAAACCGATCGGCTACTGGCTCAACCGCGCCGACCAGGCCATCACCCACCACATGAACGCCGCGCTCCAGGAGTACGGCCTCACGCGGATCGCCTGGCAGGTCCTCAACGTCATCCAGGACACCCCCGGCGCGACCGACGCCGACGTCCTGTCCGTCCTGTCCGCGAACGCGGACACCGCCACGCTGACCGCCGCCATCGACACCCTGCTCACCGACGGCTGGGCAACCCGACCGGCATCCCACCACCTCAGCCTGACGGCGGACGGCCGCACACGCCTGGCCACGGTCTCCCGCCGCATCGACGCCTTCCGCGCACTCTCCACGGACGGCATCTCCGACGACGACTACCGCACCGCCGTCAACGTCCTCGAGCGCATGACCCACAACCTCCAGCCCGCCGACCCCACCGAATGAACCGTCCCCGACGGTGGGCAGAGGCTAGTGCGCTGACCGGAAATGATCACCGGGTTGGGTGACACGCCGTCGGGCTTGCCGGGTTCGGGCGGGTTCTGTGTCCAGACTCGATCCCGTCGGGATCGAGTCTGGGGAGGTGGCGGGTGGCG
>NZ_RFFG01000250.1 GCF_003696215.1 Actinomadura harenae | reverse complement strand
CACGGGACGTCTCCGGCCCCGGCGGCGGTTCGAGCGCGGCCGACCAGCGGCGGCGCCGGGTCAGCGCCCGGACGGCCGGCGCGGCGGCCAGCAGCAGGACGATCAGCGTCCCGGCCGCGATCCAGGGCGTGTACCCCGGCCCGCCCTTGTGCTTCTTGCGGACGGGCGTCGCCTGCCCGCCGTTGCCGGGCAGGTCGTTGCGGAAGTGCGCGCCGGAGGTCGGCCGCGCGCCGGGCCCCGCCGAGGAGGACGGCAGCGGCTGCCGTCCGGACGGGCCGTCCCCGTTCGTCCCGGGGCCGTCCGCCGCCAGGGAGTAGGACGGCTCGGTCGCGGTGCCCTGGCCCGTCGCCCCGGCCGGGGTCGGCTCGAACCGCATCCAGCCCGCGCCGTCGAAGTACAGCTCGGGCCAGGCGTGCGCGTCGCGTCCGCGGACCTCCCACTGGCCGGGGGAGACCTGCTTGCCCGAGGTGTACCCGACCGACACGCGCGCCGGGATGCCCAGCGTGCGCGCCATGACCGCCATCGCGGCGGCGAACTGCTCGCAGTAGCCGCGCTTGTCGACGGTGAGGAAGTCGAGCAGGTCCGAGCCGTGCTCGGGGGTGCCGACGGTGAGGTCGTAGCGGAAGCCGCCGGTGTCGGTGAACCACGACTGGAGCTTCACGGCCGAGTCGTAGGGGGTGTGCGCGCCCTTCGTCACCTGGACGGCGATCTGCCGCACCTTGTCCGGGACGGACTTCGGCAGGGACGCGAACTCGGTCAGCATGTCGCTGGTGTACCCGCCGCCCGACTGGAGGTCGGCGGCCGAGGGGAGCACGCGGCGGCTGGTGACGGAGAACGTCCGTCCGCCGACGCCGTCGTGGAGCGAGTAGACCATCAGGGACGGCGCGTGCACCCGCCAGTCGCCCTTGATCCGCACCTGGGTCGGCGCGTACGGCATCGGCAGGAACTGCAGGTCGCGCAGGTCCTTGTTCACCTTGATCCGCGTGTTGACCGTCCGGGTCGCCGCGACGGAGAGGCCGGGCGGCGGCGGCAGCGGCCCGCCGGTCAGCCTGTCCTGGGCACGGGAGGCGACGCTGTAGGTCCAGCGGTCCCCGTCGAACCGGTCGAGGGCGTAGAGCCGCAGGTAGTCGGGGCGGTCGGTGTCGTCGCTCTGGTAGGTCAGCACGACGCCGTCGTCGGGGTTGGTGAGCTGCCGGGACAGGCTGACCATCGGGTCGGGGGTGGTGACCGTCCGGGCGCTGTCGCCTCCGCCTCCGCCCGTCCCCTTGCCGCCGAACATGCCGCGCGGGTGGACGCCGGGCACCGCCATCGGCACCAGGACGGCCACGGCGACGGCGGCCACGCCGATCCGGCGCCCGGTGGTCGCGAGCGTCGAGACGTCGGGGGCGTCCCGCTCGGCGGGGGCCTCCTCGTGCCAGCGCGGCGAGAACACCATGCGGCCCCAGCCGCCCACGCTCTCCCGCGCGTCCGCCATGAGCAGCGCGAGGAACCCGGCCGCGCCGAGCCCGAACGCGATCCAGTTCACGCCGTGCTCGCGGATCGCGGCGGGCACGCTGTACATGGCCAGCAGCGGCAGCCCGGCGGGCGCGGCCCGGCGCAGCCGCACCGCGAGCAGGTCGACGACCGTCGCGATCATGCCGACCCCGAGCGTCACCAGCAGGTGGACGCCCCGCTCGTCCGGGACGGGCGCGGCGTACCGGTTCGCCGTGGACAGGCCCTCCGACAGAAGGTCGCCCAGCCCGTGCAGGGACGACGGCGTCGGGACGATCCCGAGCAGCGCCCGCCCGGGCGTGAACGCGAGGGTGCAGTAGAGGAGCAGCGCGACCGCGGGGCCGAGCGGGTCGAACACCGCCGGGATCCGCAGCCGCCGCACCGCGACGGCACCGAGGGCCGTCGCGATGACCGCGCCGAGCGCGTGCCAGGCCCACTGCCCGCCCAGGAACAGCGGATACAGCCCGACCGACCCGGCCAGCGTCGCCAGCCCGGCCATGACCGTCATCCGGATCCTCATGCCGTGCTGCCCCCGCCCACGTCGCCGCTCACGCTGCCGCCCACGCCGCCGCCCGCGCCGCCGCCGTGCTCGCCCGCGCGACCGAAGCCGAAGCCGTCCGGTTCCGAGACGACGCCCCAGGCCGCCGCGAGCTCCACGGCCGTCCGCACCGCCACGACCCGCCACCCGGAGCCCCGCAGAACCCGCGCCGCCTCGATCCCCGGCACCTCGCGCCGCGCGTCCGGAACCCCCGG
>NZ_RFFG01000025.1 GCF_003696215.1 Actinomadura harenae | reverse complement strand
AACCCGCCAAACCCGAAAGAGGAATCCGAAGATCCCAGCAAAACAACCCCCCGAAAGGGATTGCATTTGCCTCAAAGAAATCCCTGCACCCGAATCCGAAGATCCACGTGCACGGGGTGATCAGGCATTGCCTGATCTATAAAGGCACTGGCTTTTGTCACGCTGTTGAGTTCTCAAGAAACGGACACTCACGCGCTCCGTCCGCGTTTCCGCGGCCTTCGCTCCGTGGCGACTCCCTTACTTTATCAGTTCCGGCCGGCTTGTCAATTTCCGGCTGATTCTGATTTCCGCACTTCCCGTCCGCTTTCGCGGCCGTTCCCTGCGGCCCGTCTATTTCACCAGATCCGCGCCGATTCGCAAAATCGAGCATTTCCGGTCCACCATCCGACGGCGGGCACGGCGAAGCCGCTACCGCTTGGTCTTGGATGGTTTCCCCTCAGGTCGGCCGCCGTTCGGCGTCCCGCAACTCCTTGGGGCGAAGAGAACAGTATGCCCAGGGGGCGTCCGCGTCAAACCGACTGGCGGAACCCGTCCGGCGCATCGCCGGGGAGCTCGCCCGTCGGCGGTGTCGACGTCCTCTAGCTGGGCTTTTGTGCTGAGAAGCGAGCGTCTCGGCCCGCCGGAAGGTCCAACGGCGGTGAGGACCCGCGGTATTCCGGGATGCGGTTTTCGCCGGGAAGGTGGCCGTTCGGTGCTTAGGTGACCGGGCCACGGGGCGGTCAGTGCTTGGTGAGGTAGCCACCGACGAACATGACGGCCTCGGCGAAGACCCAGAAGCCGACTGCGATGGTCAGGTTCCGGTCCAGGACGGCGGAACGGTGCCGAACGCTTGGGACGAGCCAGGACATGAGGCTGATCCCTGCCCCGACGAAGGCGGGTGGGGCGGAGAGCCAGACGTAGCGGCCGACCGTGTCACCGCAGTCGGCGTTATGGGCGGCGCCTGAGCCGCAGAACGCGTCGTCGCTCCAGCCGCCGAACGCGGAGAACCCCCAGAGCGCGGCCAGGACGCCGTTGGCGATCGTCGGTATGACCGGTGACAGCCACCGGCCGTTCGACCGTTCTGGCACGACCCGCACAAGCGGAACGTATCCGCTGCCGCGTCCGGAGGGAACCCCGCGTGCGCCGTTCCGGGCCGGACCATCGGGGACTGCTCCCCCGGCGGTTGCCCAGAGCCGGCGTCGGCGTCCGGACGGACGGACGTCAGTCCGTGATCAGACGAGTTCCTTGGACTCGTAGGCCATCATGTCGAGCACGATCGCCGTGATGACGACCAGGACGCGGAGCGTCTCGTCCACCTCCTCGCTGAACTCGACGGCGTAGCGGTCGGCCGTGGTGAACAGCTCGGCGCGCAGCCCGGCCCACTTCTTGTTGATGCTGGCGAACTTGCGGCGGTCGTTGTCGGTGACGGGGAAGGTGCGCAGCCGCAGGTCACCGATGGCCTGGGCCATCTCGGTCTCGTCGGCGTCGAGCAGGAAGTACTGGCGGCGGGTGGAGTTGGCGCGGACGGTCCCGATGCGGTCGCCCCGCATCACGGCCTCGCCCTCCTCACCCGGGACGGCCAGGTGGACGTGGGTGTTCCAGGCGTCCACCTTGTCGATGACGAAGCGGGGGGCGTCCTCGGCGTCCTTCAGGACGAGGGTGGCGTGCGCGCTCCGGACGGTCTGCGGGAGGGCCGCGCGGACCGCCTCACGGCGGCTTCGGACCTGCTGGTCGGTGACGTAGGCGAGCCGGGTGCCCTGGTCGTCCACCACGTCGTACCGCGTCTGTGTCTGCACGACCTTGCGCGGCTGTTCGACCCGCATGCTGGGGAGATTGAAGAGATCGGTCACGTCGCGATCCTGTCAAGGCGGACGCTGACAAGGAACCCCGGTGAACCGGGATCCAGCCTTCCGGCCAGGTCATCGGGCCGGAGCCGGAACCCCGGGTGGGAGGGGCCGAAAACGCGCGAAGGGGCGGCCCCGTCGAAACGGGACCGCCCCCTGGCTCAGGCGTCAGCGGTGCTGTCGCCCGGACTTCCGAGGTCGGATCAGAAGTCCATGCCGCCGTCGCCGCCCGGCATGGCCGGGGCCGGGTTCTTCTCCGGCTTCTCGGCGATGACGGCCTCGGTGGTGAGGAACAGCGCCGCGATGGACGCCGCGTTCTGCAGAGCGGAACGCGTCACCTTGGCCGGGTCGAGAATGCCGGCGTCGAACATGTTGACGTACTCGCCGGTCGCGGCGTTGAGGCCCTCACCCGGGGTCAGGTTGCGGACCTTCTCCACCACGACGCCGCCCTCGAGACCGGCGTTGACCGCGATCTGCTTGAGCGGCTCCTCCAGCGCACGCCGGACGATGTTGGCGCCGGTGGCCTCGTCGCCGGGCAGCTCGAGCTTGTCGAACGCCTTGGTGCCGGCCTGGAGCAGCGCCACGCCACCACCGGGGACGATGCCCTCCTCGACGGCCGCCTTCGCGTTGCGAACGGCGTCCTCGATGCGGTGCTTGCGCTCCTTCAGCTCGACCTCGGTCGCCGCGCCGGCCTTGATGACGGCGACGCCGCCGGCCAGCTTGGCGAGGCGCTCCTGGAGCTTCTCGCGGTCGTAGTCGGAGTCGGTGCGCTCGATCTCGGTACGGATCTCGTTGACCCGGCCCGCGATCTCGTTGGCGTCACCGGCGCCGTCCACGATCGTGGTCTCGTCCTTGGCCACCACGATCTTGCGGGCGCGGCCCAGCATGTCGAGGCTGGTGTTCTCCAGCTTGAGGCCGACGTCCTCGGAGATCACCTGGCCACCCGTCAGGATGGCGATGTCGCCGAGCATCGCCTTGCGGCGGTCGCCGAAGCCCGGGGCCTTGACGGCGACGGACTTGAAGATCCCGCGGATCTTGTTGACGACCAGGGTCGCCAGGGCCTCGCCCTCGACGTCCTCGGCGATGATCAGCAGCGGCTTGCCGGACTGCATGACGCCCTCGAGGACGGGCAGCAGGTCCTTGTTGGCCGACGCCTTGCCCTGAACGATCAGGATGTACGGGTCGTCGAGAACCGCCTCCATCCGCTCGGGGTCGGTGACGAAGTACGGCGAGATGTAGCCCTTGTCGAAGCGCATGCCCTCGGTGAGCTCGAGCTCGAGCCCGAAGGTGTTGCTCTCCTCGACGGTGATGACACCTTCCTTGCCGACCTTGTCCATCGCCTCGGCGATCATCTCGCCGATCTGGGTGTCACCCGCGGAGATGGAGGCCGTGGAGGCGATCTGCTCCTTGGTCTCGACGTCCTTGGCCAGCTTGGAGAGCTCCTCGCTGACCCGCTCGACGGCCGCCTCGATGCCCCGCTTGAGGGACATCGGGTTGGCGCCGGCGGCGACGTTGCGCAGGCCCTCGCGAACGAGCGCCTGAGCGAGGACGGTCGCGGTGGTGGTGCCGTCACCCGCGACGTCGTCGGTCTTCTTGGCTACTTCCTTGACGAGCTCGGCGCCGATCTTCTCCCAGGCGTCCTCGAGCTCGATCTCCTTGGCGATGGACACACCGTCGTTGGTGATCGTGGGGGCGCCCCACTTCTTCTCCAGCACGACGTTGCGGCCCTTGGGACCAAGGGTCACCTTCACGGCATCAGCGAGCTGGTTCATGCCGCGCTCGAGGCCGCGCCGGGCCTCCTCGTCGAACGCGATCATCTTTGCAGCCATAGGCTCCAAGTCCTCCCGGAACAGGGTGGCCATAGACGGATCGAGCCGATGCCCGCGACGGACGGCCCCCGCCGGCGACTGCCATTCCGTCACCGGTCAAGAGGCCTCATCGCCCCGATCCAGACTGTGGAGCTGTCACTCTCCACAGCAGAGTGCCAACGTTTGTTTAGCACTCTACCCTGCCGAGTGCAAGCCTCCGAACCAGTCCGGCGCATCGCTCCGGACTTCCTTCGTGGCCGGGCTCTCACCAGGGGATCGGACGGGGCGTCCGGGCGGGATCGCGGGGCCAGGGCGGCGGCCGGAGGGTGGCGGGTTCGGCACGTTCGCGGAAGGTCCGGGTGGACGGCCGAGGGGGTGCCGGGGCGGTCGCGGGTGGACGGCCAGAGGACGGGCTCGGCGAGGGGTTCCCGTTCGTGGTGGTCGGCGTTTTGGGTGGCGGATTCTTCTTCGGGTGGGGTCGGTGGGGTGTGGGTTCGGGGGGTAGGAGGGGCTTGGAGGCGTTTTTCGGGGGTGGTGTGCGGTGGCCGGCGGCGGGGATGTCACGAGCCCTGTCCAGCAGTTGCTCGACGAGGTCCACGCGCGTATCGGGGGCATCGACGACGGGAACGTCGCGACGTACATCCCGCCGCTCGGGAAGGCCGATCCGTCGTTGTTCGGGCTGGCGCTGGCGACGCGGGACGGGCACGTTTACGAGGCGGGCGACACCGGCGTCCCGTTCACGATCCAGTCGGTCTCCAAGCCGTTCGTCTACGCGCTCGCGCTGCACGACCGGGGGCTGAACGCCGTCCTGCGGAAGGTGGGGGTCGAGCCGACCGGCGAGGGGTTCGACGCGATCCGGCTGGAGGCCGGAACGGGCCGGGCGCTGAACCCGATGGTGAACGCGGGCGCGATCGTCGTCGCGTCGCTGGTGGACGGGGACGACTGGGGACGCCGGTTCCAGCGCATCCTGGACGGCCTGTCCGCGTTCGCCGGACGGGAGCTCAGCGTCGACCACGAGGTGCTCGCGTCCGAGGAGCGGACCGGCGACCACAACCGCGCGATCGGCTACCTGCTGCGCAACGCGGGGACGCTCGACGGCAACGTGGACGAGGCCGTGAAGGTGTACTTCATGGCCTGCTCGACGCTGGTCACCGCGCGGGACCTGGCCGTCATGGCGATGACGCTGTCGTCCGGCGGGGTGAACCCGCTGACCGGCCGCCGGGTCGTCGGGACGGACACGACCGAGCACGTCATGGCGGTGATGGCGACGTCCGGGACCTACGACTTCGCGGGCGAGTGGCTGCTGCGGTCCGGGCTGCCCGCCAAGAGCGGCGTGGCGGGCGGGCTGGTGGCGGTGCTGCCGTCCCAGCTCGGGATCGGCGTGTACAGCCCGCCGCTGGACCGGCGCGGGACGAGCGTCCGGGCGATCGCGGCCTGCCAGGAGCTTTCATCGCGATTCGGACTTCACCTGATGCGTCCGGTCACCGGGACGATGTCCGCGATCCACCGGTACCTCCGTGGGGACGCGGTGTCGTCCCGGCGCAGCCGCCGGTTCGCGGAGCGGGAGATCCTGCGCACGCGCGGGCGGGCCATCGCCCTGTGCGAGCTGCAGGGCGACCTCGGGTTCGCTTCGACGGACGTCGCGGTGCGCGCGGTCACCGGCGACCACGACGGCGTCCGCTGGCTGATCCTGGACCTGCACCGCGTCGTGCGCGCCGAGCCCGTCGCGGTGAACCTGCTGGACGCGCTGGTCCGTGAACTGCGGGAACACGGCGTGACGACGGTCGTCGCCGTCGGGGAGGGCCGGTCGCCGCTGGCGTCCGCCGAGACCGCGTTCGCGTCCCTGGACGAGGCGCTCGAGTGGTGCGAGGACGCGCTGGTCGCCGAGGCCGGCCCGGCGGCGGAGGCCGACCGGGAAGAGGTCGTCCCGCTGCCCGAGCAGGACGTCCTGCGCGACCTGCCCGCCGACATGCTGGACGTCCTGACCCCGCTGTTCGCCGAGCGCCGCCTCGCGCCCGGCGAGGTCCTGTTCGACGTCCGGGACGAGCCGGACGAGTCGCTCTACTTCGTCATCTCCGGCGGCCTGGTCGCGCAGGTCATGCAGGGCGAACCGGCCGTGCCGGTGCAGGTGGCGTCCATGGGGCCGGGGACGGCCGTCACCAAGCTCACGCTGCGCCGCGACGACCCGCGGACCTACCGCATCGTCGCGGCGGAGCCCACGGTCTGCCAGGTCCTCACCGGGGGCGCGCTGAAGCGGCTGGAGCACGACCGTCCGCAGGTCGTGGAGGCGCTGCACTGGGCGATGACGCGCAGCCTCGCGGCCCGCCTGCGCCGCGCCGACCAGCAGCTCGCCGCGCACGTGGCGTCGGGACCTCGCTCAGGGACACCACCCCGCGGGTGAGGTTTCAGAGGAGGCGGACGGACTCGGCCTGGGGGCCGCGGTCGCTCTGGGTGATCTCGAACTCGACCCGCTGGCCCTGCTCCAGGCTGCGGTAGCCGTCCATCTGGATGACCGAGTAGTGGACGAAGACGTCCGCGCCGCCGTCCACCGCGATGAAGCCGTAGCCCTTGTCCGCGTTGAACCACTTGACTGTGCCCTGCGCCATACCAATCCCGCCGAATCGTCAACGGCCCGGGGAGCCGCGGTCCGTTCCGGATCCCGCCCCTGCCAAAACGCGGGAACCGTCGACCACCACCCGTGTCTCGCGTCCCTGGCTTGGACAGGGGCCGCGGCGGGGTCGACCCGGCGTGATCGGCACCGACCTTATAAGCGGCCCGATCAAGGCGACAGACCCTAGAAGCGAAGACCGGACGGCCGGTAATGGTCACCGTCTCGTGCGCGCACGAGGGGAAGCACCTCCGTTTCGAGACGGCGCGGCACGCGCTGCCCGTACCGGGTCTCCAGCCGTCCCCGCGCCCGGACGTAGCCGGTCACGGCCTCCTCCAGCGACCTCGGGACGACCTGGACGCCGAGCGGGCCCAGGAGCTGTCCGCTCATGGTCAGCAGTTCGCCGCGCAGCCGGTCGTCCATGCCGCGCTGGCGCTTGCTGACCAGCCACAGGATCCAGTCCCAGAAGTGGGCGTCGACCGCGGACAGCGTGTCCGGCCCGATCCGCCACGGCCCGGCCGGACGGCGCGGGACGTCCCGGAACAGCAGGTCCACCTTCACGGGTCCGGCGAACACCAGCAGGTAGCTGGCGCACGAGCCGAGCGGGTCCCACTGCGCCGCCACCGGGTCGAACGGGGCGACGAGTCCCGGCAGGTCGGCGGACACCTCCCCGAAATCGTCCACGGCCACCGCGAAGTCCCAGTCCGAACTCCGCACGGCCGTCCCCCGCGCCCGCGATCCGACCAGTTCCACCCCCCGCACGGCCGGATGGGCGCGCAGCACTCCGGCGACATCCTCCACTATCCCCATGACTCTGCCTTTACCCCGACAATCAACACAAAAGCCCTCTCTCAGAGAGAAAGAGGGCTTTTGTGGTCTTGCCGGGACGTCATGCTTCCTTGCGGGCCACCAGGGCCGTGACCGGATCAGCCGCCGGCGACCGCCGGAATGATGGAGATCTGCGTGCCGGACGGCGTCGGAGTGTCGAGACCCTCGGCGAAACGGACGTCCTCGTCGCCGACGTAGACGTTGACGAACCGGCGGATCTTGCCGCCGTCGTCCAGGATCCGGGCGGAGATGCCGCTGTAGGACGCCTCCAGGTCGGCGACCACGGCGCGCAGGGTGCCGCCCTCGGCGCTCACCTCGGACTCGCCGCCGGTGTAGGTCCGCAGGATGGTCGGGATTCGGACGGACACGGTGCTCATGGGAGGCTCCTCTCAGGCGATCCCGGCCGCGCGGAACGCGGCCAGGGTGGGGGCGATGGTGGCGGTGGGCGCGACGACCGGGGCGACGGCGTCCAGGGTCTTCAGGCCGTCCCCCGAGTTGATGATCACGGTCTCGGCGGACGGGTCGAGCACGCCGGACTCGGTGAGCTTCTTCAGGACGCCGACGGTGACGCCGCCCGCGGTCTCGCCGAAGATCCCCTCGGTGGCGGCGAGCAGCCGGATGCCCTCGACCACCTGCTCGTCGGTGACGTCCTCGACCGTGCCGCCCGTGCGGCGCGCGACGTCGAGCACGTAGGTGCCGTCCGCCGGGTTGCCGATCGCCAGGGACTTGGCGATCGTGGCGGGCTTGACCGGGCGGAACACGTCCCAGCCCTGCTTGAAGGCGTGCGCGACCGGGTCGCAGCCCGCGGCCTGCGCGCCGAACACGCGGTACGGCTTGTCCTCCACGAGCCCGAGCTTGATCAGCTCCTGGAACGCCTTGTCGATCTTGGTGAGCTGGGAGCCGGACGCGACCGGGACCACGATCTGGTCCGGCAGCCGCCACCCGAGCTGCTCGGCGATCTCGTAGCCGAGCGTCTTGGACCCCTCGGCGTAGTACGGCCGGACGTTGACGTTCACGAACGCCCAGTCCTCCTGCTCGCCCGCGATCTCCGAGGCGAGCCGGTTGACGTCGTCGTAGTTGCCGTCCACGGTCACGAACGTGCCGCCGTACACGGCCGTCGTGATGATCTTCTGCGCCTCCAGGTCGGACGGCACGAACACCGCGCTGCGGATCCCCGCGCGGGCGGCGGCCGCGGCGACCGCGTTCGCCAGGTTCCCCGTGGACGGGCAGGCCAGCACCTGGAAGCCCAGCTCACGGGCGGCGGCGAGGGCGACCGCGACGACGCGGTCCTTGAACGAGTGGGTCGGGTTGCCGCTGTCGTCCTTCACCCAGAGCTTCGCGAGCCCGAGGTTCCCGGCGAGACGGTCGGCGCGGACGAGCCGGGTCAGGCCGGGCTCGGTGTTCGGGGTCTCCTCGATGTCGGACGGGACGGGCAGCAGCCCCTTGTACCGCCAGATGTTGCGCGGTCCCGCCTCGATCGACGCGCGGGTGACGTCGCCGAAGTCGTAGGAGATCTCCAGCGGACCGAAACACTCCTCGCACGCGTAGTGCGGTCCGAGGTCGCGGCTGTGGCCGCATTCGCGGCAGGTCAGCGCGGTGGCGGGTCCGAGATTCGTCGCAGACGTGAGCGCCATGAAGCGAGGCCCTTCTCCCCATCTTCCCTGCGCCACTTTGGTCGCAGGCCGGAGTTGGCACCACTTCCCGGTCGGCCTCGCGGGATTCGCGAGCGCGTTCTAACCGGGTGGTTGCCGGGGCTTCGTAGGGCCGGTCCCTCCACCCCTCTGGATGAGCGATATGAAGTTGTGTGAGGGCTGAGCTGGAAGACCGGCCCTTCGGCCACTGTGCTCCCTGCACCCCTCTGGATGAGCGTTATGAAGTTTTAGTACGGGTTCTTTCGAACTCCGTGGCCCGAGATTACATGACTTGACTGGTTCGTGGACACCGGCGTCTCGGCGGGTGAGACGCGTTCAGACGGTGTCCTTGGTCACGCCGACAGACTTCTGTCACGCCCCGGAGAGCCGTCCGTGGAGGTGGGGACAGGTCTGTGGCGGGGCATCACGCGGGTCCCTTTGATGGGCGGGCGTCCCGGCTGAGACGCTGCCTCCATGAGTCAGATCGTGGTGGCGTCCAACCGTGGTCCGGTGTCGTTCACCCGGGGCGAGGACGGCGGGCCGACCGCGCGGCGCGGCGGCGGCGGCCTGGTGTCGGGGCTGGCCGGGGTCGCGG
This sequence comes from Actinomadura harenae, assembly GCF_003696215.1. Lineage (GTDB taxonomy): Bacteria > Actinomycetota > Actinomycetes > Streptosporangiales > Streptosporangiaceae > Spirillospora > Spirillospora harenae. Next base: position 91,402 of record NZ_RFFG01000025.1, on the reverse strand, counting down.
CCGGAACGGACGTCCTGTGGGTGTGCGCGGCGCTCGGCGACACCGACCGGGAGGCCGCCCGCGCCGCCCCGGACGGACGGCTCGACCGGGCGGGCCACGACACGGGCGACGCGGCGGTGCGGATGCTCGACATCCCCGCCGCGACCTTCCAGCGCGCCTACAACTCGGTGGCCAACTCGACGCTCTGGTTCGTCCACCACCTGCTGTACGAGACGCCGGTCGCGCCGCACTTCGACGCCCGGTTCCGGCGCGACTGGCAGTCCTACGAGGCGTACAACGCGGCCTTCGCGGACGCGGTCGCCCAGTCGTCCGGCGAGGGTGCGAAGGCCGTCGTGCAGGACTACCACCTGTCGCTCGCGCCGCGCATGCTCCGCGAACGGCGTCCCGACCTGCGCATCGCGCACTTCTCGCACACGCCGTGGGCGCCGCCGGAGTACTTCCGGATGCTGCCGGACGACATCGCCGCCGCCGTCCTCGGCGGCATCCTCGGCGCGGACCACGCCGGATTCCTCACCCGGCGCTGGGCGGACGCCTTCCTCGCCTGCTGCGCCGAACTCCTCCCGGGCGCCCGCGTGGACGGCGGCACCGTCACCTACGCGGGCCGGACGACCCGGATCGGCGTGCACGGCCTCGGCGTGGACGGTGAGTCCCTGCGCGCACGAGCCGCACAGCAGGACGTCGCCGAACGCCGGGAATCGCTGCGCGCGGAGGTGGGCGACCGCAAACTGATCGTCCGCGTCGACCGGACGGAGTTGTCGAAGAACATCGTGCGTGGCCTGGCCGCCTACCGCGAGCTGCTCACGACGCATCCCGAATGGCACGGACGGGTCGTCCACCTGGCGTTCGCGTACCCGTCGCGGACCGACCTCGCCGAGTACCGCGCGTACACCGAGGCCGTCCACGAGACGGCGCGGGCGATCTCCGAGGAGTTCGCAACGCCCGCCTGGGATCCGCTGATCGTGCGGGTCGACGACGACTATCCGCGCTCGCTCGCGGCGTACTCGCTGGCGGACGTCCTGCTGGTGAACCCGATCCGGGACGGCATGAACCTCGTCGCGAAGGAGGGCCCGGTGCTGTCGGCGGACGGCTGCGCGCTGGTGCTGTCCCGGGAGGCCGGGGCCGCCGCCGAACTCGCGGACGACGCGCTCATGGTCAACCCGTTCGACGTGTCGCAGACGGCCGCCGCGCTGCACCACGCGCTGCTCATGCCGTCCGGCGAGCGCGCCGAACGCTGTAGCCGCCTCGCCGCCGCCGCGACCGCGCTGCCGCCCGCACGCTGGTTCGCCGAGCAGCTCGACGCCCTCGACTAGACGGACGGACCGGCGTCGGGTCAGACCGGGGTCGACGGGGCGGTCGTGGCGGCGGGTTCGAGGAGGCAGGCGACCGGGTTGGGCTCGTGCAGCCGCCGCCAGCGTTCGCGCACGTCGGCCTTGCGGTACGCCATGCGGCGGTGCGCGGCGGTCGCGGCGAACCTGGCGAGCAGCGCGGGGCTCGGCCGGGACAGGCCGCTCGGCTCGTAGCCGTGGGCCGTGAGGCGGTCGCCGAAAGCGGCCTCCGCGAGCCCGATCTCCCAGGGCTCGAGCCGGGTCCGCCACGAGCCGACGCGCCCGGACGACACGGCGGTCCGGGTGCGGCTGTGCCACTTCTTCTGCGGCGGGACGGTCAGCTCCGCGATGTGCCGCGGCTCCGTCATCGCCGGGTCGAACTCCTCCCCGAGGAACCGGCACAGTCCGGCGAGTTTCCCGGCCGGATCCGCGACGAGGTCCTCGTAGCGGAGCTCGTGGTAGCCGTCGGGCCCGAGGCGGTCGGCGGTGCGGCGGCCGATGTCGACGGCCTCGCGCCACGCCGCGATCGCGTGGTGCACGTCGAGTTTGTACCAGGGCATCTCGCGTAGCGACGCCACGCAGTCGCGGCCGTCCCGGACGAGGTGGACGAACTGCGCGTCCGGGAACATTCGCAGCAGCGCCGGGACGTGCTTGGAGTAGCTGGGCCGCTTGTCTCCCCAGCGGGCGCTGTCGAAGCGCCGCGCGTACGCGCGGAACACGATGCCGAGCGCCGAGCCGAGCGTGGGCGGGCCGTCGGTGATCTCCTCGGCCACCGCGGGCGCGTCCAGGCCGAGGTCGGCGAACTTGGAGGCGCGCCGCCCGGTGATCCACTCCGCGAGGCGGCGTCTGCGTTCCCTGTCCGTCAGGTCACCGAAGTCGCACCTTCCGGTGTAGGCCGGGAGGACGAACCGGGTCTCGGCGGGGATCGCGATGCGCGGATGCGAGTGCAGCATCAGCTGGAGCAGCGTCGTCCCCGAACGCGGGCAGCCGAACACGAAGACCGGCCGGGCGAGCGGGGCGGTACCAGTGGCCATGCAGGGCATGGTGACCCAGCAACGCCCCTGACCAGGGCTGATTCGCGCCCGCTTGGCCCACCCATTGCCGACCCTTGGATCCGGAAGGCGGGAAGCCGTGCCGGGCGGGCGGGCGCCGAGGCCGGGGCCGTCCGCCGGCCGGACGCGCCGGCCGGCGGACGCCACGGTCAGGTGTAGGACTCGCCGAGCGTCTGCCGGACCTGCTTGCGGGCCTCGTGGATACGCGACTTGACCGTGCCGAGCGGCAGCTTCAGCTGCTCGGCGATCTCCGCGTACTCCAGCTGGGACACGTCGCGCAGCACCAGCGCCTGCACCAGGTCGGGCTTGCGGGACTCCAGATCCTCCATCGCGTCGAGGATGTCGACGCGGGATCCGGCGATCACGCTCGTCCGGCGCGGATCAGGGCGCTGCTGGGGCAGTTCGCCCGCCTGCTCCACGGAGCGGCGCTTCAGCGAGCGGTAGGTGGACCGGGACGAGTTCGCCACCACCACGTGCAGCCACGTGGAGAAGCGGGACCGTCCCTCGAATCGGTGGATGTTGCGTGCGACCTGCAGCAACGCGTCCTGACACGCCTCCTCGGCGTCCTGTCGGTTGGGCAGGAAGCGGGACGCGTGACGGAGCACGTCCGGCTCGATCTTCCGAAGCAGCTCGTCCAGCGCGCCCGCGTCTCCGCGGGCGGCCTTCAGCGCCAGCTCCTCTGTTCTCTCATCGAATGCCATCGCCGTGCCTCGACCTCGCTCGCACACACACCCCGTTTGTTGGGCATGATACGGGAGTGTCCTTCCCCTCTACTGTCGGCCGTTACCGAATCGATCGCGCTCTCGGGTCCGGGGCGTTCGCCTCGGTGTGGCTCGGGCACGACGAAGCGCTCGACTCGATGGTCGCGATCAAAGTCCTCAACGGCAGCCTGCTGGACGACCTCGATGTGCGCAACCGGTTCCTGGAGGAAGCGCGGATCCTCCGCCGCGCCGACTCCGAGCGGCTGGTGCGCGTGCACGACATCGGGGAGCTCCCGGACGGCCGTCCCTACTTCGTCATGTCCTACGCCGACCGGGGGACGCTCGCGGACCGCATGAAGCGGCGTCCGCTCCCGGTCGGCGAGGCGCTCGCGCTCGCCGAGGACACCGCCTACGGCGTGGAGGTCATCAACACGCTCGGGGTGATCCACCGCGACCTCAAGCCGTCGAACGTGCTGTTCCAGTCCACGCCGGACGGCGGCGAGAAGGTCCTCATCGCCGACCTCGGGCTGGCGAAGGCGCTGGCGCACGCGTCCGGCGCGTTCACCCTCCCGGTCGGGACGCCCGGCTACATGTCGCCCGAGCAGGCCCGCTTCGGCGGCGGCCTGGACGTGCGGGCGGACGTGTACGGGCTCGGCGCGCTGACCTTCCACATGCTGACGGGGCGGGCGCCCGGCCAGCCGCCGATCCGGATCCCGCCGAGCGAGCTGCGCGACGACCTGCCGGCCGGGACGGACGAGGTGATCCTGCGGGCCCTGGAGGTCGAGCGGGAGAAGCGCTGGCCGACGGCCGAGGCGTTCGCCGAGGCGCTGGCCGAGCTGCGCGCGGGCATCCCCGCCGGGACGTCCGCGGCCGCCGGTGCGGAGCCTCCCAGCACGATCGTCGAGGCGGCCGCCGCGGCTCCCCCGGGGGCGCCGGACACGATCATGGACGTGCCGACCCCGCAGCCGCCGGTCAATTCGGGCGAACCCGACACCCCGCAGGCCGCGTCATACCCCGGTGTCCAGGACGAGGCACCGGAGGCGATCGTGCGTGACCATTCCCCTCGGCATCCCTACGGGGACCGTCCGCCCGGTTCGGAGACCCTTCCGCCGGACGGCGGGCCCGACGACGCCCGCACGACCGAGATGCAGTTGCCGCCCGGCCCGCCCCCAGGACGGCCCGGCCCGCCCGCGGGGCAGCCGGGTCCGCACGCGGGGCAGCCGGGTCCGCACGCGGGATCTCGGGGGTCGGCCGCCGGGCCGGGCTACCCGGTGATGCCGCGCGACAGCGGCGAGGCGACCATCCTCGACCAGCCGGGCGGGCGGTTCGCCGACCAGGCGCCTCCGGCCGTGGGCAACGACGGCAAGACTGCGGTGTTCCAGGCGGGCGGGCAGCCGTACGCGCCCGATCCTGGGCAGAGTCCCGGGCCCGGCGGACATCCCTACGGGCCGGGACCCGGGCCTGGGCCTGCGCAGAGTCCGCCTCCGCACGGGTATCCGCCGCCGTCCTATCAGCCTCAGCAGCAACCGCCTCCCGGTGTCCCCGGTCCTCCCGGGCCGCCTCCCGCGTCCGGTAAGGGTTCGGGGTTCGGGCGCCGGAAGAAGGACGCGGGCGGATCGGGCGGCGGTCCCGGCGGACCGTCCGGGCCCGGTGGCGGCGGAGGCGGCGGCAACGGCGGCGGGGGCGGCGGGGGCCGGCGCGGCTACCTGACCCCGCTGCTGATCACGGCCGCCGTGCTGGCCGTCGCGCTGGTCGCCGGGCTCGCGCTCGGCTCGATCTTCTCCAAGGACGACAAGAAGGGCGGCGGCGGGGGCGGCGGCGGGAAGGCGTCCGTCCCGGCCGACTTCACCCAGGTCGCGGACGACTCGGGCAAGATCGGCGCGTCCGTGCCCAAGGCGTGGCCGAAGGCCGGCCCGGACCGGACCTGGCTGCCGAGCGCCCTCGGTTTCGCGGGCGACGCGACCCCCCGGCCCGTCCTGCGCGCGACCCCGGACGTCGCGAAGTTCCGCGGCGTGGGGACGGCGCCGGGCGTGTTCGTCGGGCTGACGACCGCCATGCCGAAGACGCAGCCGCTGCCGCTCGGCGTCTCGACGCACGCGTCCTGCACGAAGGGCGCGCCGGAGGAGTACACCTCGCCGGACAAGAGGCTCTCCGGGACGATCCTGCGGTTCACCGGGTGCAAGACCGGCACGCCGCAGGTCACCGAGGTCGCGCTGCACTCGGCCGACCAGAAGTTCGGTGCCTGGGTGCGGATCCGGCAGACCGACAACGCCGACATCGTGAAGGCGATCCTGGACAACCTGAAGCTCCAGGCTCCCTGACCGGCCGACGACCGCACAGGGCCCCGCGAAGTATTTCGCGGGGCCCTGCGTCGTCCGCCTGGCGAACTCAGAACACGGCGGGCGTGTGGACGTGCTCCGGAAGCGGCCCGAATCCGATGCCGCGCGCGAGGAGCCGTTTGACGGCCGGGAGCTTCCTCACGTGCTTCACGGCGCCCAGCGCGGGCTGCCGGCCGCTGAGCACGCGCTCCACGACGAGCCGCTGAACCGCCAGCTGGAACGCCTGGACGGCCAGTGTCGGCGGCACCCGGCGGCGCTGCACCGCGGCGAGGTCGGCGACGCCGACCGTGCCGGACCCGCGCAGCGCCGGGACGATCCGGTTCGCGGTCGCGACGGCGTCCTGGACGGCCAGGTTGATGCCGACGCCGCCGATCGGCGACATCGCGTGCGCGGCGTCCCCGATGCAGAGCAGACCGGGCCGATACCAGCGGCGCAGCCGGTCCACCCGGACGTCCAGGACGCTGATCTCGTCCAGTTCGAGCCTCCCGACCCGGTCGGCCGTGAACGGCAGCAGCTCGGCGACGTCGGCGCGCAGCGCGTCGACGCCCCGGTCGCGGACCCGCGACCAGCCGCCCTTCGGGACGAGGTAGGCGATCTGCCAGTACTCCTCGCGGTTGATCACGGCCATCAGGCGTCCCGCGCCCGGACGCAGGAACGCGTTCTCGTGGTCCTCCGGATCGCGCGGCAGCCGGAACCACGCCACGTCCATCGGCGCGCCCAGGTTCCGGACGGGGAGGCCGGCGGCGCGGCGCAGCGTGGAGTGCCGTCCGTCGGCCGCGACGGTGAGCTCGGCGCCGAGCTCGCGCTCGGCTCCGGCGGCGTCCCGGTAGCGGATGCCGGTGACCCGGCCGTCCTCGGTGAGCAGGCCGGTGACCTCGGCGTTCATCAGCAGCCGGAAGCCGGGCAGCTCCGCCGCCGCCTCGGTGATCATCGTGAGGAAGTCCCACTGCGGGACCATCGCGATGTACGGGTGCCGCTCGTGCAGCATGCGCAGGTCGGCGACGGTGAACTCGCCGTCGTCGGTGACCACGTCCATCCCGGTGACCTTGCGGTGCTCGAGCTTCTCGAAGCGTTCGCCGAGGCCGATCTCGTCCAGCACGTCGAGCGTGGACGGGTGGATCGTGTCGCCCCGGAAGTCGCGCAGGAAGTCCCCGTGCTTCTCCAGGACGGTGACGTCGACCCCGGAGCGGGCGAGCAGGAGGCCGAGGACGGCTCCGGCGGGCCCTCCGCCCGCCACGCAGACCGTGGTCCCCTCCCGGGTGCGGTCCATGGTGAGTGCCGTGGTGAGTGCCGTGGCGCCGGCCCCGGCGGGCCTGTCGGCGTCTTGCCTGGTGCGTCCCATTGGACACCACCCCCTCCTTCGATATTCAACGCCTGATGAGTTTCTGTCAAGGGAGGCGGGGTTGTCGTCGAGCAGTTTCCGATATATCGTTAATGCATCGCGATCGAACGACGACAGGAGATGATGACGATGCGCGAGCACATCAGGAACCACGAGCACGGCCGGCACGGACACGGGCCGCACGTCCACGGCGGTCCCGAGGCGCGGATGCGCCGCGACGACCCGTTCGGATGGGGCGGGCCCGGCTTCGGTCCCGGCGGTCCGGGCTTCGGCCCGGGCGGCCACCGCGGACGCGGACGGGGCGGCGGGCGCCGCACCCGGCGCGGCAACGTCCGGGCGGCGATGATCGCCCTGCTGGCCGAGCGCCCGATGCACGGCTACGAGATGATCCAGCAGCTCGACGAGCGCACCGGCGGCGTCTGGCGGCCGAGCCCCGGCTCGGTCTACCCGACCCTCCAGATGCTCGAGGACGAGGGCCTGGTCAGCAGCCAGGAACAGGGCGGCAAGCGGCTGTTCTCCCTCACCGACACGGGCCGCGCGGAGGCGTCCGCACAGACCGCCGCCCCCTGGGACGAGGTCACCGAGGCCGCCGGGGAGAGCGTCCTGCACTCGCGGGAGGCCGTCCGGCAGCTGATGGGGGCCCTGCACCAGGTCATGGCCGTGGGCAGCGCGTCCCAGCAGTCCCGCGCGCTGGACGTCGTGAACGACGCCCGCCGCCGCCTCTACGGCATCCTCGCCGATGACCCGGAGGCCGAGGCCTGATCCGGAGGCGGGCTGATCCGGAGGCGGGGCCGACCCAGGGCCTGGGCTGATCCGGAAGCCGGACCGATCCGCCGCGCCGTGCCGGAGGCCGCGAGCCGACCCGTCACGCCGTGCCGGTGAAGGAGTCCGAGAGGGCCGCCGCGATCTCGATCGCGGCGGCCCTCCCGTTCGTTCCGGTGAGCCGGACGTCAGCGCGGGAGCGGGGCCTCCTTGGCGCTCGCGTTCGCCATGTAGAGCCGCTTCCAGATGAACAGGCGCAGGTCGCCCGCCTTCAGTTCCTTAGCGATCGGGACGTCCACCGTCGCGCGCACGAGGTAGGCCGAGCCCGGCGGCATGTACTTGTCCTCGCCGTCGCCCTTGATGAGCTGGCCGCCGCGCAGCGACCGGACGACGTCACTGTGCGTCGGCGGGGTGCACATCGCCTCGGGCGCCCCGACCTGCGGCATGCAGCGTCCGCGTCCCGAGCTCTCCACGCGGGACCGCGTCACGAACACGTCGCCGGGATAGTCGAGCAGCACCTTCGCGTTCGTCGGGTTGGACAGCACGTACTCGACGTACCCGAACCCGTACCCGGACGGCGCCGTGGTCTGCTGCGTGGACGCGCCGTCGCCCGTCCCGGCGTCCACGGCGGCGATCCGGTACTTGTAGCCGTCCGCCGTGCCGACGGTCACCGGGGCGCCGGTCTTCGGCATCGGCCCGGACCGCGCGGGCGCGGACGTGTCCCCGCCGCCGGACACCGTCGCGCCGTCGCCGTTCTCGCCGTTCTCGCCGTCCGAGCCGGGGATCAGGACGAACGCGCCCGCGGCGGCCGCGGCGACCACGAGCACCACGGCGCCCGCGAGCAGGCCCTTGCGGCGTCCGGACCGTCCGCGCTGCTCGCGCCGGATCCGGTTCCGCTCGCTCCGCGACGACCCGATCCGCACCTCGACGCCGCTGGTCTCGCGCACGCCCAGTTCGTCCGGCCCCTGAGCCGTGTAGGGCGCGCCGGACGGCTGAGCCGCCTGCGGAGGCTGCGGCGGCTGGGCCGCCTGGGGTGGCTGCGACTGGAACTGCTGGGCGGGCGGCTGCTGCTCGTATCCGCGATGCAACGGGACGTCCCGCAGGGGGGGATGCCCGCCCGAACCACCCGGCGACTGGACGGTCGGGTACCCGCCCGACCCGTACGGCTCGGCCGGATAGCCGGAGGGCCGGGCCTGCGGAGGTGCCGGAGGCTGGACGGGGATGCCGGAGGTCGGTGAGTCCAGGGGGTCACGGGACGTCTCGCGCGGCCCTGCCGGCCGTCGCGGGATTCCAGGTCCAGTGTCCACGTCGGAGCTCCCACCTGTCTCGTCCGGCCCAGGCCCCACGTCCGCAGGGCGCAGCGAAATTACCCTATCTTTGCGTAATTGTTCGCCTGAATCGCACCTGCCCCACGCTCATCGTCGGTAAGGGACGTCCGGGCCCGCCGAAAGCGCGCGCCTCCGGCCGTCCCCACCGTCGGCCGAGGGTGGTCAGGACGACGCGGGCAGCAGCGACTCGAGGAACGCGACGACGCCGTCCGGGCCGTCCACGACCAGGTCGGCGCGGGCCGCCAGCTCGGTGACCTCGGCGGATCCACTGCACAGCTTGAGACCGGGCACGCCGTCCGCGCGGAGCTCGTCCACGGCGTCGAACGCGGCGAGATCGCCCAGGTCGTCACCCGCGAACAGCAGCATCGACGGACGTCCGGTCTCGGCGACGAACGCGCGCAGCGCGACCCCCTTGTCCATGCCCGGCGGACGCAGCTCCAGGACGAACCGTCCGGGCTCGACGACCAGGCCGTGCCGCTCGGCCAGCGCGTCCATGAGGGACCGGAGGCGATCGAGCGCGACCTGCGGTTCCGCGCAGCGCCGGGTGTGGACGGCGAGGGCCCGCCCCTTGTCCTCGACGAACGTCTCGGGCGGCGCGCCCGCCGCCGCCAGGACACGGGGCAGCTTGGCGCGCGCCTCGGCGACACCGGGCGGCGGCTCGGGCGAGGTCAGCGCGCCGGACTCCCAGCGCTCCGCGCCGTACTGCCCGAGGACGACCAGCCCGTCGACGCCCTCGAAGCCGCCGTACTCGACCGCGACCTTCGCCGGGCGTCCGGTGACCACGACCACGGCCCGCACCCGCGAGGCCAGCGCGGCGAGGACCGCGGCGGCGCGGGGATGCGCCCGCGCCGCCGCCGGGTCCGCCACGATCGGCGCGAGCGTGCCGTCGAAGTCGAATCCGAGGACCGCCCCGCCGGGGTCGGCGCGCAGGGCGGCGAGGGCGTCCTCGCCCTCGGGGCCGATGGGGGAGGAGGAAGGGTTCACGTGACCAGTGTCGGCCACACTACGGACGGATGCCGAGGCGGCGCGCGGCACGCTGCCGCTGACGCTGGGTGCGCATCCGCTGGAGGCGCTTGACCAGCATCGGATCGTGGCGCAGCGCCTCGGGTCGGTCGATGAGGATGTTCAGGAGCTGGTAGTACCGCGTCGCCGACATGTCGAAGGTCTCGCGGATGGCCTGCTCCTTGGCTCCGGCGTACTTCCACCACTGCCGCTCGAAGGCGAGGATCTGGCGGTCGCGCTCGGACAGGAGGTCGGCCGGGAAGGCGGCGTCGCCGTCTTCCGGGCCCTCGTTCATCGGGGGCAGAGGTGAGCCATCGTTCATGCTGCCGTCCTGTTGGGGGCGTCGCCGGGAGCTTCCGCCGCCACCGGCGTGGCGTCCCCTTTGGTGGTCACTGATCCCGGGTCGTCCGGGTTCGGCGGAGGCCACTCTACGCGTCCCGGCGGACAATCTCCGGTCGTTCGCGCGGAACGGCCGTCCACCCCGCCGGACGGCCGGCGCCCCCTCGGCGGCCCCCCTCCCCGCTCGGGGCGGCCCGGCCGGGGGTGGCGGGGACCCGCAGGTCACACGGGGTAATGTGTGCATCGTGCATCCGTGCGTGCCCCGAGCACGGACGACGCGGCCGCCACGTGACGGGAGGACGAGCATGACGACGGAGAGGCCCGCGATCCCCGAGCCCGCCCCGGCCCCCGAGCCGCGACCGGCCCCCGCCGCCGGGCCGCGGCCGGCCCCCGCCTCGGCTCCTGCCTCGGCCCCTGCCTCCGAGGCGACCGCCTCGTCCGAGCCGACCGCCTCGTCCGTGCCGGACGACGAGTCGCTCTCCGAGATCACGCTGGCGCTGTTCCACCTGCGCCGCGTCTGGGCCCGCCCCGACCTGATGAAGAAGATCAGGGCGCAGACCTCGTCCGGGCCGGGCGGACGCCCGCTCCAGCTGTCCAACCTGATGGTCGTGCACACCGTCGCCGCCCTCGCCGAGTGCGAGGGCGGCACGGAGGTCACGGTCGGCGCGGTCGCCGAGCGCCTCGAGATCGACCCGTCCACCGCGAGCCGCCTGGTCGGGCACGCGATCGACGCCGGGTTCGTCTCGCGCCGTCCGTCGCCGGTGGACGCCCGGCGCGCCAACCTCGGGCTGACCGACGCCGGACACCGGGTCCGGCAGGTCGCCGAGCGGTTCCGCCGCGCCTACTTCGACGAGCTGATGACCGGCTGGACCGAGCTCGAGAAGACCGAGTTCGCCCGCCTGCTCACCCGGTTCGCCGAGGCCGCCGCCCAGTCCCCCGCGATGATGGACCCCGAGGGCGTCGAGCGGATCTTCCGCGAGGCCGGCGCCAACTGACCCGACCGCCGCGCCCGGCCACCCGCCCTGCGCTCGGCGCACCGTGTCAGTGGCGCTCGGCGCGCAGGGCGGACATCCGGGTGTGGAACTCGTCCTCGTCGACCTCGCCGCGGGCGAAGCGCTCGGCGAGCAGGTCCTCGGGCCCCTGGGCGGGCGCGGGCGCCGACGCGCGTCCGGCCCACGCCGGGAACCCCCGGACGCCCCGTCCGCGCCGCTTGATCAGCTGGAACGCGACGAACCCGAGCATGGCCAGCCACAGCAGGCCGAAGGTGATCGGGAAGATCGCCCACCAGCCGGGCCCCTCGTGGTCGTGCCAGCCGGGGTCCGCGGCGGTGATCAGCAGTGGGTGCATCGGAATCCTCCTCCGGTTCGGATGCACCGATGGTCCGTGGAGGGTCCGGGACGTGTCGTCGTACGAGCGGCGGCTTCGCGGCTACGCCCGCCGGGGTAGGCGGCTCACCACCAGGGCGGACGGTAGTCGTCGTCGTCCGCGACCAGCGGACGGCGGCGGCCCGGGCGGCGGCCGAGGGCGTCGTCCGGCGAGGTCGGCAGCGGACCGTTCCCCGGGCCGTCGGCGAGCCCGGGCGGCGGCGCGTCCGGGACCGCCCCGGTCTCCAGGTCCTCCAGGGGCGGCATGAGCGGCGAGGCGGGCGTCCCCGCGTCGGCGAGGACGCCGCGCCGGAACAGCTCCCACTCCTCGTCGCTGAGCCCCGGCTCGTCCTCGGCGGGACGCGGCTCCTGCTCGCCCAGCGGCCCGGCCCCCTGCACCGACCTCGGGCCGCCCCGCAGCGGATCACCGAGCAGCGGATCGTCGAGCGCGTCGAAGGCCGACCCGTTCCCAGGCCCCGGCCGCCCCTCGGGCGAGGTCCGGCCGGACGGTTCGCCGAAGAGCGTCGGAGCGGCCAGCGGCTCCGCGAACTCGGGCGGAGGCGCGGGAGCGAGCTCGGGTTCCGGACGCGGCGGAGCGGGCTGGAACAACATCACCGGCGGCGGCTCCGACACGGGCACGTGCTGCGCGGGCGCGGGCTCGAACGGGGCCGCGTGCCGGGCGGGCATCGGCTCGGGCGCCGGAACCTGCTCGAAGTCCGGCTCGACGTCCTCGTCCGGACGGCGGCGCTGGCGCCAGCCGAGGAAGAGGCCGACGAGCAGCAGCGCTCCCCCGCCGCCGAGGATCGCGACGTAGAGCCGGTCGGAGTCGCCCGCACCGCCCGTGACGGGCGCGTCGGCGGTCCGGACGGCCGGCGCGGCCGGCTTCGGCGGTTCCTTGCTGATGCGGGCGGCCGCGGTCATCGCGCGCGCCGCGTCCAGCACGCCGGGGCAGCTCCCGGACGACGCCGCGTCCCTCGCGGACGAGCCCTCGACGAGCGCCTGGCGCACCTGGTCCGGGCTCAGCGACGGGTAGCGCGAGCGCAGCAGCGCGACGACCCCGGCCACGATCGCCGACGACGGGCTGGTGCCGGTGCCGACGACGTAGCCGCTGTCGGCGTCCGCGCTGACGATGTCCACCCCGGGCGCGCAGACCGCGACGTACGAGTGGCGGTTGCTGTCCTTCCACTCGTGCATGTCGCGGTCGAGGGCGCCGACGGCGATGACGCCGGGGTAGGCCGCCGGGAAGTTCTTGCGGTTCGCGCCCGCGCCGTCGTTCCCCGCGGACGCGATGAGCACGACGCCCTTGCTCTGCGCGTACTTGATGGCGTCCTCTTCCGAGGAGTCGCCGTCGTAGTACTGCTTGCCGCCGCCGAGCGACATGTTGATGACGGTCGCGCCGTGGTCGACGGCGTACCGGATGCCCTGCGCGATGGCGTCCCGGGCGTGGCTGACCTGCGCGTCGTCCTTGCGCATCGGGTCGTCGTTCTCCCAGGTCACGCGCAGGGACATCACGCGGCTGGCGGGGGCGACGCCCATCACGCCCTGCGCGTCCCCGGGGCCGTGCCCGTGTCCGGCGATGATGCTGGCCATCGACGTGCCGTGCAGGCCCCAGTACCTGCTGCCCGGACGCCGCGTCCCGCCGGTGAGGTCGGGGCCGGTGACGACGCGTCCGGTGAGGTCGGGGTGGTGCTTGTCGACGCCCGTGTCGAGGACGGCGACGGTGACGCCCGCGCCGCGCGAGCGTTTCCACGCCTTCGGCACGTGCAGCGCGGCCAGGTGCCACTCACGCGACCGGATCATGTCGATGGTGCCGTCCGGGGCCTGCGGGAACGGCAGGGGCGCGGACGCGGCGAGACGGGACGTCCGGGAGGTCGCGGCGCTGGACTTGGCGGCGCGCGGACGCGTTCCGGAGTCGGGCGCCGTCGCGATCGGGACGGCGACGGCGGACGCGAGGGTCAGCGCCGTGAGAACGGTCGCGAGCCGCACGGGCCCGGTGCGGGCGGGGGCGGTTCGGACGACCAGGACACGCGCGAGGGGACGCACGAAGGGGACCGCCGTGTCGCGACGGCGGAGCCTGCGGAGGCGGCGGCCGTCAGGGGGCACGTCACCGCACCTCCTCCCGGTCGCCGGGCGGCCGCGTTCCACGGGTCCCGATCCGTCCGGACGGCGGACGTCCGACCGGCTGCGGTCATTCTGCCACGACGCTCCGGGACCGCCCCGGCACTCCGGCACATCGGGACACACGCCGGGACAACGGGCTCAGGAGCACGTCCCGTACGGGTGGTCGCAGTGGTAGGCGCGGCCGCCGAGGTCGCCGCGCACGCGGTCGACCAGGCCGTCCGGTCCGGTGACGAGCCAGCCGGGTCCGCGCAGGATCGCGAACGCGCCGTTCTCGCCCAGCGCGCTCTGCCCGACGCCGCTGCGCCAGCTGCGCAGCGCGGTGTCCACGGTGAGGCCGAGGCTCGGGTCGAGGACGGTCGCGGCGACGTATCGTCCCTGGTAGCGGCATTCGACGCGGGTCTTGTCCGTGGTGCAGCCGGTCGCCCCGGCGGCGCGCAGGGCCCGTCCGATCGCGGTGGCGTCCTTGTAGGCGCGGGCGCTAGGGACGGACTTGGCGGTCGCCGATCCGCCGTCGCCGCCGCAGCCCGCGAGCAGCGTCGCCAGGCCCACCGTCGCGAGCGCGGTGACTCCGGTCGAGCGGACCAGGGCGAGCGGGGACGAGGGCTTCATGCGGACAAGCCTGCCGTACCGGCACGTGACGGCAGGCCCTCCCGCGGTGTTAGTCCCCTCACGAAAGTGATCACTGCCCGGACGGGGAGTCACGAACACCGCCCGAACGGAGCGTCGCGAACGCGGACGGGCGGGGTGCGCGTCATCGCGCACCCCGCCCGTCCGAGCGGACCCTTCCGAGCGGACCCTTCCGGATCAGACGGAACCTGCTCCGGTGAGTGAGCGGAACGACAGCTCGTCGTACCGCCGGGTGTCGGCGTCCTCGCGTCCGAGGTAGGTGCCGATGACCGCGCACAGGAACCCGAGCGGGATGGACACGATGCCCGGGTTCTCCAGGGGGAAGAAGTGGAAGTCCACGCCCTTGGGGAACAGGGACAGGCTCTGCCCGGTGAGCGGGTCCACCTTGCCGGACACGACCGGCGAGAAGAAGACCAGCACCAGCGAGCTGACGAGCCCGCCGTAGATGCCGGAGACGACCCCGGCCGAGTTGAACCGCTTCCAGAACAGCGACAGGACGATCGCGGGGAGGTTCGCCGCGGCCGCCATCGCGAACGCGAGCGCGACGAGGAACGCCACGTTCATGTTCTTCGCGATGACCGCGAGGACGATCGCCAGCACCCCGATCAGGCACGCCGCGAACCGGGCGACGGAGACCTCCTGCGACTCCCGCGGACGGCCGAACATCAGCACGTGCCCGAAGTAGTCGTGCGCGAGCGACGTCGACGACGCCAGCACCAGCCCCGACACGACGGCGAGGATGGTGGCGAACGCGACCGCGCCGATGAACGCCAGCATCAGGTCGCCGCCGACCGGTCCGCCGACGTGGTCGCCGAGGGCCTTGGCGAGCTGCGGGACGGCGGTGTTGCCCGCCGGGTCCTGCGCCATGATGGCCTTGCGTCCGACCAGCGCCGCGGCGCCGAACCCGAGCGCGAGCGTCATCAGGTAGAACGCGCCGACCAGCCCGATCGCCCAGTTCACCGAGGTGCGCGCGGCGCGGCCGTCCGGGACGGTGAAGAACCGGGTGATGACGTGCGGCAGGCCCGCGGTGCCCAGCACCAGGGCGAGCGCCAGGCTGATGAAGTCGACCTTGTTCAGCACCGTCTGGTAGGCGTCGCCCGGGACGTCCTTGCCGTACTTCAGGCCGGGCTGGAGGAACGCCGCGCCCTTGCCGGACGACGCGGCGGCGGAGCCGAGCAGCCCGGACAGGTTGTAGCCGAACCGGGCCAGCACCAGCGCGGTCAGCACGATCCCGCCGACGATCAGCAGCACCGCCTTGATCATCTGCACCCAGGTGGTGGCCTTCATCCCGCCGAACATCACATAGAAGATCATCAGCGCGCCGACCACGACGATCGTCCAGGTCTTGGCGGCCTCCGCCGACATCCCGAGGAACGTCTCGCCGGGGTGGACGCCGAGCAGCAGCGCCACCAGCGCGCCCGCGCCGACCATCTGCGCGAGCAGGTAGAACACCGAGACGGTGACGGTCGACACGGCGGCGGCCGTCCGCACCTTGGGCTGGCTGCGCACCCGGTAGACCAGCACGTCCGCCATGGTGAACCGGCCCGCGTTCCGCATCAGCTCGACCAGCAGCAGGGTCAGCAGCCATGCGACCAGGAACCCGATCGAGTACAGGAAACCGTCGTAACCGGACAGCGCGATGATGCCGGCGATGCCGAGGAAGGACGCCGCGGACATGTAGTCGCCCGCGAGCGCGATGCCGTTCTGCGGCCCGGAGAACGCGTGCCCGCCCGCGTAGTAGTCGACCGCGCTCTTGGTGTTGAGCCGCGCCCACACCGTGATGCCGAGCGTGACGACGATGAAGAAGACGAACAGCCCGAACGTCACCGTCCGGCCGTTGCCGCTGGCGGTGCCCGGGTCCTGGGCGGGGCCGGTCGCGGCGGCGGCGAGCGTCACCGCGCCCGTGAGGACATGACCGATCATCGCAACCACCCCGGGTCCGGTCGAGCTCCCGTCCCGGACTTC
The DNA here is from genome assembly GCF_003696215.1 of Actinomadura harenae. Taxonomy (GTDB): domain Bacteria; phylum Actinomycetota; class Actinomycetes; order Streptosporangiales; family Streptosporangiaceae; genus Spirillospora; species Spirillospora harenae. Next base: position 75,135 of record NZ_RFFG01000025.1, on the reverse strand, counting down.
GCGCCCGGGCCGTCATCCTTGGGTTTCGCCGGGCCCGGGACCGGACCCGTCCCGTTCTTCGCCGGACCGGGGGCCGGGCCCGCCCCGTTGGCCGCGGGCACCGGGGCCGCGCCGTTCACGCCGTTCACGCCGCTCGCGCCCTTCGCACTGCCCGCACCGTTCGCGCTTGGGGCGGGCTCCGTCCCCTTCGTGCCGGCGGACGCGCCGTTCGGGCTCGACGCCGCCGTGTCGGTCTCAACCTGTGCCGGGACGAGGACGGGGTCGGCCTTGCCCTCGGCGGAACCTGGTGCCCCGGGAACGGTTCCCGGATCACCTTGAGGCGCCTCGTCCGGTTTCTTCTCCGGCTTCGCCGACGCCTGGGGCGGCTTCGGCTCGACCGGCGGCTCAGCAACCGGCGCCTCGACCGACTCGTCCGCGGCCGCCCCCTCGGGCTCCGGGACCGGGGCCGGGGAGGGAAGGGAGGCAAGGGCGGGAACCGGTTCCGCGTCGGGGGCCGGCCCGTCCTCGACGACGGCGGGCGAGTGCAGGGCCGAGCGGCGGGGCCCCCGGATCGCGGCCGGGGCGTCCGCCTCCTCCTTCAGGGCGGCGGCGATCGGGTCGAGGGACGCGGTCGCGTACCGGGCGTAGTACCAGGCGAGGGCGAAAGTGGACAGGAACTGCAGCACCCCGAGGATCAAGGCGACGTTGATATTGCCGACGACCGGGCGCGCCATGAGATCGCGCGCGAACGCCGAAAGCGCGACGTAGAGGAAGTACCAGCCGAGGAAGGACCCGGCGACCGCCGCCGCGAGCCGGGAGAACCTCCGTCTCAGCAAGAGGAACCTCTCGTCACGTGCCATGACCGCGTAGCGCGCGACCGGTTTCCCTCGCCCCCGGCCGCTCCCCCTGCGCTCCGCCGGCCCCGAGTCCCAGACCATCCGGCCCTCCCTGACTCCCCATGACTCTATGTAGTGATGTGACTTCACTATGAGATCAAACAATCATGGTGAGCACGGGCCACTTCCCGAGAAATGCTTGGAAGAAGTGCCAACACGGAGTCAAGAAACGGTCCCACTGGTCATGCCTGTCCCCTATTTCCCCAGAGGTCCCGAGTGACGGCACAAACGGCTTCCGCATCCGGAAGCGCCCCGTCTCCCCTGGCCAACCGCCCGGTCCGGCCTCCCGAAGGACCGTCTGACGGAATTGCACCGGACGCTCGGTCACTTTCGGTCACCGGCCACGGAATACGGTCCCGCGCAATTGACGGGCAGCGCACCGGACGGATCCCCGGCAGGACGCGGCGGCGGGCACGACCCGCACGGATAGGCTGAGCCGGATCAGTCCCCCGGCCGGCCCGAACCGCCGCGCCGACGCACCGGAGAAGGCAGGTCATCGTGGCAGGAGCCGCCCCGCACCGGGTCTACGCGCCGGAGCTCGTCAGCCCCCGGAGGACGATCGGACGCCGCTCCTTCGACTTCGACCGGCAGGTCGCCGTGATGGCGATCATCAACCGCACGCCGGACTCCTTCCACGACAAGGGCCGGACGTTCGCGCTGGACAAGGCCGTCGAGGCCGTCGACCGGGCCCTGGACGAGGGCGCGGACTGGCTCGACATCGGCGGCGTCCCGTTCGCGCCCGGCCCGGAGGTGTCGCCGGGCGAGGAGATCGACCGGGTCCTGCCGGTGATCGAGGCGGCGCGGGCCCGCACCGACGCGGTGATCTCGGTCGAGACCTACCACCCGGAGGTCGCGCGCGCGGCGTTCGCGGGCGGCGCGGACGTCCTGAACAACGTCACCGGCCTGCACGACCCGCGGCTCGCCGACGTGGTCGCCGAGACCGGCAGCAGCCTGATCATCACGCACAGCCTGGCCGAGCCGCGCACCCGCTACCCGCGCCCGGTCTACGAGGACGTCGCGGCGGAGGTCGCGGACTTCCTGCGCGACCGGGTCGCGCTCGCGCTCAAGCGCGGCGTCGCCCCGGACCGGATCATCATCGACCCGGGCCACGACCTGAACAAGAACACGCGGCACTCGCTGGAGCTGACCCGGCGGCTGCCGGAGATCGCCGACATCGGCTACCCGCTGCTCGCCGCGATCTCCAACAAGGACTTCATCGGCGAGACCCTGGACCGTCCGCAGCGCGATCGGGTCGAGGGCACCATCGCGGTCACGGTCGCGTCGATCATGCTCGGCGCGCGGATCGTCCGGGTGCACGAGGTGCGGCAGGCCGTCGACGCGGTGCGGATGACCGAGGCCGTCCTCGGCTGGCGCGAACCCGCCTACACCCGCCACAACGTCTGACCAGGACGATCGACCAGGGCCGTCGCCGGGGCGGGCGCTACTCGATCGTGTAGCGGGTGAAGAGGTAGTCGCCGTCCGGGACGGCGTGGATCAGGCGCATCCGCTGCGGGACGTCCAGGTCCGGGCCGTTCAGGATGCGCGAGGCGCCCCCGGCGATGATCATCGGGCTGAGCGTCAGGCACAGTTCGTGCAGCCATCCGGCCGCCGCGACCTGGGCGAGCAGCCTCGGGCCGCCCTCGCAGAGGAAGCGGCGATGGCCGCGCCGGGCGAGTTCGTCCAGCGCGGCGCCGATGTCGGTGGACGCGTCGCCCGTGACCAGCACGTCGGCGCGCTCGCGGGCGTGTTCGAGCCGGTCCGCGGGGGCCCGCTCGGCGGTGATCACGATCGTCCGGCCGTCGTCGAAGAGGCCGCCGTCGAAGTCCAGGTCGAGGCTGCGGGAGACGATCGCGAGCGGCGGCGCTCCGTCCGGCCAGGAGTCGTACTCGCGGACGGTCGCCGCGCCCATGACCACGAGGTCGGCGAGGCTCCGCAGGCCGGTCATGAGCGCGTGGTCGCCGGGGTAGCCGAGCGCGCCGGTGTCGCCCTTGTACTGGATGCCGCCGTCCAGCGTCGCGATCATGTTCGCGCGCAGCCACGGCGTCCGCTCCGGATAGGCGTACCGCTTCAGCAGCTCGTCGGTGTCCACCCTCCGACTGTAGGCGGGACGTCCCGGGCCGGGACGTCCCGCCCCGGTCAGGAGCTCGCTCGCGCGGCGGGCTCGGCGGCGTCGGCGGCCGGGGAGGTGGCCGGGGCCTGGCGCTTCGGGAGGGTCAGCGTGACCAGCGCGGCGACGACGGCGACGCCGCAGCCGAGCAGCATCGCGGTGTGGAAGCCGTCCTCGGACGGCAGGACGTGCCCGGCGACCGAGACCGTCATCTGCGACAGGATGACCCCGACCAGCGCCGCCCCGGTGGACGTGCCGAGCGACCGCATCAGGGTGTTGAAGCTGTTCGCCGCGCCCGTCTCGGACAGCGGGACGGCGCCCATGATCAGCGCGGGCATCGCCCCGTACGCGAGGCCGACGCCGCCGTTGATGACGAGCGCGACGACCAGGACGCCCCAGGTCGAGCCGATCAGCGAGAGCGAGATGCCGTAGCCGAGCGCGATCACCAGGCTCCCGACGCACAGCGTGGTCTTCGGGCCGCGCGCGGCCGACAGCTTCGCGCCGAGCGGCGAGATCAGCATCATCATCAGTCCGGCGGGGGCCATCCAGAGCCCGGCCGCGAACATGGACTGGCCGAGGCCGTAGCCGAGCGCCTTCGGCAGCTGGAGCAGCTGCATCAGCACGAGCGACTGGGCGTACATCGCGCAGCCGACCAGGATGGACGCGACGTTCGTCAGCAGCACCTGGCGGCGCGCGGTGGTCCGCAGGTCGACCATCGGGTCGGTGATCCGCAGCTCGAACACGCCCCAGGCCAGCAGGACGATCACGGCCGCGCCGAACAGGCCGAGCGTGGTGCCGCTCGTCCAGCCCCAGTCCGCGCCCTTGGACACGGCGAGCAGCAGGCAGACCACGCCGACGCCGAGCCCGACCGCGCCGATCACGTCGAACCGCCCGGTCTTCCCGCGCACGGGCGTCGCCGGGACGAGCATCCAGATCAGGACGCCGATGACCACGCTCAGCGCGGCGGACGCCCAGAACAGCACCCGCCAGCTGGTGTTCTCGGCGACGGCCGCGGCGACCGGCAGGCCGAGCGCGCCGCCGATGCCCATGGACGAGCTGATCAGCGCGATCGCGCCGCCGAGCCGTTCGGGCGGCAGGACGTCGCGCAGCGCGCTGATGCCGAGCGGGATCAGGCCCATGCCGACGCCCTGGAGCCCGCGTCCGATGATCATCGGGACGACCGAGGAGGCCAGCGCGCACACCACCGACCCCGCGACCAGCGGGATCACGCTGACCAGCAGCAGCCGGCGCTTGCCGTACAGGTCGCCGAGCCGTCCGACGGCCGGGATCGCGACCGCGCCCGCGAGCAGCGTGGCGGTCACCGTCCAGGACGCGTTGGAAGCGCTCGTGTGCAGGATGTCCGGAAGCCGTCCGATCAGCGGAACCACGAGGGTCTGCATCAGCGCGGCGACGATGCCCGCCACGGCCAGGACGGCGACGATCCCGCCGCCGGACCGCACGGCGGGGGCCTCCTGGGGGGACGCCTGCGCCGCGGCGGACTCGGGTTCGCCCATCACGTTCTCCTCTTGGTCGGGGTGAGCTGCGGGGTGAGCTGCATGTGCACGATACACACGATATGTACAATGCACAAAGCATGCGCCGTGCACGCCACGAAGGTGCGGCCCGATCCCGTGTGGTAGGGATGGAGCCAGCCGGGACCCCGCCCATGGAAGGACGCCGAGAACGCCATGCAGAAGCCGACGGACCTGGTCGAGTACGAGACCATGCTGCTCGGCCGCCACCGCCCGATGCTCTCGTCCGGCCCCGAGTCGGAGATCGGCGGCCTGGAGCGCGCCGCCTACATCGTGCTCAGCCGCGTCCGGATCGAGGGGCCGATGACGATCCGGCGGCTCAGCGAGGCCTTCGGGCTCGACCAGTCCACCCTCAACCGGCAGACGTCCGCGCTCGTCAAGGCCGGCCTGCTGGAGCGGATCCCCGACCCGGACGGCGGCATCGCCCGCAAGTTCCGCCTCACCACCGAGGGCGCGCACCGCCTCGACGAGTGCCGCGACGAGATCGTCCAGGGACTCGACAAGGTCATGGCCGACTGGTCCGCCGAGGACGTCGCCGCCTTCGCGACCTTCCTCAAGCGCTTCAACACCGACATCGAACGCCTCTCCGGACGCCCCTGGCCACGCCCCTGACCACGGTCCTGACCACCGGATCTCCGCCGGAAACGCGTCGAGGCGCCCTCCACTGACGGAGGACGCCTCGTCGGGGAGCCAGCGAGGGGACTTGAACCCCTAACCCTCGGTTTACAAGACCGATGCTCTGCCAATTGAGCCACGCTGGCGAGTACGTCCGCATCGTAGTCGAACCCGCGGGCCCGCGCTTCCCCGCTCACGCCGCCCCGGCGCGCCCGTCCGGACGCGCCGCGGCGGAGCGGATCAGTACCGGGTACCGACCGGCGGCGGGACCTCGGCCAGTTCGGCGAGGTCGGCGTCCGTCAGGACCAGGTCGGCGGCCCCGCAGTTCTCCTCCAGCCGGGACACCCGCTTGGTGCCGGGGATCGGCACGACATGGGCGCCCTGGGCCAGCGTCCAGGCGATCGCGACCTGGCCGGGCGTCGCGCCGTGCCGGTCGGCGACCGCGCGGACCCGGTCCACGATCGCCAGGTTCGCCTTCAGCGCCTCGTCGGCGAAACGCGGCAGCCGGTGCCGGAAGTCGTCCTCGGCGAGGTCCGCCGCCGACGTGAACGTGCCGGTCAGGAAGCCGCGGCCGAGCGGCGAGTAGGGGACGAACCCGACGCCGTTCTCGGCCGTCCAGGCCACGACCTCGTCGTCCCGCGTCCACAGCGACAACTCGTTCTGGACGGCCGCGACCGGGTGGATCGCGTGCGCCGCCGCGACCTGCTCGGGCCGCACGTCCGAGATTCCGAGATTCCGGACCAGGCCCTGCCCGACCAGTTCGGCGAGCGCGCCCCAGCTCTCCTCGAGCGGAACGTCCTCGTCCACCCGGTGCAGGTAGTAGAGGTCGATGTGGTCGGTGCCGAGGCGGCGCAGCGACTCCCGGACGGCGGCCCGGATGTGCTCCGGACTGCCGTCCCGGTACATCGCCCGGTTGTCCTCGCCCTCCGGGATCCGCAGCCCCACCTTGGTGGCGAGGACGACCTCGTCCCGGCGGCCCCGCAGCGCCCGTCCGACCAGCTCCTCGTTGGTGAACGGGCCGTACACGTCGGAGGTGTCGATCAGCGTCGCGCCGAGCTCGACCGCCCGGTGGATCACCCGGACCGACTCGGCGTCGTCCCGTTCCCCCGCGGTGTAGGCGAAGGTCATCCCCATGCAGCCGAGGCCGACGGCGCCGACCGACAGTCCACCGATACCGCGCTTGTCCATGAAAACCTCCGGTTCCGTCCGTGATGCCGGAAGCGACGTTACCCAGGACGCGCGGGCGGAACCGTTCAGGGCGCTCAGCTCAGGACGCGCGACTCAGGACACTCGGTTCAGGACGCGCGGCGGCGCGACACCTCGTAGAGCGCGACCCCGGCCGCGACGCCCGCGTTCAGCGACTCGGCCTGACCCGGCATCGGGATCGTGACGAGCTGGTCGCAGGTCTCCGCGACCAGCCGGCCGATGCCCTTGCCCTCCGAGCCCACGACCAGCACGAACGGGCCGTCCGCGATCTCCATGTCGCCGACCGGGACGGTGCCCTCGGCGTCCAGCCCGGCGACGAAGCAGCCCGCCTTCTGGTACGCCTTCAGCTGCCGGGCGAGGTTGGTCGTCTGCGCGACGGGGATGGTCGCGAGCGTCCCCGCGGAGGTCTTCCACGCGCCCGCCGTGACCCCGGCCGCGCGCCGCTCCGGCACCACCACGCCGGACGCCCCGAACGCGGCGGCGCTGCGGACGATCGCGCCGAGGTTGCGCGGGTCGGTGATCCCGTCCAGCGCGACGATCAGCGGGCGGGTGCCGCGGAGCAGGTCGTCCGGGTGCGCGTACCGGTACGGCTTGACCTGGAGCGCGATCCCCTGGTGGACGGCCCCGTCGGTGAGCCGGTCGAGCTCGCCGCGCCCGGCCTCGAGCAGCGGGATGTTCCGGTCGGCGGCGATCTGGATCGCCTCCCGGATCCGCTCGTCCCGCGCCTCGGTCACGTACAGCGCCGCCCCCGGGACCTTGGCGCGCAGCGCCTCGACCACCGGGTTGCGGCCGGTGACCAGCTCCGGCGTCTCGCCGGTCGCGCGGCGCGCCCCGGCCGGACGTCCCGAGGACGGGCCGCCCGTCTTGGCCGCCTCGGCGGCCGTCTTCCGCGCGGCCCGCGCCCCGCCCGGGCCGAGCGTCTCGGTCCCGGTGCGGCGGGAGCTCTTGACGGCCCGCGCCTTCTGGCGCTTGCCGTGCCAGTGCCGGTTCTCGGCCTTCGGGGTCGGGCCCTTGCCCTTGCGCTTCGGCATGATCGTTTACGCCCTTCGCGACGGTTAGCGGCTTGCGGAATGCACGCCCTCGTGGCGTCGGGCGGCGCAGATCGCGGACGCGGCGGGGATTTCCGCGCGCGCCCTCAAACCTCTGATTTTAGGTGCCGTCCGCCCCTGCCCACGCCACAGGCCGGACGGCAGAGCCCGGGCGACCGGGCGACGGCGCCCCGATCACCTGACGTCCGGCCCCTGGAGAGGCCGTCGCCAGGGCCGAAGGACCGACGCTCAAAGCCCGGAGAGGCTGGTCGTCAGGCCCCGGAGAGGCAGGTGATCAGAGCCGGGAAAGGACGAGGTCAGGGCCTGGGACGATCGTCCGGCGCGTCCAGGCGAGCGGTGGGCCGGGCGAGGTGCGCCTCGATGACGGTGAGGCGCACCTCGGTCCGGTCGGACGTCAGTCGCGTTTGAGGTCCCAGCGGGGGCCGTGGGGGGTGTCCTCGACGAGGACGCCGGCCTCGGTGAGCCGGTCGCGGATCGCGTCGGCGGCGGTGAAGTCCTTGCGCTTGCGCGCCTCCTGCCGCTGCTCGAGGGCCACCTTGATCAGGGCCTCCACCACCGGGGTCAGGTCGTCGCCGGCCGTGGCGTCCCACTGGTCCGACAGCGGGTCGAGGCCGAGCACGCCGGTCATCGCCCGGACCGCGGCCAGGTGCCGCCGGACCGCGTCCTTGTCCTCGGCGGCGAGCGCGTTGTTGCCCTCGCGGACGGTCTCGTGCACCACCGCGAGCGCCTGCGGGATGCTCAGGTCGTCGTCCATGGCCTGGACGAACGCGTCCGGCAGCGGCCCGGGCTCGCCCGCCCCGGCGACCTCGGCGGCGCGCCGCGCGAACCCCTCGATGCGGTGGTAGGCGGCGACGGCCTCGGCGAGCGCGGCGTCGCTGTAGTCCATCAGCGACCGGTAGTGCGCGGACGCCAGGTAGTACCGCACCTCGACGGGACGCGCCCGGTCGAGCAGGCCGGGCAGCAGCACGACGTTGCCGATGGACTTGCTCATCTTCTCGCCGTCCACGGTGAGCAGCCCGTTGTGCATCCAGTAGCGCGCGAACCCGTCGCCCGCCGCCTTGGACTGGGCGACCTCGTTCTCGTGGTGCGGGAAGATCAGGTCGACGCCGCCGCCGTGGATGTCGAACGTCGCGCCGAGGTACATCGTCGCCATCGCCGAGCACTCCAGGTGCCAGCCCGGACGGCCGTCGCCCCAGGGCGTCTCCCACGCGGGCTCGCCCGGCTTGGCGCCCTTCCAGAGCGCGAAGTCGCGGTAGTCGCGCTTGGCGTCCTCGTTCGTGGCGTCCTCGGGCGTGCGCATGTTCTCGAGCCGCTGGTTCGACAGCTCGCCGTAGTGCTCGGCCCAGGAGTTCACGTCGAAGTACACGTCGCCCCCGGACGCGTACGCGTGCCCGGCCTCGATCAGCCGCCGCATCAGCTTGATCATCTCCGGGACGTGCCCGGTGGCGCGCGGCTCGATCGTCGGCGGCAGGCAGCCGAGCAGGTCGTAGCCCCGGCCGAAGATCCGCTGGTTGCCCTCGGCGACCGCGAACCACGGCGTGCCGGTCCTCGCCGACACGTCGATGATCTTGTCGTCGATGTCGGTGACGTTCCGGACGAAGGTCACCTCGTAGCCCGACTCCCGCAGCCAGCGCAGCAGCACGTCGTAGATGACGCCCGAGCGCAGGTGGCCGATGTGCGGAGCGGCCTGCGGCGTCGCACCACACACGTACATCCCCACGCGACCCTCTCGGAGGGGCTCGAACGTGCGGACGGTACGGGTGCTGGTGTCGTAAAGGCGCAGGCTCACGCCCCAAGGTTATTGGATCGTCCGGGACGTGGCAGGCCTCCGGCGCCCTTTCTCCGCCACTTCTGGGCCGAATCCCGCCCGGCGAACGCGCACGGTCTGGGCCTCGTCACCGGACGCCCCAAGTACGTCACCGAACGGCCCACGAACATCACGGAACGTTCCAGAGCCCGCTCCCCGCACCCCCGGGAGCCCCACCGCCGAACGCCCGCACCCACCGCCGAACGCCCGCACCCACCGCCGAACGCCCGCACCCACCGCCGAACACCCGAGCCGTCAACGGACGGCCCGCGAGGCCCGTGAACGGACGGAGCGGGGGCCTGTGAACGGACGGAACGGGGGCCTGTGAGCGGACGGAGCGGGGGCCGTGAACGGACGGGGCGGGAGGCCCGTCAGCGGACGAGGGCGGGAGGCGTGTCAGCGGACGGGGCGGTCGCGGGCCACGGCGACGCGCGCGCAGAGCTCCACGAGCGCCACCGCGTTGGGCGTGTGGGCGGCGAGCGCGATCAGCTCCTGGACGCCGCCTGCCGCGTCCACCCGGACCAGGCCGTTCGCCATGCTCACGTCGCGGATCGCGGGCCACGGCACCAGCCGGTCGTCCTTGGCGATCCCGTCCGGGCCGATCTCGAACGCCCCGAGGCGGGCCGTCCCGCCGCTCCGCACCGTCGCCGCCAGCCGCGGGACGACACGGGCCGTGACCTCCGCGACGACGACGTCGCCGAGCCGCCGCACGTCCGGCAGCCGGTCGTCCATCGGCAGATCGCGGCCGCCCTCGGCGGTCACGGTGAAGCGCCACCGCGTCCGTCCCCGCTGCCCGCTGCGGACGCCGGCGACGGTCACGGCGGACAGGTCGTCCCAGCGGTAGGCCACCGCCCGTCCCGTCCCGGCGTAGACCAGGCCGCCTCCGAACAGGTAGACGACGGGCCGATGCTCCCGCAACCCCGCGCGCACGAGGATCCGCACCCCGACTGCCAGGTAGGCAATGCCGACGGACGCCGCGAGCACTCCGATCCAGAAACGTCCCGCCCGGAGGTACAGGACGGACGCGGGGGCGAGCACGAGAACGGCGAGTCCGAGCAGCACCAGCCAGGCGACCGCGCGGCGGCGGCCGATCCGGGCGTCGAACACCCGGACCGGCACACCGAGGCCGTGGGAGGCCGCTCGGTCCAGCACCGGACGAGGGAATGGCACAAAGTACCGATTACCCCACCGGGATCGAAGAAAATCACCACCGCACGCCATTTCCCCCTCACCGCCCCGCCGCACCCCCGTCGCCCCGCCTCGGGGCCGGCGGCCGGGGCGGCCGGATCAGGTGGCGGTGCGGGCCCAGGTCCAGGCGTATTCGGGGTCCTCGCAGCGGCGCGCGGCCGGCCCGAGGTCCAGCGGACGGAACGTGTCGATCATGACGGCCAGTTCGGTGGAACGGTCGTGTCCCTGCTTCACCGCGTCGATCACCGCCTCCACCGCGCCCGGCTGCGGCCCGTGCGTGAACCCGGCCGGATGCAGCGAGATCGAGCCGACCCCGATGCCCGAACCCCTCCGCGCCGTGTAGTCGCCGCCGACGTAGAACATCATCTCGTCCGAGTCCACGTTGTGGTGGTTGTACGGAATCGGCACGGCCTCCTCATGGAAGTCCAGCGGACGCGGACAGAACGAGCAGATCACGAAGTTCGGCCCCTCGAACGTCTGGTGGACGGGAGGCGGCGCGTGGGTCCGCTTCACGATGGGCTCGAAGTCGTGGATGTTGAACACGTACGGGTACAGGTAGCCGTCCCAGCCGACCACGTCGAACGGATGGTTCAGGTACGTCAGCCTGGACAGTCCCCCGCGCGTGCGCACGATGACCGGTACCTCGCCGCCCTCCATCTGCAAGGGCTCGGCGGGGGCACGCAGGTCGCGCTCGCTGTAGGGCGCGTGCTCCAGGAACTGCCCGAACTGCGACAGATACCTCTTGGGCGGACGGACATGGCCGCTCGCCTCGATCACGAGTGCCCGGACCGTCTCACCGTCCTGGGGCACCCATCGGTGGATCGTCCCGGTCGGGATCACCACGTAGTCGCCCTCACCGACGTCCAGCGCGCCGTACGTCGACTCGAACCTCGCCCGGCCCGTCTGGACGTAGACGACCTCCGCGCCCACCGAGTTCCGGTACAACTCGCTGGGTCCGCCGGACGAGGCCACGAACGACATCCGCACGTCCTGGTTGCCGAACAGGACCTGCCGTCCGAGCACCAGATCCCCGCCGACCGGAAGATCCTGGGTGCGGTAGCCGCGCGGCTGGAGCGGATGATTCGGGGCGAGCCCCTCCGCCACGGCCGTGTCGTCCAGCCCCTCACTCTTGATGATCGCCGTCGGCGCGTACCGGTGATACAGCAGGCTGGAATCGGAGGAGAACCCCTCCTCGCCCATCAGCTCTTCGGCGTAGAGACCGCCGTCCGGACGGCGGAACTGCACGTGACGCTTGCGTGGAACCTCACCCACGACCCGGTAGTACGGCATTACTGCCTCCAGTAGGGGACGTCATCGTCACCAACACCGTACGTCCCGACCCGTTTCGGACGCAGCACACCCGGTCCCCGCGTGCCGCACACGTCCTGGTTAGTGTGGGCCCGCCCGTCCCCTCCCCCGGAACCGCGAGCCGTAATGCCGCCCGAAACACCCCCGTCCCGCCTGCCGCGCCGCCTCCTCACCTTCTGCGCCGCCCTCCTGGTGACCCTGCTGACCACGGCCGCATGCGCCCTGACCTGGGACGTCCTGCGCACCCTGGCCGAGGCGGGCCGCATCTCCGCCAGCTGGTCGGCCGTCTACCCGGCCGCCGCCGACGCCCTCCTCGTCCTCACCCTCCTCTCCCTGCTGGCGTCCCGCCACGCCCGCTGGTGGACCCGCGCCCTCCGCTGGACGCTCCTGCTCCTCCTCCTGGCCGGCCTCTCCTGGATCACCGTCCAGCACGCCGTCTGGGGCTACACCTCACTCCCCGCCAAGCCCCTCCGCGCCACCGTCGCCGTGGCCCCGCACGCCATGCTCCTCATCGGTGTCTGGCTGTGGCTGACCACCCTCCGCCTACTCCGCACCCCCACCCCGCCACACCCAAGCCCCACCCCTCCCGAACCCCCACCGGCCCTCGCCCACGAATCCCCTTTGGAACACCTCTTCCCACCGCCCCCAACCGCCGCCACTCACCCAGAACCCCCCACACCCCAAGAGCCCCAGCACACGCCACCACCACCCCCACCCCCGTCCTTCGAGCCCTACCCCACGACCGCCCTCTCCTCCGAACCCGAACTCCGCCCCACCCCGAACACCCCCAAGGCCGCCCCGACCCCCGAGGAAACGCCCCTCCCCAGGGACGTCCCTTCCCCTGAGCACACTCCACACCCCCAACCCACTGACGAAACCGAGGCCGCCACCCACCCGTCTCCCAAAGACGAGCCGCTTCCTGCGCCGCCCCCAGCGGACACCCCCTCGGCCGACGTTCAGGACGACTCGGACGACGCTGAAGCGGCCAGCACCCCGCCCTGGGACCCGAACCCGCCGTCCGGCACGCTCCGCAGCTCCCCCACACCCCCTGCCGACTGATCGACCCACCAGGGCGCTTGGCCTGGGTGCAGGGCGGCTGGAAGGCCGTGTCCGCGCTGGGCGCCGTCCTCTCGGGAGGAACCTCCGGCTCTGGACCCCCGACAGGGACAACGGCGCGCTCGGCGGGCGGCGGAGGGCCGGCGACTCGTCCGGGTGGTCCGGAAATGGCCGGATGGAGGCGGGGGCGCACGGGTACCTCTTCGGGCATGGGTCAACTGTTCGCTGGGTTCGTGGACGACGCGGCGCTGTTTCCACCGGCGCGGGAGTCGTTGGAGAAGGCACTGCCCGCGTATAGGAACGCTGTCGGGGACCCGGTGATCGGACGGTTCCTCTGCCCGTCGTCGCGCGTCGCGGAGTTGCGGACGCTGCTGCTCGCGGACGACCTTCTCGACCTCGGGGTGATCGCGGACACGGGCGTGGACGCTCTGCCCAAGGTCTTGGAGGACGTGGCGTCCGAGCCCCGGCTGCGGTTGCGCGGCATCGAGGTCGCGCTGCCGGAGGAGCCCGACGCGGCGCGGGCCGCGACGGTCACGATCGCGGCACTGGCCGCGGAGGTCCCGGCGTTCCTGGAGGTGCGGCGGGCCACCGGTTGGCATGTGGTGGTCGACGGGATCGCCGCCGCGCGGGAGTCCGGGGCGCAGGTCGGCGCGAAGCTCCGGACGGGTGGAGTGACGGCCGACGCGTTCCCGTCGGCCGACGAGGTCGCGGTGTTCGTGGGGGCGTGCGTCGAGCGGCGACTCCCCTTCAAGTGCACGGCCGGACTGCACCATGCCGTGCGGCACACGGATCCGGAGACCGGGTTCGTCCACCACGGGTTTCTGAACATCCTGCTGGCCACGGCGCATGGCGGAAGCGTCGAGGACATGCTCTCCACCGATCCGATCGCCCTCGCCTCGCGCGTGCGAGCCCTGACCGATGAGCAACGCGAGACGGCTCGGCGACTGTTCACCGGCTTCGGCTCCTGCGACATCGACTCCCCACGCTCCGACCTCACCGAGCTCGGCCTCCTGTGAGGGCGTCCTCCACAGGCGAGGTCCCGGCGCAGCCCGACGGACCGCGGCAGCCGCAGCGGCCTCCGCGTCGTGCTCGCGGTGACGGCGGTGTTGTACGTGTGGGGCTGGGCGCCTCGGAAGAGTGAGCAATGCCCACCGCCCCATGGGGCCGGCGACCATCCCTCGGACGCCTCCCAGCGGACGCAGACGCCCCGAACGTCGTCCCGCGATGGCCAAGGCCACGCAAGGCCCGTCGCCTCCGGCACGCGGCGGGGCGAGAACCCGGACGTGCCATGAGCAGGCACGGCCGCCACGAGCGGCCCTCCCGAACGCAAGCGGTACGACCGCCAGCGGGTGTAGTCGGTACGGATGGCTGGAGTCGTGCGTGGATGGCACCTGTGGACAGGGGGTGGGAGCGACTGGTCGGGGCGGGCAGGGGTGTGTGCGCTGGGACGGGTGTGGGAGGAGGGGTGAGGCAGGGCGAAGGTTGGTGGAGCGAGGGGCTTGGTTGGTCTTGGTCGGCGGGGAAGGATGGTGCGCATGACTTGGGTTGAGGTCGACGCGGACAGCGGCTTTGGCATCGAGAATCTGCCGTACGGGGTGTTCCGGCGGGACGGAGCGGACGCGCGGGTCGGGGTCGCGATCGGGGATCGGGTGCTGGACCTGGCCGGACTGGCCGGGGCAGGGCTGGTCGAGGATCGCGGCTGGTTCGCGTCCGGGGCACTGAACGGGTTCATGACAGCGGGACGGGCCGCCTGGACGGCGAACCGGGCCCGCCTGCGCGAGTTGCTCACGGACCCGGCGCACCGGGAGGCGGTCTCGCCGCACTTGGTGCCGGTCGCGGACGCCGAGATGCTGCGTCCGTTCGAGGTCGCCGACTACGTCGACTTCTACTCGTCCGAGCACCACGCGACGAACGTCGGAAAGATCTTCCGGCCGCAGGGCGAGCCGCTCATGCCGAACTGGAAGCACCTCCCGGTCGGCTATCACGGACGGGCCGGAACGGTGTACGCGTCCGGGACGCCGATCGTGCGGCCCTGCGGGCAGCGCAAGGTCGTCCCGACCGACGCCGCGCCGTCCTACGGGCCGTGCCTGAAGCTCGACATCGAGGCCGAGGTCGGGTTCGTCGCCGGGGTCCCGTCCACGGCCGGACGGCCCGTCACGCCGCGCGCGTTCCGTGATCACATCTTCGGGTTCATGCTGGTCAACGACTGGAGCGCGCGGGACGTCCAGGCGTGGGAGGCACTGCCGCTCGGGCCGTTCCTCAGCAAGTCGTTCGCGACGTCGGTCTCGCCCTGGGTGGTTCCCGTCGCGGCCCTGGAGGCGGCGCGGGTCGCCCCGCCCGTCCAGGACCCGGCGCCGCTGCCCTATCTGCGCGCCGACGAGCCGTGGGGCCTCGACCTGCGGCTGGAGATCCTGATCAACGGACGGCCCGTCTCCCGACCGCGGTTCGAGGGGATGTACTGGACGCCGCCGCAGCAGCTCGCGCACGCGACGGTGAACGGCGCGCCGCTGCGCACCGGGGACCTGTTCGCCTCCGGGACCGTCTCGGGCCCCGCCAAGGACGAGCGCGGCTGCCTGCTGGAGCTGACCTGGAACGGCACGGAGCCGCTGGAGCTTCCGGACGGCACGAAGCGCACGTTCCTCGAGGACGGCGACACCGTCACCATCCGCGCGACCGCGCCGGGCGCGAACGGCGCCACGATCGATCTCGGCGAGGTGACCGGCACCATCCGCCCCGCCCACTGCTGAACGTCTCATGCCATCGAGTCTGCGCCGCTGGACCACGGCAGCGGAAAGTTACCCACAGGTTGTGGATAACCTCCGCGGATGCGACTCGAACGCCTTCACGCGCTGGGCGGGCGCGCTGAGTCGCACCCGCCCAGTGCGCTGCCGGCGACCTCACCCAAGCGACCACTGAAGGCTTGCGGGCATGGCACGCCACACGCTCCCCACCAGCACTCACGGCACAAAAAGCACAGCGCGTGGCGTGAGAGCGCGGAGGTGCTGGGCGCGACGCGAGGGCGCCGGGCACGACTCGTCCAGGCAGGTACGCGGCGGGCAGCACGCGGACGCCTGGGACGAGGGGCCTAGGGCAGGCGCGTGGGGGGGCGGGGTGGGTTAGTTGACGGGCTTGGGGTAGACGAGGGCGTTGGCCAGGGCGGCCAGGCCTTCGCCTCGACCGGTCAGGCCCAGGCCGTCGGTGGTGGTGGCGGAGACGCTGACGGGGGCGCCGCTCAGGGCTTCCGAGAGGGTCTTGGCGGCCTCGTCTCGGCGTTTGCCGATCTTGGGGCGGTTGCCGATGACCTGGACGGCGACGTTGCCGATGAGCCAGCCCGCCTCGTCCACCAGGCGGGCGGTCTCGCGCAGCAGCGTCACACCGGACGCGCCGGACCAGCGAGGGTCGGACGTGCCGAAGACCTTGCCGAGGTCGCCGAGGGAACAGGCGGACAGCAGCGCGTCGCAGATGGCGTGCGCGGCCACGTCGCCGTCGGAGTGACCGGCGAGGCCGGGGCCCTCGCCGGGCCATTCGAGCCCCGCCACCCAGAGGGGACGGTCGTGGGAAGCGAACGGGTGGACGTCGGTTCCGACGCCCACCCGTGGAAGCTGATGAGTCACCTGATCAGCTGGCCAGCACCTCGTCGAGGAGGGCCTCCGCCTTGTCCTCGTTGGTCTTCTCCGCGAGCGCGAGCTCGCTGACCAGGATCTGCCGGGCCTTGGCGAGCATGCGCTTCTCGCCCGCCGAGAGCCCGCGCTCCTTGTCGCGACGCCAGAGATCGCGCACGACCTCGGCGACCTTGTTGACGTCACCGGAGGCGAGCTTCTCCAGGTTGGCCTTGTAGCGGCGCGACCAGTTGGTGGGCTCCTCGGTGTAGGGTGCGCGCAGCACCTCGAACACCTTCTCCAGGCCCTCCTGACCGACGACGTCGCGCACGCCGACGTCCTCGACGTTCTCGACCGGAACCTGAACCGTCAGGTCGCCCTTGTCGACCTTCAGGACCAGGTAGGTCCTTTCCTCACCCTTGATGGTGCGAGTCTCGATGGCCTCGATCCGAGCAGCCCCATGGTGGGGGTAGACGACGGTGTCGCCGACCTGGAAAGTCATGTGACAAGTACCCCTTCCGCTAGAACCAGGGTAGCACGGACCTCGGGGTGACCGCACCGACGTTCGCGACAAATCCGCAGGTCAACCCCCTAATTGGGACCTTGACAAAGCGCCTTGATAGTGCCGTCCAGTCACGTTTACCGGGTCGGACGGAGGTTTCGCCACGCCCGGGCCCGACAGGGCATCACCCCTTGTCACCGCACGTCCGGGCATGATCACGAAAAGGTCTCGAAGGCACGGTCCGGCCATTTCACGGTGTTCTGCCGCCGACCCCTGTCAGGTCGCGCACCGCGGCCCATACTGGGAGGTGAACATGCCGGGCGGCGCGGGTACAAAGCGATCGATAAAGATCGAAAGGGATGGAACAGGCAGGGGCGTTCCGGCGAACAGGGGTAGACAGGACAGGTCAGGAGAGGTGCGGTGTGAGGCCAGACGGCGATCCCGAGCATGACGACCACGGACTCCCCCACGTCGATGTCGTGGTGCCCGACGACGCCCGCGAGCTGGACCGCGACGTCATCGCCTACCACCGTGAACAGCGCCAGCTCCGGCGCCGTGCCCGCTACCGCCGCCTCGCCGGTCCGTTCGCCCGGTTCGGCGTGGCCATTCCGATCATCACCGGCGCGCTACTGATCGCGCTGGTCAGCGGGCTGCTGATGACCGCGCTCGGCACCCGTCCGGAACCGCGGCCGACCCACGTCGCGCTCGCCCCGCACCCGTCCGCGCCCGAAGGGCAGAAGGGCGGCTACCTTCCCACCGGGGACGTCACCCAGCCGCCGGCCAAGGACCGGACGAGCCTGCGCGACCTGCGGCCCGGGGTGATCGCGATCGTCTCGCCCAAGTGCTCCTGCTCGGCCGTGGTCGCCGATCTCGCCAAGCGCACCCAGGACCTCCGCTTCAAGATGTGGCTCGTCGCCGACCGGCGCGGGTCCACGGCGTCCGGCAACGAGACGATCAAGTCCCTGCGCGCGCTCGCGGGCACCGCGCACGACGGCGACCCGATCGTCCTGGACGATCTGACCGGCGTCCTGGCCAAGGACTACGCGAACCAGAACGGGCATCCCGCCATCGGCCTCACCGCCGTGTTCGTCGGCAACGACGGCGTCGTCTCGGACGTCCGCCCGTCCGCGCAGGCGGGGCCCGAGCTGACCGACCTGATCAAGGCCGCCGCCCCGGACGGCGGCCACTAGACAAGGCCGACGACGGCCACCGGACGACCTCGGCGTCCGGTGGGGGCTCGGCGGTCCCGCGCGAAATGGCGCATCCCCGTGAACGGGACCCCGGATCTGTATCACGCCCTCGGGATCGCTAGGCTGCCTTCGGCGTTCGGCCCGCCGAACCCCCCATCCGCTTCAAACCCCTTTCCCGAGGAGATCGTCGCCGTGATCCGAAACAGCCGTCGAGTGGTCGCGCTCGCCTTCGCGGGCGCCGTCGCCATGGCGCCGGTGCTCTCCGGCTGCGGCGCCGGCGAGGAGCCTCAGACCGCGGCGCCGACGCAGCTCACCGAGGGCGTGAACGCCTGGGTGCCCAAGACCGACGCGGCCAAGCCGCAGGTCAGCATCCGGAACATGTTCCTGCTCGGCCCCGAGCCGGCCAAGGCGCTGCCCGCCGGGTCGTCCGTCCCGCTGTACGCGACGCTGATCAACGAGGTGCCCGGACGCGCCGACCGGCTCGTCTCGGTCAGCGCGCCCGAGTTCGGCCAGGCCAAGATCGCCGCCAACGGCGTGGCGCTGCCCGCGGCGAAGGAGAAGGGCATGGGCACCGCGGTGTCCCTGCTCGGCGCGGCCACGGCGGGTCACACGACCCCCGCGGCGGGCCACGGAACCCCGTCGGGCGCCCCGACCAAGCCGGTCACCACGAAGTCGGGCAAGCCCGGCACCGGCACGACGACCGGGACCCCGAGCACCCCCGCGTCCGGCGCCCCGAGCGGGCACCCGTCGGGGACGCCGAGCGAGCAGCCGTCCGGAGCGCCGAGCACGTCCGCCACGGGGACTCCGAGCGGCGCGCCGTCCACCTCCGCGACCGGTGAGACCACCCCGGCCACCGGCGCCAAGGGCCCCCTGGTCGTCCTGACCCAGGCGAGCAAGCAGCTCCTCGGCGGCGAGTCGATCAAGGTCACGCTGCAGTTCGAGCAGGCGGGCTCGATCACGCTCTCCATCCCGGTCATCCCGCAGCAGAACGAGTTCAGCACCTACGTCGCGGTCAGCCCGGGGACGCCGTTCACCCCGGTCCCGACGGCGTCCCCCAGCGGCAGCGGTGAGGCGACGACCCCGGCCGGTGGGTCGAGCAGCCCGGGCACCGGGCCGTCCGGCTCGGCCGACCCGACCGCGTCCGGCGAGCCCGAGGGCACCCAGACCCCCGCCGCCTGACCCCGGAACCAACCGAAACGGCCCGCGCCGCGTCCTCAGGACGCAGCCGGGCCGTTTTTCCATGTCCGGGAAAGGAAAAGGCCGCAGGCGGATGCCTACGGCCTTGGATCCCTGGCGGTTAGGGCTCGAACTTGTAGCCGAGGCCGCGGACGGTGACGATGTGCCGCGGGGTGGACGGGGCGTCCTCGATCTTGGCGCGGAGGCGCTTGATGTGGACGTCGAGGGTCTTGGTGTCGCCGACGTAGTCGGCGCCCCAGACGCGGTCGATGAGCTGCATGCGGGTCAGGACGCGTCCCGCGTTGCGGAGCAGGACCTCGAGGAGCTCGAACTCCTTGAGGGGCAGCTGGACCGAGCCGCTGTTGACGCTCACGACGTGGCGTTCGACGTCCATGCGGACGGGGCCGGCCTCCAGGACGGCGGGGGCGAGCTCCTCGCCCGCGTCGCCCTGGCGGCGCAGGACGGCGCGCATGCGGGCGATCAGCTCGCGGGTCGAGAAGGGCTTGGTGACGTAGTCGTCCGCGCCCAGCTCCAGGCCGACGACCTTGTCGACCTCGCTGTCCTTGGCGGTGAGCATGATGACCGGGACGTTGGACTTGGCGCGCAGCTCGCGGCACACCTCGGTGCCGGGCAGGCCCGGCAGCATCAGGTCGAGCAGGACGAGGTCGGCGCCGTTGCGCTCGAAGATGTCCAGCGCGTCCGGGCCGGTGGCCGCGACGGCGACCTCGAAACCCTCCTTGCGCAGGGTGTACGACAGGGCGTCACTGAAGGACTCCTCGTCCTCCACGACGAGCACACGGGTCACGGTGTTGCCTCCCGGGCGGTTCTGGGCCTGAGCGCGGATCTCATCGCGTCCGGTCCTCGGGGGTCGGGTGGGATGGAGTGAGGCCGAGGGCGACCGACAGGGCGCCCGCGTCCGGACGTGGCGTGTCCGGGCCGCGGCCCGCGTCGCCGGGGTCGCCGGGGACGTCACTGGGGGTCTCGGTGCCGGCGGAGACCGGCGGGGCGGAGGGGTTCAGCAGCGGCAGGCGGAGGGTGAACGTCGAGCCGGACCCCTCCTTGCTCCAGACCGTGACCTCGCCGCCGTGCTTGCTGGTGACGTGCTTGACGATGGCCAGGCCGAGCCCGGTGCCGCCGGTCTGCCGGGACCGCGCGGGGTCCACCCGGTAGAACCGCTCGAAGATCCGTTCCAGGTCGCCGTCGGGGATGCCGATGCCCTGGTCGGTGACGGTGATCTCGACGTTCTGGTCGTCGGTCTGCCGGGTCGCGACCACCACGCGGGTGTTCTCGGGGCTGTAGGCGACGGCGTTGTCGATCAGGTTGCGCAGCGCGGTGACCAGCAGTTCCTCGTCGCCGCGCACCCGGAAGCCGTGCCGTCCGCCGGCGATCAGCTCGATGTTCTTGGACCCCGCGCGGATCTGCGAGCGGTCGAGCGACTCGTCGATCACCGTGTCGAGCTCGACGGGGTGCAGGTCGTCCAGCGGTTCCTCGCCCTGGATGCGGGAGAGGGTCATGAGGTCCTGGACGAGGTTGGTGAGGCGGACCGACTCGTGCTGCATCCGCCCGGCGAACCGGCGGACGGCCTCGGGGTCGTCGGCCGCGGCGTCCACGGTCTCGGCGAGCAGCGACAGCGCGCCGACCGGGGTCTTCAGCTCGTGGCTGACGTTGGCGACGAAGTCGCGGCGGATGGCCTCGACGCGGCGCATCTCGGTGAGGTCCTCGGCGAGGACGAGCACCAGGCCGTGCGAGCCCAGCGGCGCGACCCGGACCGCGAACCAGCGGCCCTCGGCGCGCGAGCGCGACCGGGACGGCCCGACCTGGATCTCGGTCTCCCGGATCTCCCCGTCGCGCCGGGCGAGCCGGGCCATCGCGAGCAACTCGTCCACGACCAGCCGGTCATCACTGACCAGCCCGAACGCGCGGGCGGCCGAGCTGGCGCGCACCACCCGGTCCTCGGCGTCCACGACGACCGCCGACGATCTCAGGACGCTCAGCACCGACGCTATCCCCGGCGGCAGCCCACCCTGGGGCTGCGCCGGGGGCACGGTCCGCTGGGCACGCTCGCTCACCCGTACCGCCAATCCCGTCGCGAGTCCGATCGCGAGCCCGGCGAGCCCGGTCAGACCTGCGACAACCTCGACCTCCACATCTTGGATCGTAGGTGGCGAACGAGGCCGCCCCACACCATGGGGGTGCCGCCGCGTGAGCCGTTAGCCCAATGTTCACCTCTTCATCCGTATGGGTTCACACCGATCGGGCAGGGTGTGGCGTGGGCGAGTACGCCCCGCGCCTCGGACCGTCCGGGGGACGGGACCCGTGCGCGGCACCCGGCGGAGACCCGCTCCGGGACTCCGCGCAGACGCCCGAGACACCCGAGCGGGCGGCGCCACCGCCCCCTGCACGACCCGGCCGGACCCCCGCGGGCCCGGCCCTCCCCGAAACCCGAGGATCTTCAATTGCGTGACGTCTACCACGAGGAACTCGACTCCCTCGCCGACAAGCTGGTCGAGATGACCCGCCTGGTCCGGTCGGCGATGTCCCGCGCGGTGACCGCGCTGCTGGACTCCGACCTCCGGCTGGCCGAGGAGGTCATCACCGCCGACGAGCGGATCAACAAGATCGACGCGGACATCGAGGAGACGGTGTTCGACCTGATGGCCCGGCAGCAGCCGGTCGCCGGCGACCTGCGCACCCTGGTCACCACGCTGCGGATGAGCAGCGACCTGGAGCGCATGGGCGACCTGGCCGCGCACATCGCCAAGACGGCCCGCCGCCGGCACCCGGAGTCGGCCGTCCCGCCGGAGCTCCAGTCCACGGTGCTGGAGATGGGCCAGGTCGCCGAGCGCATGATCGCCAAGGCGGGCTCGGTGATCGCGTCCCGGGACGTCGAGATGGGCCTGGAGCTCGACGCCGACGACGACGCCATGGACCGGCTGCATCGCCGCCTGTTCGACCTGCTGCTCTCCCCCAAGTGGAAGCACGGCGTCGAGCCCGCGGTCGACATCACCCTGGCCGGACGGTACTTCGAGCGGTTCGCCGACCACGCCGTCCACGTCGCGGAGAACGTCGTCTACCTGGTCACGGGGCAGCGTCCCCAGGAGATCATCGACGCCGGCTGACGGATCCGCCGGTCCCCGGGTGGGGTCCGGCGTGAAGAAGCCCGCCGCGTCCTCTTGCAGGATGCGGCGGGCTTCGACGTTCTCCGGCTACTTCTTCTTGTTCGCGCCCTGGTTCTTGTTCTTGTTCGCGCCCTGGTTCTTGACGGCCTCGATGGCGGCCTTGGCGGCGGCCGGGTCGAGGTACTCGCCGCCGCGCTTCAGCGGGGCGAAGTCGTCGTCGAGCTCGTACACCAGCGGGATGCCGGTGGGGATGTTCAGGCCGACGATGTCCTCGTCGGAGACGCCGTCCAGGTGCTTGACCAGGGCGCGCAGCGAGTTGCCGTGGGCGGTGACCATGACGGTGCCGCCGTTCGCCAGGTCCGGGACGATCGCGTCGTACCAGTAGGGCAGCAGGCGGTCCACGACGTCCGCGAGGCACTCGGTGCGCGGGATCAACTCGGACGGCAGGGACGCGTACCGCAGGTCGTTGACCTGGGACAGCGGGTCGTCGTCCTTGATCGGCGGCGGCGGGGTGTCGTACGAGCGGCGCCAGACCATGAACTGGTCCTCGCCGTACTCGTCGCGCGTCTGGGCCTTGTTCTTGCCCTGGAGCGCGCCGTAGTGGCGCTCGTTGAGCCGCCAGGACCGGCGGACCGGGATCCACAGCAGGTCCGCGACGTCCAGCGCGATGTTCGCCGTGCGGATGGCCCGCTTCAGCAGTGAGGTGTGCACCACGTCAGGGGTGATGTCGGCGTCGAGCAGCAGGTCGCCGCCGCGCGTCGCCTCGCTCTCGCCCTTGGCGGAGAGGTCCACGTCCACCCAGCCGGTGAACAGGTTCTCCGCGTTCCACACACTCTCGCCGTGCCGCAGCAAAACCAGGGTCGCCATGGCATCAGAGCCTAGCGGGCCTCTCCGGGCGGTCCGTCCGCGAGGCCGGAGGCCGGAGGCCCGCAGGTCAGGCGCTCCGCGGCCGCCGGAAGATCAACGGTCGGCGGCCATCGGCGGGCACGGCCCGCCCGGGTCGGCGGGCACGGTGCGGGTGCGGGTGGGGTCAGCGGTTGGCGGGGTCGGCGAAGGACGCGAAGGCGCGCAGGTTCGCCAGGGACTCGCCTCGCTTGACCCGCCAGTCCCACTCCTTCTGGATGGAGGTCTTGAAGCCGCGTTCCAGGGCCTTGTCGAAGTTCTCGTCCGAGTAGGTGAGGACGCAGCCGAGGAGCCGGTCGATCTCGTCCGCGGTGACCGAGTGGAGCGGGAGGCGGCCGACGATGTAGACGTCGCCGGTCTCGTCCAGCGCGAACGACATGCCGTACATGCGGCCGTTGCGCTCGAGGAGGAACCGGTAGAAGTCGGCGTGGTTCTCGTCCGGCTGGCGGCAGAAGAACGCCTCGACGTGCAGGCTGTGGTCGCCGACGATCAGCCACGTCATGGTGGCGAGCTTGTGCTGGCCGGGCAGCTTCACGAAGAACGCGCCCTCGCGCGGGACGCTGTACTCCAGCTCGGAGGACCGGAGCGCCTCCTCGATCACCGTGACCGGGTCGTCCCCCGGGGTCGGGTCGTCCGCCGGGGTCGGCTGCTCGCCGTGGCTCAACGGGCCATCTCCTTCACCATCGCCTCGCGGGTCGTCGCACCGGTATACACCTCGAGCAGGCGGTCCACGGTCGCGTCCCAGCCGAACGCCTGCGCGTGCCGGACCGCGCCGCGCGCGAGCCGGAGGTGGGTGCCGGGCTCGGCGTACAGGCGGCGCAGGACGGACGCGTAGTCGGCGGGGTCGTGCCCGTCGATCAGGACGCCGGACTCGCCGTTCTTCACGGCGGTCTGCAATCCGCCGACGGCGGCGGCCACGACGGGCGTCCCGCACGCCTGCGACTCGACCGCGACCAGCCCGAACGACTCGTTGTGGGACGGCACGACCGTGACGTCCGCGGCCCGGTACCACTCGGCGAGCTCGCGCTGCGGACAGGGCGGCTCGAACCGGACGACGTCGGCGATCCCGAGCTCGGCGGCGAGCCGCTGGAGGCCCTCGGGACGGGACCGTCCGGACCCGGAAGGCCCGCCGACGACCGCGACGACGATCTTGGAGCGCAGCGCCGGTTCCTGGTGGAGCATGAGCGCGACGGCGCGAAGCAGCACGTCGGGGGCCTTGAGCGGCTGGATCCGGCCGACGAACAGCAGGACGAAGGCGTCCCGGGGCAGGCCGAGGCGGCGGCGCGCGGGCCCGGTGCGGTGCGGGAGCAGGCCGGTGCCGCGGGCGATCACGGGCGACTCGGGGCGGAACAGGGACAGGTCCACGCCGGGGCTGACGGTCGCGATGCGGGACGGGTCGGCGGCGTAGAGACCGGCGAGTTCGCGGGTCTCCTTCGCGGTGTTGGCGACGAGGTGGTCGGCGGTGTCGACGATCTGCTGCTCGCCGTTCACGCGGAGGGCGGGCTCGGGGGCGTCCCCGGCGGCGAGGGCGGCGTTCTTGACCTTGGCCATGGTGTGCATGGAATGGACGAGCGGGACGCCCCAGCGGCGCTTGGCGGCCCATCCGGCCTGGCCGGAAAGCCAGTAATGGGTGTGAATCAGATCATAGTGACCGGGGTCGTAGGCGGCCTCCGCGCGCAGGACGCCGGATGTGAACGTACAGAGGTGGCGGGGCAGCTCACCCTTGTCCAGCTCCTCGAACGGCCCGGCGACGACGTTGCGGACGAGGACGCCGGGGGCCAGCTCGGTGACGGGCGGCAGGGCCCGGGAGGTCGCGCGGGTGAAGACGTCGACCTCGACACCCCGCTCCGCCAGCCGTTTCGCGGTCTCGACGACGTAGACGTTCATGCCGCCCGCGTCGCCCGTGCCCGGTTGATCCAGGGGCGAAGTATGCAGGCTGATCGTCGCAACTCGGTTGATACGACCCGACACCGGACACCACCTCCGGTAGTGCAACCTATCCACCGGTTCGACTGTTCCCGCCTCGGGAGACGAGTCTTCCCGCGGCCGGTCAGGGCCCTCCCCGCCCCGGAAAGCGGTTCCTCGCGCGTGCCCGGGAAGGGCGTTTCCTTCCGCCCCGAGGGGGTTCGCGGCCTCCGGGGGTGCCCCTGTGGCCTGCGTTCCCGGGGTGGTCTGGGAAGCTGTGCGGCATGCGTAAAACGGCGGTGGTGACCGGAGCGAGCAGCGGGATCGGAGCGGCCACGGCGCGGCGTCTGGCCGCCGAGGGGTTCAACGTCGTGGCGGCCGCGCGCCGCCGCGACCGGCTGGAGGCCCTCGTCGCGGAGATCGCCGAGGAGGTGCCGGGCGCGGGCAAGGTCGTCCCGATCACCCTGGACGTGACCTCGCAGGAGTCGGTGGACGCGCTGGCGGGCGCGCTCGACTCCTGCCACGTCCTGGTGAACAACGCGGGCGGCGCGGTCGGCCTGGAGTCGGTCGCGGACTCCGACCCGGCCGACTGGCAGGCGATGTACGACACGAACGTCCTCGGCCTGCTGCGGGTGACCAAGGCGCTGCTGCCGAAGATGATCGCGTCCGGGGCCGGGCACGTGGTGAACATCACCTCGCTCGCCGCGCACGTCGCGTACGAGGGCGGCGCCGGCTACAACGCCGCCAAGTACGCCGCCTACGCGGTGAACGAGGTCATGCGGCTGGAGCTCGTGGACCAGCCGGTGCGGATCACCGAGATCGCTCCCGGCCTGGTCAAGACCGAGGAGTTCAGCCTCGTCCGGTTCCGCGGCGACACCGAGCGCGCCGAGAAGCCCTACCAGGGCGTGCCGGAACCGCTGGTCGCCGCGGACATCGCCGACTGCGTCGCCTGGGCCGTCACGCGCCCGGCGCACGTCAACATCGACCGCATCGACGTCCAGCCGCGCGTCCAGGCCGCCCCGTACAAGCTCCACCGCGAGGCCTGACCCCGCGGCCCCTCCCGGAAGCCCGACCCTGGTGCGTCACGGCGCCTCGCCCGGGTCAGCGGGTGGGGGCGACCGCTGACCAGGGGAGGGTGAGCTCGCCCAGGCGCCAGCGGCCTCTTCCGCCGTGGGGAGGGGTCGCGCAGATCGGGTGGGTCGCCGCGAGGTGCTCGACGGCCGTGGTCCAGCGGGCGCGCGCGCCGAAGACCGACTGCGGCGCGGCGATGGCCCACGCGCGGTCGAAGTCGGCGAGCAGGGTGTGGACGGCCTCGCCCTCGACGTTCCGGTGGATCAGGGTCTTGGGCAGCCGGGGCGCGAGGTCGGACGGCCGGTCGAGGGACGGCAGGTGCGCGGCGAACGTGATCGTCCGGGGGCCGGTGCGGTCGAGCGTCACCCAGACGGCGCGGCGGCCGACCTCGTCGCAGGTGCCCTCGATCAGCACGCCGGACGGGTCGAGCCGTGCGGTCAGGTCGTCCCAGGCCCGCCAGGCGGCGTCCTCGTCGTACTGCCGGAGGACGTTGAACGCGCGGACGAGCGTCGGCGGACGGTCGACGGGCAGCTCGAACCCGCCGCGCCGGAACGAGAGCCCCGGATACCGCGCCTGGACGGCCCGGCCAGCGGCGACGCGGTCGGGCTCGATCTCGATGCCGACGACCTCGACCGCGGGCGCGACGGCGCGCAGGCGCGTGTAGAGCTCGATCGTGGTGATCGGGGTCGCGCCGTAGCCGAGGTCGACGGCGAGCGGGCGCGGCGCCGCGCGCAGCAGGCGTCCCTGGGTGGCGGCCGTCCACCGGTCCGCTCGGCGGAGCCGGTTGGGGTTCGTCGTCCCCCGGGTCACCTCCCCCTGGGGTCTGGTCGCGCGTGCCACGCCGTCGATTGTCGCCGCCCGAAAGACCGAATTGGATTCTGCTTCCGTAAGTGTTCGGTTACGGTGATCTCCCGTCCGTGCGCGCCCGAGGGAGCCCGTGATGCCCGATTCCGCCCAGGCCCGAGCGAACGAGCCCGAGCGTCGGGCGGGTAGGGAGGGGGATGTGGGAGAGCCCTCGCCGGAGGAGCAGCTCGAGTTGGTCGCGCTGCTCGAAGGGATCGCGGAGGCGGTGCCTGAGCGTGAGTGCCTGGTCTGGCACGACGCGGACGGGCGGCACGCGCGGACGTGGCGGAGCATGGTCGAGCGGAGCCGGCGGCTCGCGCGGGTGCTGCGGGGGAAG
The DNA here is from genome assembly GCF_003696215.1 of Actinomadura harenae. Lineage (GTDB taxonomy): Bacteria > Actinomycetota > Actinomycetes > Streptosporangiales > Streptosporangiaceae > Spirillospora > Spirillospora harenae. Next base: position 47,747 of record NZ_RFFG01000025.1, on the reverse strand, counting down.
GGGCTCGGACGGCACGTCCGGGAGACGGAACCCTGGGAGTCCTCACACGATCATCTCGCTCTCTGTCTGCACAACGGCCCCGAGTACCTGGAGGGCCTGGTCGGCGCGCACATGGCCCGCGTCGCGCCGTTCAACGTCAACTACCGCTACACCGGCGACGAGCTGGCGCGGCTCTTCGAGGACGCCCGCCCGAGCGCGGTGATCTACCACGCCCGGTACGCCCCGCGAATCATTGAAGTCCTCGAACGCACCGGCCTCCAACCTCTGCTCCTTCCTGTGGACGACGAGTCCGGCACCGCCCAGCCGCCCAACGCGCGCGCATACGAGGACGCCCTAGAGGACGCGTCGGACGCCCCCCTGAACGTCGCCCCCTCCCCTGCTGACCTGCACATCCTCTACACAGGCGGGACGACGGGGCTGCCCAAGGGCGTGCTGTGGCGGATCGGCGACCTCATGCTCGGCCCGCTCGGCATGCGGCGGCGCGACCACACCGCGATCACCGACCTGGACGAGGCGGTCGCGCGGGCCGTCCGGTCGACGGCGAGGGTGCTGGTCGGGCCGCCGCTGATGCACGGCGCCGGGACATGGTCGGCGCTCGGCGGCTGGTGCGGGGGCGCGTGCGTGGTGTTCCCGGCGCGCGTGGACGGCCTGGACGCGGCCGACCTGCTGGCCGTCGCCGAGCGCGAGCGGATCACCAGGCTTCCGCTGGTGGGCGACGCGTTCGCGCGTCCGATCGTCGCGGAGCTGGAACGCCGCGAGCACGCCCTGGACGGGCTGCGGACGCTGCTGAACTCGGCCGCCGGGATCAGTCCGGGCGTGAAGAGGCGCCTGCTGGAGCTGCTTCCCGGCGCGCGGATCGTCGACGTCCTCGGGTCGTCCGAGACGGGGTTCCAGGTGACCCGGCAGGGCGCGGACGACCGGCCGTTCGCGATCTCGCCCGGCGCGGTCGTGCTGAGCGCCGACCGGTCCCGCGCGCTCGCGCCCGGTGAGGACGAGCTGGGCTGGCTCGCCAAGGGCGGAACGATCCCGCTCGGCTACCTGAACGACCCGGTCAAGACCGCCGAGACGTTCGTGACCGTGGACGGGGCGCGCGTCGTGGTCGCCGGAGACCGTGCCCGGATCCTCCCGGACGGCACCGTCCACGTGCACGGACGCGAGGCGACCACGATCAACACCGGCGGCGAGAAGGTGTTCGCCGAGGAGGTCGAGACCGTCTTGCGGGGCCTGCCCGGGGTCGCGGACGCGCTGGTCGTCGGCCGTCCGAGCGAGCGCTGGGGCACCGAGATCGTCGCGGTCGTGCGTCCCGCCGCGAACAACACCGCCACGAGCGGCACCGCCTTGGACGGCACCGTCTCGGACAGCACCGCCCCGAACAGCACCGCCGCGCACGGCGTCCCCACGGACGCGGACCTGCGGGAGGGCTGCGCCGCCCGCCTCGCCCGGTACAAGATCCCCAAGGCGTTCGTCCGGACGGACGCGTCGCTCCGGCTGCCCAACGGCAAGGCCGACTACGCGGCGGCCCGGATCCTGCTCGGCCGGGGTCTTCCGTCCGGCCGTGCGGCGGGTGATGCTGGCGGAATGCCGGATCTCAACGCGCTGCTCGCCGACATGGCCGACGAGGGCGCGTCCCTCGACGCGCTCGTCGCGCCCCTCGACGCCGCCGCGTGGGCCACGCCCACGCCCGCCGAGGGCTGGACCGTCGCCCACCAGATCGCGCACCTGACCTGGACGGAGGAGGCGGCCCTGCGCTCCGCCACCGATCCCCGCGCGTTCCTCGCGAACCTGCCCCGGATCGAGGACGTGGACCTCGCCGCCGCCGACGGCGCGCGGCTCGACCCCGCCGAGCTGCTGGACCGCTGGCGCAAGGGCCTGGCGGAGCTGGGCGCGGCGCTCGCCGCGCTGCCGCCCGGGACGCGGCTGCCGTGGTTCGGCCCGCCGATGGCGGCCGGGTCCATGGCGACGGCGCGGATCATGGAGACCTGGGCGCACGGCGAGGACGTCGCGGAGGCCCTCGGCGTGACCCGCGCGCCCACGCGCCGGCTGCGGCACGTCGCGCACATCGCCGTCCGCGCGCGCGACTTCGCCTTCCACAACCGCGGCCTGGCCCCGCCCGCGAAGGAGTTCCGCGTCGAGATCATCCCGCCGGACGGCGGCGACCTTTGGACGTGGGGACCGGCGGACGCCGCGCAGCGCGTGACCGGCCCGGCGCTCGACTTCGCCCTGCTGGCGACCCGCCGCCGGAACCGGGCCGACGTGGCCGTCACCGCCGAGGGGGCCGACGCCGAGCGCTGGCTGGACGTCGTCCAGACGTTCGCCGGCCCGCCCGGCGAGGACCGCCCGCCCCGCGCCTGACCTCGGAGAACGGCCTCCACACAGGGGTGATCTTCGGCACCTTGGGTTGAAATCGGGCGATCAAGGGATAGGACTGAAGCATGACCATCCTGATCGCTTTCGACGGCTCCGAGGACGCGCGCACCGCCATCGAGTTCGCCGCCAAGACGCTCCGTCACGAACCCGTCGCCATCCTGACCGTCTGGGAGCCCCTGCTCAGCCAGATCAACTGGGCCCCGCTCGCCGCCGCCGGCGCGCTCGCCGTGGACCCCGACTCCGAGCAGTGGCCCGAGGAGGAGCAGGCCCGGCAGCTCGCGCTGGCCGGTGCGGAGATCGCCCGCAAGGCCGGGTTCGAGCAGGTCGAGGCGCGTTCCGCGCGGACGACCGGCCCGATCTGGGCGGGCATCGTGGACGTCGCGGAGGAGCTCGACGCCGACGTCATCGTCACCGGTTCGCGCGGTCTCGGCGGCGCCCGCTCGGTGATCCTCGGCAGCGTGTCCACGCGCGTGCTGCACAAGACCCACCGCGCCGTGCTGGTCGTCCCGCACGCCAAGAAGGAGGACTGACCCGCCGTTCCCGAACGATCCGCCCCCGTCGGGGCGGCGATGATGAGGCGGCCTCCGGCCGGCCGCGGGACTACCGGTTCCGGGACCGGTCGCGACCGCCTCCGGACGGGCGGGCGAAGAACGCGGCGAGCGCCCAGCCGACGCCGATGAGGGCGGCGCCGACCGAGGCGACGGGCGCGGTCAGGCCGCCGGAGATCGAGGCCACGAGGCCGACCGCGAGTCCGTAGATCACACTGGCGGCCGTCATCAGCCGGAAAGCGGCGCTTCTGTCCATACCAAGCATGTTCTGGCCCGGTACGCCCGGGTAGTATCCACCGATCGGTGGACACGTGAGGGCGGCGATGGGCGCCGGCGACCAGGCGGACTCGGGCGCCGACGACGTCCGGCGCGGGTCGTTCCGCAACTGGGACGCCTACTTCGCCTTTCTCCTCCTCCTGACGCTGGTGACGATCACCTCGCTCCCCGAGGACGACCGCGGCGACCTCAAGCGGACCGTGGCGGCGGGCCTGCTGGTGGCGCTGGGGGTCGCGTACGCGGCCCTCGGACGGCGGGCGATCCGGCTTCCGAGGCGTCCCGGGCCCGGGACGTACCCGTTCGCCGCGATCATGGTGGCGCTGTTCGTCCCGGCGGTCCTGCTGGCCCCGGCGGCCGCGACGATCATGGGGGCGCTCGCCCCGCTGTCCTTCCTGCTGCTGCGCCCGGTGCGCGCCGCGGCCCTGGCCGGGCTGCTGACGATCGGCGTCATCGTGGGGATCCTGCGGGAGACCGGCTTCCCGTGGGTGCTGACCGTCTCGATCATGCTCGGGCTGCTGGCCTGCGACGCGCTGCTGGGCTGGATCGACCGGACGGCCCGGCAGAGCGCGGAACGCGCCGAGCTGATCGACGAGCTGCGCCGCACCCGCGCGGACCTCGCCGAGATCAGCCGGGAGCGGGGCGCGCTGAACGAGCGCGAGCGGCTCGCGCGCGAGATCCACGACACCCTCACGCAGGGGCTGACCAGCATCGGGATGCTGGTCCAGGCCGCGATGGCCGATCTCGGGCCCGATCCCCGGCTGGAGCTGGCCGCGCGCACCGCCCGCGATCACCTCGCCGAGACCCGCGCCGTGGTCGCCGCCCTCGCCCCGCCGTCCCTGACCACGGGATCCCTGGTCGAGGCGCTGCGGCGGCTCGTGGACGACTCCGCGCTCCCCGCCCGCCTCGCGACGGACGGTCCGCCGCGTTCGCTTGGCACGAACGTGGAGACGGTGCTGCTGCGCGTCGCGCAGGAGGCGCTGGCGAACGTCCGGCGGCACGCCTCGTGCGCGCGTGAAGTGGCCGTCAGCGTCGAGTTCACACCGGACGACGCGCGTCTGACCGTGACCGACGACGGTCCGGGCTTCGACCTCGCGCGCACGAGCGGCGGCTACGGGCTCGGCGGGATGCGCACGCGGGTGGAGCAGGCCGGAGGTGAACTGGTCCTCACCAGTGCGCCCGGTGAAGGAACGACCGTTGAGGCGGTGATCCCATGTCCGGCCAGAACGACGGCACCATCGGCGTGATGATCGTGGACGACCATCCGATCGTGCGGGAGGGGCTGCGTGGAATGCTCGTCGCGGAGCCGGACCTGACGGTGGTGGGCGAGGCGGCGTCCGGGCCGGAGGCGGTCGCGGTCGTGCCCCGGCTGCGTCCGGACGTGATCCTCATGGACCTGCGCATGCCCGGCGGCAGCGGGCTGAACGCGCTGCGGCTGCTGGCCCCGGAGTACCGGATCATCGTGCTGACGACGTTCGCGGGTCACGGCGACATCGCGCAGGCGATCGCCGCCGGGGCCGCCGGCTACCTGCTCAAGGACGCGTCGCGCGGTGAGCTCGCGCTGGCCGTGCGGACGGTCGCCGCCGGCGGGCGGGCCCTGTGCCGGGACGCCGCGGACCGGCTCGCGGCGGCGGAGTCGGCCCCCGCCCTGTCCGAGCGCGAGGCGCAGGTGCTCGAACTGGTCGCGCGGGGCCTCACCAACGCCGAGGTGGGCGGGGAACTGCACATCGGCGAGGCGACGGTGAAGACGCACCTGCTGCGCGTGTTCGCCAAGCTCGGCGTCTCGGACCGGATGTCCGCCGTGATGGCCGCGATGCGCCGCGGCCTCATCTCCGGAGAAGGACGGCCCTGACCGGCGCGCGGGGAGGAACCATCCGCCCGAACTATCCGCCCAGTGCCTTCAGGGCCTGCTCGAAGGCCGTGTACGCCTCCTCGGTGAACAGGACGAACCGGACGTCCTCCACCGTGGTCGGCGTGGACGCGACGGTCGTCACGGCGATGCGCGCCGCGTCGTCCACCGGCCAGCCGTAGATCCCGGCGGACACGGCGGGGAAGGCGATCGAGGAGACCCCCAGCTCGTCCGCCGTGCGGAGGGACTCGCGGTAGCAGGACGCCAGCAGGGCCGAGCGGTCTTCGGCGGCCGAGTGGACGGGCCCGACGGTGTGGATGACCCAGCGCGCGGGGAGGCGTCCGGCCGGGGTGGCGACCGCCTGTCCGGTCGGCAGGCCGCCGCCGTAGTGCGCGGCCCGCAGCCTGCGGCACGCGTCGAGGATCTCCGGTCCGCCGCGGCGGTGGATCGCGCCGTCCACCCCGCCCCCGCCGAGCAGTGAGGAGTTGGCGGCGTTCACGACCGCGTCGACCTCCTGCCCGGTGATGTCGCCGCGCACCAGCGTGATCTTCATCGCTTCCCCTTCACCTCACCAGCGGAGTGTCCAGTCGAAAATACTCATTTCCGGACGACGAGCCGCTCTCTGATCCCGCCGGGAACCCTGCTCGGGGGTCCGGAACGTTAAACACGGTGCCGGAACGCGAAATCCGGGCCGGGAGGGGCCAAACGGCGGGCACGACCGGGCGGCATCGGGTTTCATGGAATACCGGAAAGTACCGATAAAACGGCGGCCGTTCCCCGGCCGAACCGCTGGGCCCGTGGTGGCGCCCAGGTCACGAACGAGCGAACCGCCGGAGAAAACGTCGTCACAGGCGGCACTATCCTGCCGCTACAGCGACCACAATGGTGTGAAAGTCGTGGAGGTGCCCCCCTTGAAGATTCTCGTCGCGGGCGCGACCGGCGTGGTCGGGCGGCGGCTGGTCCCGTTGCTGGTCCAGGCCGGTCACGAGGTCGTCGGAACGACCCGCAGTCCCGAGCGCGCGCAACTGGTCGCCGACCAGCACGCCACACCGGTCGTCGTCGACGTCCTCGACGCCGCGGCCCTGGCCGCCGCGCTCGCCGAGCACGCGCCGGACGTGGTGATCCACCAGCTCACCGACCTGTCCGCGGAGGACTTCGCGGCCAACTCGCGGCTGCGGATCGACGGCACGCGCAACCTGGTGGACGCGGCCCGCGCGGCCGGCGTGGAGCGGATGATCGCCCAGTCGATCGCCTGGGTCTACCGGCCCGGCGCCGAGCCCGCCACCGAGGACGACGAGCTCGACCCGTCGCTCCAGCCGCACCCCGCCGTCGCGTCGCTGGAGGAGGCGGTCGGCGAGATGCCGCACGGCGTCGTGCTCCGTTATGGAGCGTTTTACGGCCCCGGCACCTGGTACGCCCCGGGAGGGGCGATCGCCGAGCGGGTGCACGCGGGAGCCCTGTCGCTCACCCCGACCTGGACCTGTTTCGTGCACGTGGACGACGCCGCCTCGGCGGCCGTCGCGGCGCTCGACTGGCCCGCGGGCCCGGTGAACATCGTGGACGACGAGCCCGCGACGGCCGCCGAGTGGCTGCCGGTCTACAGCTCGGCGCTCGGGGCGCCCACCCCGCCGACCGCGCGGCACGCCGCGAAGCAGGGGCGTCCGGTGTCGAACACGCGGGCGCGTGAGCTGGGCTGGAAGCCGCGCCTGGAGTCCTGGCGCGACGGTTTCGCCGAGATCGACTGAGCCGGGCGGGCCGGGTCCGGCCCTGATCCGCCGATCCGCCCGTCGATCCGCCCGCCGGGCCGGACCGGCCTGGTGCGACACGCCGGGGGCGGCGCGGCCCCCGGACGTCCGATCTGCACCCTCCGTCCGCCTTCGAGGGTTTTCCCGGGAGCAGTGCGGCCGAATCATTGAAACTTCAAGTACGATGGGGCCATGACGGACACCCGGTGGCTCGACGAGGAGGAGCAGCGGACCTGGCGCGCCTTCGTCGCGTTCTCCCGGCTGCTGTCGGAGGCGATGGAGCGGCAGCTCGGCCGCGATGAGGGCCTGCCCTTCAGCTACTACCTGATCCTGGCGATGCTCTCGGAGGCGCCCGGCCGGTCGCTCACGATGACCGAGCTGGCCACGGTCGTCCGCGCGTCCCCGAGCCGCCTGTCGCACGCGGTCAACAAGCTCCAGGCCAACGGCTGGGTGGAGCGCAGCCGCCACCCCGAGGACCGGCGCGCGATCATCGCGTCCCTGACCGACGAGGGCATGGCGGTCGTCGAGAAGGCCGCGCCGGGGCACGTCGGCGAGGTCCGCCGCCTGGTGTTCGACCGGCTCACTCCCGAGCAGCTCGTGTCCTTCGACGACGTCCTCACCACCCTGCTCACCGGCCTCGACCCGGACGTCCCGGTCTGCCCGGACACCCCCGTCTGCCCCACCGACGCCGAGCCGGCCGTGCCCACCGTCGGCCTCTGCCCCAGCGACGCCGGTCTGGACGACGGTCCCGGCGCCCCGGACTGCGACGCCGCCTGAGACCCGAACGCCGGGGCCGTCCGAACCCTGTTCCCGCCCGTCCGAAGGTGGAGTGTCGTGCGGGCCGTCTCGGCGGATCGCTACCGTGGAGCGCGAACGATCGTGCACAGCCCGCCCCGGAGGCCCCCGCCGTGACCATGCCCTTTTCCCCGCGTACGCCGTGACGCCGATGCGCCTCGTGATCGCCGAGGACGCGGTGGTCCTGCGGGACGGCCTCGTCCAGCTGCTGCGGATGCGCGGGCACGAGGTCGCCGCGGCGGTCGGCGACGGGGACGCCCTGGTCGCGGCCGTCGCCGAGCACGCCCCGGACGTCGCGGTCGTCGACGTCCGGATGCCGCCGGGCTGGACCGACGAGGGCCTGCGGGCCGCGCTCGCGCTGCGCCGCGACCACCCGTCCGTCGGCGTCCTGCTGTTCTCGCAGCACATCGTGCCCGGGTACGCGGCCGAGCTGCTCGCGGGGACGCCGTCCGGGGTCGGCTACCTGCTCAAGGAACGCGTGTCCGATCTCGACGAGTTCGAGACGGCGCTGCGGCGCGTCGCGGACGGCGGGACGGCGCTCGACCCCGAGGTCGTCGCGCACCTGCTCGGCGGGGAGCGCCGGAAGCTGCCGGGCCTGACGCCGCGCGAGCGCGAGGTGCTCGGGCTCATGGCCGAGGGACGCTCGAACGCCGCGATCGCGGGGGCCCTGGTGGTGTCCGAACGCGCCGTGGAGAAGCACGTCGCGAACATCTTCAGCAAGCTCGGCCTCCCGCCCGCGCCGGGCGACCACCGGCGCGTCCTGGCCGTTCTGCGGTACCTGGACGCCTGAACTGTCGGTGCCGTCGCGCATGATGGCGGGCATGGACGAGAAGGAGACCGAGCGGCGCAAGGCCCGGCTCACCGAGATCTGCGCGGGCCTCCCGGAAGCGAGCGCCACCGAGTCCGGGCACGGCCCGTACGTGACCTTCCGCGTGCGGAGGAAGACGTTCGGCTGGTACCTGGACGGGCACCAGGGCGACGATCGCGTGTCGCTCTGGTTGAAGGTCACGCTGGACGAGCAGCAGGCGCTCCTCGGGTCCGATCCCGAGCGCTTCTTCAGCGTGCCCTACATGGGCCAGCACGGGTGGGTCGGCGTCCGGCTCGACCTCCCCGACATCGACTGGGAGGAGATCGCCGAGCTGGCCACCGAGAGCTACCGGCTGCTGGCCCCGAAACGCCTCTCCGACCGGCTCACGTTGTGAAGACCACGCCGCGGTCGGCGGCCTTCGGGTAGGCGGCCTCGAGCAGGCGCAGGCCCTCGGCCGTGAGCTCCTCGCGCGTGGCGTCCGGGATGGGGGCGAACGCCTCGATCCGGAGCGTCGCGGAGCCGCGCTTGGCCTCGGCCTTCCACATGCCGCGCACGAATCCGTCCACGAGGACGGCCGCGCGGATGATCCCGTTCACCGTGAACAGCCGCTTGCGGTGCTCCTCGCTGACGATCCGGGTCCGGTCGGCGTGCGCCAGGGTGAGATTGTCGAACTCCGGGACGAACCGGACGGGCGCGGGCGTTCCGGCGTCCGGGCGGGGCGCCTCCGGCACGTCGTACAGCACGCGGCCGTTCTCGTCCCTGAAGGTGAGCAGGCGCGGTCCGAGCCGTCCGAAGACCTCGCCGAGCCTGGTCAGGCCGGACCAGTGCTGCGCGTCGGCCACGCTCGCGGGCCCGAACGCGGCCAGGTAGCGCAGCACGAGGGCCTCGACGTCCGGCTCGGCCAGGGGCTCGCCGAGCCAGGCGTCCAGAACGGTGTGCCGGGCCAGGCCGGACGATCCCCAGACCCCGCGCGGCGGCACCTGGACGAGCGGCAGCATGCAGCGCGCCGCCCAGTTGAGGTCCGCGGCGTCGTGCCCGGGGAAGCGCTCGGCGAGCGCCTCCCGCACCTGCTTGTCCGACAGGGGTTCGGCGGTCACCAGGTCGCGAGCGGCCTCACGGAGCGCGTCGAGGTCGACGCCGTCCAGGCCGTGCGGCGAGCGCCGGCCGCGCAGGTAGCCGTCGAGGACGGTCTGGGTGAGCGGCCGGATCCTGAGCGCGTCACGGGCGCTGACCAGGTGCAGCGTGCCGCGCATGAGCACCATGCGGACGGCCTGGCGCTCGTGCAGCAGCCGTCCGGGCTCGTCGAAGTCGAACTCCTCGAGGCGCGTCCAGAGGCCGAGGTAGGGCGGGTTCGGCGCCTGCGCCTGCATCCCGACCAGGTGCTCGATCGTCTCCAGCACGCCCGCGCGGTGGCGGCGCAGCAGCATCTGCCGGGCGAGGAGGGCCCGGTTCAGTTCACGTCGTCCGAGGGTGGCGGCCATGTCAGAGCGGGTAGTCGTAGCGGAGGAACCCCTTGTACTGGGCGACCTTGTCGTACAGGTGCCGTGCGGTCGCGTTGTGCTCCTGTGTCGTCCAGTACAGGCGCGCCATGCCCCGCTCGCGCGCGGCCTCGGCGACGGCCTCGATGAGCTTGCGCGCGACGCCGCGTCCGCGGACCGTGTCGTCGACGAACAGGTCCTGGAGGTAGCAGCCGCCCTCGTCCCAGACCGTGACGTGGAACAGGTAGTGCGTGATGCCGACGAGGCGTCCGTCGAGGCGCGCGCCGAGCCCGAACACCTCGTCGCCCTTCAGGAGCCGCTCCCACGCGAGGTCGTACCCCTCGTCGGGGACCTCGGTGCGGTAGAAGGCCTTGTACCCACGCGCGAGCACCTCCCAGGCGTCACGGTCGTCGGGACGAAGCGCACCAATCTCGATCATTCCCGCATCCTGCCATGTGCCACCGACGATCCGGGGCCCCGCCCGCACGCGAGGCACCCAGATCAGACCTCGGATCGGACGGGCTCGGGGACAGGCGCCGATCCGGCCTCGGCGGTCGCGCGACGGCGGCGGAGGCCGAGGGAGATGACGACGGCTCCGGCGACGGCGGCGCCCACGGGGACGGTCATGGCGGTGTGGAGGGCGTCGAGCGCCTCGCCGGGAGTGGTGCCGGTGAGGGACGCGACGTTGACCGCGGTGACGATGGAGACGCCCAGTGCCGTTCCGAACTGGATGGACGTGTAGAGCAGTCCGCCCGCGAGGCCCTGCTCCGACTCGTCCACGCCTTCGGTGGCGGCCATGGTCAGGGGGCCGTAGCCGAAGGTGAAGGCCAGTCCGAGGAGGGCCAGCCCGGGGAGCATCGTGACGTAGGTCCAGTGCAGGCCGGCGCCCAGGAAGATGGCGTAGCAGGCGGCGGCCAGGAGCATCGCGCCGAGGATGACCGGGGCGACGCCGAACCGGTTGACCAGGCGGGGCGTCAGGGTGGGCGCGAGGACGAGGTCCAGCCCGGCGACGAGCATGGTGAGGCCGGTCTGCATCGGCGTCCAGCCCCGGATCTCCTGAAGGTAGATGGTCATGAGGAGCTGGAAGCCGCCGAACGCGCCGACGAAGAGCAGCGCGGTCAGGTTCGCGCGCACGAGCGGCGCGGAGCGCAGGGCGCCGAGCCTCACCAAGGGCTCCTTGACCCGCCGCTCGACCAGGACGAACGCCGTCAGCAGGACGATCCCGGCGGCGAACACGGCGGCGGTGACCAGCGGGCCGTCCGCGGCGTGCTCCAGCCGGACGACCCCGTAGACCAGCGCGGACATCGAGGTCGTGGCGAGCAGCGCGCCCGGGACGTCCAGGCGTCCGCGGTCGTTCTCCGCGTCGTCCCCGACGAGCGGGACTGCGGCGGCCAGGATGACGAGGGACAGGATGACCGGCGCGAAGAACACCCAGCGCCAGCCCAGCGGGGTGAGCAGGCCGCCCGCGACGAGGCCGAGCGTGAAGCCGCCCGCGGCCGTCGCGGCGTACACCGACAGCGCGCGGGTCCGCTCGGGGCCCTCGGGGAACGCGGCGGTGACCAGCGACAGTCCGGCGGGGGCGAGGAACGCGGCCGCGACGCCGGTCGCGAAACGCGCGGCGAGCAGCATCCAGCCCTCGGTCGCCAGGCCGCCGAGCCCGGAGAACACCACGAACACCACGAGCCAGGACAGGAACATGCGGCGGCGTCCGAACAGGTCGGCCGCGCGGCCGCCGAGCAGCATGAACCCGCCGTACCCGAGGACGTAGGCGCTGACGACGCCGCTCAGCGCGGCGGAGGACAGCCCCAGATCCTCCCGGATCGACGGCAGGGCGACGTTCAGCATCGCTATGTCGATCCCCTCGAGGAAGATCGCCCCGGACAACACCAGGAGCGCGCCCCAGCGGCGCGCAGTCGTACTCATCGGTCCCGACACCTCTTCCGGCAGCGTGAACGACGGTTCCCCATGGGCCCGTCGGTTACCTCTTGATACCGACAGCATCGTGAGGCACCATCGACGTCCATGGAAGACGGCACTTCAAAGTCCCCCGGTTACTGCGCGGATACCGCCCCCGACCAGGGCTTCGACATCTCGCACTGGGACTCGCGGGAGGACTGCGAGACCCGGCAGATCCTCGACCGCGTCGCGGACAAGTGGTCGCTGCTGGTGATCGCGCTGCTGGACGAGCGCAGCCTGCGCTTCACCGAGCTGCGCCGGGCGGTCCAGGGCGTGAGCCAGCGGATGCTCACCCGCACGCTCCGGCACCTGGAGCGGGACGGGCTCGTCCACCGGACCGTCCACCCGGTCGTCCCGCCGCGCGTCGACTACTCGCTGACGCCGCTGGGCGCGAGCCTGCACTCGACCATCAAGGCCCTCGTCGACTGGACCGAGACCCACAAGGGCGCCATCGCCGCCGCGCGGGACGCCTACGACCGGCGCGCCGCCGAGGAGGCCGAGATCGCCGCCACGACCCCGGCCCCCTGACCTGCGAGAACGTCCTTAGTGACGGCGGTCAGGCGGACTCGGTGGGGAGGCCCGCCTCCGTCCAGTCCTGGATGCCCTCCTTGTACTTGCGGACGTCGCGGTAGCCGAGCGCGGTCAGCCGGTCGGCGACCTGGCCGCTGTTGGGGCACGCCTCGTTCGAGCAGTAGGTGACGATCGCGGCGTCGCGGTCGGGCAGGCGGTTCGGCGCCTCGGCGTCCACCTCGCCCCGGGTTCAGGGGGATCGCGCCGGGCAGGTGCCGCTTCGCCCAGTACTCGCCGCCCAGCGCGTCCACGACCGTGACCTCGCCGCCGTCGATGGCGGCCCTGAGCTCGTCGCGGGTGATGAGTGCGGTCATGCCACGTCCTCTCGAGAATCGGACTATAGTCCGTTTCGTGCCTGAGGACAGTAACGGACCACGGTCCGGTTATGCAACGCCATTGGAGCTGCTGCGCACGCCGCCGCCCAGGGAGCGCGCGGACGCCGCGCGCAACCGCGCGGCCGTGCTCGAGGCCGCGGCCCGGCTGTTCGCCGAGCACGGCCCCGAGGGCGTGTCCATGGACCAGGTCGCCACGGCGGCCGGGGTCGGCAAGGGGACGCTGTTCCGCCGCTTCGGCGACAAGGCGGGCCTCGCCGTCGCGCTGCTGGACGCCCGCGAGCGCGACCTCCAGGAGGCGATCCTGAGTGGCCCGCCGCCGCTCGGGCAGGGGGCGGCACAGGGCAAGCGGGTCGAGGCGTTCCTCCTCGCCTACCTCGATCACCTGCTGAAACACCTGTCGCTGGTGCGGATGTCGGAGACCGCCTCCCCCGGCGCGCGGTACCGCATCGGCGCGTACCGGTTCTGGCACCGCCACCTGACGCTCCTGCTGGACGGCGACCCGGACCCGGAGGCCGCCGCCCACGGGCTCCTCGCCGCCCTCAGCGCCGAGCACGTCTCCGCCCTGCTCCCCGAGCTGGGCGAGGACCGTCTGCGCGCGGCGCTGATCCGCCTGGCGAACGCGGCGTCCCCGGCCTGAGGCCGGCCCACCGGGACGTCCGGTCCTTGACGCCGTCTCATTATGAACATACGTTCATGAACACATGTTCATAAGGAGGACGACATGACCGGGCAGATCGTGAACACCGCGCAGTCCGAGGCGTGGAACGGCGGCGAGGGCGAGCACTGGGCCGCGCACCACGACCGCTATGACCGGCTCAACCAGGGCATGAACGACCCTCTCCTCGCGCACGTCCGGGACGGCGACGACGTCCTCGACATCGGCTGCGGGAACGGGCAGCTCACCCGGCTGGCCGCGCGGCGCGGGGCGAGCGCGCTCGGCGTGGACCTCTCGGAGCCGATGCTCGCGCGGGCGCGCGAACGGGCCGGGGCCGAGGACGTCGCGAACGCGCGGTTCGAGCGGGGCGACGCGCAGGTCCACCCCTTCGCCCCGGCGTCCGCGGACCTCATGCTGAGCCGGTTCGGGATCATGTTCTTCACCGACCCCGTCGCCGCGTTCGCGAACATCGGCACCGCGCTCCGGCCCGGCGGACGGCTCGCCTTCGCCTGCCTGACGTCCCTGGCGGGCACCGACATGGGGACGCTCCTGAAGGCGACGACGCAGGCGCTGGGCGCGGTCCGGCCGGCCACCGGCGCGGACGGCACGGGCCCGACCTCGTTCGCCGACCCTGCGCACACCGAGGACGTCCTGACCAGGGCGGGCTACACGGGCATCGGCATCCGGCACGTCGAGGCGCCGCAGATCTGGGGCCGGGACGCCGCGGACGCGACGGAGTTCTTCTGCGGCTGGGGCCCGATCGCGTTCGCGTTCTCGAAGGCCGAACCCGGGGCCGTCGCCGCCGCGCGCGAGGCCGTCCACCGCGAGATGGCCCGCTTCGAGAGGCCGGACGGCGTCACGACGCGCGGGACGGCCTGGCTGGTGACCGCGCACTACGATGGGAGCTGATGTCCCCGAGAACAGCGGCGGCGGTGCGTGACGGCGACCGCAGCCTGCGCGACCACCTGGTGGCGACGGCCGAGCGCCTCATCTCCGAGCGCGGCATGGCCGACCTGACGGTCCGCGCGATCGCCCGCGCCGCCGGGGTCGCCGACGGCGTCCTGTACAACCACTTCTCCGACAAGGACGAGCTGCTCACCGAGGCATGGTGGGCGTGGGTCCAGGACGTCGAGCGCGGCCTTCCGGCGCTGCCCGTGTCCGGCGAGGGCCGGCTCGCGGACGGTGTGCGCGCCCACCTCGAGTACGGCCTGGCGTTCCACCGGGCCGTGGTGCCCGCGCTGTCCGGGCTGCTCGGACGGCCCGAGTTCCTGGCCCGGATCGCCGCCGCCCACCCGCCCGGCGAGGGCTGGCGTGACCGCCTGGCCGCCTGGCTGCGCGCCGAGCGGGACCTGGGCCGGGTCGCGGCGTCCGCGCCGGTGGACGCCATCGCCGCGATGATGGTCGGCGTGTGCCACGAGACCGTCCTGAACCACCTGCTGCGCGGGATCCCGGCCACGCCGGAGCCGCCGTCCGGGGTCGGGCCGGACGAGCTGGTCAAGGCCGTCCTCCCGGCCCTGACCAGCCCCATCGCCTGACCAGTCCCATACCGCCTGACCAGCCCGACCCCCTGACCAGTCCCATACCGCCTGACCAGCCCGATCGCCTGACACCGGTGGTGGTCTAGTAGGTCATGGCCATGGCCTCGCGGACCTCGGCGAGCGTCGCGTCGGCGATCTCGTTCGCGCGCGTGTTGCCGGACGCGAGGACGGCCTGGAGCTGTCCCGGGTCGGCGGCGAACTCGGCCCGGCGCACCCGGATCGGGTCGAGGAACGCGTTCACCGACTCGGTGACGACCCGCTTGAGCTCGGCCGCGCCGCGGTCGCCGATCTCCGCCGCGACGTCCTCGGGCGCCCGCCCCTGGGCGAGGGCGGCGAGCAGCACCAGGTTCGACACCTCGGGACGGGTCTCCGGCGCGTAGGCGATGGTCCGGTCCGCGTCGGTCTTGGCCCGCTTCACCAGGTGCGCGACCTCGTCCGCCGTGGACGACAGCGCGATCGCGTTGCCGCGCGACTTGCTCATCTTCTGGCCGTCCGTGCCGAGCAGCAGCGGCGCGTCCGACAGCAGGCACTCCGGCACCGGGAAGACGTCGCCGTAGCGCTCGTTGAAGCGGCGCGCGACCGTCCGGGTGATCTCCAGGTGCGGGACCTGGTCGCGGCCGACCGGCACGAGGTCGGCCTTGCAGAACAGGATGTCGGCGGCCTGGTGGACGGGGTAGGTGAACATCAGCCCGCTCACCGCGTCCTGCCGGGAGTGCTTGATCTCGTCCTTGACGGTGGGGTTGCGGCTCAGCTCCGGCACCGAGACCAGCGACAGGAACGGCAGGAACAGCTGGTTGAGCGCGGGGACGGCCGAGTGCGTGAAGATCATCGCGGTGGCCGGGTCGATCCCGACGGCGAGGTAGTCGGCGACCAGGCCGAGGACGTTCTCCTCCAGCCGCTCGGCCACGTCCCGGTCGATGATCACCTGGTAGTCCGGGATGATCACGAAGACCTCGACGCCCGCGCGCTGGAGCCTGACGCGGTTCTCGAGGGTGCCGAAATAGTGGCCCAGGTGGAGGGGCCCGGTCGGGCGGTCACCGGTGAGGACGCGGTGCCGCGCGGCGTCCTGGGCGACGAGCGCGGAGAGTTCGGGGGCGGTGAGGGTCATGCCCTGCTCCTTCGTGGTCGGGTCTCGGGCGACCCCCAGGAAGGAGAAAGGCCGCCCGGTGAGCGGACGGCCTGCGCGTATGCCGAGGTCAGCCGTCCGAGGACGGCCACCAGCCAAGACAGACGCTGCGATGCATGGCACCACCGTACCCGTCCGCGCCCGGAAGCGATTGATCAACTCCATAACAGATAATCCACAACGGAACTAGACTGGGGGCATGACCTCTCTCGCACCCGCCTCCCGCGTCGGTCGCGACGTCTCCTTCCTGTTCGACCACAACGGGTTCGTCCTGAAGAGCCGGATGTCGGCGGCGCTCGCCGAGATCGGCCTGACCCCGCGCATGCACTGCGTCCTCGTCCACGCCCTGGAGGAGGAACGCACCCAGAACCAGCTGGCCGAGATCGGCGACATGGACAAGACCACGATGGTCGTCACCGTGGACGCACTGGAGCGCGACGGGCTCGCCGAGCGGCGCCCGTCCTCCCGGGACCGCCGGGCCCGCGTCATCGCCGTCACCGGCAAGGGCGCCGAGGTCGCGGCGCGCAGCCAGGAGATCGTGGACGCCGTTCACGGCGAGGTGCTCGACGCGCTGCCCGAGGACGAGCGCGAGGTCTTCCTGCGCGCCTTGAACCGGCTGGCCACGGGCCTGCTGGCCGAGCCCGTCGCGACGACCGCGACCCGCCGCACCCGCGAACGCGCTCTCTGACGCCCTTCTGACGCCCCTCCCCGCGCCGGGGTGCGCGGGGTCTCAGCCGGTGGCGAAGGCTCCGGCGGAGGCGGCGAGGACGGCGGTGCGGGCGGCCTGCCCGGGCAGGTCCGGGTCGGGCGGCGTCCCGAGCAGGACGAGCTGGTGGTAGACCGGGGCGGTGGCCGCGACGAGCAGCCGCCGCGCGTCCGTGCCGGGCGGGATCTCGCCGCGCTCGACGCCCCGCGTGACGATCACCTCGCAGCGGGTGTACCGGTCCTCCCAGAGCTCGCGGACGCCCCGCGCGGCCTCGTCGGACCGGAAGGACGCCGCGATCAGCGCGGACACGAGCGGCGGCTGCGCGGTCAGCGCGGTCTGGCTCTCCTCGTTCAGGGCGGTCAGATCGCCCTGGACGGTGCCGGTGTCGGCGGGCTGCCAGTCGTCGTCGCTCGCCGCGGCGAAGACGTCCGCGAGCAGGCCGCCGACGTCGCGCCAGCGGCGGTAGACGGTGGCGCGGTGCACGCCCGCGCGGGCGGCGACGCCGTCGACGGTGAGCGCGTCGTAGCCGCGTTCGGCCAGCTCGGCCTGGACGGCGGCGAGCACCTGCTCGCGGACGCGGCCGGTCCGCCCGCCCGGACGGCGGCGGGGTGGCGCGCCGTCCCCGGGGGGAGGGTCGTCGTGGGTGGTTTGCTCAGGAGACGAGGCCATGCCAGCATCTTAATGCATCACTTGTCGCATTAATGGAGTGCCGATGACCGCCGCGAACCCTCTGCCGACCGACCCGGACGTCCTGCACCCGATGCCCGGGCATCCGCGGGTGGTCCTGCTCCGGCCGCTGGTGACGTCCCCGCTGATCGAGGTCGGCGAGTACTCGTACTACGACGACCCCGACGACGCGACCGCCTTCGAGACGCGGAACGTCCTGTACCACTATGGGCCCGAGAGGCTCGTCATCGGGAGGTTCTGCGCGCTGGCGACCGGTGTCCGCTTCATCATGAACGGCGCCAACCACCGGATGGACGGCCCGTCCACCTTCCCGTTCCCGACCATGGGCGGCGCGTGGGCCGAGCACTTCGACCTGATCACGAACCTGCCGAACCGCGGCGACACCGTCGTCGGCAACGACGTCTGGCTCGGGAACGGCGTGACGGTCATGCCGGGCGTCCGGATCGGGCACGGCGCGATCGTGGCGTCCGGCGCCGTCGTCACCTCGGACGTCCCGGACTACGGGATCGCCGGCGGCAACCCCGCCCGCCTCCTGCGCACCCGCTTCGCACCCGAGGACGTCGTGCGCCTGCTCGACGTCGCCTGGTGGGACTGGCCGGTCGAGCACATCACCGCGAACCTGCGGGCGATCATGTCGGGCACCGTCGACGCCCTGGAGGCCGCCGCGCCGCCCCGCTCCTGAATCTCGTCATCTCGCGGATCATCTAGATCGGATACATATAGTCCGCAACGGAACTATCTGTTAACGTTCTTTCCGTCGTGCCCTCCAGGGCGCGGCCGGGTCCGGCCGTTCGCGCCGCGCCCGCGCCAAGGCGGAGGAGAAGTTTGTGGGAAGCGTTCGATCGCGGGGCCTGGCGCTGGCCGTGCTGTGCGCCGGGCCGCTGATGATCATCCTGGACGGGTCGATCGTGACGGTCGCGCTGCCGGCGATGCAGCGCGGCCTCGGGCTCGGCGACGCCGGGCTGACCTGGGTCGTCAACGGCTACGTCATCGCGTTCGGCGGGCTCCTGCTGCTCGCCGGGCGCCTCGGCGACCTGCTCGGACGGCGGGCCGCGTTCGTCACCGGGATCGCGGTGTTCACGCTCGCCTCCGTCGTCTGCGGGCTGGCCCCGGACGCGCCGACGCTGATCGCCGCGCGGTTCGCGCAGGGCGTCGGCGGCGCGCTGACCTCGTCCGTCGCGCTCGGGATGATCACCACGCTGTTCACCGCGCCCGCCGAGCGGACCCGCGCGCTGTCGGCGTTCGCGTTCACCGGCGCGGTCGGCGCGTCCCTCGGGCAGGTGCTCGGCGGGATCCTCACCGACGCGCTGAGCTGGCACTGGATCTTCCTCATCAACCTGCCGCTCGGCCTCGCCACCGCGCTCGCGGCGCTGCGGTACCTGCCGTCCGAGCGGGGGCCCGGGTTCGCGGCGGGCGTGGACGCGCTCGGCGGGGCCCTGGTGACCGCCGGGAGCATGCTCGCCGTCTACACGATCGTCCAGACCGAGCAGCACGGCTGGGGGCTCCGCGCGCTCGGGCTCGGCGCCGGCGCGCTGGCGCTGCTCGGCGGGTTCGTCGTCCGGCAGGCCACCGCGTCCGTCCCGCTGATGCCGCTGCGAGTGCTGCGCGACCGGAACGTGTGGGGCGCGAACCTCGTCCAGCTGGTCGTCGTCGCCTCGCTGTTCAGCTTCCAGGTCATGGCCGCGCTCTACCTGCAGAGGGTGCTGGGCTACAGCGCGTCCGAGTCCGGGCTCGCGATGCTCCCGGCGGCCGCCGCGAACGCCGTCGTGTCGCTCTTCGTCGCGGCGCGGCTCATCGGCCGGTTCGGGCCGAAGACCGTCCTGGTGACGGGCCTCGTGCTGCTGCTCGCGGCGCGGCTGCTGCTCACCCGCGTCCCCGTGCACGGCGACTTCGTCCTGGACCTGCTGCCGATCATGCTGCTGACCGGCGGGTTCGGGCTGGCCATCACCTCGCTCACCGGGCTCGGCATGTCCGGCGCGAAGCCCGAGGACGCCGGCGTCGTGTCGGGCGTCTTCAACTCGACCCAGCAGATCGGCGGGGCGCTCGGCGTCGCGGCGCTGTCCGCCGTCGCGGCCGCGAACTCGCCCGGGACGTCTCCCGAGGCGCTCACACACGGGTACCACGTCGCGTTCTGGGCCGGCGCCGGGCTGCTGGTCACCGGGATCGTGGTGGCCCTGGTCGTCCTGCGCCGGGTCGGCCCAGCCACCGCCCCCGCCCCTGTCCCCTCCCCGTCCTCGGCCGATGTCTCGGCCCCGGAAACCGTTCAGCTCTAGAGAAGGACGACACGATGACCACCTACGGCCCCGGCCAAGGCCCCGCCCCCACCCCCCTCTCGGACGACGAGGTGTCCGAGCTGATCGGCAAGACCGCCTTCGGGACGCTGGCCACGGTGAAGCGCAGCGGGCACCCGCACATGTCCACGGTCGTCTTCTCGTGGGACGAGGCCGGCCGCATCGTCCGGATCTCGACCACGGCGGACCGGCTGAAGGTCCGGCAATTGCGGAACGACCCGCGCGCCGCGCTCTATGCCTCCAGCGAGGACTTCCTGTCGTTCGCCGTCGCGGAGGGGACGGCGGAGTTGTCGGAGGTCGCCTCGGAACCGGGAGACGCGGTCTCCCGCGAATTGCTGGACATGCTGGGCGGCTCGCTGAACCCGGAGGACGCGCCGGCATTCCTCGAGCAGATGGTGAAGGACCGCCGCGTCGTCATCCGCCTCCACGTCGAACGGCTTTACGGGACCTCGCTGGCCAAATAGTGGAATCCCGGCGGCTCGTGCATCAGGAAATCGCGGTGCGAGATGTTCCAGCCGTAAGCGCCTGACAGGGCGAACGCCACGATGTCCCCGACGCCGATCCCGGCGACGGGGACATCGCGCGCGAAGACGTCCTTGGGCGTGCACAACTGCCCGACCAGCGTGACCTCCGCGTCGCGGACCGACGGAGAGCCCGCGTTCCCTCGGCGTCCGGGGAACACCTCGAACGGCTGGTCGTGGCCCTTCGTCACCGGGGTCCGCAGATGCA
Organism: Actinomadura harenae; assembly: GCF_003696215.1. Lineage (GTDB taxonomy): Bacteria > Actinomycetota > Actinomycetes > Streptosporangiales > Streptosporangiaceae > Spirillospora > Spirillospora harenae. The sequence goes on along the minus strand of NZ_RFFG01000025.1, from coordinate 27,291 downwards.
TGGTGCCGCCGCGCAGGACGGCGTACCAGCGTCCGTGCGCGGGCTTCACGTCCAGGACCTCGGTGACGTACCAGCCGCAGTAGGCGGTGACGGCCCGTCCGGGCTCGATCCGCAGGGTCTCCCCCGGACGCGCGAGCCTCGCGATCTCCCGCCCGTACGTCTCCCAGTCGAACGTCCGGGCCGGGGACGCGTAGTCCACGGCCATCCCGCCGCCCAGGCCGAACTCCGGCGCGTCCACCCCGGCCTTCTCCGCCCAGGGGCGCGCCCACTCCAGGATCTCCCCCGACAGCGCCACCGCCTCCGGAACGTCCAGGCCCGAGGCCAGATGGGCGTGGACGCCGCGCAGCCGCAGCCACGGCGCGGACGCCAGGGTCGCGTGGCACTCCTCGATCAGCGCGGGATCCATGCCGAACGGACCGGACATCGCGAGCGCGGCCCCCTCGCGCTCCCCCGCCAGGTTCACACGCAGCAGGACGTCCGCCTCGCGGCGCTTCGCGGCCAGCCTGACCAGCTCGAACGGCGACTCCACATGCACGCGGTCGGCGTCCAGGTCCAGTTCGGCGTCGGTCTTGCCGGGGCCGCCGAACGCGAGCCGCGCCTCCGGCAGGACGTCCCTGACGTGCCGGAACTCGCCCCCGGACGCCACCTCGAACCCGTCCACATGCGGCGCGAGCGTCCGCAGGACCGGCGCGTCCGGGTTGGCCTTCGCCGCGTAGAAGACCTCGATCGGGACCGCGTCCCGGATCCGGCGCGCGTGGGCGCTCAGCGCGTCCAGGTCGTACACGAAAGCGGGCAGCCTCGGGGTTTCCCCGATCCACGTCCGGAGCCGGTCGGTGACCATCCCGCCATTCTCACCGGGCCGCATGGATGATCGCCGGTCGTCCGCCGAATCATCCGACCAGGTTCAGCCGGTGTGCCACGGCCGCCGCCTCGGTCCTCGACGCGACCTGGAGTTTCGCGAGGATGTTGGACACGTGGACTCCGGCCGTCCGGCCCGAGATGAACAGCTGCTCGCCGATCCGGCGATTGCTGAAGCCGAGCGCCACCAGTCGGAGCACCTCGACCTCGCGCGGCGTCAGCGACGCGGGCGACTCCTGGGACGCGAACAGGGACGCGAACGGGGCCGCGCCCAGGGACGTGGTCAGCTCGGTCGCCTCCCCCACCGCGCCCGCGCGCATGAGGGAGTACGCCAGACGGTACGGGTGGTTCAGCGCGCGCCAGGCGTCGGCGGCGCGCTGCCACGGACCGTCGCCCAACTCGGCCAGGACGGTGAGCCGATGCGCCTCCTGGACGGGCCCTACGACGGGAAGCTCCGCGGCCAGCGCCCGGATGCGCGGGCGGTGCCTCCTGGTCCGCCGGGCCGCCGTCGCCAGCAGCGGCCAGACCTGGCGGGGGTGTTTCGGCAGGTCCAGGGCGGACAGGACGTCCGCCAGACGCGCGTCCGAGTCGGACGCCACGGCGCATTCGAGGTCGAGCAGGCGCAGCTGGAACATGCGTCCGCGATAGGTGGCGCTCAGGTTCCGGCGCGCCTCGTCGGCGGCGGAGGCGGCGGCCTCCGCGTTCCCCTCGGCCAGCTCGATCCACCCGAGCGTGGTCAGGGCGAGGGTGCGGAACAGCGGCGGCGGATCCCGGTCCAGGCAGGCCGTGAGGACGGCGCGGGCCTCGGGCCAGCGGCCGAGCGCGACGAGGGCCTCGGCCGACAACGCGGTCAGCCCGGCTCCCTGGTCGCGGGCGAGGCCGTGCTCGCGGGCCGCCTCGATGCCCTCCCGGGCCCGCTCCCAGGCCCGCTCGTCCCGGCCCATGGCGTGCAGGGCGTCCGCCTCGCACATGATCGCGATGCACCGGGACGTGGCGTCACCCGAGGCCAGGGCCAGGCGCTCGGCCTCGGCGGTGCGGGTCGCGGTCTCGTCCAGGTCGCCGGACAGCGCCGCGAGGGCGGCGAGGGTGAGCTCGGCCCAGGCCCGGACGCGCGCGTCGCCGTCCATCTCCAGCGCGCGGTGCGCGAGCGTCCGCGCCTCGTCGAAGTGGGCCATCAGGAAGAGGCGGTTCGCCAGCGTGGACGTCAGGCGGGCGCGGTCCGGGCCGTCCGGGAGGAGGGCGGCTCCTTCGCGCAGGTCGGACAGGCCGTCCTCGCCGAGGCGGTGCGCCAGCGTGCTGCGCAGGTCCAGCAGGAGGGCCCGGCGGCGCGGCGGGTCGACCAGGGACAGGGCCTCCGTCGCCAGCTCGACGCCGCGCCGGGCCTCGCCCGCGTGGAGGCACGCCGCGGCGGCGTGGGACAGCGCGAGCGAACGGTCCGCGTCGGGAGGCAGGAGCGTCAGGGCCCGTTCGAGCATCCGCAGCTGCTCGGGGTAGGCGTGCATGTCGGCCGCGGCCTGCGCGGCACGCCAGCAGGCGGCGAGGGCCCGCTCGCGCTCACCCGCGGCCTGCCAATGCGCGGCGAGGAGCGGAAGCACGCGGTCGGGCGACGCCAGGGACGGCTCGGCGTGGAGCGCGCGCCCGAACCGCAGGTGCAGGCGGGCGCGCTCGCTCGGCAGCAGGTCCTCGTACACCGCCTGCCGGACGAGATCGTGCCGGAAGGCGTGGCAGTCGCGGTCCGGGCGCGCGAGGACGCCCTGCTCGATCGCGGACCGCAGCGCCGCCTCCAGGTCGGGTTCGGGCAGGTCGGTGGCGGCGCCGAGGAGGGCGATCCCGGCCGGCCCCTCGGCCGCCGACAGCGCCCGGACGACCTGGCGCGACGCGTCCGGCAGCGTGCGGAAGCCGGTCAGCAGCAGGTCGCGGAGCGGCGCCGGGGTGCCACCCGGACCGGCGTCGGCGAGCGCCTCGGCGAACAGCGGGTTGCCCGCGCTGCGCCGGTGGATCTCGGCGGCGACCCGTCCCGCCGGGGCGTGGCCGAGCCGGGACGCCAGCAGGACGCGCAGGTCGGCGGCGCCGAGCGGCGCGGGCTCGACCGTCCGGACGGACGGCGAACGGGTGAGGGCGGTGATCACGGCGCGCAGCGGATGGCCGTCCGGGACGGGCCGGTACGTGCCGACGAGCAGCAGGTTCGCGCCGGTCAGGTTCCGGACGAGGAAGGTCAGCAGGTCCCGGCTCGACGGATCGGCCCAGTGCAGGTCCTCCAGGACGACGATCAGCGGACGGTCCGCCGCGGCGGCCTCGACCAGCGCCAGGACGTCCTCGAACAGCGCGGTCCGGCCCGGCGACGGATCGGATGCGGGCTCGGGGCGGCCGAGCGCGGGCAGCCACCGGGCGAGGCCGCGCCGTCCACCGCCCGGGACGAGCCGCGCCACGCGCTCGGCGCCCAGGTCCGCGACCAGGCGGCGGGCGACCGTGACGTGCGGCGCGTAGGGCAGGCCGTCCAGCTCCAGGCAGTCGCCGGAGACCGTCCGGGCGCGCGGGGCGTGCCGGGCGGCGAACTCCGCGACCAGCGCCGACTTGCCCATGCCCGGGTCCCCGCCGACGAGCACGGCCGTGACGCCGGGCGCCGCGAACGCCTCGTCCAGGGCCGCGAGCTCGGCCGTCCGCCCGACGAAGACCACAGGACCACCTCCGGATCTGAAGAGCCTGTGGAACGGGCGTAGGTATTCCGGCAGATGCGGCGGACCTCTTCAGAAGGCCACCTTCGACACGAAGGCGATCTTAGGAGGATCCGATGAGACTCACCCTGCCGGTGATCCTGTCGGCGACGTTCATGGCCTCGTTCGACTACATGGTCGTGAACGTGGCCGCGCCGTCGCTGCAACGCGACCTGCACGCCGGGTCCGCCGCGCTGGAGCTGGTGATCGGCGGCTACGCGTTCACGTACGCGTCCGGGCTGGTGACGGGCGGACGGCTCGGCGACCTGTTCGGGCACCGGCGGATGTTCGCGCTCGGCATGGCCGCGTTCACGCTGGCGTCGCTGCTGTGCGGGATCGCGCCGGACGCCGGGACGCTGGTCGCCGCGCGGCTGCTTCAGGGCCTGACGGCGGCGGCGATGGTGCCGCAGGTCCTCGCGCTGATCACCGCGTCGTTCGGGGCGGAGGAGCGGGCGCGGGCGATGGCCTGGTTCGGCGTCGTCATGGGGCTCGGCGGCGTCTGCGGGCAGGTGTTCGGGGGGCTGCTGCTCCAGGCGGGCGTGTTCGGCCTCGGCTGGCGGACGATCTTCCTCGTGAACGTCCCGGTCGGCGTCGTCGCGACGCTGCTCGCGACCCGCGTCCTGCCCGGCGCCGGGACCCGCACGGGACCGCGCCTGGACCTGGTCGGCGTCCTCGGCGTCTCGTCCGGTCTCGGGCTGGCGCTGGTCCCGCTGGTGCTGGGACGCCAGGAGGGCTGGCCGCTGTGGGCCTGGCCGTCTCTGGCCGCGAGCGTCCCGGTGCTGGCCGCGACGCTGCTCTGGGAGCGCCGGACGGCCGAGCCGGTCGTGGACCTCACGCTGTTCCGCGCCCGCTCGTTCTCGGTCGGGTCCGCGCTCAACGTCGCGTTCATGATGTCGTTCGGCAGCCTGATGCTGGTGAACACCCTGCTGCTCCAGTACGGGTTCGGGCTGAGCCCCGTCCGGTCCGGGCTGACGTTCGGGCCGCTCGCGCTCGCGACGATGGCGGCGTCCCTCGGCGGACGGCGGGTCACGGCGCGGTACGGACGGCGGGCGCTCACGGCGGGCTGCGTGATCACCGCGTCCGGCATCGTCGGGATCGAGGTGGCGCTGCGGGCGGGCGGCGGCCCGGTGGAGCTGCTCCTGCCGCTGACGCTGCTGGGACTCGGCAGCGGGCTGACGCTCCCGGGCGTGATCGGCGCGGCGCTGGGCGGGGTGCGGCCGGAGCGGGCCGGGGCCGCGGCCGGGCTGCTCACGACGTTCCAGCAGTTCTCCGCGGCCATCGGCGTCGCCGTGTTCGGCGCGGTGTTCTTCTCGCTGGCCGGACGGCACGGCCTGGTCGGGGCGGCGCGGCTCACCCTGCTGGGCGACCTGGCGCTCACGCTGCTCACCGTCCCGCTGTCGCTGCTGCTCCCCGGCGGGCCGCGGCGGGCCAGGGCGGCGAAGGCGGACGAGACGGCGGGCGAGACGGCGGGCGAGAGGGTGGAGACAGCGGAACGCCGGTCCGGGGGTCGGATCCTGGACCGGCGCTTGTGAGGGGTGGGGCTCTCGGGGTCTAGAAGGGCGGCAGGGTCCAGAGGAGGGCCGGGATGACGATCGCCACCGGGATCGCGACGCTGGCGGCGACGCGGATGCGGCGGGGCTGCGGCTCGGGGCGGAGCAGCCGGTTCACGCGGGCCATCACCGGGATGTCGGCCGCCGCGACCCCGAGGGTGCCGGACGGGGCCGCCGCCGGACGGGCCGCCGCGAAACGCAGAAGCGCCGTCGCCAGCTCCTTCGCGGGGCGGTGACGGCGGGCGCGGTCGTCGGCGGCCATCTCGATGAGCAGTTCCACCGCGTCCAGACATCGTCCGACGAGGCGGATCTGCGGGAACACCTGGCGGAGCGAGTAGAACGGCAGCAGGACCAGGTCGTGCCGCTCGCGCGCGTGCGCGCGCTCGTGCGCGAGGACGGCGGCCAGCTCCTTGTCGTCGAGCAGCGCCAGCGTTCCGGCGCTCACCACGACCTTGGACGACCGGACGCCCGGTACGCAGTACGCGGCCGCTCCCGGGTGGTCGAGGACCAGCGCGTCGGGGGCGGCCGAGTCGCCGCGGGCGACCAGCGCGAGCAGCGCGCGGTGCCGGCGGCGGGCCCGCACCACGCGGACGACCGCGGTGGCGAGCATGGTCAGCAGGACGAAGGTGAGGGCGACGGCGGCGAGCAGCGCGCCCATGTGGACGACGTCGAGCCGCGCGGCGTTGTCGGCCACCAGGCCGGGGACGCCGTGCACGATGCCGCGGTGGTACGGGAGCAGGGCCACGCCGAGCAGCGCGCCGATCGTGGCGATGCCCCAGCCGAGGCCGAGCGCCTGCCACAGTCCGATCGCGATGCGGGGGGTGCGCCACGTCCAGCGGGCCTTCGACAGCCCCTGCGCGCCGAGGACGGTCAGGAGAGCCGCCACCGCGAGCAGGGCCGGACCGGTCATGCGGGTGGCTCCTGCGTGAGCTCGTCGAGGGCCTGGCGGAGGGCGTCGATCTCGTCCTGGGACACCGACCGGACGAAATGCGCCAGCGCGGCGTCACGGTCGCCGGTCTCGTTCAGCGCGCCCAGCATGAGCTCGGTCACATATCCCTCCCTGCTCGCACTTGGACGGTACCGCCACGCGCGACCGTCCCGCTCACGATCAAGGAAACCCTTCTTGGCCAGCCGGTCCAGCACGGTCATGACCGTGGTGTGCGCGAGGTCGCGCTCATCGGCGAGCGCGCGGCTCACATCGCGTGCGGTGGCGGGGACGACACCCGCCTCCTCGCGCGCCCAGCAGACCTCCATGACGGTGCGTTCAAGCTCTCCCAGACCCTTCACGCCGTCCACTGTAAGCGACGGGTGAGACAGATCACCACGCGGGGTAGTACTACCGAGTCAAGTACTACGGCTCGTAGTACTACATTCAGTCGACATGAGCACCCTCCAGCTCTCGACCGCCGCGTCCGCGCGGCACCGGACGGGCGGCGCCCGATGACGCGCGCCGACCTCGCCTTCGGGCTGATCCTGGCCGGCCTGTCGGCCTACCTGCTGTTCGGCGGGGCCGACTTCGGCGCCGGACTGTGGCACCTGCTGTCCCGCGACCGGCCGGGTGACCGGAGGGTCATCGAGCGTGCCGTCGGGCCGATGTGGGAGGCACATCACGCCTGGCTGGCCCTGGCGCTGCTGCTCGCCTGGACGGCGTTCCCGCCGATCTTCAACGACATGGTGGACGCGTACCGGGTCCCCCTGGTGATCGCCGCCGCGGGCATCGCCGCCCGCGGCGCGACGTCCGCCCTCGACCGGTTCGGGCCGCGCAGGACCGCCGTCGGCCGGTTCCTGTCCCGCCGGTTCCGGATCGAGCCGCTGCTCGGGCCCGCGTCGCTGCTCACCCCGTTCTGCCTGGGCGCGGTCGCCACGACCATCGCCACGGGCGAGGCGAGCTGGATGAGCGTCACCGGGATCTACGGCGGCGCGCTGACCACGATGCTCTGCGCCTACTTCGCCGCCGTCCACCTGATCTGGAACGCCCGGAAGGCCGGCGACCGGGACGTCCTGCTGCACTTCCAGGGCTACGCGATCGTCTCCGGCGTCGCGGTCGGGCTGTTCGCGATGCCGGGCGCGCTGGCGCTCGGCGTCCGGTCGCCGCTGATCCTGGTGTCCGCGGCGGCGGGGCTGCTCTCGATCGTCCTGGTCGTCCGGCGGCGGTACCTGGCCGTCCGGGTGTCGGGCGCGGTCGCGGTGGTCAGCGTGCTGTGGGGCGCGGCGTCGATGGCCCACCTCGACCTGGACGGCGCGCTCGCCCACGGCTCCGTGCTGGACGCCGAGTTCACGGCTCTCGCCGTGGGCGCGACCGCGTTCGCCGTGGCGATGGCCTGGCTGCACGTCCTGTTCCAGCGGCAGTCCGCCACCAAGGCGTGACCGGGCGGTCCCTCGCGGGCGCTCAGACGAAGGGACGGCCGGTGCGCATGCGGCGGCGGAAGTCCCACAGGTAGGCGTTGTACGGGAACTCGCGCATCGGCTTCGGCATCGTCCGGTTGGCGAACGCGAGCGCGCGGACGGCCGCGTCGAAGGCCCGCTGCTCCCGGGGCGTCCAGGAGAAGCCCAGCTCCTCGCGGAACTCCGGGGGCAGGAACCCGACGGTGAGCAGGCGGTTCGCCGGACCGACGACCCGGCGGACGGACCTCGGCAGGAACCCGGCCTTGGCGATCCCGCGCAGGTAGGCGCGGGTCTCGGGGGTGCTGGCGATCTTGGTGAGGCCGTCCCGCCAGTACTCCTCGAACGCCGCGCGGTCCTCGGGCCACATGTCGTCCGGCACCTGGAGCGTCGTCGCGAACCGGCGTCCGTGCCGGTAGAACTCGTCGAGGACGGCCCCGGACGGCTCGCCGTAGAAGCGGCGGTAGACGTCCTCCATGCCCCAGTAGATGCAGGCGGCGACCCACAGCTGGAGCTCGCGGTCGAACGCGTTGTACCGGACGTCCGCGCCGGGCGCGCTGCGCACCTGGCGGTGCTGCCGGTTGATCTCCTCGCGCATCCAGGCGCGCTCCGCGGAGCTGCCGAGCATCGCGACGATGAGGTAGGTGAGCGTGGTGCGGGCGCGCTTGACCGGGTGCCGGTCGACGCGTCCGGACTCGACGGTGGACTCCACGACGCCGAGCCCGACCGGAAGCCGGGACAGCTGCATGATCACGTTCGCGCCGCCCGCCACCAGGGACGGCCCGCTGACCAGGCCGCGGACGACCGGCGGGATCGCTTCGGCGGCGTCCGGTCCGTCCTGCGGGGCGGGCCCGTCCTGCGGGGCGGGGTCGGCGGGCGGCGGGAGGGCGGCGGCCTGGGTCACGGGAGCCTCACTTCGCACGGCACCGTCCGGACGGCGCCCGTCGCACGGATCGGCGGACGCGCCCACACTGCCTCAAGTAAGGACTTACTTGCAACCCTCGGGGCTCACGCCGGGAACCCGGCGCGCGCCCCTCTCCCACGTCGGCGGCCTACCAGGGACCGTAGGGGCCCATGTTGGAGCGGCCGCCGCCACGCCCCTTGAACTGCTTGACCGCCGGGCGGACGTCGGCGAGGTAGACGGCGGCGGCGATGAACGCGGCCACCGGGAGGATCCCGAAGAGGACCGCCACCGGCGAGGAGCCCTGGAGCGGCAGGACGGCCGCCGCGAGCCCCACCACCGCCGCGACGATCAGGATGATCATCCAGAGCTTCTTGCTCTGCTTGCTCGCCGCGGCGTAGGCGTTCGGCGGCACGGTCAGCGCGTCGATCAGCGCCCACGCCTCCATCACGAACGCGATGATCAGCAAGATCCAGAAGAAGTAGTCGAGCACACCGAAGCCGGTCACCGACGATCGACGCTCCTGTCCGTCCCGGGCGGCGCCGGGGCCGGCGCCGCGTGTTCGGCGAGTGGAACTCCCACCCTATGCGGCCTGTCCAGCCGGTACTCCGAACGACGACGGGGCCCGCCCGGGTGTTCCCGGACGGGCCCCGTCCCGGCCGCTCCGCGCGGCGCGGAGCCGGACGCCGGCGATCAGGAGTCGGACTTGCGCGCGCGGTTGGTCTTGGCCGTCTTGGCCGCCTTGACCGCCTTGGGCTCGGCCGCGGGCGTGTCAGCGGCAGTGACCTCGGACGCCGTGACCTCGGGCGCCGCGCCGTGCACGACCTTCTTGCCGCGCTCGGCCAGCTCGTCCACGAACCCGACGGCGCGGGTGCCGACGTGCGTCACGTACGCGACGGCCGCGCCCGGAAGGTCCTTGACCTCGACCTTCTCCTGGATCTTCCCGACGTTCCCGCGGGCCTCGCCGCGGTACCGGTCGACGTTCTCGCGGACCTGGCCGCGGTACCTCACGACGGCCTCGCGGACCTGGCCCCGGTACCTCCCGAGGTTCTCGCGCATCTCGTCGCCGTACTTGTCCAGGTTCTCGCGGACCTCGCCGCGGTACTTCCCGAGGTTCTCGCGAACCTCGCCCTGGACCTTGGCGGCCGTCTCGCGCGCCTTCCCGACCTGCTCGGGGGCCTCGCGGAGCTTCTCGACCGCGAGGTCACCGGCGCCGGCGACGGTGTGGACGACCTTGTTGTCGCGGAGGGTGTCGGCAAGCGTCATCAGACCTGTTTCCCTTCCTTCGCTGCGTGTGCCTGCTCGCCGTCCGCCGCGGCCGCGCCCGCTGGGGCGCCCCCGGGGACGACTCCGGCTGCTTCGTTCTCCCTCCGGAACGCGTCGTAGATGTCGAGCAACACCTGCTTCTGGCGTTCCGTGAGGATGAGGTCGGCCCGGACCGCGGCCTGCACGTCGCTCTCGGCCTCGCGGGCCTCGAGGATGCCCGCCTGGACGTACAGCGCCTCGGCGGAGATCCGCAGACCCTTCGCGATCTGCTGGAGGATCTCCGCGCTCGGCTTGCGCAGGCCGCGTTCGACCTGGCTCAGGTACGGGTTCGAGATGCCCGAGACGTCCGCGAGCTGACGCAGCGAGATCTTCGCCCGCGTGCGCTGCTCCCGGATGTACTCCCCGAGGGAGCCGACCTTCGAACCTGCCATGTCTCCACCCTCCGTCACGGTGCTTGCAATTGCAAGCGGCTTGCTAGCACTTTGCCGGTGAGACTGCTCACAACCGTCATGACCTGCGTCGACATCGCTCAATCCCGGCTCCCGGGCAACGCCGCGAGGGCCATCTCGACCGCCGGGCGGAGGTCGGCGGCGGTCGCGCCGTCCCCCGCGCGCTGCGACAGGCCCTGGAGGACGGTGGCGAAGAGCTGGGCCATCGCCCGGGGGTCGGTGCCGTCCGGCAGCTCACCCCGGCCGACCGCCTCGCGCACCCGCTCGGCGAAGCCGTCCACGTTGGCGTTGCGGATGTCCCGCAGGTACGTCTCGATCTCGGCGTCGCGCGGCGCGACGTTCGTCGCCGCCCGGATGATCAGGCAGCCCGCCGGGTGGGACGGGTCGGTGTAGATGTCGACGGCGTCCCGCAGGGCGCGGGCGAACGCGCGGGCGACGGTGGGCTCCTCGGCGAGCGCCCGGCCCGCGAAGCCCGCCGTCTCCGTCCGCTGGTACTCCTCGACGACCTCCCTGAACAGGGCCTTCTTGTCGCCGAACGCGGCGTAGAGGCTGGCGGGGCGGATGCCCATGGCCTCGGTCAGGTCGCCGATGGACGTCGCCTCGTAGCCGCGCTCCCAGAACAGCCGGGTGGCGGACGCGAGGGCGGCGTCGCGGTCGAAGGCCCGGGGACGGCCCCGTCGGTTCTCGGTCATGGCCCAATTCTAGATCGAACGCTCAAGAATCTGTGCTAGGTTCTTTCTTGAGCGATCATTCAATAAATGAGAGGCGGTCGCACGACCATGGGCACTGGACGTCTGAACGGGAAGTTCGCGCTGGTCACCGGGGGCAGCAGGGGCATCGGGCGGGCCGTCGCGCAGCGCCTCGCGGAGGACGGCGCGACCGTCGTCCTCACCTACGCGCGGGACGCGGAGTCGGCGGCCGACGCGGTCGCGCGGATCGAGAAGGACGGCGGCACGGCCATCGCGATCCAGGCCGAGGTCGGCGCGCACGGCGACGCCGAGCGCCTCTGGGCCGCCTACGACGCGGCCACCGGCGGGGCGCGCGTCGACGTCATCGTCAACAACGCGGGCATCGGCCGCAGCGCGGACCTGGAGAACCTCACCGAGGACGGCTTCGACGAGGTGTTCGCGGTGAACGTCCGGGCGCCGTTCTTCATCGTCCAGCAGGCGCTGCCGCGGCTGAACGACGGCGGGCGGATCGTCAACGTGTCCAGCGGCGTGTCCCGGATCGCGATGCCCGAGATCATGGCCTACGGCGCGTCGAAGGCGGCGCTGGACAACTTCACGATGAACCTGGCCGTCCAGCTCGGGCCGCGCGGGATCACGGTCAACTCCGTCCGGCCCGGGATCATCGACACCGACGTGAACGCGGCCTGGCTGCGCGGGAACCAGGCGGCCTGGGACGCGTCCGCGGCCATGGCGGCCCTCGGACGCGTCGGGGAGCCCGAGGACGTCGCGGACATCGTCGCGTTCCTCGCGTCCGACGACTCCCGCTGGGTGACCGGCAGTGTCCTCGACGCGACCGGCGGATCGAAGCTCTGACCGGCCGATCGCCCCTGCCACCTTGCCCCGGCCCTGCCCCCGGCCCCGGCCTCGGCCCCGGACGCGCGAACGCCCGGCGGGAGCGATCCCGTCGGGCGTTCGAGGCGGTGGAACCGAACGGTCAGGAGACGGCGCTGGGCGGGGCCGTCCACGTGTTGCAGACGGAGAGGCTCTGCGTCCGGATGCCCCGGACGACCCACCCCGCGTAGTGCTTGCCGGAGCCGTGGTCGCGCTTGTCGGCGGGCTGGCGCTCGTCGCCGCGGCCCTGGACGTCCACGACCAGCGCCGTGTACTGCTCCTGGTCGAGCGGCAGCGAGGTGCGGTTCGCGCCGAGGAACTCGCCCGCGAAGCACTGCGCCTGCAACTCGATGCGGCGGCTCGCCTCGGCGCGGCCGAGCGGGTCGCTCTGGTCCATGAGGCGGTCGCCGTAGAGCAGGATGCCCGCCCGGTCCTGGACGTGGTGGCCGTACTCGTGCGCGATGACCCGCGCGAACACCGCGAAGTGCGCCACCGACTCCCCGCCGGACGTCTCGATGACGTGCTTGAGGCCGACGTACATCGTGTTGTTCGCCGGGCAGTAGAACGCCGACGAGCCCGGGGCCGGGTACTGGCCGCACGGGCTGCTGCCCGGCGACAGCCAGAACACCCGGTTGGGCGGCGCGAACGACATGCCGATCTTGCCGAACTGCGCCTTCCAGGTGGAGTCCAGGCAGTCGCTCAGGTCGTTCATGAACCGGCGCATCGAGTCGGACGTCTGGTCCAGCGCGGGCAGGTGGCAGCTCACCGAGTTCAGCGCGCCGCTCGTGTAGAGCTTGCTGTTCGTCGCGGTCGAGCGGGTCACGTTCTGCGGCGCGCCGCTCCCGGAGCCCCGGCCGGATGCGGTCACGCCGCTCCCGCCCGTGTCCACGGTCGTGCGGTGGGACGACATCGCCGACAGCACGACGATCAGGACGACGCCGAGCGCGGCGAACCCGCCGATGACCCCCGCGATCGTCCCGCCCGCGCTGCGGCGCGGCGGACGGCGCGGCGCCATGTACCGGTACGCGACCGGCCCGCCCTGCGGGTACGGCTGCGGCGTTCCCCGGTACGGCGGAGGCGGCCCCTGCGGAGGCGGCCCCTGCGGCGGCCCCATCGGAGGCGGTCCCTGCGGGCGCGGTCCCTGCGGCGGCGGTCCCTGCGGAGGCGGCGCACCGTACGGCGGACGGGGCGGCGCGCCGTACGGCTGCGCGGGCTGCGCGCCGTGCGGAGACCCGCCGTAGGGCGGCCGCTGCTGCGGCGGACCGTACGGCGGTTGCCCCGGCCGTCCGGCCGGAGGGGGGTAGTGACCAGCCATAGGGCAGAACTATACGGGCGGGCCCGCTACCATTTGCCGCCATGTTGGGTCGCCTGCGGCCATTGGTCGCCTCCCTGCCGCTCGCCGCCGTTCTGTCCGCCGGTCTCGCGCTTCCCGCGCAGGCCGCGCAGGGCGTGAACGGCCTGCGGGTGTCGGACCGCGTCGTCAAGGACGAGGCGGCGATCACCCTCGGCAAGGGCGGCGTCGCGCACGTCCGCGAGACGATCGTCTACCAGTTCACCAGCGCCGGTTTCGAGCGGACCTTCACCACCCGGACGCACTCCAGCGTCACGCGGGACCGGGTCTGGAAGATCGAGAACCTCAAGGCGTCCAGCCCGGACGGCGGGCCCGCGAAGGCCGCGGTCTCCTCGTCCGGGACGACCACGGAGGTGAAGCTGACCGGCGGTGCGGCGTCCGGGCAGCACACCGTCGTCCTCGAGTACGACGTGCGCGGCGCGGTCAACCCGATGCGGGGCGCCGAGGAGTTCCGCTGGACGGCGATCGGCGGCTGGAAGGTCCCCGTCGCCCAGGCGCACGCCACGGTCGACACGCCCGCCATGGTCCAGAACGTCAACTGCTTCGCGGGCGCCCTCGACAGCACGATCGGGTGCACGCAGTTCTACACGAACCACACGCACACGCAGGGCGTGTTCAGCCAGAGCCAGATGCTGCCGGACGACAACCTCACCGTCGTCGTCGGGCTCCCCGCCGGGGTCACCGGCGGGAAGGCGATCTTCGAGCGGAGGCACACCGCCGCGACCGCGTTCTCGGTCAACGGCGTCACCGCGTCCGCGCTGGGCGCGCTGCTCCTGCTGCTGGTCGGCGGCGTCGTCGGCCTCTACATGCTGCGCGGGCGGGACGCCCGGGTGGTCGGCAAGCGGGCCGCGGAGGGCGACCACGGGCACGTCACCGGCGAGGAGTTCGAGCCCCCGAACGGCGTCCGCCCCGGCCAGGTCGGCACGCTGATCGACGAGCAGGCGGACGTGATCGACGTGACCGCCACCATCGTCGACCTCGCCGTCCGCGGGCACCTGCTGATCGAGGAGGACGACCGCGGCACCACCGGCCGGCTCGACTGGACGCTGCGCCGCCTCCAGCGTCCCGGCGGCGACGCCGACCTGCTGCGGTACGAGCGGATCCTGCTCGGCGCGCTGTTCGACGGCCGGGAGGCGGTCAAGCTGTCCGCGCTCGGCGGGACTTTCGCGACGCAGCTCCAGCGCGTCCGGTCGGCGATGTACGACGACGTGGTGGAGCAGGGCTGGTTCGCGCGGCGCCCCGACACCGTCCGGTCCCGCTGGACGATCGCGGGCATGGGGGTGACCGGGCTCGGGATCATCGCCACCGTCGTCCTCGCCGTCACCACGGACCTGGCACTGGTCGGCCTGGGGGCGATCGTCGCGGGCGCGGCGCTCGCCTACGGCGGCCAGTACATGCCCGCCAAGACCGCGCGCGGGTCGACCGTCCTGGCGCACACCATCGGGTTCCGGGCGTTCCTGGAGCGGGGCGTCCTGCCGGACGAGGGCATGCCGTCCCAGCAGCGCATCGCCCTGTTCTCCCGGTTCCTGCCGTACGCGGTCGTCTTCGACGTCGTGGACCGGTGGGCCCGCACCGTGGAGGACGCGGGCGTCCGCGCGGAGGGCGCCGACAACCTCTACTGGTACGAGGGTCCGGCCGAGTGGGACCTGTCCCGGTTCGCCGAGTCGATGCGCACCTTCACGCTCGCGACGTCCGGGTCGATCTCGCAGTCGCGCGGCATGTAGGCGCCCCTCGCCCTGTGAGCGGCACGCCGTGTGAGCGGCACGCCGTGTGAGCGGCACGGCGTGATCATCGACGCCCCGTCCGCCGGAATTCTCCGGAGGGCGGGGCGTTGTGCTTCTCTGGGACATCCACCCCGGCAAAACCCCTTTTGCCGGTTTTGGTAAGATGTCTGACATCTAACCAATGGAGGTGGCATGTCCCTCAGCCCGGTCCCCACCGGCTCCACCGTGGACGCCGTGCTCGACCAGTTGCAGTCGGAGATCACCGGCGGCGGCTGGGAGGTCGGCGAGCGGCTGCCCGGCGAGCACCGGCTGGCGGGCGAGCTGGGGGTGAGCCGCCCGGCCGTCCGGGAGGCGATCCGCGCCCTCACCCACATCGGCGTCCTCGAGGTCCGCCGGGGCGACGGGACGTACGTGCGCAGCCGCGTCGACCCCCGGCCCATGCTCGCGGGCGTGGCGCGCTCGACCCTGATCGACGTGTTCGAGGTCCAGCTCGCCTACGACGTCCAGGCCGCCCGGCTCGCCTCCCGCCGCCGCACCGACGCCGACCTGGCCCGGCTCGAAGATCTGCTCGCGGCACGCGGCGAGGCCGCCGACGACCGCGGGTTCGGCGAGGCCGACGCCCGCTTCCACCTCGGCGTCGTCGAGGCCGGGAAGAACCCCCTGCTGGTCGAGGCGTACCGGTACTTCACCGGACGGCTCGGCGAGGCGATGGCCGCGCTCCGCGCCGACGTCGACCTCGCCGAGGCCAGCCAGGACGCGCACCGCGCCGTCCTGGACGCCGTCGCCGCCCGCGACCCCGAGGCGGCCGAACGGGCCGTCCGCGCGGTCATCGAGCCCACCCTGACCACGCTGGACACCCTGGTCACCCCCGACACCCCTGAGGAGACCCCATGACGGTCCGTGAGGAATCCGGGACCGCCCCCACGCCGATGACCTCTCCCTCCAGCCCCTCGGGCACGCCCGGGGCGCGCGACCGGGCCGGAGCGGCCGCCGGGCTGCTGCTGATCATCCTGGTGGCGGTCAACCTGCGGCCGGCGCTGACCGCCGTGGGCCCGCTCGTCGGGTCCGTCCGCGACGACCTGCACCTGTCCGGGACGGCGGCGGGCGCGCTCACCACGCTGCCGCTGATGTTCCTCGGCTCCTACGGGCTGCTGGCGGCGTTCCTGCGCCGCCCGCCGCGTCCGGAGGCGCTGCTGGTGACGGCCATGGTCGCGCTCACCGCCGCGATCGGGCTGCGGATGATCCCCGTGACGGCGGCCCTGTTCGCCGGGTCGCTGGTCGCCGGAATGGCGATCAGCGTCGGCAACATCGCGGTGCCCGGCATCATCAAGCGCGACCACCCGCACCGGATCACGGCCGTGACCGCGCTCTACACGGTCGCGCTGAGCGGCGGCGCGGCCCTCGGGTCCGGGCTCGCCGTCCCGATCCAGGACGCCACCGGCGGGAACTGGCGGGTGCCGCTGTCGCTGCTGGCCGTCCCGGCCATGCTGGCCGCGCTGGTGTGGCTGCCCCGGCTGCTGAAGGTGCGCCGCACCGCGGCGGCGGCGGGCGCGGCCCCGGCCGCCGGATCGCACCGGGACGTCGCGCGGAAGGTGTGGCGGTCGCCGCTGGCCTGGAAGATCACGCTGTTCTTCGGCCTCCAGTCGTCGCTGGCGTACGTCCTGTTCGCCTGGCTGCCGACCATGCTGACCGACCGGGGCCTGTCGCAGAGCGCCGCCGGGTTCGTCACCGCCGCGTCCAGCCTGATCCAGATCGTCGGGAACATGTGCCTGCCGCTGCTCGCCGCGCGGCTGCGCGACCAGCGTCCGATCGCGCTGCTGGTCGGGCTGTTCACGGCGGCCGGATTCGCCGGGCTGACCTGGGCCCCGCTCGGCGGGATGTGGCTGTTCGTCGTCATCCTCGGGCTCGGCCAGGGCGGCTCCTTCGCGCTCGCCCTGTCCATGATCGGCCTGCGCTCCCCGGACGCCGCGACCGCCGCCCAGCTCTCCGGGATGGTCCAGGGCCTCGGCTACGTGATCTCCGCGTTCGGGCCGCTGCTGATCGGCGCGCTGCACGACGCGACGTCCGGCTGGACGGTCCCGGTGGCGCTGGTGGTCGCGATCGCGCTGACCGAGATCGTGCCGGGCCTCGGCGCGGGCCGGGCCCGCGTCCTCGAATGACCCCCCGGACGAGACGGGAGGCGCGGTCCTGGAACACTCCAGGCCCGCGCCTCCCGCCGTTTCCGGCTCCGTTCCGGCTCAGGTTCCGGTTCCCCGAGGTCAGAACAGGTTCGGCACGGCCCGGATCTCGCCCACGACCGCCTCGCCGCCGTGCAGCCGGACGGTCGCCAGCTCGTCCAGCACCGCCGGGTCGGCGGGCTCGACGCCGAGCGCGCGCAGCAGGGCCACGGTGACCGGCGTCCGGGCCCGCATGGACCCGTCGTCGACCTTGATCGCACCGGCCCGGCCGTCCGTGAACGCGAACGCGTCCACGCCCTCCGCGCCGCACTTGACCAGCAGGCCCGGCACGGCGTCCATCAGGAGGCGCTCCTCGCGCCGGGTCCCGGACGTCCAGGCCGGGAACGCCCGCATCGCGTCGGCGACCTTGCGCTCGGGCGTGCCCGGGTCGGCCGTCACGAGCGCCCGGAAAGCCCGCGCGACACCGGTCGTGGACAGCGCGAACAGCGGCGCGCCGCAGCCGTCCACGCCGACCGCCGCGACCCGCTCGCCCGCCAGGTCCTCGACCGCCTCGCGCGAGGCGGCCTGCAACGGGTGCGCGGGGTCGAGGTAGTCGTCGGTCGACCAGCCGGCGGCCACGCACGTCGCGAGCATCGCGGCGTGCTTGCCGGAGCAGTTCATCCGCAGCCGCGTGCGGCCCTCGCCGCGGCGCGCCACGTCCAGCGCGACCTCCTGGTCGAGCGGCCACTGCTCCGGGCACCGGAGCGCGTCCGCCGTCAGCCCGGCGGACGCCAGGATCCGCTCGGCGCCCTCGACGTGGAAGTCCTCACCGGAATGGCTGCCCGCCGCGATCGCGAGCAGCTCGCCCTCGAGGCCGAGCCCCGAACGGACCATCGCGACCGCCTGCATCGGCTTGTTCGCCGAGCGCGGGAAGATCGGCTCGTCCGGGAACCCGGCGCGGACCGCCGTCGTCCCGTCGGCCGCCAGCCCCACGGCGCTGCCGCGGTGGCGCGACTCCACGAACCCGGAACGTTCCACCTCGACCAGCACAGGCGTGGACACCGTTGTCACAGCAACCCCCACAAGTCAGACACTTACCCCACACTCATACCCGACCGGGCGAAGTGCGCGTCCCCCGGCCCCGGCGCCCGCGCGCCGGCCTCTCGGCCGGCCCGGGCGCCGGATCACCCGAACAGGCCGCCGACCTGGGCGTCAGCCCACCTGGACGGGCCGCCGGGGGTGTGCCGGGGTGCGCCGGGGGTGTGTCAGGGGCGTCCGATCAAGCGGAAGGGGCCTCGGACCCGCGGACGCCCAGGAGGGCGCGCGCCTCGGCGGGGCTCATCGGCGGCCGCTG
Organism: Actinomadura harenae; assembly: GCF_003696215.1. Classification (GTDB taxonomy): domain Bacteria; phylum Actinomycetota; class Actinomycetes; order Streptosporangiales; family Streptosporangiaceae; genus Spirillospora; species Spirillospora harenae. Next base: position 9,027 of record NZ_RFFG01000025.1, on the reverse strand, counting down.
CGCGATCCGGGCCGCCTCGGCCGCCCGCTCGACGAGCTGGACGTTCGCCGTCACCGGCCGCCCCTTCGCGAGGGTGAGCGTGTCCTCCATGCCGACCCTCAGGTGCCCGCCCGCCGACAGCGCCGCGAACATCACCGGCAGCGACGTCCGGCCGACGCCCGTCGCCGACCAGGTCGCGCCCTCGGGCAGCGCCTCGACCGCCGCGACCAGCGTCCGCGCGTCCCCCGGCATCCCGCCCGGGACGCCCATGACCAGGTCACAGTGGACGTGCCCGCCGAACGGCGCCCCGTACTTGTCCAGCAGCCGGTGCAGCGCCCGGACGTGCCCGAGGTCGAACAGCTCGAACTCCGGGACGACGCCCTGCGCCTGCGTCCGCTGGTACAGCTCCACCATGAACGGCCACGGGTTCATGAACACGTCGTCGCCGAAGTTGACCGTCCCGCAGGTCAGCGAACAGCCGTCCGGCTCGGCGTCCAGCACCCGCAGCCGGTGCTCGTAGGGGTCGGTCACCGCGCCGCCCGTGGACAACTGGACGATCAGCCCCGTGCTCTCCCGCAGCGCCTGGACGGTGTCGCGCAGCCGCGCGAGGTCCAGGGTGGGCCGCGCGTCGTCGTCGCGGATGTGCACGTGGATGACGGCGGCTCCGGCCGCCTCGCATTCCTTGGCCGTCTGTACCAGCTCGTCCAGGGTGACGGGCAGGGCGGGGACGTCGGCCTTCGCCGACTCCGCCCCGGTCGGGGCCACCGTGATGAGCGTCGTTGCTCCCATGCAGGCAGAATGTCGTGTCATGCGTGCGGTAGTCCAGAGGGTGAGCAGGGCGAGCGTGACCGTGGCGGGTCGCGTCGTGGGGGCGATCGACGGGCCGGGCCTGATGGTCCTGGTCGGCGTGACCCATGACGACACGCCCGAGAAGGCGGCCATGCTGGCCGCGAAGCTGTGGGGGCTGCGGATCCTGGAGGACGAGCGGTCCTGCTCCGACCTCGGCGCTCCGCTGCTGGTCGTCAGCCAGTTCACGCTCTACGGCGACGCCCGCAAGGGCCGCCGTCCCACGTGGACCGCCGCCGCGCCTGGCCCCGTCGCCGAACCCCTCGTGGACGCCGTCGTCACCGGGCTCCGCGCCCTCGGCGCCAAGGTCGAGACCGGGATCTTCGGCGCGGACATGCAGGTCGACCTGGTCAACGACGGCCCCATCACCGTCCTGCTCGAGTACTGACGCGGACCGGCCGGATCAGCCGCGGATCCCGTAGATCATCCCGGCGATCGTCACGACCGTCCCGGCCCCCGCGAGGATCAGGAGCGCCTGGTCCGCCTGCGCCAGCCGTGCCCGCACCGCCCGCGAGTGGACCACCACCCCCTCGCCCCGTCCGGACGCGTCCCGGACGGGCGGAGCAGGCGGAGACGTGTCCTGGACGGGGGCCGACAGGGGACGGGCGCCCCGCACCGGACGGCGGAGCCGGGGCCGGACGCCGAGCAGCCGCAGGATCCCCTCGTTCTTGAGCGCCTGGTGGTCCGGACGGCACGCGAAGGGCCTGCCCCGCACCGGTTCCCGGCACGGATAGCCCTGCTCGGTCATGACCCTGCACACCGTCGGGATCAGCAGGAACTCGTACAGGCACCACGCGGCCAGTCCCAGCAGCGCCGGCCGCCACGACCCCGCGTACCAGGCCAGCAGCTCCCCCAGCACGAGCGCGGCCCACCACACCCCGTGCGGTTCCCGCCGGGCCCTCCGCCGTCCCCGCCGCCCGGCGGTCGGCGCGGCAGGCCCGGTCGCCGGCTCCGGACGCGGCGGGACGCCGGGCCCCAACGGCGCCGTCGACCGCGCCGCCGCCCCAGACGGCGGCAGAGGCTCAGGTGGGGGCGGGGATTCGGGAGGGGGCGGGGGTTCGGGAGGGAAGTTCTGGGGGCGAGGGGCGCCCGGGCCGGCCACGTGGCGGTCGCCGGGTTCGGGCAGGGGGCGCGGTGGATCCTCGTGTGCGGCGACGGGGACCACCTCCTCCGGGGGCGGCCGCCCCTCGGACGGCCACCTCTCCCGTGAGAACGATTCTGCCCCTGCGGCCCGGTTTCTACGCGCCCCGCGCCCGTTCGGCTAGGGACGGTCGGCGGCGGTGCGGCGCAGCTCGATCTTGGCGTTCGCGCCGGTGTCCGGCGGGACGACCACCTCCTGCGACGCCGCGACGCCCCCGGCCAGCAGCTCGACGTCCACCGGGGCGTTGCGCTTGACCAGGGCGAGCGCGATCGGGCCCAGCTCGTGGTGGCGCGCCGCCGTCCCGACGAAACCGATCTGCCGTCCGCCGGGGATCTCGACCGGGTCGCCGTGCGCGGGCAGCCGGTCGACGCTGCCGTCCAGGTGCAGGAAGACCAGGCGGCGCGGCGGACGGCCCAGGTTCTCGACCCGCGCGACCGTCTCCTGGCCTCGGTAGCAGCCCTTCGCCAGGTGGACGGCCGTCCCGATCACGCCGATCTCGTGCGGGATCGTCCGGTGGTCGGTGTCGAGGCCGAACCGGGCGACGTGCGCGGCGATCCGCAGCGCCTCGTAGGCCCAGAGGCCCGCCGGGGGCAGGTCGCCCGCCGCGAGCGCGTCGAGCTCGGCGCGCGGGACGATCCGGGTGGTCAGGCCCGCGACGTCCGGGAAGGACGGCACGCCGTCCGCCGGGCCGTCGCCGGACGGGCCGGTGATCACGGCGTACCGGTCGGAGACGTCCTCGACCTCGACGCGGAGGAAGAACCGCATGCGGTCGAGGAAGTCGGCGAGCGCGGGCGCGGTGCCGGGCTCGACGTGGATCCAGACGGTCTCGCCGTCGTCCACGAGGTGCAGGTGGTGCTCGATGTGACCGTTGATCGTCAGCAGCAGCGCCTGGGTGGCGACGCCGGGCGCGAGCGCCTCCAGGTGCTGGCTGAGCAGGCTGTGCAGCCAGGACAGCCGGTCCGGCCCGGTGACCCGCAGGACGCCGCGGTCGCTCCGGTCGGCGAACGCCCTGCCCGCCTCGAGCAGTCGTTGTTCGCGGACCGGGTCCCCGTAGTGCGCGGCGATCTCCTGGTCGGGGGCGTCGGCGGCGACGGCCCCGTGCACCTTCAGCAGCGGGCTCTCCATGCAGCCCAGACTATGCGCCGCGCCGCCCCTTGAACCCGGCCGGGCGGGCGCGAGTGATCAACGTTGCGATGATCGGGCGCGCTCGGGCAGGACGCTGCCGGGCGCGCGTGATCAGCCGGGGTCAGCGGGCGCGGCAGTCGGCGCAGCGGCCGTAGACGGTGAGGTGCTGGACGTCGGTCTCGAAGCCGTGGTCGCGGTCGAGTCCGGCGGCGAGGCCCGCCGCGGCGTCCAGGGGCACGTCGTTGACCCGGCCGCAGTCGCGGCAGACCAGGTGGATGTGCTCGGCCTCGGCGGCCAGATGGTAGTTCGGCGGGCCGTGGCCGAGGTGGGCGTGCTTGACCAGGCCCAGCTCCTCCAGCAGCTCCAGCGTCCGGTAGACGGTGGAGATGTTGACGCCGCCGGCCGTCCGCTGCACCTCGGTGCAGATCTCCTCGGGGGTGCCGTGCTCGAGCTTGGTGACGGCCTCCAGCACGAGCTGCCGCTGCGGGGTGACCCGGTAACCCTTCGCCCGCAGCTCCTCCTGCCACGTCTCGGCCATGCCCGCATCCTACTTCTCGGGACGGGTGGACCGTCGCAGGAAACCGTCCGGAAAAAGCGTTTGCCCCTCGGCCGGAGGCTCGCATAGCTTGGCGGCACGCGCGAAAGGAGGTGGTCCAAGAAATGGTTGATTCTGGGACTCGCGAGGTGACTGTCAGCTAGTCGCCGTCCTGCCGCGGCGCCGTCGTGTTCGCACGGCGGTGGCCGATCACCGGACGGTGATCGGCGAATACCAGGCAGTTACCCGGCCCCCGGACCGACGCATCAGTCCTGTGCGTCCCCCGCCACCCGGCGGGGAAGGTCCGGGGGTCGAACCTTTTCGGGACCTTTCGGGGAGCTCCCCAGGTCCCTTTCTCGGCCGCTAGTCGGCCTTCTTGAGCTGTGCCGAGAGGTGCGCCTGGAGCGGCTGGCCCATCGCGGCCATCTCGTAGACCCAGCCGAGGTCGCGGGCGCCGTTCTTCTCCGGCATCAGCCCGTACAGCCGCTTGCCCGCCTTGACCTCCTTGGCGGTGTCGGTGCGGGCGATCACGTCGGTGCCGATCTCGATCTGGTGGAAGGCGATCGTCCCGAGGTAGATCTCGACGATGCCGGTCGGATGCGCCAGCGTCACCTCGACCCGGTTGCCCGGCTGGGGGCGCCAGTAGCCCGTCTCGGTCGCCAGCGGGCGGCCGACGGTGCCGTCCGGCTCGATCAGCCAGCTGCGGCTGGAGTAGATCAGGAACGGCTTGCCGTTGTGGCCGAACGAGATCTCCTGACCGAAGTTGAACGCCTCGATCGTCGGGTAGTCGCCGACCCCGGCGCCCTTCCAGGTGCCCAGGAGGAATTCCAGCGGTTTGAGGTCGTCGTGCAGCTCAGGCTCCATGTCCGGAAGGCTACCGGCTGGACGCCGTCCGGCCCGCCACTAACACCACCGCCGACACGGCCGCGAATGCCGCCGCCGTGGCACGCGCGCGGGGTGTCCCGGGCCCGTGCGGGCGGGGTCAGCGGAGGCGGAAGAGGCGCACGACGAGGAGCAGCGCGGCGACCGCCAGTCCCGCGCAGGCCAGGACGAGCACGCCCGCGTTCACCAGTCCGCCCATGACGCCCCACCCTAACCACCGGGGACGTCCCCGGCCGGGAGGCCGCGCCCGGCTACAGTGCCCGGTATGGCGCGTTCTTTGGTGATCAAGGCGACGGCGGGCGCGGACGGCCCGGAGCGGGTGAACCAGGCGTTCACGGTCGCGGCGGCGGCCGTCGCGAGCGGCCTTCCCGTCTCGTTGTGGCTGACCGGCGAGTCCGCCTGGTACGCCCTGCCCGGACGGGCCGCGGAGCTGAACCTGCCGCTCGCCACTCCGCTGGACGAGCTGCTCCAGGTCGTCCTCGCGGGGGGCCAGGTGACGCTGTGCACGCAGTGCGCCGGACGCCGCGACATCGGCCCGGACGACGTGATCCCCGGCATCCGCATCGCGGGCGCCCCGACGTTCGTCGAGGAGATCACCCAGGACGGCGTCCAGGCCCTCGTCTACTGATGCGGTTCAGGCGCCGAGGCCGGACAGGTCGCGGTGGACGACGCTGTTGCGGTAGGTGATCCGGTCGCCGAACGACAGGCGCGGCCACATGCCCGACAGTTCCTGCCTGCTGCGTTCGCTCCACTCGCGGGCGAGCGGCGCGCGCGTCTTGTAGAAGTTCAGCGCGTATCCGCCGGAATGGACGCGCAGCAGCGTGAACCCGCCGGGGTACTCCTTCACGGCCGCGACCTCCTGCTGGACGACCCGGGGCGCGAGCGGGAACACCGAGCGCCGGTTCCGGTGGGTGTGGCCCGCGTGGTGCAGGAGGACGCCGGGCGTGCGGTCGTAGGCGGCGAGGATCCGCAGCGACTGGCCCGCGTCGAGCGAGTGCGTCCCGGTGACGGCCAGGGGGTCGTTCTCGGTGAAGAGCGGGTGGTGGCCGAACACGAGCGTCGGACGGTCCGGGTCGCGTTTCAGCTCGTCCTGGAACCAGGCGAGCTGGTCGCGGCCGAGGCCGCCCGCGTCGCCGCCGTCGCCGGGCTTGTCGTAGGTGTCGAGGCCGATGATCCGCAGGCCGTTCAGCTCGCGGGAGAAGTACGTGGGACGGCCCTGGAAGAACGCGTCGCCGAAGCAGTCGCCGCCTTGCCGGCGTCCGGGGGTGCAGGACGGGTGGCCGTCGTGGGCGCGGTCGTGGTTGCCGCGGGTGACCAGGTAGTCGGTGCCGTAGCCGCCGAAGCGGTCGAGCAGGCCCTTGGCGCGGGCGAGGTCGGCGGGCGCGGCCTCGGCGCTGACGTCCCCGGCGGCGAGCAGGTGCGTCGCGCCGCGCGCCGGCCAGACGACGCCCGGTAGTAATAGGTGCGGCCCGGTTCGAGTCCGCGCAGCTCGACGTGGTGATACGGCGTCCCGGACGGTCCGTGCGCGACCTGGGTCAGCCGGGCGGGATGCGTCCCGTACCGGACCTCGGCGTCGGCGGGGGCGGGCTTCATGCGGCCGAGCCCGTCGTCCGTCCCGGGGAGGCCGGTGTACCAGGTCAGGACGGCGCCGCTCTCGGTCAGCGTGACCAGTTCGAGGTTCACGGGCGCGACGGCGCCGGACGCGGACGCTGACACGGCGCCTTCGGCGGCGGGGACGAGCGTGAACCCGGCCGCGACCGCGCCCAGCCGGAGCAGGTCGCGGCGGCTCACCGCGCAGCAGATCATGGACGCACTGTCGCAGCGCCCCGCGAACCCCACCAGACCCAAACGAAACCGGCCGCCCCCGGGAAGGGGGACGGCCGGTGACGAGGACCGCTTACGCGGGGGACGCGCCGAGGACCGCGTTGAGGCGCTCCTCGCGGAGGCGCCCGGCCCAGGAGTCGTCGATCGGCTGGAGCTCGCGGCCGACGGCCCAGGTCAGCAGCAGGTCGGCGAGCGCCGGGTTCCGGACGAGCGCCGGGCCGTGCATGTAGGTGCCGAGGACGTGCCCCTGGTAGGCGCCCTCGAAGCCCTGCCCGTCGCCGTTGCCGATGCCCGAGACGACCCGGCCGAACGGCCGCGCGTTCGGGCCGAGGCTGGTCGCGCCCTGGTGGTTCTCGAAGCCGGTCACGCGCGGGACGCGCAGCTCGGACGCCACGTCCGAGACGACCTCGCCGACGGCGCGCTGCTGGCCGCGGAACGAGCGGATGTCCATCAGGCCGAGGCCGGGCAGCGGCTGGCCCTCGTCGCCGCCGAACTCGTGGCCGACGATCTGGAAGCCCGCGCAGACCGCGAACACGACCGCGCCGTTCTCCACGGCGCGGGTCAGCCCGCCGTCGGCGCGCAGCCGCTGCGCGGCGAGGATCTGCGGCCGGTCCTCACCACCGCCGAGCAGGTAGATGTGGCCGTCCGGCGGGACCGGCTCGTCCGAGCGCAGGTGGACGGTCTCGGTCGGGATGCCCCGCAGGGCGGCCCGCCGCTCCAGGACGATCGTGTTGCCCTGGTCGCCGTAGGTGGACAGCAGGTCCGGATAGATCCAGACGATCTTCAAACGGTCAGACGACACGGCCGTACCTCGTTCGGATGCTCTGGAAGGCGGTGTAGTTGGCGATCACGTCGACGGGCCCCGGCTGGACGGCGAGGATGGCCTGCTCCACGTCGTCCACCAGGGTGAACGGGACGTCGGCGGCCTCCAGCCGGGCGGCCAGGTCGAGCCGGCGCTCGCCGCCGACCCAGACCGGGCGTCCGCGCAGCAGGCGGAAGTCCACGTCCCAGAGCCAGGAGGTGTCGCGGCCGTCCGGGCCCTGCGCGTTGATCGTCAGGATCAGCGGGGACGGCGCGGGCTTCAGGACGTCGAACGCCTCCAGCCAGCCCGCGGGGTTCTTGGCGAGCAGCAGCCGCAGCGTCCGGCCCTGCGCCTCGACGGTGGTGTACCGGCCCGCGACCGACTTCACCGTCGCCAGCAGCGGCAGCGCCTGCTCCGGCGGGACGCCGAACTGCGCGACCACGGCGAGCGCGACGGCCGCGTTCGACCGGTTCGCGCGGCCCGGCAGCTGGACGGCGTCCAGCGGGTACGCCCGGCCGTGCGGGTCGTAGACGGCGCCGTTGTGCAGCACCCAGTCGGGGCGGGGACGGCGGAAGTGGCACTGCCGGCAGGCCCAGTCGGAGTTCTCCTCGGCCTCCTGCCGGTCGAGGGGCCCTCCGCACTCGGGGCAGCACCAGGAGTCCTCACGCCAGTGCTGGCCCGCCGCGACCCACGTCACCGACTTGGCGGTGGACGCGCCCCAGGTCACCAGGGGGTCGTCGCAGTTGGCGATGACGTGGGTGCCCGGAGCCTCGGACAGGGCCTTGCGCCACTTGCCCGCCAGCAGCCAGATCTCGGCCGCGCGGTCCATCTGGTCGCGGGACAGGTTCATCAGCGCGACCAGGTTGGCGCCGGTCTCCCGCAGCACCATGGGGACGTACTTCTCGTCGCACTCCAGCACGCCGTACCGGGCGGCGGGCGCGGACGCCAGCGCCGAGACATGCCCGGTGGGCATGTTCGCGCCGAACGCGTTGGTGGCGACCTCCCCCAGCGGCGTCATCGCCGAGGTGATCAGCCGGGTCGTCGTCGTCTTGCCGTTGGTGGCCGAGACGAGGACGAGCTTGCGGTCCCGGGACAGCCGGGTGAGCAGCTCCGGGTCGAGCCGGAGGCCGACCTTCCCGCCGATCACCGACCCGTCCCCCTTGCCCGCCATCCGGGACATCTTCGCGGCCGTGCGGCCGAGTGCGACGGCCAGCTGCGAACGCAGCGGAAGATCGCTCATGGACTCCGTCTTCTCTGTTCCGTGTCTCTGGGGCGCTCAGCGACCTTCCCGAGGGTAGTCGGTGCCGGGCGGCGATCGTCGTGGGTGTGATCACGTGCCCGGTCCCGGCGGGAGGACGGGCGGCACGGCCGGGACGGAGAATGCGACGAGCATCACACGGCGACCGCGTAAACCTCGGCGGCGGACCTTGACCGTGGACGACATGTCGTGATTCGGTGCCAGCCCCGGTGACGTTGCGACGGCGGCCGACGGAAGGCCCCGCGGATTCCCGTCACCGCGTACGCGACCGACGGTACGCAGTACCTTTTGTCGAATACCCCGCGGCCGGTGTGGGGAGGTCCGCCCCGTGGAGGGCGTGGGCCGCGAGGCGTGCGAAGCGGCGACAAGCGAGGTCTGAGCGATGCAGTGTCCGACGTGCGGGTCCACCACGGCCGGGACGCTCGACAAGTGCGCGAACTGCGGAACGCCGACTCATGGCGCGGCCGCGCAGAACCCCGGCGGGCCGGGGACGCCTCCGGGAATCGCGGGCGGGGGCTTCGGCGACCAGACGATGGTCGTCCCCGGCCCCGGCGGCCTCGCGGCGGGGCCCGGCGGGCAGGCGCCCGCGGGGCCGGGGGCGGCGCCGTCCGGTTTCGGCGGCGGGCAGCCCGGCA